>DASZFU010000150.1:0-31870 GCA_035939495.1 Candidatus Angelobacter sp. | reverse complement strand
GGGCGTTGAAAATGGCGTCAAGGGTCGAGATGAACGGCGCCAAGAACGCGCCGCCCTTGACACCATTTTCAACGCGATACCCCCGTCTGTCTTTTTTTAGCTTGACAGGAGCCGTCGTAGTCATAGACGGGATGACAGGGGGTTGTGGAGCGGAGACATCTCTGCAAAAACAAAAACCGCCTCTCGGCGGTTAATACGATCTTTCCACTCTTCCCGCGCTGCTGCCCGGGAAGAGTGTTGGAAATCTTTGAGTTTTTCTACGCGTAGGCCAGTAACTCGTAGATGTTCTCCTCTTGGTGCCATTGTTGGAGAGAGCGAACGTTCAACTCATTGCGCTGTAGGGCTGAGATGCCTTCGGCAACGGCCCAGGCTGCGGCTACGGTAGTGATGGTTGGAATGCGATGGGTGATCGCAGCTTGCCGGACAGCCTTGTGGTCAAACCACGGCTCCTGGCCTCGCGTAGTATCGAGCACGAGTTGGACTTGGTCTCTTTTGATCAGATCAACGACGTTCGGACGTCCTTCTTTCACTTTGTACACGCGCTCGACGCGCAAGCCGGCTTTTTCCAGATGATCCGCGGTGTCGTGAGTGGCCGCAATGCTGAAGCCCAGTTCGGCAAATTTGCGGGCCAGTTGAGCAGCCGGGTGTTGATGGCAGCTTTCCATGCTCATAAAAAGGGTGCCGCTCTGTGGCAGTTTATGTCCGGCGGAAAGCTGGGCCTTTGCGAATGCCTCACCGAAGGTATCGGCGGATCCCATGACCTCTCCGACTGACCTCATCTCGGGTCCCAGGACGGCATCAACACCTGGGAACTTCGACCAGGGGAACACCGGCGACTTCACAAAGTATCCGGCTGCTGGAGACAAATCCGCGCTTTCGGCAACATGATCGGGAAGCAGCTCACTGAGTTTTCTCCCGGTCATGAGCTTCACCGCGATCTTTGCCAGTTGGACGTTGGTTGCTTTGGAGACATATGGGACAGTGCGTGATGCGCGCGGGTTTACTTCCAGCACATAGACGTCGCCGTTTTGCACCGCAAACTGAATGTTCATCAACCCCACGACCTTTAATGCCCTCGCAAGCTGGAAGGTCCACTTGCGAATCAAATCGAGAACGTGCCTCGATAGTGTTATCGACGGCAAGACGCACGAGGAATCCCCTGAATGGATACCGGCTTCTTCAATGTGTTGCATGATGCCCGCAATCACAACGTCTTCGCCATCGGAAAGAGCATCTACGTCGACTTCAATTGCATCTTCCAGGAAATGATCGATCAGTACCGGACGGTCGGCTGAATATTCCACGGCCTCTTTCATGTAGCGCACAACACTTTCATCGTCGTAGGCAATTGCCATCGCGCGCCCGCCCAGAACATAGGAGGGGCGAACGAGCACCGGATAACCAACCTGTCTCGCTGCAGCCACAGCCGCCTCCACGCCATGTACGATCCGGCCCGGCGGTTGGGCAATTTGCAATTCTTGAAGAAGTTTGCCGAACCGCTGGCGGTCTTCGGCAAGATCAATGGACTCAGGGGACGTGCCAATGATCTGGACGCCCTCGGCCTGCAAAGGCAAAGCGAGATTGAGGGGCGTCTGGCCGCCAAACTGGACAATGACTTCAACCGAGGCTCCATCGCGAACTTCGTGGTGATAGACGGCTAGAACGTCTTCCAGAGTCAATGGCTCGAAGTAAAGACGGTCGCTCGTATCGTAATCAGTCGATACCGTCTCGGGATTGCAGTTGACCATGATGGTTTCGTAGCCGTCGTCCCGTAAGGCGAATGCGGCGTGGCAGCAGCAGTAATCGAATTCGATTCCCTGCCCAATGCGGTTCGGGCCGCTGCCGAGAATCATCACTTTTTTGCGGTTGGTTGGAGGAGCTTCGTCTTCCTCTTCATATGTGGAATAAAGATAAGGAGTGAAGCTTTCAAACTCTGCAGCGCACGTATCGACTAGCTTATACACCGGCCAGATGCCGTGTTGGTCGCGTAGCCTGCGAACATTTTCGGCGCTGCTCTTTAATGCCAGGGCCAACCGCTCATCGGAGATGCCCATGCGTTTGGCCTCGCGCAACGATTCGGGATGAATGGACTCAACCGAATTCTCTGAGACCTCAGTGAGTTTTCCCGCAATTTCCTTTAACTGGAAGAGGAACCAGGGATCAATATCGGTCAATTCATGCGCCTGTTTCACCGGCATGCCCTGGGAAAAGGCGTGAAGAAGACAGTTAAGGCGCTCAGGTTGCGGAGTCACCAGGCGCTGCGTCAGGACCTTTGGATCAACGGCTTCCGAGCGGGTTTTCGTGCCGGTATCCAACGAACGTATGCCCTTCATCAAGGCTTCCTTAAATGTGCGACCGATGGCCATGACCTCGCCAACCGATTTCATTTGTGGGCCGAGGCAATTACTGGCGCCTGAGAATTTTTCAAATTGCCATTTGGGAATCTTTACTACGACATAGTCAATCGTAGGCTCAAAGCAGGCTGGTGTTTTTCGCGTGATGTCATTAGGAATCTCGTCGAGCTTGTAACCAACGGCCAGCTTGGCGGCAATCTTGGCGATGGGGAAACCAGTAGCTTTCGAGGCCAGCGCCGAAGAACGCGAAACTCGTGGATTCATCTCGATCACCACCATGCGGCCCGTATCAGGGTTTACGGCAAACTGGATGTTCGAGCCACCGGTTTCAACTCCGATCTCACGGATTACGCTGATGGCGGCATCGCGCATCAACTGGTATTCACGATCGGTAAGGGTCTGGGCCGGCGCAACAGTGATGGAATCACCAGTATGGACGCCCATCGGGTCGAAGTTCTCGATGGAACAGATGATGACCACGTTGTCATCGAGATCGCGAATTACCTCGAGTTCGTACTCCTTCCAACCGAGGACGGACTCTTCAATCAACACTTCATGGACAGGGGAAAGATCGATGCCACGAGCGAGCAACTCCAGCAATTCTTCACGGTTGTACGCTATGCCGCCGCCGGTCCCACCAAGAGTGAATGATGGACGGAGAATGACTGGATAACCAATCTTGTCGGAAAACTCCAGCCCATCTTTCAGGTTGTTGACCAGCGCAGACTTGGGGACATCCAGACCTATCTTGACCATGGCATCCTTGAAGAGCAGCCGGTCTTCAGCCATCTTGATGGCATTCAACTGGGCGCCAATCAGTTCGACCTGGTAACGCTCCAACACTCCGCTGTCGGCCAGTTCCACGGCCAGGTTCAAAGCAGTTTGGCCACCAACAGTCGGAAGCAGCGCAAGCTTGCCCGAACCGTCGATCATCATCTCTTTTTCGAGAGCGATGATCCGCTCCAAATAGGCTTTGGTGAGAGGCTCGATGTAGGTGCGATCCGCAACTTCCGGGTCCGTCATAATGGTGGCCGGATTCGAATTGCACAGCACAACTTCATAGCCATCGCTCTTCAACACTTTGCAAGCCTGAGTGCCGGAGTAATCAAATTCAGCCGATTGGCCGATCACGATAGGACCAGAGCCGATGATCAGGATTTTTGAGATGTCATTGCGTCGGGGCATAGGTTTTTTCCCAGGGATTTACGCGTAAGCTAGCTCGTACAGTTTGTCCTTCTTGAACTGAGCCATCATGTGGACGAAATCTTCAAAGAGATGACGTGAGTCGTGTGGTCCAGGAGCGGCTTCGGGATGGTACTGCACACTGAAGAGCGGCAAGGTGCGATGGCGGAGACCTTCCAGCGTGTTGTCGTTCAAATCGATATGCGTCTTGATCACTTCGGATTCTTTTAGCGAGCCGGGATCGACGGCAAAATTGTGATTGTGGGCCGTGATCGCGATCTTGCCGGTCTCAAGATTTTTTACTGGATGATTTCCACCGTGGTGTCCATGTTTCAACTTGTAGGTTTTTCCACCCAGGGCCAGGCCGATTAACTGATGTCCCAGGCAGATACCGAAGATCGGGACTTTGCCCATGAGCCTGCGTATGTTGTCGCGCGCATAGGTGCACGGTTCGGGATCGCCGGGACCGTTTGAAAGAAATATGCCGTCAGGGCTGAGAGCAAGGACTTCTTCGGCGCTGGTCTTTGCCGGAACAACAGTCATGCGGCATCCGGCATCGGCCAACATACGCAAAATATTGTGCTTGATGCCGAAGTCGTAAGCTACGACGTGGTAGCGTGGAGTCCACTCGCCAGAGCGCGCCACGCGAGTGGAAATTCGCGACACTGCTTCCTGCGAGCCGAGGTCCCATTCGTATCTTCTTTTGGTAGTAACGACCTGGGCCAGGTCTGTGCCATCCATTTTGGGAATGGCTCGGACTTGAGCTACGAGCTTCTGCACATCCAATTCAGTGCATGAGATCACTCCGCGCATGACTCCGTAGGTGCGAAGGTGGCGGACGAGAGCGCGGGTATCGATGCCGGAGATTACGGGAATCTTGAACTCTTCCAAATATTCATCGGTAACCTGATGCGAACGCCAATTGGAGCATATTGGAGAAAACTCGCGGACAATGAGTCCTTCAATGTAAGGACGCCGAGACTCATTGTCATCGGGGTTCGTGCCGTAGTTGCCAATCTGCGGATTGGTGAGCACGACGATCTGGCCGGAATACGAGGGATCAGTAAAGATCTCCTGGTATCCT
The DNA here is from genome assembly GCA_035939495.1 of Candidatus Angelobacter sp. GTDB lineage: Bacteria > Acidobacteriota > Terriglobia > Terriglobales > Acidobacteriaceae > Angelobacter. The sequence continues at coordinate 27,250 of DASZFU010000150.1, read as the reverse complement.
GTGATCGAGGTGTTGAAGACAACTTCTCCATAACCTTCGATCTTGGCTCCATTGGCTTTGCCACGAAAAGAGCGTCCATCTTCTAATACGAGAAGTGCCTGCATTTGTGTTTCTCCGGAGCTTATTAGCCCGATTGCACCAAGGTCACGCCGGGATTTCCCAGGCGTAGCCTTCTTCGCCATGCTGCGAAAGGTCAAGACCCTGGATTTCGTGGTCGGTCGATACTCTGAGTCCAACTAGCACATCCACGATTTTCAGGATTACGACTGTTCCTACGGCTGCCAGCACACAGGCGATTGTGACGCCGATCAACTGGTTCAGTAGTTGTCCGAAATTCCCCTCAAGCAGGCCGGAGGGTAGAGGATTTCCCTGCGGGTCCTTGAACATGGGATTGATGGCTCGGGAAGCAAAGACACCTGTCAGCAAAGCTCCGATGGTGCCGCCTGCGCCGTGAACACCGAAGGCGTCAAGTGAATCGTCGTAGCCAAGCCGGGCCTTTACGTGGACGACCATCAAATAGCAGAAGATGCCGGCGCTGAAGCCGATGGCCAATGCTGCCATTGCCCCGACAAACCCGGCGGCCGGAGTGATCGCTACTAGTCCGGCGACAGCCCCGGAGATGGCTCCGAGTGCGCTGGGCTTGCCGTTGCGAAGCCATTCGGCCCCACCCCAACCGACGACCGCGGCGGCTGCGGCAAAGTGTGTAGCAACGAAGGCGCTGGTGGCCAGGCTTCCCGCGCTGAGAGCGCTACCGGCGTTGAAGCCGAACCAGCCGACCCACAACATACATGCGCCGATAAAGCTCAGAACCAAACTATGCGAACGTATAGGTTCATGCGGATACCCCATGCGATTGCCAAGATAGATCGCACACACCAAAGCTGAAATGCCCGACGTGATATGCACCACCGTGCCGCCGGCGAAGTCCAGAATTGGGAATCTTCCACCAAGGGCAGCGTTGAGCAATCCGCCCTTGCCCCAAACCATGTGGGCCATGGGCGCATACACCACCAGCGACCACAGCGTCATGAAGAGCACCATGGCGCTGAATTTCATGCGCTCGGCGAAAGCACCAGTGATGAGCGCAGGGGTGATGATGGCGAACATCAACTGATAGACCATGAAGGTCTGCTGCGGAATGGTTCCCGAATAGTCAGGGTCTGGCTGCAACCCGATCCCTCGCAAGAAAACATGGTGCAGGTTGCCGATGAAGCTATTGCCCTCGCCAAACGAAAGACTGTAACCGATGATTGCCCAAACCACAGTGACGATGGCCATCATGGCAAAGCTCTGCATCATCGTCGACAACACATTCTTCTTACGCACCAAGCCGCCATAGAAGAGAGCCAACCCAGGCCCGGTCATCATCAGGACGAGAGCGGAGCTGGTCAGCATCCAGGAGTTGTCGGCGGAGCTCTTGGCGTCGGTGACGCTCTGCTCGAGCTTGGCGATACGTTCCGCCTGGGGGTCAGAAGTTGGGGAAGCGCCAGAAGTTAAGGAACACGCGGCGTGGATGGACAGAAAGAGCAGTCCCAGCCAAAGTTTGATTGATCTTCCTGGTCTGAACATGTCACCGTTGCTCCTTATTCCACGTTCTGCGGCTTGCCGTGCGGTGCTCTACATCAACTGTAAGCTCAACCCATTGAGGGTGAGGTTGGATATGCTCGAGGTTGTGTTCAAGAATGGTTATGCCGCCACGCTGATCGACTTCTTTGAAGCCGCCGAATTTATAGGTGATCATCATCATGCGGTTGCGTCCGTTTGGACGGAATTCGCTTTGGAGACGGACGCCATAATCGCGGGCCATCATGAGGAGCTGGTTGATGAGCAACGTTCCTACGCCGCGGGACATTACACGGCATGACATCAACAGCAATTTGATTGTCCAGAGGTCAGGCGATTTCTCTATCAGCGTCAGGCCGATCTTGCCATAAGTACCGAAGCGGTCGTCGAGACTTGCAACCAGCAGCAGATGGCCGCTCGATCTGCTGAATCTTGTCAATTCGTTGTACGAATATGTGTAGCCAGTAGTATTGAGCTGGTTGGTACGAACTGTCAGTTCTTCGGCCCGCTGCAAGTCTTCTTCGCGGGCCCTGGCGATTACAAACTTCATCTTGAGGGAAGCAAGAAATTCTTCGCTTGGTCCGTTGAAACTTTCTTCTGCCTGTTTGCGCTCAAGGTCAGCCTGGTACATCGCGCGACGGCGGGCCGAGTCTTCGGTAATGAATGAAGGGATGAATTCCTTCCGGTCACCCAATCCGGCCGTCTCGACGGCATCGAGGACCAATATTTCAAGAAGAGAATGGGCGACTTCTTCGCGCTCAAAGCGGTCATCGTCGATGAAGGCAACTGTGTCCATTCCAATATTGATGTCTTGCACGATGGACCGAATGTTGCCGGCCTTGGCGTTCCAATTGATCTGTGGGTAAAGAAAGTACTCGCTGACGCCGAGTTCCTTGAGTTTGTTCCAGGCGGCCTGGTGATCGTTCTTACTGGCAACAGACTGAAGAATTCCACGCCGATCGAAGAGCGTAAGCAGCTCGCGAACGCCTGGACGAAGCTGGACCTTGTCCCCTTCAAGCAGCGTTCCATTCCAGAGAGTGTTGTCAAGGTCCCACACAACCAGCTTGATTGATTTCTTCTTGGGAATGGAGGAACGATCTGCTGTTGGCTCTTCTAATGTTATGGTGTGCTGGCTCATTTGTTGCGCCTTTCTAGATTTCCGCTAGTGGAGATTTGGCGATTGCAACCTGCTGGATCTGGGTGCTGCCTTCGATGATCTCCATTACTTTTGCGTCGCGCAAGTAACGGCCAACGGGATATTCATCGGACATCCCGTTGGCCCCATGGAGTTGGACAGCATCGTTGGCTGAGCGCACAGCGGTCCTGGAGGCGAAGTACTTGGCGACCAGCGTCTCAGCGTAGGCTCCCGGATCGCCAATGGAGCGCAGATAGCCGGCGCGATAGCACAGCAAGCGGGCCGCCCGAGTATGAACAATCATTTCCGTAAGCATTCTTTGCACGAGCTGATGGTCTCGCAGAGCACATCCGAATTGCCGGCGGCTGCTGGTGTAATTCAGACATGCATCCAGACATGCCTGGGCGATGCCGACCGATCCCCAGGCCACGCTGTAGCGTCCATGATCGAGGACCGTAGAGATTACATGGGAAAGGCCAAAACCAACCTTGCCCACCATGTAGTGTTTCGGCACGCGACAATCATCGAAGATTATTTCGGCCAAAAGAGAAGCACGAGTACCGATGATGCCGCTCATGGGTTTGCGGCTTACCCCAGGAGTGTTGGCCGGAACGAGGAAAGCAGTCAGCTTCTCCTCGCATCTTGCCAACACAAGAAAGAGATCGGCAATCTGACCAAACGTAGTCCACCTCTTGGTTCCCGAGAGAACGTATTCGCCATCTTCGAGTACGGCTTCTGTAGCCACGTTGGCTGCATCGCTTCCAGCCTCAGGCTCGGAGAGCGCGAGCGCGCAAAGAATATCTCCGTGAGCGACGGACTCGGCAAATTCTGCTTTTAATTCGGCACAACCCCAGCGCCAGATGCCGATCGAGACCATGTCGTGAACAGTCAATAGAGAGCGGACCGAGGAACATCCCCGGGCAATTTCTTCCGTCAGAAGACCGTAGGTAATCGGATCCATACTGCCTTCCGAACGCCTTACGGGGGCGCCGAGATATCCGAGGGCACGCAGGTGATCGATGACCTGGGGAGACACAGCCTCATCACGGTCCCACTGCGCCGCATAAGGGCGAATGTGCTCCTGGACGAACCCCCTAAAGCGCAGCCGAGCTTCCTTCTGCGCCGGAGAGAGTTCCATCTTCATTACCGGATTTTCAACTGCTTGGACCACCAACTTCTCCCTGTGCTCAGGCTGAAGCCAGCATTGCAGATCGCTTACGCTCCACCAGGACAGCCATATTGTTTACGGTCTTGAAATTTTCAAAGTCGAGGTCCTGATCCTCGATGGCGATTTCAAATTCCTTTTCGAGAAAGCTGACAAGCTGCATGGCCAGCAGCGAATTCACGAAGCCCAAGGCAAAGATATCCTGATCGTCGCCCAGATTCTGGCTGTTGAAGAATCCACCCAGAAATGCTTTAATCCTGATCTTTCGGTCCTCCACGTTTCCTCCTAACTTGCTGTTGCTATGGAAACCTGCTCATAGTTGTAGAAACCTTGTCCGCTCTTGCGCCCATGCAGGCCGGCGTGCACCATCTTCTTGAGGAGAGGACAAGGGCGATATTTGTCGTCGTTGTAGCTTTCGTAAAGAACTTCAAGCGAGTAAAGAATTGTGTCTAGTCCAATCAGGTCTCCCGTTTCCAACGGTCCCATCTTGTGGCCGAAGCATTTTCTGAATAGCAGATCTACATCTTCCGCTGCAGCAACCTGATCCTGAACCAGGAAAATAGCTTCATTGATGGTGAGCATCAGGACCCGGTTGGAGACAAATCCGGGCATATCGTTCACCACGATGCATTCCTTTCCCATGCTTGCTAACAGGGATTTGGCTGTCTCGATGGTTGCCGGAGATGTGTGGTGACCTCGAATCACTTCAACCATGGATTTCAAAGGGACCGGATTCATGAAATGCATACCGAGAATGCGGTCGGGCCTGGCGGTAGCGGAAGCAATGCGGGTGATTGAGATCGCCGAGGTATTCGCGGCAAAAACGCAGTCCTGTGGACAAATGGAATCGAGCCGACGGTAGACCTCTTCTTTGACCGACCATTTTTCCACTACGTTTTCGATCACAAACTCGACCTTGTCCAGCTCTGTGAAGTCGGAAGTGAAGCAGATTCTTCCCAAAACCGCATCTGGTTTTTCTCCGCCTGCCTTCTTGTCAAAGAAAGTCTTCATGCGAAGATTATTGCGGATGGCAGCGCGAGCTTTTTCCAACTGCTTTGCATTGATGTCCACCAGAACCACGTGATGGCCGGTTTCAGAGAGGTTCTGGGCCACGCCGATGCCCATGACACCAGCTCCGACCACACCTATTAAGTTCATATGAATTCCTTTATTGGAATAGAGAGTTACCGCAGAGAGCTGAGAGAGCGCAGCAACATTTTTGGGATCAATTCTGCACAACAAATTCCCGACCGTACGCAGGGGCTGAAGCCCATTTCATGGTGGTTTTGCGGCACGACTGAAGTCATGCCCTGTTACTCGTCTTCACACACGACTAATCTCTCAAGTTAATGACAGCTCAACGCAAGGTCCCTCCAGTCTCCCACCGCTGGCGCGTTGGGAGACCCTCGAGATGACGACTTGTTTTTGTAGGGTTAAGCTTTTTCATTCATAACATTTGTTGACGAAGCTTTTATTCGTAACGTAAGGCTACGAGTGGATTGGTTCCCGCTGCCCTTCGGGCGGGCCAATAGCACGCTATCAGGGCCACGGTGACTAACAGTAGTGGAACGCCCAGGAAAGCGGTGGGATCCGTGGTGCTCACGTTGAAGAGCAGAGTGGAGATGGCGCGAGCGAAGATGAAAGCTCCTACTAGTCCAATCCCAATGCCCGCTAACGTGAGAGCTAATCCTTGGCGCAGCACGGATACCAGGAGGTTTGCCGGTTGCGCACCGACGGCTAGACGGATGCCGAATTCGCGGGTGCGGCTTGTAACGAAGATCGACATCACACCGTAAATGCCAATGGCAGCGAGCACCAACGCGAGGGCAGCAAAGCTGGTCAGCAAGATATCCGTTAGCTTCTGGCTGGTAAGCGTGCGATCAACGATGTCCTGCATGCTTCGGACTGCGAACACCGGCACATCTGCGTCCATTTCCTGAATCTTCCGGATTACTCCGGAGCTTACCATCGTGGGATTGCCTGCACTATGAACTACCAGATACATCCTCAGCGCAGGTTGTTGGCCATGTGGGAAATAGATGTGGGGCTGCATCTCGTCAGCCAGGTTCTGATCTTTCACTCCGTTCACGACACCCACGATTGTGAGCCATGGCGGATCGCCCGTGGTGCGGACACGTTTGCCGAGGGCATCGCCATCAGAGAAATAGCGGCGAGCCAGGGTCTCATCCACGACTACGACGAGAGGCTTGTTTTCAACGTCGGTATCGAGGAAATCACGTCCACGATCAATCGACATGCCCATGGCCTGAAAATATCCGGGGCTAACTGTCCGTAGCGCCGCCTGTGTTGGATCGCTTCCGGGCGCCGGTTCATGCCCTTCGACGATATAGCCATCTGATTCCTCTTCGCCTCCTAGAGGCAGGTTGGTGGAAACGGCTGCATTGACCACGCCCGGCACAGCGCGCACCTGGGCCAACAGGTTTTGATAGAACTGAACCTGCCGTGTTGAGTCAGGATATTTCTGGTTGGTCACGGGTAGCAGCATGGTGAGCGTGTTGGTTGTTTGGAATCCTGGATCGACGGCCAGCAAACGCCGGAGGCTCTTGAGCACCAGGCCTGCACCTACAAGAAGAACCAGGCAAAGAGCGATCTGTCCGCCGACGAGAGCGAGATTCGTCCAGCGATTCGACCGGGCACTGCTTCCCTTCTGAATTTCATTGGTACAGCCGGCAAGTCCTAAACGATAAGTTCGAATCGCGGGAACCAGTCCGAAAATCAGTCCGGTCACAATCGAAAGAGCCATCACAAAGGCAAGCACAATGCCATTGATCGTTACCTGATCTAAGCGAGGAATGCCGGGAAGCGGCAGGTGGCTCAGCACGCGAACGATTCCCCACGCCAATGCGATTCCGGGAATGGCTCCAGCAAAGGCAAGCAACACGCTTTCCGTGAGCAACTGTTTGATTACACGCCGTGGTGATGAGCCCAAGGCACAACGCAAAGCAATCTCACGGCTGCGCACTGTGCTGCGACTCATAAGCAGATTGGCGACATTGGCGCATGCGATCAGGAGAATAAACGCAACCGCGAATTGCAGAATCAAAAGCGGCGTCCTGGTCTTGCCAACGATGGCTTCCTTGAGTGGAACCACCAGGGTCTTCAAACCCGCTCCCGGTGGAGGCGGATCATCACGCCCTACCATGTGTGGATCCTTTTGCCCGTCACTCCGCAAGATATTTGTGGTTTCGGCCTGGGCGGTGGATGGCTGACTGCCAGGCTTGAGACGTCCCACCAAGGTCAGGAAATACGGATGCGTTGCCTGGGGGTTCAGTCCGAGCGGCATCCAGACTTCAGTTTCAGGCACGGGAAATGCGAAGCTTTCCGGCATCACCGCCAGAACCTCAGATGAAACATTGTTCAAGGTGATGGCCTTGCCTACGATCTGGGGATCGCCGCCAAAGTAGCGTTGCCAGAATCCATAACTAAGGACGCATACGTTGTTCTTGCCAGGAACATCGTGTTCGGAACGGAAGCCAGATCCCAAGATGGGATCTACACCCATGACCTTGAAGAAGTCGGCTGTAACCTTGGCTGCTTGAAGGCGCTCGGGCTTTTCTCCGCCAGTCATATTGACGCCGGTTGTCCAAAAAGCGGCAGCGGAGGAAAAAACCGTAGAGCGATCACGATACGAGGCAAAATTTGCCGGCGACATGCGCCAACTATCGAGACCTTTTTCCGGATATGCCTGTACCATCCGGACAATGTGATCCGGGTCGTGATAAGGCAGTGGCCGAAGCAGAATCCCATTGATGAGGCTAAAAATGGCTGTAGTAACACCGATGCCCAACGCAAGAGTGAGCACCGCAACTGCTGTGAAGGCAGGCTTCTTTCGCAATTGGCGAAAACCAAAGCGAATGTCCTGTTGAAGATCGCGAAACATAGTAGCCTTCCTTTTTTGGTCGTTATGCAAGCTATTGCGCGAATTTTGTTCACGTCTTAAGACATGCAGTCCGTTCTCGTCAAGAATTTGGCAATTGGGTAAGTTGGCAATTTGATAATTTGAAACCAAATACCCGGCCCTCGTCCTGGTAATTAGACTGGCAGCGCGGCTGTCAGACAGCATCAATTTTAGGGGTTTGAGTTGAGAATATCGCCCATCCAAAGGTGGGGGAACCTAGACTTTTATTCCATGCAACCTATACGGCGTCCGCGGCAACGGCTGCTTCGGAGAAGTCGAGATGGTCCTCTGTGCCCTGGAGATAATCGTCGAACCAGCAGGCTTCGGGATTGCTGTCAAAGATCGTGACGCGGCCCCGGTTTTTCGGATTTGGGGCGCGGTGATAGCGAAACACGATCTGATCACCGATTCTCATTACAACTTCGATCTTGCCGGTCTTATGAGACATACAGAGCCGCGCATGTTTCGCCAAGCCGGAGAGGGTGCGGCGTGATTGTTCGAAGATTTCGAGCGCCTCTTCGATAGGGACCATGAATGGCCTGTTGCCCGCAGTTGGGCGGCAGATAAACATGTAGTAAGGAGGCACTCCATTAAACGACAAAAAGTTAAACAAGGTGCTGATGGTGTCGGGATTGTCATTGACACCGCGAATCATTGGAGACTGGTTCACAACCGTGGCTCCTGCCTTCTGCAGGAGCGCAATGCCTTGCAAGGCAACGTCGGTTAGCTCCCGGGGATGATTGAAGTGCGCCATGATGTAGATTCTTTTGTGCGTGGTGCTGTATCTGCTGATCATCTCCAGCAGCGATGGATCGTTGATGATGCGGTAGGGATTAAACGCCGGTATCTTGCTGCCGATGCGGATGATCTTCAGATGGTCAATTTGCCGAATTTGGTGAATGATCTTTTCAAGTTTCCCCGTCGACAGAATCAGGGGATCGCCACCTGTGAGCAGCACATTGTTGATCTCTTTATGTTCCTGCAAGTACGGGATAGCCTGGCTGATGTCGTTGGTAACTTCGTCATTATCGTTGGTGAACAAACGTTTCCTGAAACAAAAACGGCAATAAGCTCCACACACATTGTTGACCAGCAGCAAGGCGGTATCGAGATATTTGTGCTCCAAGCCGCGAACCACCGTAAACGATGCTTCGTCGGAAGCGTCCCAGGCGCCGAATCCTTCCAACTCTGAAACTTCCGGCATTACGATCCGCCGGATGGGATCCCCAGGATCATCCCAGTCAATAAGCGACTGATAGTAATCGTTGGTGCGAAAGACGAACTTTTCCGTTACCGGACGCAGATCTTCTCTCTCGGCCGCGCTGATCGTTGTGATCTGGTCAATTCTGGTAAGGTATTTTGGATTATTGTTGGTCACGCAGGAATCCTCCTTTGCGATTCAGAAGCTTGTGCGGTGGTACATGAAAGATGAATGCGGAACGGGCGGCAATTCGACGTACGAGTCGCCCGTATAAAGCTGCTAGCTACTGGCTTCTAGCTTCTAGCCAGCGATACTCATTGATTTATTGGATTGTGTTGTGCAAGGGCTGAGCTATCCAGAGATGCTTGTATGCACTTTGCCTAGCTACAAAATCCTGGGTAGAACACCTTGTATCTGCAATTTAGCTGGATACATTCTCGGGGTCCTTCACTGCGCGCCAATCACTTTTGTGGTTCAGACGTTTCGCCGCGCTCCGTTCAGGATGACAAGGGGGTAGGGCATCGGTAAAAACCAGTACATTTTTCTAAATTTCAAAGTTCTATGAGCCTACCGTTGTGGGAATTTCTGATATTTCATAACTTGAAGCATCGGATTGCTTGTCGTAGACGATTTGGCCGCGTTCCAGTTTGATAATTCGATCGGCGGCAGAGTAGTAGCGGTCGTCGTGAGAGATCACTATGACCGTCTTGCCCCTGGCTTTTAGATCGGCAAGGATTTCCCGGTAGAAGACCTGCTTGAATACGGGGTCCTGGTCCGAAGCCCATTCGTCGAAGACGTAGATTGGGCGATCTTCCAAATAGGCGGTCAGCAATGCCAGACGTTTGCGCTGACCTTGCGACAATTCGATGGTGGAAAGCTTTCCATTTTCGATGCGAAGCTTGTGTGCCAGCCGCAATTGGCGGAGATATTCCTCGCTTCGAGATTGCAACTCAGGATGATCGAGGCCATAAAGACGGTCGAACAAGAAGAAGTCGTAGAAAACTACAGAGAAAAGCTGGCGGTAGTCGTCGCGATTCTCAAGAGTGATGGTTTTGCCGTCGAGGGAAATTGTGCCGGAGTCCGGCTCGTATAAACCGATGAGGAGCTTGGCCAATGTGGTCTTACCGCTTCCATTGCCCCCAATCAAAAAAACAATTTCTCCAGGCTGAAAGACCAGGTCAACTGGGCCCAATTGGAACTCATCAGGAGTTTCCTCCTGACGATAAAGATGGGTTACACGGCTCAGCTTGAGCTGCTTCCACGTCCGGGTTTGCCTAACCGGTTCGATGCCTTCAGCAGATTTTGCAGCGAGCGAGAGACCCAGCGCATTTACCTTTTCGGCTGCAACATAGGAACGACCCAGAATGGGAAGGGTATTCATTACCGTCGCCAATGGAGAGATCATAAACAAGACCGTCAACGTGTAGCCGGTCAGGGTCTGATGATCAACTTTAACAATCCGGGGCGTAAGAAAAAGAATCAGCCCTATGAATACAAAGAAGAGAATCTGTCCCCAATTGGCGGCAGCCGTACTGATGATGTTCGCCAAAACACCGTGCCTGTATACTCCATCAATGGCCGGCTCCAATTCCTGCGACATGAAGGCAACGCGGCGATCGCGATTCAGTTTCAGTTCCTTTGTCCCTTCGGTCAGAGCGCGAAAGCCCTTGCATGAGGCGTCCCAGTTTTCGCGCATCAGGCGAAAATGATGTACAGACTTCATGGTTGGCAGTTGGTAAGTCAGTATTCCTAATACCAGGTAGCCGAGAACCAGAAGCAATAACGGCCACGAAAGCCATCCAAGATACACAAGGCCGCCGGCAATGACGGCCAACTGCGTTCCCAAAAGCGGCAGACTGGTGATTCCGGCTGTGACCGTGGGAATGTCGTCGGTGATGGTGGCCAGGAGCCGATGTATGCCAAGTTCTTCCAGAAGACGATAGGGAGCAGCGAGAATCTGCTGCGACAACCGAATGCGCAGATCGCGTGACGCCTGGCCTGTGAGACGAACGAGCAAGGCCTGGGAAACAAACCCGCTGAGCGGAATCAACACGCACAAGCCGATAAAGGCAGAGACAGTCTTTACCGATGCGCCGTGGGCCAATACGGAATTGATGACGGCGATCAGCGTGGTGCTGCCAAGGCCGGCAACCACACCTGCAAGCGCCGCGAAAATGAAGGCGCTGCGCGAGCGCCCCACATCTCTCGACCATTTAAGCAGTACGGCGAACAGCTGCAATATATTGCTCATGGATTAGAATTCCTTTGCTGCATTGTCAATGCACGCGCGCAGTTTTTCGGCCAGCGTCTTGACATGCGGTTCCTGCATCATGGTGTAGTGCTGGCCAGGCACGGAATAGATCTGGACGCCTTGCGCCGCCAGCCGGTCCCAACCCTTGCCAGGTTCCAGATAAGATTCGTAATTCTCGGGAGATTCCTTGCCGATATATTCAATGGGCTTTTCGGCGCTGAACAAGTCGATTCGTCCCTGATATGGGCCGCCAACGTAACTGCGCATGGTTTGGGCATTCATCTTGAAAGCATCGAAAAGTTGGCGGAAGGCCATCAGTGTCATGTCGGCAGCCACCAATTTTTGCTTCTTCGACAGCGACCACAGGCGATTGAGCTGCTGCATCGGGGGAAGAGGCGCAATCTCGTCCCATGATGCGCGAACGGTTTCCATGGACATTCCCAAATCGGTAACAAAGCTTCCCAGCAGCACAGCCCAGTTGTATTGAACCGGTTTCTCGAAAGGAGCTTCGGCATCAAAGATAGCCAGCATGGCCACAACCTGCTTTTGCTGTTGGAGTTGGCGGGCTATTTCAAAAGCAATCACGCCACCCATGGACCAGCCGGCAAGATAATAAGGACCGATTAGCTGGAACGCTCGAATCGCCGTAACATATTCCGCTGCCATGGCTTCGATCTGTGTATGGGGAGTGAGATCTTTGTTGGTTTCACGAGACTGCAAACCATAGAGCGGTTGATCCGGCCACCAATTTCTGGCGATATCTCCATAAGCAAGGAGATGGCCACCAGCGGCATGGACAACATAAACAGGCTTCCTGGTTCCTTCAGGACGGATCGGCACCAGCGGAGACCACGATGGACTCTCCGTCTCTTCGCTAAGCGCTTGTGCAATATTCTCGATGGTCGCGGCCTGGAACAGCGATGCCATCGGGATGCGCTTATTCAATCGTTCTTCAATGCGAGTGATAAGCTGCACGGCAAGCAAGGAATGGCCTCCGAGCTCAAAGAAATCGTCGGTAACTCCGATTGGGCGAGTGGCAAGCAACTCTTCCCAAATACCCACTAACTGTTCTTGCAAAGCATCTTTAGGCGGAACGAAGGTTCGCTCCGACCTTATTAGAGACATGTCGGGAGCCGGAAGGGCGTTGGTGTCTACTTTTCCATTCTTGGTCAGCGGAAGTTCATTGAGGAAGACGTAGACTCCCGGCACCATATACTCGGGCAGATGGCTCTTGAGTTCACCCTTAAGTTTGTCGCTGGTTACGGCGCCTTCACTTCTGGGCACGACATAGGCCACCAGGCATTTTTCTCCCAGCCCATCCTGCCGGGCCAGAACTACCGCTTCCCGCACTTCCGATTGTTGTTTCAGGGCCGATTCAATCTCGCCCAGCTCGATCCGGAACCCACGTATCTTTACCTGATGGTCTTTGCGGCCACGATATTCGATGGTTCCATCGGGCAGAAATCTGCCAAGATCGCCGGTGCGATAGAGACGAGATGCGGCGCTCGTGGAAAATGGATCGGGAACGAAATATTCCGCCGTAAGCTCAGGCTGTTGCCAGTAGCCACGCGCCACACCCTCTCCACCGACATAGATCTCGCCAGTGGCGCCTACCGGGACTGGTTGCATGTTTGTATCGAGCAGATAGACCTGGGTGTTTGAAATTGGGCGGCCAATCGGCGGTACAGGCGATGCAAAATCGACTGTCGCACAGGTGGCCAGCACGGTAATTTCCGTAGGTCCATAGTGATTTACGAACTGGAATGGAAACTCCTTTTTAGGTTTGTGCAGGCGATCTCCACCCGTAAGAAGATGTTTTAACGCAAGGCCAGACGGCAGATCGTCAATAACGGTTTCCGCCAATGGCGTGGAGAGGAAACAAATGGTGATGTCATTTTCCTTGAGCCAATTCTTGAGTTCGAGAGCGATCTCGTAAGATTTCGCGCGGGGCAGGAACAAGCTGGCTCCCGCTGCCAAATAGGGCCAGATTTCCCAGGTGGCCGCGTCAAAGGCGAGGCTGGCCAGTTGAATGGCTTTATCTTTCGCAGTTATCTCGTATTTGCGGTTGTGCCATGCCACCAGGTTGCAGAGGCTGGAATGGCGGATCATGACGCCCTTCGGTTGTCCGGTTGAACCCGAGGTATAGATGACATAAGCAAGATTGCCAGCGGCTACACCCGATGTCGCCGGTTGATGGCTCTCCTGGGCTATGACATTCCAATCTTTATCGAGGTTGACGATCTTTGCGGAAAGTTCCGGCAATTTTTCAAGGCAGCTTTCCTGCGTGAGCAGCACTGGCACGCGAGCATCCTGGAAGATGTAGGCGAGGCGATCGGTTGGGTACTCGGGATCCAAAGGCACGTAAGCGCCACCGGCTTTCAAAATTCCGAGCAGGCCGACGATCATTTCCACTCTTCGTTCAAGGCAGATACCTACCAGGACTTCGGGGCCGACTCCATGCTTTTGCAGGTAGTTCGCCAGAAGATTGGCACGGCGGTCCAACTCTCGATAGTTAATTTTTTCTTGTCCACAAATCACGGCGATTGCGTCGGGCGTCAAGTCGACCTGCCGCTCGAAAAGCTGGTGCATGCAGATATCGGCAGGAAACTCGATGGCAGTCTGGTTCCACTCTTCGACGATCTGCTTCGATTCGGTTTCCTCGAGAATGTCGATTTCCGATAACTTGAGATCGGGTTGAGCTAGCGCCTTGTTGAGCAGGTTCTGGAAATGGGCGACCATCCTCTGGATCGTGGAAGCTTTGAAAAGTTCGGGACTATATACAAACGATCCGGTGATGCCTTCCGGGCTGTCCCAGAAATACACTTCCAGATCAAACTTGGTTTCCGCACTGCCGGGGCTGCCGGAAGGCAGAGTGACTCCCGCCATCTGCATCGACGGCATCGGCACATTCTGGAATGCGAGGATTACCTGGAATAAAGGATTACGGCCGATGCTGCGTTCAGGCTGCAACTCTTCGACGAGTTTGTCGAATGGCAGGTCCTGATGAGCATAGGCTTTGAGCGCGGACTCACGAACCTGCCTGAGCAGTTCCCTGAAGGTCGGCTGCTCGCTGAAATCCGCCCGGAGCACAACCATGTTCACGAAGAATCCAATCAGCGATTCGAGTTCCACGCGGCTGCGGCCGGCGATTGGAGAGCCTACCAATATGTTTTGTTGTCCGGTGTACCTGGCCAGCAATGCTTGAAACGCGGCCATCAATGTCATGAACATTGTGGCGCCTTCGCGACGACCAAACTGCCGCAGCGATTGGGAGAGTTCTTTCGAGAATACGACTTCGCACGGTTCTCCTCCGCCGGTGCGTATCGCAGGCCGCGGATAGTCTGTCTCTAATTCCAGGACAGTCGGAGCACCCGACAATTGCCGCTTCCAATACTCAAGGTCTTTTGCTACGCCTTCACCTTGTAAGTACTCTTTCTGCCACTCAGCGTAGTCCGCATACTGAAACTTCAGCTCAGCCAGGGTTGATGGGAGAGCCTGTGAGAATGTGCCATACAGGTTCTCGACTTCTTGTATGAACACGCCCATCGACCATCCATCGCTGATGATGTGGTGCATGGTGACCAACATCAGATGATGATCTTTAAGCTTCAACAATTTGGTGCGCAACAACGGACCTGTCGCCAGATCGAATGCTCTCAGGGCTTCGTCTTGGGCCAGCCGCTTCGCCTCGATTGATTGTTCTTCTTCACTGAGACTGGTCAGGTCAACTACCGGCAAGAGCAAGCGCCTGGGACGCACAATGACCTGGACCGCCTGACCTTTTACCTTGGTAAAGGTGGTGCGCAAAGCCTCATGACGACGAATTACCTCACTCAACGATTGTTCGAGGGCTGCAAGGTTGAGTTCACTTCCTAACTGCGCTGCTGCCGGCACGTTGTAGGCGCTGCTGCCAGGCATCAACTGATCCAGGAACCAAAGGCGCTGCTGGGCCGAAGACAGAGGAGCAGTTTCACCTCTCACGAACGTTCGCAAGGAGGCTGCCGCAGCACTCGCTCCTGAGCGGATGACTGCTTCCACCAACTCTGCAAATGCATTCAGGGTTGGCGACTCGAACAGACCACGAACAGGAACTTCAATTTGCAGATTCTGGCGCAAGCGGGAGATGACTCGCGTGGCCAAAAGCGAATGGCCGCCGAGTTCGAAGAAATCGTCGCTCCTGCCGATCTTTTCCATTCCCAGAACCTCTGCCCAGGCGCTCGAAATTACCTCTTCTACAACGGTGCGAGGGGCCACAAATTGTTTTTCAGAGCCTGCCTGCGATGCGGCGTCAGGCTCGGGCAAATTGCGCTTGTCGAGTTTTCCGTTGGAGCTTAATGGGAACTCTGCGAGGAACACATACACAGCAGGCACCATGTAGTCGGGGAGCTTTTGCTGCAAGAACTTGCGTAGTTCAACATCTGTGACGTTATTCCCAACTTGGGGAACGACATAGCCAACCAGTCGATACTCTCCATTGGTGTCTTTATTGACAGTCACTGCGGCATTCTTCACGCCGCTATGGCCATGCAAGGCTGCCTCGATTTCGCCTAATTCGATCCGGTTTCCACGCAGTTTTATCTGGCCATCTCTCCGGCCCAGAAATTGCAAGTTGCCATCGGCTCTCCACTTGGCCCAATCGCCAGTTCGATACAAGCGCTGGCCACCTTCAATTCCGAAGGGGTTGGGGATAAATTTCTGCGCGGTCAGAGATCCATTCTTCAAATATCCCCGGGCTAATCCGATACCGCCCAGATACAGTTCCCCGGCAACGCCCACTGGCACAGGTTCCAATTCGCTATTCAGCACATACACTTGTGTATTAGCGATTGGTTTCCCTATGGCTACTCCATGATCCAGACCGCTCGCCTCACATTTCCAGCGGGTCACATCGATCGATGCTTCCGTAGGTCCGTAGAGGTTGTGCAATTCAGCAGGGATTTGTTGCAGGCATTTTTCAGCGAGCTCGGCTGCCAGGGCTTCTCCGCTGCAGATGATCCGCCGAAGGCTGCTGGATTTCTCCGCTCCATTTGAATCGAGAAATGCACTCAACATGGAGGGAACAAAATGCAAGGTAGTTACATGTTTGTTGTGGATGAGTTCTGCCAGATAAACGGGATCCTGGTGTCCTCCGGGTCGGGCTACAACCAACCGCGCGCCGACCAGGAGAGGCCAGAAAAATTCCCACACTGATACGTCAAAGCTAAACGGAGTTTTCTGCAAGACGGCGTCCGCCGCGGAGAGTTTGTAGGCTTCCTGCATCCAAAGCAGCCTGTTCTTCAAGCCACGATGGGTGTTCATTGCTCCCTTGGGCCGCCCCGTGGACCCGGAGGTGAAAATTACATAGGCGAGGCTGTCCGGCTCGATATGTATGCCCAGATCATCTGAGCTTTCCATGATGACCGCCGGCCACTCCGCATCAACGATTACCTGTTTTGAGTTGCTGCCGGGAAGAATTTTTGCCGTCTTTTCCTGCACGAGAATCACGGACGCTTGAACGTCTTCCACCATACCAGCGAGCCGGTCGGTTGGATTCCCAGGATCAAGAGGGACATAAGCTGCGCCAGCTTTGATGATTGCCAGCAAACTTACCACCAGCTCCGTGCTCCGCTCCATGCATACGCCGACGAGGGTTTCCGGGCCGACTCCGGCTTTCTGGAGATAGCGTGCTAACTGGTTGGCTTGCGAATTCAGTTCGGCATAAGTCAATTGCCTGTCTTCAAATTCAACAGCGATAGCCAGAGGTGAATTCCGCGCTTGCTCTTCAAACAACTGCGGCGCCAAACCGAGTTGTTGATATTGCGTCTCGGTAGCGTTCCATGTGTTCAGCAGTTGCGAGCGCTCGTTGCTGGTCAGTAGAGACAACCGGCTGATGGGAAGATCGGGCTTGGCTACCAGCGTGTGGAGAACTTGTTGCCAATGGGAGGCCATTCGCTCGATCGTGCTTCTATCGAAGAGATCGGTGTTATAGCTGAGCGAGCAAAACAGTCCATGCTTCTCTTCGGAAGCCGACAGCGTCAAATCGAATCTCTCCACACCGGGATCCAAAGGCAACTCGGTCAGGTGCAGCCCTTCGACATCCAAGGCCGTTTTAGGCACGTTTTGAAAGGCGAACATCACCTGAAACAAAGGTGAATGGCTCAAGCTACGTTCGGGTCTTAGCTCTTCCACCAGCTTCTCAAATGGAAGGTTCTCGTGAGCCTGGGCTTCGAATACCGTTTCTTGCGCCTGAGCTAGAAACTCCCGAAGAGTGATGTCGTCCGAAAGTCTGGCGCGGACGACCACAGTGTTAACAAAGAGGCCAATCAATCCTTCGGTCTCTACCGAGGGCCTGCCGGCTACGGGTGTCCCAACTGCGATGTCGTCTTGGGAGCTGTTGCACGAGAGCAGGAGCTGGAACGATGCCAGCAGAGTTGTGAATAGTGTGACTCCCTCGCGCTGACTCAGCGTTCGTAGATCGTCAGCCAATTTCTTGAGGATTACGATTTCCTGAGCCGCGCCTCGGAAGCTCATCACTGCCGGACGTGGACGATCGGAGGGCAAATCAAGCAACCTGGGGCAATCTCGCAATTGCTCTTTCCAATAAGAAAGCGCTGATTCCAGAGCCTTCCCCTGGAGTTGTTCACGTTGCCACAAAGCATAATCGGCGTATTGAATTGGCAATTCTGGCAATGGCGATGAAGACCCAATGCAGAAAGCCTGATACAGCGTTCCTATCTCGCGGATGAAGATCTGAGAGGACCATCCGTCAGAGACGATGTGGTGGACGACAAGAACCAGCGTATGCTCCTGCTCACCCAGCTTCAGGATGGTGGCCCGCAGCAACGCGTCCTTGGTTAAATCAAACGGGAGCCGGCTGTATTCAAAGGCAAAACGACAGGCTTCGATGTGTTGCTCGGGGTTCTGCAAGTCTTGCAGGCTGACCACGGGCAATTCAATGGTGCGCCCGGCTGCAATGAGTTGCACACCTTGTCCGCTTCCTTCGAGAAAATTGGTTCGAAGAGATTCATGTCTCCTGATGACCTCGTTCAAAGCCCGATGAAGCGCTCCCAGGTTGAGCTTTCCGCTCAGACGGATGGCGACCGGGATGTTGTAAACAGGCGTACCGGGCGTCATCTGCTCCACGAACCAGAGGCGCTGCTGACCGAACGAGAGCGGTACAGGCCCTTCGTGGGAATGCCGCGCAATCATCGTGACTGCACTCTCTTGGGCAGAGGTCTTTTTCAAGAGCTTCTTAAGCTCAGCCTGCTTGGCTGACGAAAGTCCGGCACGACGTGCCGCGACCTTCGATCGGCGTTGCACGATGTCGTCTTGGATTACCGTGATATTTTTTGGCATGTTGTTCGCGCTCTTAGTACGGTTTAGCGATTGGTCGGTTTTTACGATGGTCTTATTCCCTTGTCATCCTGAACGTAGCGCGTGAAAAAACTCACAAGCTACGTTTGTTGATCGGCGCGGAGTGAAGGACCTCGATAATGTGTCAGCCTAAATTGCTGATCCTAGGTATTTGACCCAAGTCGTTGAAGCACGCAGCTCTTTAAGTCTTGCGTAGATAGTGTGGTAGCCCATCGAAAATTCTCTTGGTGCAAACACGGGTAGAACACCTCGTATCTGCAATTAAGCCCTAGACATTATCGGGGTCCCTCACTCCCGCGCCAATCTTGTTCGCAGCGGTGAGGTTTCTTGCTGCGCTTCGTTCGGGATGACAGGGGGAGTGAGATAACATGTTGGGGACATCTCTATCTTCAGTAAAACTACAAAAGCTTTAGGCCGACACGGTGCTAAGTTCTTCCACCGCTTCTATATGAGCGGTTTGCGTTTTTTGGCCCCTCGAGGCGACGAAGGTGTGTATTTCACCAAATACGCAGAAGAACTCTGGAAACATTTCTTCTGTAAGATCGGCAGCAATGTCTTCGAGAGGCTTGAGGCCGGGGAAATTGGGAACAGGCCACTTGATGCTGATGGTGTTTATACCGTCCTGCACGAAGTTGCCTGGTACTTGGATTTCCCAGGTGCTCCATTCGCTTCCGATCAGCGCCTTGCCAGCAGGTTTTCCATTTATATAGAGGAGCGTATCTTCCTGGTATAGGGCCGGGTGGGCGAGCCTGCAAGTGAGACGCAGATCGACGGGACTATTGGCATCTCCGACAAATGCGAACCTGGATTCGAGCCAGTACGCTTTGTAGTAATGATTCGGCTTGTGACTCAAATAGTCGCTCAAGTGTGGGACTGTCCACATGATTTCCTGTTGTTGCAGTCCTTCGGAGCAGTAGTAGAAATCGAGTAAATCTACGTCCCAATGACTAACGCTGTGCTCTTGTCTCCGTAGTTCGTTGAGATACCGCCGCACGCTGGTTCCCGAATTTTCCAACGCACAAACGATTGCCTCCAATAAAGGACCATCGAGCCTTTGATAGTTGAATCGCAGGAGGTAGCGTTGCATCAGCGGGGAACCCAAGCTGGAAATTTCTTCCGCCGCACGGCACATAAACATTGGTGACCGGCGCGTTTGCAGGTCTACAAAGTTGGACATGACCTGGGCGATGCCGGACCACGATGCAACAGCCCGCCGGCAGTAATGATGAATCAGTTCGTAGGATTGGAACCAATGGGAATTGTGCACTGCCGCCAGAAATGACGCTTCAGCCTCAATCTCCGGCAGTGGTAATGCACATCGCTCCATCAGCGCCTGCCAAGAGAACTCGGCGCCTTTGAACTTGCGCAGCACACAAGATGCGGCGGCAGCCATCGCAATCTGGATGCCTTCGGAGCTCAAATGGCAATAATCGACAAACAATCGACGGTCTGGTATCCCACCGTTAAGATATTCCTTGAACAAGAGCGGGAGATCGACGAGCAGGTCCGAGTGTTTGGCGACTTCTTCGCCTAGCGCCCGCTCCGTGGACGAATATGTCCGCGGTGCAGTATTTTTTGAGGTATCCCAGATCACTGCGTCACGGGCAAGTTCCAGGTATTTTCGGGTGGCCTCCAGCTCTCCCGAACGCTGACTGCATTCCGCCAAAATATAGAACGGAGTGACGCTAGTTGCCTGGTCAAGTTCTACGATCTTTTGGGCCAACCGTGCGGCCTTGATCAGGTCGCCATCGCGGAGCGCATTTTCAGCGCCTTCCCGCAATGTGATCCATTCCAAATTCATGCCCTCGGGAAGATACGGAGCATTGGTAATCGGATCCCGCCAATCCCCAAGATTAAACTCCGGAATCATCCAGATAAGGGGAACATTTTTTTCACGATAGGCAGTGGAAATATAGCTGACCAGGCGCGCCACATGCAAAGCCAACTCTTTTTCTGCCATCGCTTTCAGACCAGGTACGCCGTGTTCACGCAAGGTCGTGTCCACAATAGAGACACCAGCGGCCTGGAGAGCACATGTGTCCCAATTATTTCCACAAAAAATAATGACGATGTCCGGGTCAAGTTGGAGAGCTGAAACTGCCAGATCCTTTACTTCGTAACCGAGATTGGTACGGGCCAGATCGACCACTTCGACTTCCTCGGCACCCAAGACGGATTGGAGAATGTTTTGCAGGGCAATGGCCGGCGTGAAGAGTGGATCGTAAAGAAATCCACGGGCCACCGATTCACCTATTAATATCACCCGATATTTTGCTTTCTTGGGTCCGATCTTGCATACATTGGCCCAGAAATTCCAGTGTCGCGCCATCTCCTTGTTGCGCACGAAATAGGTCTGATCGCCTTCTTTCTTGCGCTCCCAGATTCCGATCCGGTCAGGGTTTTCCAAGGACGTGTCATCGCGATGCTCAAGCTGCACGGTGGCCCGTGCCGCTGAGTTCTCCAATAGACCGCTATTGCGAAGCAGATGAAGCGCCTCGGCGCCTTTTTGAGAGAGAGCATGGCGGGCAAGACGGTTCGCAAACGATTTCAAATTCCCGGGCGGTGTTTTCATTTTTGATTTGCCTTTTTCGAATCTTGAAAAAGCAGGAACTACGATGCCCCTACTGCACTGAGCTCCAGTTCGAGTGCAGGCGCAACTAGCTGTGCTTCGCGACCATCCGATGCAGTCAATGTATGTATTTCACCAAAAACTGGATAGAGCTCGGCCTTGTTCCTTTCCGAGAGACCGGCCAAGGTTAGGTCAAATCCACGGGGCCCGGGGAAATCAGGGATAGGCCATTGAATTTTGATTTCGTTCAGATCGTTCTGCATCGTGTTCCCTGGAATCGTGATATTCCAAGCTTCCCATTCGGGGCCAATCGCGAGCTCTCCCACGGAAATACCATTTACCTGTAACACGATTGTTCCTTTGGAAGCCGTCGCCGGATTGGGCAGACGGCAGGAAAGCTGTAGGCATATTGGGCAACCTGCTTCGGCGACAAAGGCAAAATTCGATTCACGCCAATATGCTTTGTAGTAATGATTGGCATCCGGAGGCAAAATGGCATCACGCTTCGGCAGGACCCAATTCACTTCCTGGGGCTGATAGCCGGCAGAGCAGTAGTAGTATTCGAGCAAGTTCGTCTCGCGGGAGAGAACACTATGCTCTTCCAGGCGAATTTGATCGAGTTGATGCCTGGCATTGATGCCTACCTCTCCCAATGAATTCACGATTGCATCCAACAGGACCTTATCCAACTGCTGGTTGTTATATCGCAATAGATAGTGCTGAAGCAGCGGAGAACCCGACCCGGAGATAAGCTCTGCCGACCTGCACATCAGCATCGGTGTCTGTCGGGTTTGAAGATCGATGTAATTGGTCATGACGTCGACGATATGCCGGGAGAACTGAATCGCCCGAGCGCAGAAATAATGAATTACATCGTAAGCCTGCCACCAGTGCGCGCTGTGAACAGCAGCCAGAAATGCGGCCTCGGCTTCTACCTCATTGCTGGGAGCAGCCGCCTGCTTTACGAGTTCAGTCCAGGAAACATCCACGTGCTTGAGTGATTGCAGGATATGCGAGGCTACGGCAGCCATTGTGACCTGAATCCCCTCGGTGGTCATGTGACAGTAATCAAGAAACAACCGGCGGTCCGGCAAGACACCCTGGAGATACGCTTTGAAGAGTTTCGGCATATCCAGGATTTGACTCTTGTGCTTGGCAATTTCTTCCCGCAAAGTCTGTTGCGCGACAGAATAGGTTCGGGGAGCTGCGCTCTTGGAAGAGTCCCATATCACCGAGTCGCGCGCCAACTCCAGGTAGCGCCTGGTCGCATCGATGTCGCCTGATTTCCGACTGCACTCAGCGAGGATATAGAATTCAGCGACACTGACTCCGTGATCGAGCTCCACCATTCTCGTAGCTAACTCGGCGGCTTTGATCAGGTCACCTGTTTCCAGTGCCTCCTGCGCACCCTGGCAACAGCTCAGCCATTCACGGTTTGCATCACCAGGAAGGTGAGGAGCATTCGTAAATGGGTCTCGCCAATCGCCGAGATTGAATTCCGGGATGATCCAGAGCAAGGGCACTTCCTTGCTGTCATAGAGAGACGCGACATCTTTCACGACTCTCTTGACCGAATCGATGAGCAGGCATTCTGCAATCTGCTTAGCTCCTGCTGCACCTTTTTCACGGACTGCCGCATCCAGATTGGCGGTTTCCAAAGCTCCTGGAGGAAAATCGCATCTCCAGTTGTTCCCGGAGAAGATGACAACGAAATCAGGCTCGAGCTGCAGGGCGGCGATGGCAAGTTCCCTCACCTCAAAGCCCAGGTTGGTGCGGGCCAGATCGACGATCTCAACCTCGTCGATGCCCATTTGCGTGTGAAGGATCTTCTCCAACGCCATGGCGCAGTTGAACTGCGGATCATAAAGATATCCACGCGCTACGGACTCACCAATGAAAACAACCCGCTTCTTTTTTCCTTTAGCGTCAATGCGTCCTATATTGGCCCAGTAGTTCCACTCCTTGAGCATGTCTTTGCTGCGGACAAAGTAGGGTTGGCCATTCTCTTCTTTTCGTTCCCAGATGCCGACCCGGTTCGCCGGCAACGGAGCGGCATTGGCGCTGCTCTTCGGCTGATGACCGACATCGTCGGGAGATGTCGAACTATGAGCGGCATCGGATGGACTTCCCATCAAATTGGTTAGCCGCAGAAGGCGGATAGTCTGGTTGCCATCATCTGAGATGGCAGCCTTGGCCAAGCGATTCGCGAAAGATTTCAGTGACTCTGGTGGTTGCTGCATGAGTTCGTCTCCTTAAAGTAGCGTGTAGACCAGGTGACCAACTTCGCCCCCTGTCGGCTTTTCTGTTACACGGGTTTGAGCCTGGAGGTCCCACAATGGCGGGATACCGGCGCGTTCAATGATGAAGTCCTCAACCACGAGCACATCGATCTGAGACCGCACAAAGCACAGGATGGCATCAACCGTGGTGTTTACGATGGGTTCGCCGCGCATGTTGAAGGATGTGTTCAGGAGGATCGGGCATCCGGTGCGGCGATCGAACTCCTCCAAAAGTGCGGCAAAGCGCGGGTTTGCTTCGTGCGCAACTGTCTGCACGCGCGCCGAACCGTCGATATGAGTGATGGCCGACAAATCGATCGGCGAAATAACCTGGCACGTTTCCAGCATGAACGGCGAAGGATGATCGAGATCGAAGTGTTCGTGGGCCTTTGATTCAAGAACTGCCGGAGCGAACGGACGAAATGCTTCCCTCATCTTGACCAAGGCATTGATTCGATCCCGCATTTCAGGGCGTCGTGGATCGGCGAGGATCGACCTGCCTCCGAGCGACCTCGGGCCGAATTCCATGCGTCCGTGAGACCAGCCGATTACCTTGCCCTCAACCAGCCGATCAACGGTATAGCGGATAAGCTCTTCTTCTTTTCCACGAAAATCATGGAACTTGGCTGTCGATGCCTTGAGGATGTTGTAGGCCTCTTCCGTTGTGTTGGCGGGTCCAAGGTAAACGTGCTCGAGCTTCTTTCGCGCAGGCGCTTCTCCAGTGATGCGCGCGTGAGCCATGGCAGCGGCGCCGACAGACCCGCCGGCATCGCCAGCCGCAGGCTGTACAAACAAACGCTTGAACGGGCCTTCACGAAGGCACCGGCCGTTTGCCACTACGTTCAATGCGACGCCGCCAGCCATGCAGAGATTTTCGCTGGGGACCTTGCTGTGCAAGTAGCGAGTCTTTTCCAACATGATCTCTTCCAGGACCAACTGCACGCTTCTGGCTACATCCATGTGGAACTGGCGTAATTCCGATTCTGGTTCACGAGGCGGCTCGCCCAGTAACTCACTCAACTCTTGCGTGTACATGGAGTCTTCGCTCAGGAAGGCAAAGTACTTCATGTTGAGCCGGTATTGTCCATCTGAAGTCACGTCGATCAAGTTCCTGATCTGATCGGCGTAGATAGGCTCACCGTAGGGCGCCAGGCCCATCACCTTGTATTCGCCTTCGTTAACTTCAAAGCCGAGATACCCGGTAATCGCGCTGTAGAAGAATCCCAGCGAATCCGGAAAGTCCACTTGCTCGAAGCGCTCGATATGGCTGCCTTTTCCCCATCCGTAGCTGGTAGTTGGCCAGTCGCCTACGCCATCGACGGTGAGGATCGCAGCCTCTTCGAATCCCGAACAGAAAAAGCTGCTGGCTGCATGGGAAAGATGATGATCGACGAATTCGATAGGCCCGTTGTAGCCGAAGAGCCTGCGAATGATCTGTTCCGGCTGGCTTTTTACGAGGCGATCAAGGATGCCTTGGCGCCGCTCATTGGGGAGATCTGGGATCATCCCCATCCATAGTTGCCGGCCAAGTTTGAGGCAAGGGTCTTCATAGTAGGCGATGCAATCTACATCGGAGATCGAGATGCCGCCCTCTGCAAGACAGTAGCGAAATGCGCTCCGGGGAAACGACTTATCGTTTTTCACACGCGTGAAGCGCTCTTCCTGGACGGCGGCAACCAGCACTCCATCCTGGAGAAGGCAACAAGCCGAATCATGGTAGCCGGCAGATATGCCGATGATGTTTAACTGCGGCTTTTTGGCCAGCCGCTCAAATTTTGCTACCGGCTGGGAATTACCGTTGGAATTGCTTTTTCGAATAGGCATAGGTGTAAATCTCTCCAGGCTTACAATCGTTGAAATTTGGATGAATGCAAAGTTGAGTGAGGGGTTAAGCTCGGGAGCTTTCAAGCTCCGGTTCTGGCTCCGATTCCAGTTTCTCCAGAACCATTTCCTCTACCAGGATGGCAAGACCGGCAATTGTTGGTTCGGTGAATATCGTGCGCATCGGCAGATCGATCTCAAAGGTTTGGTTGATGCGCTGGATGATTTGAATGGCGAGCAGTGATTGTCCGCCGAGATCAAAGAAGTCATCGTAGATTCCCACTTTTTCCAGGCGGAGAACCTTTTGCCAAATCGCAGCAACCGAATGCTCCATCACAGTTTGGGGTTCCACGTAGGCTGCCGCCAGAGCCGGACGGTCGGTTCCCGGAGCGGGTAGCGCACGACGATCAACTTTGCCATTGGTTGTGCTTGGCAGAGCATTGAGTTCGATGAACGTTGAGGGGACCATAAATGCAGGCAGTTTTTCCTGCATGTATTGGCGAACCTCCGCGATGTCGAGAGCGATCTCGCCGGCGCCGACAACATAGGCAACCAGACGCTTGTCGCCGGGAACATCTTCGCGCAGCATGACTGCGGCTTCACTGACAGATGCATGACGTTGAAGAACGGCTTCGATCTCGCCCAGTTCGATACGGAAACCACGCAATTTAATTTGGTCATCGGCGCGGCCCAGATAATCGAGAATTCCATTGGGTAACCACTTCGCCAGATCGCCCGTCTTATACATTCTGCTGCCAGGGATAAACGGATTGGAGATGAAGCGTTCGTCAGTAAGCTGCCGGCGATTTAAGTAACCTTGAGCCAGCCCATCACCGGAGATATAAATCTCGCCGATCATGTTTTCTGCCACTGGATTGAGCCAGCGATCAAGCACGTAGAGTTGCGCATTAGCGGCAGGCACACCGATCGGAACGAAGATACGATCCTCGGCCGGATCAAACTTATAGATCATGCAACCAACGGTAGCTTCGGTTGGACCATATTCATTGTAAATCTCCACTTGCCCACCAAAACTCTCATGGACTTCGCGAGAGAGCCTGGCCGTGAGAGCTTCGCCACCGACAATCAGGCGTTTGACGCTGCTCTGCCGATTGTCTATATCCTTAATTAAGGAGAGGTGGCTGGGCGTCAATTTCAGTACGCCGATCCGGCCATCCTTCAAGATTGCCTCAAGAGGTGGCTCTTTTCCCTGCTGGCGGAACACAACCAACTGGTTCCCGCTGATCAGGGCCGTGTAGATTGAGGTCACGGTCAGATCAAATCCCAACGATGAATACAGCGCGAAGCCAAGACGCTCATTTTGCAGATATACATCTTTGGCCCACCAAATATAGTTCACTAGAGAGCGGTGCGAGACAGCTACGCCTTTCGGCTCTCCGGTGGAGCCGGAGGTATAGATGACATAGGCAATGTTGTGAACTTTTACTTTGCTTGGAACGTCGGTGTCGCTCTGCTGCGAAATCGTGACCCAATCTGCATCAAGACAGATGACTTTTATATTGCCAGGCGCGAGCCGGTCGCTCAATTCCTGAGTGGTGAGCACCACGACTGCTTGAGCATCACTCAACATGAATGACAAACGTTGTGCCGGATACTGCGGATCAAGAGGAACGTAGCCAGCCCCTGCCTTCAGTATTGCCAATAGAGCGACGACTTCGTCGAGGCAGTGTTCAAAGTAAAGTCCGACAAACTTTCCCGGACCTGCGCCTAAAGCTTGCAACAGACGAGCGATTTGGTTGGCGCGGGCGTTTAGTTCGCCATAGGTCAAACTTTGATTCTCAAAAATCACCGCAACAGCTTGCGGCGTCTTCTTCACCTGTTCTTCGAAAAGTTCATGGATGCACAGATGTTTCGGATATACACGCTGCGATTGGTTCCACTCGACTACCAACCGGCTCCGCTCCGCTTCGTTGATGAGCTGCGCTTCCGAAATTTTGTTTTGTGGATGTGCCAGCATGTATGCAAGCAGATTT
>DASZFU010000149.1:0-25521 GCA_035939495.1 Candidatus Angelobacter sp. | reverse complement strand
ATTTCATCAAGCCGCCTTCAGATCAGTGGCGTCTGTGGAGATCAGTGGTAAGCAAGTATTTGATCCGCGTTCTTCCGCGTTAATCCGCGATAAAAAACGGATTTGGTTGTGGCTCCGCTGTATTACTACTCCCAAATCTCTTCGTCTTTTGGGCAAATGTTTTACCGCGCATCTTGAACCCAAATTCATGTTTGTTCGCGTTCATTCGCGGCTAAATGGTTTTTGGTTGTGGCCCCGCTACGCTGTGGCCTCTGTGGTAAAAAGGTTTTGGTTTCGCTCCGCTACGTTGTGCCCTCTGCGGTGAATCTTGATCTTCGATTTTTCAATTACAATCTCAGAGTTGCAGATTCCAAATTCCTTCGAGGCTTCATGAAACATTTGTGGGTCTTACTCCTCCTCATCCTTGTCTCGCTCCCGGCATGGGCGAAGTCTGATGCACAAAAGCTAAGCATCACCTCGCAAGGGAAAGCACGGACCTATTATCTTTTTGTCCCTGATGGCGGCTCTGGATCGAAGCCGCTGATCCTGCTACTCCATGGATCGGGCCGTAATGGGATGTCGTTGATTGATCCTTGGAAGGGACTCGCGGAGAAAGAGGGTATCATCCTGGTTGCTCCCGATTCGCTCAATTCGCAGGAATGGGCTTTCCCGGTCGATGGACCCAACTTTCTGCATGAAGTTGTGGAAGCGGTGAGGGCGAAGTATCCGGTCGATGCGAAACGTATCTACCTGTTTGGCCATTCCGCCGGAGCAGTCTTCAGCTTGTACATGGGCATAGCCGAATCGAAATATTTTGCCGCGGTGGCCGTACATGCAGGCGCCCTTCGCGATAACGCAGACCAATACATGGAGCACGCCGAGCGCAAGACTCCCATTGCCATCTGGGTAGGGAACAAAGATCCATTTTTCTCGCTGCAGGATGTCCATGCGACGCGCGATTCCCTGGCCGCACATGGATTTCAACCAAAGGTCACCGAAATGCCAGGACACGATCACAATTATTACGGTGTTGCGGGCGATATCAATAAGACAATATGGGATTTCCTCCGTGCCCAGCAATTAGAAGACGACCCGGAATGGGAAGATTACAAGACGAGGTAAATGAGGCTGTTCTGTGACCGAACAATCCCTCGCCCATGCGCCACGGGTGAATTGTTTCCTCGTTCATCCGGGCAAATCCGCGGTCAGTTTTTTATCAGTGGCGTTCGTGCGAAATCAGCGGCCAGCCTCGATTCTTTCTCAATGCTAAAATTCTTCGTTACCCTATAATGACTAAGAACAGACCATTCCACGGACACGGCGCGAAACACCAGAAACACCGGCTCAATCACTGCTTCGGCTGCGGCCGCGATAACCCTGATGGCATGAGGTTGAAGTTTTATATCGACGGAGACACCCGGCGCACCATTTGCAAGTTCAAGCTGACACGCCGTTATCAGGGACCTCCCGGCCATGCGCATGGCGGCATCATCGCCACCATTCTTGATGAAGCCATGGGCAAGGTAAACAAATTCCGAAACGTGCTGGCGCTTACAAAACAGATGGACGTGGAATACGTAAAACCTGTGCCCCTGGGAAAAACGTTGACCGTGATCGGTCATGAGAGCCACGTTCGAGGCCGTCGCCACGTCAACGTTGCAGAAATCACCAATGAAGCAGGAGAAGTACTGGCTCGGGGCAAGGGACTCTTCATCGCGGTTGATCCGGCCAGGATGTTTGCCAAGTTCATCAACAACAACGGGTCTCAAAAGAAACCAGGCGCAGTTTAATCATTAGGGTTTTCTTTTTCACTCTGAATCTCTGATCATTTTTCAGTCTTTAATTCCGATCAGTGAAAATCAGTGGTAAGCCTTGTGGTGGTGTCTTAAGATCCGCGTTCATCCGCGTGAATCCGCGGTAGGCATCGTTACTTCTGCGCGACCAACTCGGCGATACCTCTTTCTTTCGTTGTCTCGTGATAATGCAGTATTCGCAAAGACTGAAATGAGTGGAGCAATTCGTTAGGCTCCAGCAAATACATGGGATGGCTGGGGCCGCGTCCCAGGCGTTTGCTCTCCGTGGTGTAGGTCTTGTAGATCAAGAACCCACCAGGCCGCAGGGCAGAGATCAGGGCAGGGAAGAGCGATCGCTGAAGATAAAAGAAGACCAGAATAAGGTCATACTGTTCACACCCCAGGTCTTGTAACCGGGAGAGATCAAGGATTTGCGCGTCCGCTTGCCCGGGACGCCGCGCTCGGAAGTTCTCCCGAGCCAAATTGACGCCGACGCTGGAGACATCGACCAACTTTACTTTCCAGCCACGTTCGGCCAGCCAAAGTGCATGGCGTCCAACGCCACCGCCGGCATCCAATGCGGCTCCTGGTTGGGCATCGGCAAGAAATTCGGAATAAGCAGTTACCAGAAAGGAGTCTGGTGTCAGGGAGGCGTGTGACCCCTCTCGATACTTTTGGTCCCATACGGCTGCCTCGTCCTGTTTCACTCTTTAGTCCCTGCCTGGATGATAGCTGACCCCTGCCTATCTTTTTCTGAAAACGTTAATTGCTGCGCTATACTTCTTAATAGTGACGGATGTTCGGCAAAAAACGTTTTATATAGAGACCTTCGGGTGCCAGATGAATGTCCATGATTCGGAAAAGGTCATCGGCACTCTTCTCCAGCAGGGCTACTGCGAGGTTCCGACAGTCGAACAGGCCGATTTGGTCTTTTACAATACCTGCTCGATCCGCGATAAAGCCGAGCAGAAGGTCTTTCACCGTCTTAACGACTATAAGAAGCTCCAGGCCCAAGGCAAGAAGTTTGCTGTCCTTGGCTGCGTGGCCCAGCAGGAAGGCGAGAAGATCTTCGAGAAGGCGCCCTATGTTTCCATGGTGGCCGGATCAGCCTCTTACAGGAACCTGCCCCAGATGCTGATTCAGATCGAAGCGGGGAACAACCGGGTAACCGGCCTTGACGATCGTCAAACCGATCAAACCTTCGAGACAGAATTCACTGCCCGCAGCAATCCCCACCGGGGATATATCACCATTATCGAAGGCTGTGACAAATTCTGTGCTTATTGCGTAGTGCCCTATACCCGGGGCAAAGAACGTAGCCGAACCTCGGATTCTGTTCTGGCGGAAGCGCGGCAGATGGCCGACTTGGGCTATACCGACATCCAACTATTAGGGCAAAACGTGAATGCTTACTCAGATCCGCTTGGAAAAAAAAGCTTTGCTGAGTTGCTCTATGCCGTCGGCTCTGTTCCTGGCATCCGCAGGGTGAGGTTTACCACCTCGCATCCCCGGCATTTTGGCAAGGACATAGTCGAAGCGATGGACGCGCTACCCGCGATTTGCGACCACATCCATTTGCCGGTGCAGAGTGGGTCATCCCGGGTATTGAAGGCGATGAACCGCGAGTACACGCGAGAAACCTATCTGGAGAGAATCGCCTGGATCAGGTCGGCCAAACGGGAAATCGCCCTTACAACGGATGTGATTGTGGGCTTTCCTGGTGAAACCGATTGCGAGTTTGAGGAAACGATCACCTTGCTGTATGAGTGCCAATATGACGGCGTCTTTAGCTTCAAATATTCGCCTCGTCCCAACACCCCGGCTCTTGGCATGGCCGACAGCATCGCGGAAGAGCAAAAATCGGCGCGGCTGCAAATCCTTCAGGAGCGGCAACGTGAAATCCAAAGAGCTAATTACGAAAGAAGAGTGGGGAAAATACTTGAAGTAATGGTTGAAGGTAAGAACGAGGCCCGGGGCCAGGTGATTGGACGAACCTCGCAAAACATTACTTTGAATTTCACAACCAGTTCTATGGTTCCAGAAGCCGGAACCTATGCTAATGTGCTCGTAACCAAAAGTTTTCCAAACAGCCTCGTAGGACGGATGGTGGAATAAACAGCAGGAGGGCCTGATGGAAGTCGAGATGAAAATTCGCGGATTGATGATGGATCCCGTCACGAACATGCCTATTGTGGTGCTCAAAGACGTAACCAGCGACGTGGTGTTGCCGATCTGGGTAGGAATGCATGAAGCGAACGCCATCGCCTTGGAAATCGAGAAGGTAACTATGCCCAGGCCGATGACCCACGACTTGATCAAGAACCTGCTGGTGGGGCTCGATGCCCATGTCCACAAGGTTGTTGTGAATGAACTGCGGGACGACACCTTTTTTGCCGTGATCTGGATGGAGCGCGATGGCAAGATCATCAGCCTTGATTCCCGCCCCTCAGATGCCTTGGCCCTTGCCTTACGGCTCGATTGCCCAATCTACGTGGAAGAGGACGTCCTGAAAACCTCGAAACAAGCTGGCACTTCAGCAGACCGCAATTCTTCAGAAGATTTGCGCAAATGGCTCGAAGGACTGAACGATGAGGATCTGGGACGATACAAGATGTAGGGAGATTTTTAATTTTCAAATTTATAATTTGTAATTTTAGAACCGGGTTCTTGGGAGTATAGCAAGCTGCTTGATCCCCGATACGAAAAATTAGAAACTACAAATTGGAAACTATAAATTCCCCCCATGCCCGATCCAGCCGAGCAACTCCAACAACTCTATCTTGCTGGTTTTGATCTCCAGACATTTGACCGGTTTCCTAAAGCTATCGGCGTACTCCGCGATGGGTGCCTGGCGTTTCTTGTGCCTGGACCTGAAGGTCTCCAAATCCTTGGCAATGCCGGCTGGTGCATGGGTGAGAGTCTGGGACCACTGGTGGAACGTGGTGGTCAAAAGGTATTTGTCCATAAAGGCGAGCTTCTCGAAGCAACACCAGAGAGAATTGCGGCCCTGGAAAAATTCAAATCGGACTTGAAATCGATTCTTCATAGTGCGCCATAAGAGCGATATAGCATTTTCTTTTGAACCTTTTGTGCGATTCTTGTGACTCAGTCATTGAAGCAGGAATTGGAGGACACGGGGCCGGGAAGCGATTTTAAGGAAGCGCTGCACATGGGCGACGAAGATATCAAAGATGATCTGACACTGTGGATTCAGCAAATCGCGGAAGGGAACCGCGATGCATTTGAAAAGCTGTACCGCGCCTATCAGGTCCGCATCTTTCGTTTCCTGTTCAGAATGCTGGGCGAAACTGCCACGTCCGAAGAATTGACCAATGATGTCATGATTGCGGTGTGGAAGGGAGCAGCCGGCTTCAAAGGCCAGTCGAAACCCACAACGTGGCTGTTTGGCATTGCCCATCACAAGGCCTTGAATGAATTGCGCC
Source organism: Candidatus Angelobacter sp. (assembly GCA_035939495.1). Taxonomy (GTDB): domain Bacteria; phylum Acidobacteriota; class Terriglobia; order Terriglobales; family Acidobacteriaceae; genus Angelobacter. The sequence continues at coordinate 20,306 of DASZFU010000149.1, read as the reverse complement.
GGATGAAGCCAGTTACAGTCGAGGTGGAGAAGGCTGGCGCAGCCGTGGCTCCGGGTGATGGACCGGAAGAGGCGCTCACTCGCAGCAATCTTCGGCAGGATATCCAGCACGCGCTTCAGCAACTGTCGCCGGAGCATCGCGCGGTGATGGAGTTAACGTTTTACCAGGGGCTCTCTTACCAGGAAATAGCCGGGATCATGCAATGCCCGGTGAACACAGTGAAGACCAGGATGTTTTATGCGAAGAAACAACTCCAGCAAGTCCTGCAGAAGGGTGGACTCGAAGGAGAATTGCTATGAAGCACAGCGAGGTTCTTGAATTGCTGCCGTGGTATGTCAATGCCACTCTCGATGAGCAGGAGCGGCAAACGGTCGAAGCCCATGTGGCAGGTTGCAGCGAATGCGCGGCCGAGTTGGAAAGTCTGGTGGCGATGCGCCGAATGGTGGTGAGTGCCGGCGATGCCGGCCCCGTCCCTTCGCCGTTCATGCTAAATCGGGCGCTGGAGCAAATCGAAGAATACGAGCGCGCCAAGTCTCATCAGGAAGCCGCGCCGCAGGAAGCCACACCGCGTCGGGCCGAAAGTGGCTTCTGGAAAAAGATGGTGGATTGGTGGCAGCTTACCCCAGCTTTTACGCGCTTTGCTATCGCTGCTCAACTGATCTTGGTCGTGAGCCTGGGAATAACGGTGGTTTATCAGGGAACTCATCCCTCGGTGATCTACGTTCCGCTTGCCGGTCCTTCCAGCGACGAATTGGGCGCCACGCTTGCCGTCAAGTTCAGTCAAGGCGCCACGGAACAGGAAATCCGGCAGGCCCTTACGGCTGTCGATGGAGAAATCATTGCAGGCCCTTCGGCGCTGGATCTATACACGATTCGGCTAAAACATGTCCCCCGAAACAGAACGGAAGAGATCGAAAGGGCTCGGCAAACCCTTCAACAGAATCCGCGCGTGATTACTGTGCTGCAAAGCAAATAAGGCTAGGCACAAGATGGAGAATCGTTGCCCATATTCGATGCTCATGCTGGCGGTGATTCTGTGGCTTGCCGGCTCGCTGGTAGCTCAATCACGTCAAACCTCGGGAACTGGGCAGAACGAATTCGAATGGCGATTCTCCATGCAGCAGAATCAGACCGTCTCAAGCACCATTGAAGCCGAAAACGGCTGCCATTCACGGCATCGTTTCGAAGTCGAAACGAAAACTGTGCCGCCCTTCATGCGTCTCCGTGGAAACCGCAGCGTCGAGGTCAATTCCCAAAGCCGCCAACTTCTGCCGGTCGAATTCGATAGCGCCATGATGAAACCGGGTACCTATGAGGGAGTAGTAACGATCCGGTGCGTCGATTGCAAGGGAGAGCAAGGATGCAGCCTCGACCGCCAACTCCTGCACATCTATATGACGGTCCAGGAATTAGCCACCGCAGCCGCGTTTGTGTCAGGAAGAATTCTGGTTCTCATACCGTTCGAATCGACAGATGCCGTCAACGCTACCGCTAAAAAGCTGGCAGCCGATCACCATCTGGAAGTGATCGAAGTCGATCATCTCTCTTCACTCAATACAGCACTTATCGTCTACAAGATACTTGATGGAAGTGATATACAGGAGAAAATTAAAGTACTACTTAAGATTCCTCAAGTCCAGATTGCCCAGCCGGACTACGTATATCAGACCAGCCGCCTGCACAAGCAGGAAATCAATGCTGATGCGCAACTCCAATATGGTCCGCACCTGATCAGAGCAGATCGTCTTGGCAGTTCCATGGCAGGCAAAGGCGTGAGGATCGCCATTGTCGATACAGGAGTGGATTTCAATCATCCTGCCCTGAGCCGTAAGATCGCTGAACACGTGGATGTGACGGGCACAGGTTTCAGACCAGACATTCATGGGACTCTCCTGGCAGGGATCATCGCCTCCGATCCTAAGAGCGCCGCAGGGATTGCCGGCATTGCCCAGCAGTCTGAAATCGTGGCGATCGAGGCTTGCCGGCCCTCGGACGCTCAGGCCGTGCAGGCAGAATGCTGGTCGCTAACGTTGGCGAAGGGACTCGACCTGGCAATCCAAAAAAAAGTGCGGATCATCAATATGAGCCTCGGCGGTCCCTCCGAAAAGCTCGTAACCCGATTGGTGGACGAGGCGGTGAACAGGGGAATCGTGGTGGTTGCAGCCGCAGGGAACAGCGGGCCTCGGGGACAACCAAGCTATCCCGCTGCCTTGCCCAACGTAATTGCCGTGACTGCGGTTGATGCGAATGAGAAACTTTATCCTCAAGCCACGCAGGGGGATTTCATCGATCTGGCAGCACCTGGCGTCGAAATCGTCAGTACTGGTCCGGGCGCCAGGCTACTCATCTCATCGGGAACGTCTCTAGCCACTGCTTTTGTCACCGGCGTAGCTGCCCTGATTGTCGAACAGCAGCCCCAGCTTTCACCGCAGGCAATACAAGCCTTGATGGAACGAACCGCCAAAGACCTGGGACCACCAGGTAAAGATACCCAATTCGGCAGTGGACTGATCGATGCCTGCAAAGCGATCGCGCAACTGACAAGCGATCAGCGTCTATGCCGGTAAGACAGTGAATAGCGCAAGAAAATAGCAATCAGCACTCAGCATTCAGCCCGCGAACATTTTGAGCTAAAACAAGCACAGCGTGGGCATGGTTACCAGACCAAATAAAAATCTCAATCCCAGTTTTGAAAATTCCGGCGATTTTGGCAATTATGGCAATTCCGATGAACCTTTTCTCTCCTGTTTGTGACTCATGGTTGAAACCGATTTGGCCAGCAGCAATGGCCGCAACAAAAAGGAGAATTCGCCATGACATTCACAATACGCCGTTTAGCAATTTCGTTGATTTCATTTTCCTTGCTCATGTTTGCAAGTTTGTTTCTGTTTGTAGCCACAGTGACCGCCCAAGGTAAGCTTACCTCTCAATGGAGCCAGGATGGCACACTCAAGACCACGAAAGATGAGAATGGCCAGGTTGTCGATCAAGAGAAGTACGATGGTAAAGGGCAGACTCCAGACCATCTAGTCGACAAGACCACGACCAAATATGACGACAATGGCCGCGTCATCGAGGAGGACAAGTTTGACGGGCAAGGTCAGACCTCCCACGAGGAAATCAAATACAAAGGCGACAAAACCATCTACAAGATAGACAAATACAAAAACGGCAAGAAGAAAACAAGGATTATCAAGATTCGTGACATTGATGACAATGGATTTCCTAAATGGACATGGACCGAACAAGACTATGACGACAATGGGAAGCTTATTGGAGAGCCGAGGCGCGGGTATCTTAGAAACGCCTATAACACAATTCTGCCGGATGAGATTCATTCTCAAGAGTCGTTTAGCTTTGCCGTAACTGGACCCGGGAGCGTTGAAGGTGAAGTAGTCGAGGTGCAAACTGCTGCCGGCGAAGTTGTCCAGAAGGGAACAGCGGACCCTCTTGGCCGCATGTTCGTCACCGGATTGCCGCCTGGGGCATACTTCATTTCAATCGCCGGTGGCCATCGCCTGCCACCTGTTGGAAACATCGAAATCAAGCCTCGCACGAACGATACGCTGGAGCGCTCATGGGAACATCGTCCTGAGCCGATCCAAATCCAGAATCCGCCCCAGGCAGTGAAGCTAGGGGAGACGCTCTCACTGAAAGGACAAGGGTTTAGTCCCAACTTCTCGAACATGCAAGTCAATTTGGCTGGCGACGGCCAGACCCAGTCTGTGCCTGTATTAGCGGCTACTCGAAACCAGCTCAAATTGGGCCAGGTCGAGCCATCGTCGCCTGGAACAAAGGAATTGACAGCTACCAACACGGTTACCGGCCAGAGCACCAACCCGCAGAGGATACTGTTCTACGAAATGGAAGGCAATCTGGAGCGACGGAAGCTTTCCAGTGGAAACGATGTAACCCAGCTCGTAGTCAAGACCAGACCTGCGAATTTGAGGGTAAGAGCCTCGGTATCGTCCGGCCCTGTAGACTTCGGTGGAGGCCGGAGAGAGGCCTGGGCAATGACAAACAGCGGCCAGGCAATCTTCCCGGTGCACGCGGAGCATGGCTCTGGACCATTTCAGGTTGTCTGGGAACTGGCATCGCCCATCGCACCTTTGCCTGCAAATCCATCTACGCCGCAAGACTGGGTCAAAGAAAAAGCCAAAGACTGCGAGAATGGAGGAGCTGTTAGCGAGAATTCGAACAACAAAAAAGATCTTCCCAAGGAAGCCAAGGGTGATCAGGCGTATGCCGACGACAACACCAACTGGGATCGCAACCAGCCGGGTTACCCCAAAGACGCCAAAAAGTTTAAGAACTTTCTCAACAGCGAAATCGAGCGGCTGAGAAAAATGCTTCAAAAAGAAGGAAAAGCCGAAGGTGACATCAAGAACGCCATCAAAGATGCCATCGAGGCCGGCACCGCCGCAGGTTACAAATATTCAGGCGACAAATTCAAGTAAAGAGTGAAAATCAAGCTCGATCTCCAAGAGGCTCTGTCGTTGACGGAGCCTTTGAGTTTTCTCGAAGAGGAACCCTGCGGAAACCTTAGAAAAAACAATCCAGCCACCTCGCAGGTCAGAAGAGCACTACCTTTGGATGGAACAGGGTACCGGCGATACGCCGGGCTATGGCAATCAAACGAGTCTGGTTTTCGAACACCCGGATGAGGCTGGCTTTAGTGAATTCCGGCAAATTGACTGACATGCCGTGACGTATTTTGACCAGGGCTTCGGGCGGCGCGGTCACGGCAGGGAGTTCGGGCAAAATGAGCCGGGGATGCAAACACAGAGCCTCAAACGGGCCTATTTTCAGGGCTGATCCATTATTTAACATAATATTCGTTATCGGACGTTGCGGATGGGGGCTATCCGAGGGCTCGGGCTGACGTGCTTGCTGCGGTTGATGAGAATCCGGGTTTACGCCTCGGCTCGCGGCTTCAAGTTCTTCCAGGCTATGTGCTTCCGCAATCCCGAACTCGCGCACCGCGGTTCGCTCCAGCGATGCCAGATGAGCTCCCGGGCCAAGCATCTTTCCCAACTCATGAGCCAGTGAGCGGATATATGTTCCGGAACTGACCCAAACCCGGAAACGCGCCTGTTCTCCATTCCAATCCAGAATCTCGAACTCTTTGACCTCGACCGGCCTGGGTTTCAGCTCCACTTCCTGTTTTTTGCGAGCGAACTTGTAAGCTGGGACTCCGCCGATCTTTTTGGCAGAAAATGGAGGTGGAACCTGCTCAATTTCCCCAACGAAGGTGCGCGCCGCCTCCTGAATCTGCTCCAGGCTCAGATCGACTGGCTTCTTGGGCCCTTGGGGTTCGCCTTCGGCGTCGTAGGTGTCCGTGGAGAATCCAAATTGAATAATCCCTTCGTACCGTTTATCTGCATTTGTGTAAAACTGGCTCAGACGAGTAAACCGTCCCAGAACCGTCGGCAGAACTCCGGTGGCGGAAGGATCCAGGGTCCCAAGATGGCCGACAGAACGCTCGCCGATGAGGCGCCGTATCCGGTCGACCACGTCATGAGAGGTCATTCCTCGTGGCTTATTGATTATGAGTACCCCATCCACAGATATAAAAATTATAGTTCTAATTTTTAATTTATAAATTAGCTGAGATGATTCCCATCAAAGATGACGCGCCGCGCTCGATCACGCCTTACGTGAATTATTTTCTGATCGGCTTGAATGTCGCAGTCTTCTTATTCGAGTACTCTCTCTCCACGCGCGAGCTACGGATCCTCGTCATGCAGTTTGGTTTTGTGCCCGCCAATGTGAGCCGCTGGATAGCAGGTCTCATTCCTATGGATGTGGCTCTGGTTCCAGTCCTCACTTCCATGTTTTTGCATGCCTCCTGGCTGCACCTGATCTTCAACATGTGGGCCCTGGCCATATTCGGCGACAACCTGGAAGACCGCCTGGGTCATTTCGGCTACCTGTTGTTTTATTTGCTGAGCGGATTAGGCGCTGACGTGGTGCACTTTGTCTTCAATTCAACCGCCCAAATCCCCAGCGTGGGAGCAAGTGGGGCCATTGCCGGTGTGATGGGGGCATATTTCGTGCTGTTTCCCTCGGCTCGAGTCTTGACCTGGGTGTTCACTTTTGCCTTGATCCGGCTGCCTGCCTGGCTGGTGCTGGGATACTGGTTTCTGGCCCAACTCCTGAGCGGCGCCGCCACTGCCATTACAGAGTCGCGCGAAACCGGCGGTGGAGTGGCAGTTTGGGCCCATGTCGGCGGATTCATCACCGGGTTGATCCTGATCAAGCTCTTCCCTCTTCGTCCGACTTATTATTCGTATGAGCCGAACTGAGGGGATTGGGTAAGTTGGTAATTGGGTAATTGCCAAAAATGCCATGATTGCCAAAATTGCTATGATTTAGTTTGGCGTATTTGTCCACATTTGCCGAACATCCGCAATCAGTTATACCGATAAACAATTACCCAATTACTAATTTACCCAATTACCCAATCCTCTTATTCATAACGCAGGCAGACGATGGGATCCAGGTTGGCGGCCAGATTCGCGGGATAGTATCCGAACACCAGGCCCACACCTACCGAAATAACGAAGCCAATCGAAACCCAAAGATAGGAGAGGGTTGCGGGCACGGACGGCACGAGGGTCCGCACCAGGGTTGAGACTCCAGCGCCGACGAGAATACCGATGGTTCCTCCAACCAAAGTTAATACCACAGCCTCCAGCAGGAACTGAAGACGGACATCGGCCCGGCGAGCGCCGATGGCCTTGCGTACGCCGATCTCTTGAGTACGCTCCGTCACCGAGATGAGCATAATGTTCATCACTCCAATGCCCCCTACTACCAATCCTACAGAGCTGATCACCGAGGTAAGGACCACCAGCGCGCCTGTGAGCTGGCTCCACAGGTTGCTTAGAAAGTCGGGCGAACTCAGCTCAAAATCGTTCTCCTGATCGGCGGGCACGCGACGCAGCCGGCGCATCGCTTGGATTACCTCGTCTTGGGCCTTATCTACGCTGGCGCCCTTGGGGACAGTAAAGGCCATGACCAGTTCTTTAGCCTCGGGATATTTCTTCCGGAAATCGCTCAGCGGGACGATGGCAAACACATCGACGCCGGGCCCCAGAAATAGTCCCTGGTCATGTTCGAAAACCCCGATGACTTCATAAAGCGCGCCATTAATCCGTACGGTTTTGCCAACCGCATCGGAGTAAGGGAAAAGAGACTCGGCGATGGCGGCCCCGAGCACGACGACCTGGCGTGCATGCTCCTCGTCGAAGGAAGTGATGAAACGTCCGCTGCCTACACTGAACAGTGGAATCGCGGTTGTGTAGTCTGGTTCCGCGCCGCGCAAAATCACTTTTTCAACGCTGCGATCACCGCTGGTGATCAAGTTGGTGTCGCCAAAGACGAATCCGCGTGTGCCAATCGTGGTTACGATCTCCACATCAGGCGCCGCGCTGCGGATAAAGTTGGCGTAATCGTATTCGAAGTACTTGCGCAAGCGAATGCGCTCGGGAAAATGGAATGGATCTGTGCCTGGGGGAAAGCGCGTAAGAAAGTAGGTACGGGAGCCGAGCGATTCAACTTTGTCCTGCACGAACTTATTGAGGCCGCTGATGATGGCAGCCATCGAGATCACGGAGGACACCCCGATCACGATTCCAATCACAGTCAATGCAGAACGCACCTTGCTGGACCGCAAGGTGTTCATTGCCGCCCGAAAATTCTCACGGGCCTGGGATGGAGTCATGATCGCCATAAGGATTGGGTAATTTCGTAATTGGGTAATTGGATTATTGTTATTGCCAAAATTGCCATGATTGAAGTGTGGGGTGAAGAATCATTTCGCAGAAGGTGCAATTCTTATGCAATCAAAAACATCAGTCGGACCTCAGGGCAACTATCGGATCCAGACGCGAGGCGCGCAGGGCTGGGTAGATGCCGAAAAACAGTCCTACGCTGGAACTTAAAACTACGCCTGCCACTGCGACCCAGGTTTGGACCGCGGCAGGAAAAGGGGTGTAGGTGCGCAAAGTGAGAGCCAGCAGAAAGCCGATGGTGATGCCCACCAGGCCGCCGGCGATGCATTGCACGACGCTTTCGGCAATGAATTGCCGGAGAATGTCGAACTTGGTGGCGCCCACTGCCCGGCGTACTCCGATTTCCCGCCGCCGGGCCGTAACGCTCACCAGCATCACGTTCATAATCACAATCCCGCCAATGACAATGGAGATGGCGCTAACCATGATGAACACGGCAAAAAATGCGGAGCTGATACTGCGCCACAGCGCCATATAGCTTTCCTTGGTGCCGATAAAAAAATCGTCTTCCATGTTGCCGGTGAGATGGTGGCGCGCCCGCAAGACCTGCTCGGCCTGGTCTTGCGCTTCCACGAAGCGAGCCGGGCCGGTCTTAACGTTAATGGTAAGGCTGCTATGGAGGCCGTTGACGCGCAGGAAAACCGGGAGCGGGACGGTGACAAAATTGTCCTGATCCTGGCCCAGGACGCTGCCGACCTTCTCCATGACCCCCACCACCAGGAATTCATTGTTCCCTACTCGAATTGATTTGCCGAGAGGGCTGATCGTAGGAAACAAACGCTGCACCAGGGTATCGCCGATCAGGCAGACCTCGGCGTGATGTTCCTCTTCTGAAGATGTGAAGTAGCGGCCCAACTCGACCGAGCGCGTATCAATGTCGGACATATTGGCGGTCTTGCCGGAGAAGTTCACATCCTGCACTTCCTGGTCGCCGTAGCGGGCGCGAACCGTGGTATTGGCGGCAGCGCCGACTTCTTCGCACGACGGACACTTCTCGGCAATGGCGCGCATGTCATCCAATTCAATCTTCCGGTACTTCAGGGCCTTGATGATGATATTGAAATCGGTGACGGCAAAAGGCGTCCTGGCCATCTGAAAAACATTAGTGCCTAAGTTGGCAATCTTTTTTTCCACGAAGACATTGGCGCCCTGCACAATGGTCATGACCGTGATGAGGGTTGCCACGCCCATCGTCAACCCCAGCATAGTCAGCGAGGCGCGCAGTTTGTTCGCGCGCAAGGCGTTGAAGCACTCAGCGAGATTATCGCGAACGGCCAGCATGGGAGTGAGAAGCTGTTATTTAGGTTATCAAATTCTTTGATTCCAAGAATTGGCAAAATCATGCGGTACCGGGGAAAGATGCACGGATATGGTGGATCAATGCGTCCATGTCAAATGGCTTTTGCAGGAAGACGGCGCGCGGTCCAAGATTTTGGAGATCCATGGGGTGTTCTGTATATCCTGACACATAGATCACGAGCAATCCAGGATGCAGTTGCAAAGCTTTTTGAGCAAGCTCCATGCCAGACATACCGGGCATGACCAGATCTGTGACTAAGACATCAATTGGACCTTCGTGGCTTTTGCAGAGATCCAACGCTTCGGCGCCATTGGCGGCGAGTAAGACGGTGAAGCCGCTTTGTTGCAGCGATTCGCGCGCAATCTCCCGGAGAGCAGCTTCATCTTCGACGTATAGCACCGTTTCGGAACCATCGCCGGAAAATTTCGTCCGCCGAACACGAGGCTGCACTTGTATGGCGCCCTCGGCACGCGGAAAATAAACCGTGAAGGTACTTCCCTTCCCGGGCTCGCTTTCTACTGATATTTTGCCGCCGTTTTGCTCTACCAATCCGTAGACTGTAGACAGACCCAGGCCGGTCCCTTTCCCGCGTTCCTTGGTGGTGAAAAATGGCTCAAAGATCTGCGCCTTGGTCTCTTCATTCATGCCGACCCCCGAATCCCGGACACTCAAGGCGACGTAGTTGCCGGGAGACAGCTTGCCGCCTAAAGGCTGAATTGATTCTCCACTGACCGTCACATTCGCTGTTTCAATCAGAAGGTTACCGCCGGTTGCCATGGCATCGCGAGCATTCACCGTCAGGTTCATCACGACCTGTTCAATATGGCCACGGTCGACATTCACTTTGGGCAAATCAGACCCCAGGCGGATGACGAGCTTAACGTCTTCCCCAAGGAGCCGGGGTAGCATTTTGGCCAAGTCGCCGATGATGGAATTGAGATCCTGGACATGTCTCTCCAGAACTTGCTTGCGGCTAAACATCAGGAGCTGGCGCGTGACCGAGGTAGCGATCGAGGTGGCATCCTGAATCTGGCGAACATACTTGTCGATCCTTTCAGGGTTGTGTTTGTGCTGTCCGGCAAAATCGGCGGATGCGCCGATGATCATCAACAGGTTATTGAAATCGTGGGCTACACCGCCGGCCAGCTTCCCCACCGCTTCCATCTTTTGGGAGTGTTGAAATTGGCGCTCCAGAGCATGTTGCTGGGTCACGTCTTCCACGAAAATGTTGTAACTCATTTTACCCGGAACAGCGGCCCGGACACGGACGCCTGCGAGCCGCACAGAAATTTCCTTTCCACTCTTTTGCCGCCACGTAAGTTCCGGGCGCGTAGAGGAGGGCTGGCTATCAAATTGCGCGAGGGCTTTTTGCATATCCGCCAAGCCACGACCAACCTGGCGCGCCGTGTCGACAGCCAACAACTCTGATTCGCTTGCATATCCCAGCATCGCGACCAACGCTGGATTCGCCATGCGGATCTGTCCGTTTTCATCCGTCTGGCAAATCCCAAATGGGGCCCCTTCAACGATGGAGCGGAATTGCTCCTCGGATTGACGCAGATCACGCTCGGCCCGGTCACGATCCTGGCGCAGCCGGCGTTCTTCCAAGGCGCGGTGAATGGCAAACGGAAGACGCTCCAACTTCTCTTTGAGAACGTAATCATTCGCTCCTTCTTTCATGCATTCCACTGCCAGCTCGTCTCCCAGCGTGCCCGTGACCAGGATAAAGGGTGTGCCATATCCAGAGTTTCTGAGCCAGCGCAGGGCGTCGAGGCCGGTCCAATCGGGCAGGCGATAATCGCCCAGGACAAGATCGTAAGGCTGGCTTTGAAAATACTTGATGAACTGCTGGGAGTTGGTAGCAACGTCGGCTGCTATTTCCAGGCCCGTCTCTTTGGCTTTACGCAGGGTTAGCCTCGCATCGACAGCGTTGTCCTCGAGGATGAGGATCCGGATCGTATCTACTACTTTGGCTTGTTTGTCCACTGTTGACAGAAGTCCAGGCACAGTTTGGTTTTCGGCTGCTTAGTTTTGATCTTTAGTTGTCAGGTTGTAGAGGCTTTTTGCCTTTTGAACATAAGGTCGCTCCTTTCTTTTGAGTGTGCAATAGAAACCAATCCCGGTGCATTGGGAAAAGTTTTCAATTCAAGGGTGAATCGCTCACCCGCACAATTTCAAATTGGAGCAGTCTGTCGGGGGTCGTAATACCAAGGCAACCGCAGAAAAAAGCGGCCAGTCGAACTTCATAGATTTAGTATTTAGCAGCTTAGTTGCAAAAGCAACAGAATTCATAATCTTGGCAACTGAAAGCGTAACGCTGCAGCCCGTCCAGAATCAGGAATGGGGCTCCAAGAGAGACCTTATTTTCGAACCCAGCACCTGAAAAGTAAACGGCTTTTGCAAAAAGCAAGTGGTCTCAAGAAAGATGCCGTGGCGAATGATGGCGTCATCTGCATAGCCGGAGATCACCAGAATGTTGGTTTCCGGACGAGTTTTCTTTATATGGTCGACAACGCCACGGCCATTCACTTTGGGCATGATGATATCGGTGATTACCAGGCCAATATGGCCCTCGAACTTGTCAGCAGTCTCGATAGCGTCTTTACCGTTGCAGGCCTTCAATACACGATAGCCGCAGTTTTCAAGATATTCGGCAGCGGCGTTTCGCAGATCGTCTTCATCATCGACCAGCAGGATTGTTTCATGCCCTTCGAGATCAATGCGTTTCCTGCCCTCGGCATTCGGCGGCTTCAGCTTCGGGCTGGTGATGAGAGGCAGATAGATGTTAAAGGTGGAGCCGACGTCCAATTCCGAATGGACCGTAATATGCCCGCCGCTTTGCTTGACGATTCCATAAACGGTGGAGAGGCCCAATCCAGATCCGTTCTTCTTGGTGGTAAAGAACGGCTCGAAGATACGTGACTCGATTTCGGAATCCATGCCGATGCCGCTATCGGTGACCGAGAGGAGCACATATTCCCCGGCAGGCACTTCCGATGCGCCTAAACGACTGACGTAATTTGCCATATCAATGGTCAACGTACCGCCGTTTGGCATTGCATCGCGTGCATTGGCTGCGAGGTTCAAAATTACCTGCTCGAGCTGTCCCTGGTCGGCATTCACCAGGCCAAGGTCTGGTTGAGCATGAACAATCACCTGGCTCTCCGGACCGAGCAGGCAATGGACCATGCTGTTGACCTCGGATACAACTGCCGAGATATCGAGCAGCTTGGGCGTCATGACCTGGCGGCGGCCGAAAGCCAGCAGTTGTTTGGTCAAAGAGGCGGCCTTTTGCGTCGCAATCAGAATCTTTTCCGCTTTGGAGCGCTGGGCTTCATCACTGGAGTTCAGTTCCAGAAGCTCGGCGTAGCCGCCGATAATGCCGAGAATATTGTTGAAGTCATGGGCGACGCCGCCTGCCAGGCGTCCCACAGCCTCCATTTTTCGTGCCTGCCCCAGTTGCTCTTCCAGGTTCTGCTGCTCGGTAATGTCGCGCAGCACGCAGAGGTGGCGCGCAGGCATGATATTGGCATTGAAGCTGCAATCGATAAGGCGTTTTACGCCGTCGTGGCGGCGAATCCAGAAACGCGCACGCCCGCTGCCGGTCTCCCGAAAGCCTCGCCACTCCTTTTCCAGACCGTCGACGGAAAACTTGAACAAGCTTGATCCGATAAATTCATCCCGGGTAAGTCCCACCAGGGCGGCAGCGGCAGAGTTGGCTTCCATACAGATGCCGCGATCTTCGGTGATTACGATCCCATCGAGAGAATTCTCGAAGATGGCGCGAACCGTGGATTCGCTCTGACGTAATGCCTCTTCCGACTGCTTTCTTTCAAAGGCGTAACGTATGGCGCGGAGCAACAGGCGGCCATCAAAGGAGCCTTTGACCAGGTAGTCCTGAGCGCCCTCACGAACGGTACGGATGGCGAGATCCTCATCGTCAGAACCGCTGAGCACAAGAATGGCGGCTTTGGCGGCCTGCGGCAAGATGCGGGAAAACGTCTCATAGCCGGCGCTATCTTCCAGATTCAAGTCGAGGAGAATAACGTCGAATTGTATGGCCCGCAACAGTTGGAGGGCTTCAGCAAGCCGGTTTACGTGCCGGCATTTGAGCGTTTCTGCCGGGCCTTTCAATAACCCGGAGATGAGCCGCGCATCAATGATATTGTCTTCGACAAGCAAGACATTCAGCAATTTCGTCTGCTGACCGTCAATAACTGAAGTTGCCATCTATTTCACGCAGGTCAAATCTTACGCTATCCGGGAAACTCACATCACTGGCCGTTCTAAGGCAATCATCCTGTTGAGGGCTTCCATCAAGCGCAGGACTTCCAATTGAAGTGTCATCAGAACCTGGCCAGCACCTTCCAGCGATCCAGTCCTTCCCATTTCTTCCAACTGGAACGAGGCAGCCACAGCCGACTTGCCGGAAAATTGCAACGCCGAGCCTTTCAGCTTGTGGCTGAATCTCTGAAGATCGGCAGAGGCCCCATGCTCAATGGCTGATTTGATATTCAATAATAACTCCGGATACTCCAGCGCGAATAGTCCGACGAGATCGCGGAGCAACTCCATGTCGCCATTGACGCGCTCCCATAAAGACACGGGATCAAAACTGTCGCTTGCTAAACTCTCAAAAGATTTGAGTTGGCTGTTCATCTGAGCTTGCATTGTCTGCTGGTTTACGGGTAACACGCAATATTTTTCTTCGTTCATGCTCTAGCCTCGGCAAAATATTCGAAATCGCCTCTTATGACCGGCAAGATCTCGATTCCAAATTGAACATCTGGTTAGGTTATCGGTAAAACCAGAAACAACATTACAAGAGGCCCAATTGCAGGCAAAACCGAAGATCACTTGGAAATCTACTTATTTTTTACCCAATTGCAGGTGTTTCGAACAGAGAAATAGAGGTGACAGATGTTACCGAGGTACTGATTTCATAAGTCTCATCGTTGTCCCGTATTTTTCTTTGAGGTGCGCAAAATCTCCGGCAAATTAGAGAACTGCGAGATTCAAAAAAATGGATTCATTGATCGAGTTGGCCCCGATTCTATAGAATTGCGCGCCATGTCCACAGAAGCCGTGGTCGCGCCAGCCCAGGAACCCCGGGGATCACTTCGCTATGCCTGGTATATCGTAGCGGTCCTCACTTTTGTTTATATATTCTCATTTGTCGACCGGCAGATCTTCAGCCTGCTAGTAGGACCACTTCGCCACGACCTGGACATTAGCGACACTCAGGTGAGCTTCCTTATCGGCTTGGGATTTGCAGGGTTCTTTGCTCTGTTTGGAATTCCTATCGGCCGGCTCGCTGATCTCTACAGCCGGCGAATGATCATCGCAGCCGGACTCGTGATCTGGAGCGCATTCACCGCCGGCTGCGGCGTCGCGCACACGTTCCCGCAGATGCTTCTTCTACGCATGGGTGTAGGCGCAGGAGAGGCTGCCCTTTCCCCTGCTGCTTATTCACTGATCACCGATTATTTCCCCCGCAACCGCCTGGCCACCGCTATCAGCGTGTATTCGATGGGAATTTACATCGGCAGCGGTCTCTCCTTTGTGGTTGGCGCATTCGTGGTGCGCTACGCTGCTGCACAAGCGGTCTGGAACGTTCCTGTTGTAGGACAGATTCGGTCATGGCAGCTTATCTTTTTTATTGTCGGATTGCCGGGCATTGCCCTCGTGCTTTTGCCCCTCACCATCCGTGAACCCAAGAGGCAGCGGACGTTCGAGAGTGTCGATCAGCAGGCCACGGTTCGGAAGACAGCGACCATGCGGGAGGTTTTGGCCTACACGGGGCAGAACTGGAAGACCATTCTGTTTCATAACGTGGGATTCAGTCTGCTGTCACTTTCTTCCAATGCGGGCGGGGCCTGGATACCGGAATTTTATAAGCGCCGTTTCCATTTCAGCGTGTCTAAAATCGGAATGATCTTTGGCATCGGCGTCGCGGTCTTTGGCTGCCTCGGAATCGTGGGGGCCGGAAGACTTGCCGACCGTCTGCGGTCTCGCGGTCGCGCCAATGCCAACCTGTATGTGGCAATGATGGTAGCGATAGTGCTGATACCGATCCACTTTTTTGCTTACCTTTCGCCCTCTTCCAACTGGGCGCTCTTGTGGTTGCCGTTTGCACTGGCGTTGGCAGCCGCCCCATTCGGCATTGCGCCCGCTGCACTCCAGGAGATCATGCCCGCCTCCATGCGCGCTCAGGCGTCTTCGTTATATCTGCTGGTGGTGAACCTGATTGGGCTGGGAATCGGGCCAACGGCAGTGGCGCTTTGTACCCAATACCTGTTCCGCCGCGATGATGCGGTGCACTACTCTCTGGCCCTGGTGACGTCTGTAGCCTGCGCGCTGGCAGCCGTGGTTCTTTCGCGATCGCTTAAACCTTTTCTCGACAGTATCCAGAGAGTGAAGGCCTGGACAGCAGGGTAAAAAAGAACCAAATACGGCCATTTCCAAACCGGTTGATGCCTCCATAGTGGAGCGGGTGTGGTCAGACTTTGAGCCTTATCGAAAAGCGCAAGCCAGCGCCGCAGAATCTCGTGAAGCCAAGGAGCAAAAACCGGCCACGAAGTAACTCAACATTTGCCGATGATGCGTTCATGAAATAATCTAGCCACTAGTGGCTTTGCTCAAACAAGCTCCATCCTGCGACGCAGAAACGGCGACCTCGCTTGCCTGGGAAATCTATGGCATTCGCGCTTCAGCCAACGTGCTGCCCAGCGAACGCGACCAGAATTTTTTGCTGCAGGCAGATTCGGGCGAGCGTTTTGTCCTGAAGCTGGCCAACGCGCTCGATGACCGTCCTCTGCTAGAGGCGGAGAATCTGGCCATGGAACACGTTGGCCGCGCTCTCTCGCTTTGCCCACGCGCCATTCCTGCCAAATCGGGCAACACCATTTCTGAATTTCAACCCGAGGCAGGAACAAAGCATCTGGTGCGCCTGCTCACCTATCTTCCTGGAGTGCCATTTGCTTCCATCCGCAGGCATTCTCCTGAATTGCTCTTCGACCTTGGACGCAAACTTGGACAGTTAGACCGCGCTCTGGGCACCTTTGATCATCCGGCAATTCATCGTGATTTCCATTGGGACCTGGCGAAGGGCTTGCGGACTTTCAACGAGTACGAACGGCAGATTACAGATTCGGAGATGCGTGCAGTGGCGGGCAGGGTCGCAGATGATTTTGAGCACAAATACGAGCCTCGGCTTTCAGCGCTGCGTCGAAGCGTTATCCACAATGATGCAAACGATTACAACGTCATTGTCGGAGGAGGCGCCGATCTCTACAGCCGCAACCAGAGCGTTGCCGGCCTGGTCGACTTTGGCGACATGGTGCACAGCTACACAGTAGCTGAGTTAGCCGTTGCGATTGCGTATGCCGTTCTCGATCAGCCCGAGCCGCTTGCGGCGGCCGCCTGTTTGGTCAAGGGATATCACTCTGAGCATCCCCTACAGGAAGGCGAACTTGCAGCCTTGTTTGGGCTGGTGTGCATGAGATTGTGCATGAGCATCTGTATTGCGGCCCACCAGCAGAAGCAGCGCCCACTGGATAATTACCTCGCGATTAGCCAGCAGCCCATCTGCAATACACTACCTCGCTTGTTGCAGATCCATCCTCACTTCGCTGAGGCCGCCTTTCGAAATGCCTGCGGACTGGAGCCGGCAGCCGCTACCTCATCCGTGACTCGTTGGCTGCAAACCAACTCTCAAAGTTTTGCTTCCGTCCTGGATTTCGATGTTCGCAAAGAGGCTTGCATCGTTTTGGATTTGAGCATCGCCAGTGCGTTGCTTGAAAGCGACTTTGCCAGGAATAGCGAGGCAGTTCTAACCAGCCGCCTTTTTGGTGCGATGCGGTCAGCGGATGTGAAACTCGCTGTGGGCCGCTATGACGAGCCGCGGCTCTTGTATGCGACGCCGCTTTTCGCCACCGGCACAGGCATAACCGATGAGCGCCGCGTGATCCACATTGGTATTGATCTTTTTGTCGAACCAGGGTCTCCTGTTTACGCTCCGCTCGATGGTACGGTCCACATTTTCGCGCACAATAAAGCGGCGCTCGATTACGGTCCGGTCATCATCCTGAAGCACACAACCGACGATGGAACAATCTTCTTTACGCTCTATGGCCACCTGAGCCAGGAATCCCTGGACCGTTTGAGCGCCGGCAAAGCTTTTAAGAAGGGCGAGCGCATGGCTACGATCGGCACACCCGACGTGAATGGCGGATGGACGCCGCACCTGCATTTCCAAATCATCACTGATTTATTGGACTTTGGCCGGGACTTTCCCGGCGTGGTCCGGGCCAGTGAACGCGAGATCTGGCTCAGCCTCTCGCCTGATCCCAATCTCATCCTGGGAATTCCGTCCGATCGCTTCCCTGCTGGAACTCCCTCAAAACCTGAAACTCTTTCAGCGCGGCGTGAGCGTATCGGCGGAAACCTGAGCATTGCCTATCGCGAACCGCTGAAGATTGTTCGCGGCTGGATGCAATATCTGTTCGACGAGAATGGTCGCCGCTATATCGATGCCTACAACAACGTGCCCCATGTTGGCCATTGCCATCCGAAAGTGGTAAGCGCGGCCAGCGAGCAGATGGCTTTGCTCAATACCAATACTCGCTATTTGCACGATCTCATCAATCAATACGCGGAATTGTTGTGCTCTACCCTGCCTGCACCGTTGAAGGTCTGTTTTTTCGTCAATTCCGGGAGCGAAGCCAACGAATTGGCCTTGCGGCTGGCCAGGGCGTACACGGGTCAGCGCGACATGATTGTCCTTGAGGCCGCTTACCACGGCAACACCACTACGCTCATCGATATCAGCCCGTACAAGCACAACGGACCGGGAGGAAATGGCCCGCCCGATTGGGTTCATACCGTGCCAATTCCCGATGTCTATCGTGGCCAATACAAGCGCGGCGATCCAGATGCGGGCGCAAAGTACGCTGCCTATGTTAGCGATGCCGTCGAACGCTTGCAGCACCGTGGACGCAAGCTGGCAGGCTATATTGCCGAATCGCTGCCCAGCGTTGGCGGGCAAATCATTTTTCCTGACTGCTACCTCTCTGCGGTCTACGCAGCCGTACGCCAGGCTGGCGGGGTGTGCATTGCCGACGAGGTGCAGACCGGTTATGGCCGCATCGGTACTCATTTTTGGGGTTTCGAGATGCAAGGTGTTGTACCCGACATTGTTGTGCTTGGAAAACCCATTGGCAATGGGCATCCTTTGGGAGCCGTGATCACTAGCAAGGAAATCGCCGAGTCATTTAATAATGGCATGGAGTTCTTCAGCACCTTCGGGGGCAATACTGTCTCCTGCGCCATCGGGCTCGCAGTTCTTAAAGTAGTGCTTGAAGAAAATCTGCAAAGTCATTCACAGCATGTGGGCAATCATCTGCTCAAGGGTTTACGTTTTCTTGCCCAACGTTATCCGATTATGGGTGATGTACGTGGCTCCGGTTTATTCCTCGGAGCTGAGTTAGTACGTGATGCCGCTACACTTGAGCCTGCTGTCGAAGAAGCATCCTTCATCTGTAATCGAATGCGTGAACGTGGCATTCTGCTGGGAACGGATGGCCCATACCATAATGTGATCAAAATTCGCCCTCCGATGTCGTTTTCAGAAGATGATGCGGACTGCCTACTGGCTTTTCTGGGCGAGGTGCTTGGAGAATTGCCGTAAGTTGCTTCTTTGCAGTTTTGCCGCTACAGAGTCAAAAATCTTTTTAGCCACGAATTAACGCGAATGAACACGAATAAAACTTGCTTTTTTTAGTTTTTTGCCGCTACACCTGTTCAGCACGCGTTTCCGAGAGTCCCGGCAGATTGAGACATTGAGACAACGGGCGTATTTATTGGCTGAAATGCACATTTCGGTTTTCGGTGGCTGCTTGTTGTTCCGTGGCAGCTAATGTCCAGAAATTAGACGAATGTTGGTTTAATGTTGGTTTAAAGTTAACAAAGGGGTGGGGGGTATCGGGTGATCATTTTCGGCTCACCTCAGGTGCAGGCTAATCATCGTGCGAGCGGAAAGAGCAATCGATCTTTTTATATAAAACACAAATAGACCCAGTCGTTCGGTCGTTTTTCTTTGTGGATGGATTTTGGGTAGAGCTACGCCAACTGAAAGAAAAAGCCACGGAAGTTTACGTCCCCGCGAATGACACCGAATTGTGTGATCCTTCCCCGTTCGCTCCGCTCAGGGTCAGGATTTCGCCTGCGGGCTCCCGCTTCGCTCACGCCCGCAAAACGGCTCAAGTTTACGTCCCCGCGAATGACTTCGACTATCTTGCCTAAATTATCACCGTCCTGGCTTGGTGTCAAGAGTAAATTAGTAGTATTTCTATGGCTCGATGTAGCCAAATCTTAGGAAGTTGCATTTCCTGGGGCTTGGGCGCATCGACGCGCCGCCATGAAATGGCGCAGCGGGTGTGCTGCTCCAGTTCTTCTACACGAAACATAACGTAGAAGTCATCCGCGTCGTCCTTCAAATGCAGGACGTACATGTGGTGCAAAACAACCTTTGCCATATCCTGCGTGGCCGCCGCCCATGCTTTGTGGGTATCGGCGGATGAGTCGATGGTGACCTTCGGCTGTTTCCCTGTTTCGACTGGAGGACGCGGTTCGAGCATCGGGACGGGGAATGGCTTGTCCCAATCAAGTTCGCCGAGGTCTTTGATCACAGAGCGGTTTACATTTTTAAAGTGAAGCGTAAACCAATCCTCGTCAGCGATGGAAAGGAAGCCGTACCCCAGGTCCCACTCGAAATTGCTTTTCGTGATCTCCTTAAGTTGTGCCCGTTTGAAGCTGAAGCATGATTTGCCTTCGTCATATTTTTTGGTCACTGGATCAACGGGCGGATAAAGGGTCACGGTGGGTGTGGAAGCACTCAGGCAAAAGGCGCTCAGAATGACGATTGAGAGAAATCGAAGCGCGGAATTCAGGCTCATGGTGATACTTCAGCGACGAAATGGTGAACACTGGCTTGGAACTGCTGTTAGATTAGTCTCAGTTGAGATATTTACTAGAGGCTATCTCAAAAATGCTATAACCAGCGAAAACTCCCCACAGGGGCTAAAGCCCAATGTCACTTACTTTTCAACAGGCCATCATAATAAAGAGGGTGCAAATTGGACAATTTGGTTCATGCTAAGAAGCTCTGGAAGCTTCAACGCAATTTAGCCTATGGTGACACCTGAGGAGCA
>DASZFU010000148.1:0-25375 GCA_035939495.1 Candidatus Angelobacter sp. | reverse complement strand
ATTTGGGTCGAATACCCCGGATCAGCAACTTAGACTGATACATTATCGGGGTCCTTCACTCCGCGCCGATCTTTATTCCCGAGGCCCAGCTTTTCGCCGCGCTGCGTTCAGGATGACAGGGGGTAGGGTTGTTGCAAATACCCGGGCATTTTTTCAAAATGTAAGTGACATTCGGCTAAAGCCCGATTGACTTTTAACCTCTTATGGCACGGCTAAAGCTCCTTCGGCGCACCTCAGGACAGGCTATGCCCTGATACCTTCAAAGGCTAAAGCCGTTGAATTTCCGCAAGCTCTTTAGTCGTGCCGAAAATGTCGAAATGATTGGGCTTTAGCCTAATGTCACTTACTTTGCACGAGATGGCTCGTTTTCTGCGGGACCCCGAGAATGTTGGGCTTAATTACAGATACGAGGTGTTCTACCCGTGTATCAGCTTTATCAGCGTCATCAGTGGCAAGGTTTTTTGGTTGCGGCTCTGCTGCTCCTGCAGCTGGGTTTTGGTTTTGATCTTCTTACACCGCCCTCACGCAGCCACCGGCGCCAGCGACCTCTGCGCCGCCTGATGGATGAACTTCTTCATCACGTTGGCCCACATCACTTTCTTGCGCACGGCGCTTTCTTTCACATTACGGCCTTGGGCAAACATGTCGAGTAAGGCTTTCATCTTCAACACGCGAAGTACGGATGCTTCAGCTTGAGTGATTCCGTACGAATCGAGGAAGCTCTCCTGGATTTGGCTGGTGATGGCGCGATTGCAGAATGGATATTTTTCGAGCGCCTCGACTGACGCCAGAAAGGTGGCCACATCTTCATAGGAGTTTCCACGAATTTGCATCCGGGCAAAATCACAGAAACCGATTCCATCTTCGGTTACCACAATGTTCAGCGGCGCAAAATCGCTCAGTACCGTGGAACTGGGCGCAGTCCTGCGGCTGCGCGCGAGCACATTGCGCGCCCCGGACAAGATTACCCGGATTGAAGCTTCATCCAGGCCCTCATCCCGGCAGCTTTGGCAGACCTTTTCAAGGTCCGTCATGAGACCGTCTCCATCAAAGGCTTCCGGCGCATCAGAGCTGGCTTTATGGAAGGCCCGCAGCCACTCGCCCGCGCGGCGTGCCACCAGTGCGATGCTGCCATTATCGGCAAAGCCTGGTAAAAGCGCTGCTTTCATAATGATGGATTGCAGGGGCAGTCCGGAAATCTTCTCGGTAACCACCGCTCCTTGTTCGCTAAAGTCGCCAATCAAGCGTGGCAATCCGCTCAGCTTTTTTTTCTGCAGCAATTGCCGGATATGTCCCAGGTTGCGGTTCTCAATCTTGGCGGCTGCTTTGGCGCTGCCTCCACATTTATGGGCACGATAAATCTTGATTGCCAGTCTTTCCATGCCATCGGGGAAGTCGGCACAAACGTCGTAGATAAAATGATCGGCCTTGGGGGTGTGTCCCACAACACGCAGGTTTTTCAATTCACCCCGCTGTGGATAATGCTCTGCGGCGTTACGTTGTAACTCAACAAGAATCTGGTCCAATACTGTCTCTGCCATTCTTACTCCCTGGGATTATGATCGTGCATTTTCGTTTGAGGTTTTTGAGGGCGCTAGCTCTAGCCAAAAAAGGCACACTTGGCTGGTTAGCTAGATGTAGAGCAGTTCGAATGCCATGACGAGAAAGACCAGGCTCGCTAAGTGCTTGCGAATGAGGAGCTTGCGTTTACGCAAAGCTACGCAGAATTTACCCAGTGGCAGCCGCGTGCACATTTTTGGCAACAACGCGGCTAATTGTCTAAGCAGAATGCCTAACTACTCTTTCCCCCTTTGGTCGGGTGGCAAATGAATTGTTCGTCCAACTCGCTTGGGGTTCCCGGCCAAATTGCTCATTTTTTCAAACCAGCCGCTACACCGCTACAAGGTATGGGTGGGGTCTATTTAGATCGGGTGATCGGGCCATCGGGTGATCGGAAGACCGAGGCGGCGAATTGGGCGTTGCACAGCATAGAATTCTCCGAAAAAGGTGGTTCAAGGGTGGTTAAAAGGTACCATACCCCTGGGGTGTCTCACCTGATGAGAAAGTACTCCTTAGACGGAGCTAACATACCTGAACAATAGCCACGACAGTTATGGTCATCGCGAATGACCGCGAATTAGTAGCAATGGGTTGCTGCTACTGTGGCGAATAATATACGAAAATTTGTTGCTTGTCAATATGAATCGGCATGAGAGACATAAGAATCGACGTCTCTACGATAACTCAGTATTTTGAGCCAGGCAGGTTCCTAAGCTCCTCCATCGGCTGCTTCCATAAGTCCGTCTTCGTTTTTGTCAGACCCGCTGGGAGTGAACGCCAGCAGGTCGGGCATATCGGCGTATTCTTTGCCGTGTTTGTTTTCCATTGCCTCAATGAAGGTTGGCCGATTCACCCCATTTTTGCCAGTATCCGAAACCAGATCATAAAGAGCCTTCCAGTTTCGAGTGCGATAGGCGTTGATGTAGTCGGTCAGCCGGCGTGTTAACGATTGCTGTTCTTTCAGTGACAGTGCGACAAAGGGTTGCTTCTTGTTCTGTGCATCCGTATTAAAGAAGGCTGCCATCAGTAGCGGGTGCAATTAAAAGTGAGAGTCACTGTGCATAGCATTTTGACTATGGAGGGTGAGCTTCGTATTTGGTGGTCCCGGCGTCAAAACCATTTCTTGTTGCGCTCCGCTTCGCTGCGCGCAAGCCTGCGGCGCAAGGAAAGGGTTGGTCCTTTCTATACCCAGCATTTACGAGCCAGCGTGTGCGCAAAACCGCGCCCACGCTGGCTCGACATGCTGGGCTACTTTCGGCCGCCCCTCCGGGGCTGGTTTCTCGTAGGCTGACGATTGACTCCCACTTTTAATTACACCCATCAGGAGCAGAGCCAGAATGGGTAACTTGATCTTTACGTTGTCCTTAAATCTGCGCCTATTCATTGGGTTACCCGCCACGGCGAGACGGTCTGCCAGGTCCTTAGTTGCCCCAAAGCCCACTTGGGTGATTTATCCGTATGGCAAGAGGTACAGGGATTGGGAATGCCGAACTGCTCGGTCAATTGAGGCGAGATGAACCGGAATGTATGGCTACCCACGTATTGATCGCCTAACGTTTGGGCGATCTTAGGCATGTGGCAGGCGGTGCATTGGCTGGCGACGCTGTTTTCGGCGTGATGCGTATGTGCAGCGACCGAGGTATGAGGACCGGCGGCGGATTTCGGTGTATGACAAGTCAGGCAAAGCGCATTCCCGGTCCGCACCAGATTCGATGGATTCTGGTTGCTGTGCACCTGGTGGCAATCGAAGCAGCGAATCCCGCGATGGTACATGAGGCTCTGGACAAAGTCGTTTCCCTGCATGCGGTTCTTATGAGCGGAGCCATCGGCGAAGTGCGTGAAATTGGTGGTTCCAAATTTGTAATCTTCCAGGTCCCAGCGGTCTGCCAAGCGCTCTCCGGGAAGAAAGCCAACCGGCCAATCGTAATATTTCTGATTGATTGGGTTTGTGAGTGGCCTCCCCTGGCTATGGCACTGGATGCAAACATCGTTGGCGCGAACAAAATCCAACGTCGAAGGTTCGACGATATTCTCTTTCGTGGGATGTTGGACATGAGCGCTTCCCGGCCCGTGACACTTCTCACAGCCTACATTCCATTCGGTGACGTTCCTGGTTTCAATGTTGTAGTTGACGGAGTGACAACCGTCGCACAGCGGACCCGTCGGACGCTCGAAGTTACTGTCAGGATAGAGAGCCGCCCACCAATCCGCTCCCTTGGCAACGTGATAGGGAAGCCATTTGTGGTGCTTAATATCCCACTGCCCAGGCTCGGGATAAAGCTCGTCGCCACGCCTAGTGAAGTAACGCTGTTTCCAGCGGCTACCATAGACGAAAGCAACATCGCCGAGATCGAAGGTTCGGTTTGGATCAGGATGAGAAAAATCTCCCAGCACAGCGTCGGGGTGCTTTCGCGGATCACGGACGACGTTGGCCATGCGGGTCTGCTGCCAGCTCTGATAAAGCTCTTCATGGCACTTGCGGCAGCTCTCCGAGCCGGTGAAACTTGGCTTGCTCTGGGAAGGCGAGGTTCCTTGAGCGTGGGTTAGAGAGGGAAGAACAAGGGCAAGGCATAAAACGAGGATGAGCCGCAAGTATCTGAGTAGTCCCGAAAACTCTCGCCCCATCTTTTCGCGGTGCATCTTATCTTCCCCTTTGACGGCGTTTTTTTGAAAGTGTGGGTTATTTTTTGTGAGCTCTGCACTGGCCATGGTGCTCTTTAGTTGATGGAAGAGCAAATTGTATATGAACGCAGTATCAAAATCGTACAGATTGCAGGTCAAAACGGCCCAGCATTCGTCCCAGAGGAACAGCGGCAGGGGTTAAAAGCCAGGCAAAAAGCTAGTTTCAAGCAAAAACGGAATTCCCTGAAACGTTCTGCAAGCATTTGACACTACCTATTTAGGAAGCTTTCGAGGGACCCCATTGCTCTATCCACGATGGACCAGAGGAGGATCCACACATGCACAGACAGAAATCAACTGTGGGGCGCTATCTTCAACTACTGCTTATCCTTTCTAGCCTCACTTGTCTTTACAGCCGACCAGTCAGGGCGCAGGAGTGTCCAGCTACTGTGATTCCAGCCCCGGGAGGAGTGCCTGGCATGGGCACTCCCAAACAGGTGGGATCGAAGTGCTTGCCGGGTGTGGTGAACCAACGGTGTAGCAACGCCACTGGCACACCGGGAACATGCCAGCAAACACCGGCCGAGTGCATCCCGGAAGACTCGGGCAAGCCTGGTAAACCGGATTGCTACTGTACCTGTGTCGCGGCCGCACCGAAACCACCACCGCCCACACCAAAACCACCACCAACTCCCAAACCACCACCGCCCCCTAAGCCACCCAAGGACGGCGGACCGTCGCTCATCGCGTTGGTCTCGTTTGCCGTCTTGGTAGTAGCTTGGCGTGTAGTTAACTCTTTCCGAAGAAAGACCCGAGTGCAGTAAATGTGGAGGGGTGCAAGTAGATGGCTTGAGGAAAGGAAGAGCCTCTTATTTCGCGTGGCTCTAGTGCCGTTCTTCGTGGCTCTCTGTTATCTGTTCGACTGGCGTTGGCTGTGTTCGGTCACCACAACGGTACTTGTCGAAATCTCGAAGGCTCTGGGGTTGCCGATGCACCAGATTGACCGGGATATGGTCGAACTCGGTGGTATTCCCATCCGCTTCGTTGTCGCTTGCACCATGGTGGACGCTTTTTTTGGTTCCATTCCCCTGGTGTGGCAAACATCTGTGGGGTTGATGCGCAATGGTCTCAAGCTGCTTGCTTTGTTTACGGGAATGTCATTGTTGAATATTGTGCGTCTCGAAGCTGGCTTTCTTGGATTGAACGTTGGTATTCCGTGGTGGCTTGCCCACGAATGTGTCGCAGGGATCGTCTATTTTTGTCTGCTTGTGTTCATTGTGCAACAGCAGTCCTCCGCCCGCCGAGCGGATATCGCCCTAACACAGTTCCACATTGTTGAAAATGAAATGAACTCGTACTGTTCAATTAACTTTTAGACGGCTCGGTTTGCAGAGGCGCATCCGAGCCCTCGATTTAAAACCGACCGACAACTATAGCGGGTTCCACGACTGGCATTCAGCGATACTGACAGGCGATGTCAAAGGGGGACCTGATTGACCGCGAACTACGCCGTCAGAGCTTGCGCAGAAATTTCTGTGCCCGCTATCTGTACCAACGGGAGTGCCAACCACGACAAAATCGGTACACACTCCTTTTTGGCAGTCCGCGGCAATCGTATACCGGTAGCCATTCTTGATGCACCATTGTTTTGAACAACCTAAAATAGAGTCGACCAGGCAGGCATGTTTCGCCGATGGCGTGCACGCTGGTTCTTGGCCTCGGGACCCCAGAGAGGCGAGATCAGAAGCATAACCGACGTCTGGAAACGAATTCGAGTAAGCGATTTGAACCGTGATCAGCGTGCGAATGGTGGCAGCTCCGCCCGCCTCATTTGCCGTCACTTTTGACTTCATCAGACTGGGAATAGCAATAGCAGCTATGATCAATGGCGCTACCATCGCCGCCGCTGTCGCTTGAGAGCCGCTGCTGATAACGCGGACGGCATTTTCCTCGCCATAGACAAACGATGCGCTCGGAACGCTCTTCGCAGAGGCCTCCTGTAATCGCGACGCGATCTCGGGTGACATCTGTTGCACCATGGAAGCTAATGTCGGACCAAAATTCAGGTACCACACCCCAGAAGCATCCCCAGGATGGTCCGGGGGCCGCAAAGCCTGAAATCCGCTCGATTTGGCCAACGAATTTCCATTGCGATGAACCCGAAGGGCTTCTGCCAACAGGTCGCGGTTTGCCGCCAGTATCCAGTAACCATCGGCAAAGGTATAGTTCACCTCGGTTGGTGTTTTGCCTGAGAAAAGTTTCAAGGTGTAATACGTCTGGCCACCTTCAGTTTGTTCATCCAATGAGGGTTGCTGCTCTCCCTTCATAAACATGCCGGCGGACGTCAGCAATTGTTTGAGTGTCCGTTGCAAACCGCTGGAGTCGTTAACCTGAAGGACCGCCTTCCATGGAGGCATGGAGCCTTTGGGCCCAAAAGTGCCATCCAACGATATCGTGATGTTTTTTCCTATCTTGCTGAGCAAGTCGTCTTTGATCTTCAGATTAAGCATGGCTTCACCCTGTGCCAGCCCTGCTTCAGCATTGGGATCGCTGACCTTGGCGATGGATAGGATGTCGTCGAACATTTGTGCCGGGCTTTTGATCACGATGGAATAGACCACTCCCGCATCGGTCGAAACAAAATCCAGGCCGCCCATGGGACCAGGAGCCGCAAGCCATGATGCGATTCCATGCCGGGGACCATCGAAGCTCAACTCCATGGTGCTCGATGTTTGTCCCGCTAAATCTTTATGCTCGGCAATCATGTATTTCACGCCGGCAAACCCAGTCTGCTCGAAAGTTGCTATGTCCTTTTTCGTCTTGGTAGGGACCAGATTTTTGAGATGCTCCAAGTCGGCTCCAAACAGAATACCCGCGCTGCCCTGGTAGGCCTGGGCGAGCCGCTGGCCAAAAGGTGTGGAACCCAGCTTGCCGCCGGGACGCGCGAGTTGTGCGTTGAAGCTCTTGAGCGTGGATATCTCTGAAGTAATAACGACCAGGTCGGGACGCACCAGCACCAAAGCCTGCTGCTTGGTTGCCTTTGCGGTCAGAAGCTGTTGCGGAGTCAGGATGCGGAGAGGCGAATTCGGTCCTGGCGCGAATTGTTTGATCAGTCCCTGAAGAAACGCTGCGAGCCCTGGTTTCTTGACCTCGGCCACAATCACGAATGTTCCGCCCTTAGGCTTGACGTCACCAGAAACGACAATTTCATTCCCAAGGTATTGTGAAAGTTGGTAGACCTTGTCCAGCGCATCTTCTACCATCGGCCCCATGGGAAATGATTGCCATTGATCGCGAAGCGGTCCGTTGTCCTTCAACTCCTGGTGAAAGATCTCGAGTGCCTGGTGCAGAGTGTCGCCGTAGTTGGGAAGCGCCAGATAGAATTCAGTCCCTGCCGGCAACTGTGTCAACAGTTTGGACTGAGTACGCACGGCCGGGAGCTGGATCCCCTGCTTCAGCTTTTCTTGCAACTGTCCAAGTGCCTGCAGCAAGGGCATGATCTTGCTCATATCAACACCGGGCGCGCCCTCCTGCTGGTTAAACGCTTCACCAGTAGTTGGCGTTGCTGTGGAAACACCGGTTGCGCTGACCAGTTCCAGGCGCTCACGATTGCCAGCTTGGATGCCATACGACGAAGTAACCAGTGCAATACTAATGGCGGCGACGATAGCCGACCGGCGAAATCTTGAGACTCGTTCTCCATGGCGCATAAAATTCTCTCCGCGTTTCACCTGAGATGAAAATGTGGATCAGATTTGTTTTTGAAGGCTTAAACTATAGTAGACCGAATTGACCAATTGGGAAACCTTTTTAAAAGTTCCATTAGTCACGGCTCCCAGGTAATCCGACAAACACTGGTTCGGGATGCAGGCTTACTCCCCAAACATCCAGAACTCGCTGCTGGATTTCATTCTTGAGGGCGATGATATCGTGGGCCGTTGCGCCGCCCCGGTTCACGATGGACAGTGTATGTTTGCGCGATATCCCAACCGGACCGTGTCCATAACCCTTGTGAATTCCGGCATGTTCCAACAACCACGCCGCGGAAAGTTTGACCAAGCCATCGTCAGCTTCGAACCGGGGCATGGCCGCTTTGGGGCTGATCTCGTTGGCATGAGCTTCAATGCGATCGGCTTCGGCTTGGCTAACGACAGGGTTCTTGAAAAACGACCCCGCGCTCCGGCAATCATCGTCGCCCTCTACCAGCAACATAGCCTTGCTTTGCCGTATTGTTCGCACCGCGTCTCGAACCTGTTGCAGGGAAGGAGTACCAGAGGTATTGGAAAAATATTTTTGCAAATCGGCATATTCGACCGTGGCCTTACCGTTCTTTGCGAGACGATAGCTAACGCGAAGCACGATGTATCGGCTTTGTTCGGTGGTATTGAAGACGCTGCTCCGATAGCCGAAGCCGCACTGGGCGCTATCCAGTTCGTATATCTGGCCGTTGGCAATTTCCAATACCCGAACTGTCAAAATGACTTCAGCGGCCTCTTGTCCGTAGGCCCCAACATTTTGGATAGGTGTGCCGCCCACCGTGCCGGGGATACCGCTCAGGCACTCGATTCCCGTATAATTTCGCGCCACCGCATGAGCTACAAAGGTGTCCCAGTCTTGACCTGCCCCAACCTGAAATACGTCATCTTCTTGTATGATGCCTGGGATTGCAATCTTGAGAACCAATCCAGGCCATCCTTCGTCGGCGATGACAAGATTGCTTCCTCCACCCAGGATGAAGAGCGGCCATTGGCGCTCGGAAGCGTGTTCCACCGCCGCTTTCACATCCTCTTCCGTCGCCGCCTCGACGAAAAAGCGGGCTAGACCTCCCACTTTGAAGGTGGTCAGGGGAGAGAGCGGAATGTTTTCCTGAATGCGCAATGCTTTTGAGGTTACTCCTCTACGATTCCCATTCGCGCGCTCCCTGGTCAGAGTAAACTCCGGACACAAAGGACGCAAAGCAAGCAAAACCTGAACATGAGAGCTATGAGCATTGCTTAGAGCCATCTCATAATCCGGAGAAGAGCAATTCCATTTGCGGCAAACTAAAGAGTAATGTCTGCCGCTAAACAATTGCCGCGATCCGGATTTTTATAAGCTATTGTGCAAGTCTGGCCGCAGATTACGTTCTCAGAGAATGATAGCCAATCTGAAAGCTTATTTTACTTTTGAGCAACATGCATACCTACGGACCCGTTGGGATGCAATTCGAAACCGTGTTTTCCATATGATAAAACGAGTATTGCTTTGGAGTATCTTGTGCGCAATGGCATTGCTATCGTGGTTCGCTGCCCGCAGAATTTTGCATAGGGGGCACTCGAGCACACGCACTCATTCCATCAATACTGATTCTCTCCCTGTGGGCGCGGTAGCACTCATGCAGCAGGCAGACCGATTTTCAGGGCTCTTGAACTGGGCCGCTGCCGGGCCTCTTTACGCGCTTGCCGAAGAAAAGTTCAGACAGTCTGGCGATACTCGAAACGAGCTATATGCCAGGACAGGCAGGTTGCGAGGTCAGTTCGATCAGCTTTCCTTCGTTGCAATATCAAGTTCGCTTGAACAAATTCTGAACGACCCGATCACTCAGAATGATCTTCATCTTAGGCTGTGGTGCCTGGTGAATAAGGGATATACAGATTTGGAAATTAATCTTCCGGCGGCTCGAGCGGAATGGACTTCGGCACGGAATATCGCTCTACAGTTAGGAGAAGACCGGTGGGCAGTAAGAGCCTTGGGGGAGTTGGGTGTTGTTGCGTTCCTGGAAGGAAATATGAGCGTGGCTGCGGCCCGGGTTGGGCAAGCACTTTTCTCTACGATGGCACATGGAGATATAGGTGGAGAAATGAGACTCTCCAACATGATTGGAACAGGTCTCAACGAGATTCATCGTTACTCGGAAGCGCTTCCGTTCTTTGACCGGGTGATCAAACTTGCTGGGCAACATCAGGATGCAGGCTTCCCCTTTATGGCATATGAGCGAAAAGCCGAAGCCTTGCTCGAATTGGGCCGGCACCAGGAAGGCCGGGAGATTTTAAAGCGAGTGATCGAGGAAAGTACAGTCGAAAACAGACCCGGCGCGCAGATGCAGGCGCTGGTGCTGATAGGAAAACTATCGGCCAGGGAGGGTGACCGTTGGGCCGCGTTGCGAGACCTGCAAACTGCGGCCCGAATTGCCGGGAAGCTGAAGTTCTATCGCATGGCGGCTTGCGCCATGTATGACATGGCCCCGATCTACGACTCCCTGGGTGAACTCACAAAAGCAGAAGAATCCATGATCATGGCGATTGACGCCAGCCGAAGAGTTGGAGACCGTTTCTTTTTGCCACGAGATTTGACGGCGCTGGCAACTCTCAAAGTACGAGCGGGAGAAACGCGCTCGGCCAATCTGCTCTTTGAAGAGGCCGAGGACGTACTCGACGGAATGTTGAGCAATATGCATGTATCTTTCTGGAAGTGCGGTCTTGGCGCAGCCGCACGTGAGACCTACATCCGGCACTTCCGGTTGCTGGTGGCGACCCACAACGTCGGCAAAGCGTTGCAAGTTGTGGAACGGGTACGCGCAAGGACAACGGCGGCGTTGCTGCAAGCCAGAAGGCCTGAAGCGAACCGGCGAACAGCTGATACCGCCGATATCGAGGACCAGATCGCAGGTTTGCAGACCAGTCTCATGCAGGAACACCCAAAAAATGAACGCGAGGAATTGCTGGAACGCTTATTGAACTATGAACGGCGGCTGATTTTTTTGCAAAACAACTCTGCATTGAACCATCGGGAATTTCTAGGCAAGCCGGTGTCGCTTCCTGCCGTGCAGGAAGTCCTGGGTCAAGACGACCTATTGCTGGAGTATGTGCTTGACGATCCTCAATCGTTTTGCATTGCGGTTTCAAAGGGATCCGCAGAGATCATTGTGCTAAACGCAGGCCGTACCGAAGTGGAGGCTCGTATTCAGCAGTACCTGTCGGCGGTGCGGGACAAGAAACGCGAGAGCGAGATCGCACAACAGCTCTATTCAATGCTGGTTGCTCCGACGCGCGCAAAGCAAAAACAAAGATTGATTGTCGCGGCTGACGGCGCACTGCGCCGGATTCCATTTGAAGCGCTGCGAAATCCGGATGGAAGATATTTAATACAGTCTCACACAATTACTTACATTCCAAGTGCAACTGTCCTGCAAGCGATCAGGAATTCCAGGGGGAGCCATCGCCCGTCTCCTCCGCTGCTCGCGATTGGGAACGTCCCGTATGAAGATCAAGCGCTTTTCGATGCAAATCAAAATCCCGTGAAGGCCGCTGTCCTGCGCGGGCTGTATGACCTGGTCGGCGTACGGTTGAAGAGCCTTCCCCAGAGCCGCGAAGAGGTTATTGCCATCGGCAGAAAAATTGGAGGGGATGCAGTATTATTACTCGGTCGTAGCGCCACCGAATCGAATTTCAAGGCGCAGCCACTATCCGATTTCAAGATCATCCACATAGCCGCGCATGCCGTTGCCGACACCGATATTCCCGAGCGAGCGGCCCTGGTTCTCGCCAGAGATCCCAACTCTGCAGACGATGGTTTGCTGCAGGTGAGGGAAATTGTCGAACTGAAGTTGAATGCGGAACTGGTTGTACTGTCAGCCTGTGATACAGGAGCGGGGGGAATGCAAAGCGAGGCAGGCATCACCAGCCTCGAAGAAGCGTTTTTGGTGGCTGGCGCCAAGTCGGTGGTTGCCAGCCTTTGGGAGGTCGATGACACGTATACCGCAGCGTTGATGGATCGTTTCTATGAGCATCTGGTGGCTGGACAAGACAAGGCCGGCTCGCTCAGGCAAGCTAAGCTGGACATGCTGGAGAAATATGGAATCGACACGCCGCCCTATTATTGGGCTTCGTTTGTCATCGCCGGAGACGGCGCCTCTCCGATTTCATGGCGCGATCATTTATTGCACAAATAGGGAGTAATATGCCCAATCCGCATATTCCCGGCGAACTGCCAGCAGGTAATTTCCTGAATGGAGAGAATCAAGATTCAGCTCGGCCGGCAATATGGTCTGGTGCTCGATAATGTGTGCCTCTGCAAAGGCTGTTATCAGCATCTCATGAGTAGTGGGACTTAGTATCTGTATCTCATAAGTTCCTTCAGAGCTGCCCAGAGGCAAGTAAACCTTTATCTTTTGCCTGTGGCGCTGAATCAAAAGCGGCTGCCTAAGACGCAAATTTTCATCTTCGCCGCTGCGGATAGCTGGATAAATCCGCAAATCCAAGATGGATGCTTGTGGCTGCCTCGACGGTTCGCGCAAAACACCGATCACCGCAACTAATCCCAGGCCCAGTAAAAGGATGGCGGCAAGCAAAGCAGCGATTATTGGCAAGATTCGCTTCGGCCTTTGGTTCCTTTGCTGGAATTCCTGTACATCCTTAAAACAGGAACTGCAAGAACCGAGGTGGGCGAGCCATGGTTTGACTTCACTTAGATTCATCTTGCCGGTGGCGATTCGCTGCAGCACGTCAGGTTCGGGGCATCCGCAGCGGCCTGGATTTGGGAAATCATGGTCGAGTAGGTTCCGGGAGGCCTCCCAGAACATCCGCTCCTCATTCGGCAGTGAATCAGTCAGATTCTCTTTTGAATGTGGTACGGCCGAACCCGAATCATGTCGTTTTCCGAAGATCACGCTTTTTTGTCCTTATCTTCCGCTGCCGCACCCCGATCCGTCCTTACCACGAGCCGCTGCCTGATTCTGGAAATGGCATAGCGAAAACGCATTTTTATTTGCGGTTCGGTCAACCCCATCATTTGACCGATATCAGACCACGAATACCCATACATCCTTGCTGTCCACACGTCTTTCATCCAGCTATCCATACACGCGACGATTTCCCGAATTTGGAGATCCTGATCGGGCAGCGATCGATAGCTATTTCGCATTTCTGTGTTTTCATGGCGGACTAATTCCTCCGGTGAAACGAAAGCCAGAATCTGCGCTCTTCGCTTTTCCCGAATAAGCATTCTGTGCAGCCTATGCCGGAAAATTCCGACCAAGTAGGCATCCAAGTCCATGATTTGCCGGTCTCGGTGCCGGCTCATAGTTCGGAGAACCGATCTCAATACGTTCTCCCATAACTCAAGCGCACTGGTGGCTCTTTCGGCTGGCTGCCAATGCCTGGGTAGTTCTCGCTGAGCGTAAGCCAACGCGTTTGGCCATGTTCTTTGGGCCGAGTTCAGAAGACTATCTCGCCAATCATCAGGAGGCGCTTCCGGACTGGACTTTAAGATCCATTCTGCCATTTTGTCGGCTGACATCATTCTGAACTGGTCCCAACAAACATAGTTGCATTCTACCTGTGGGTTTGGATAAAAAGCCGCTGAAACTAAATAAATTATTGCCTCTTACTTTTTCCCATCACGGGGTTCCAATAGGCAGAGCAGGTTGGGTCGTACACAACACTACTCGGGCATATCGCGAAAGGAAATACGCAGGTGATCGATTGGAAATGATTCGTGAATGCAACCATTCAATATGGCTTTCGTGATTTTCGACCGGGCGAAATGATCACAGGGCAGAATCTTGCTGCCCTGTGATCACGCATGATTTACTTCTGCGCGGCCTGGGCCGGACCGGGCTGATCCTGCTGTGCTTCCGAGATAATCGCTCGTAGATCCTCCAGGGACCTCAGACCTGCCATCCGTCGCCCGTTGATAAAGAACGTCGGCGTGCCTCGGACCTCGTTCGCAGAGCCAATCGATGCATCTTTTTTGACAAGCCCGGCTGCCTGCGATTCTTCCATACACTTGTGGAAGACGTTCATGTCGATGCCGGCCATTGCTCCTATAGCTTCCGTCAGCTTAGCTTGGCTATTGGCAGCGGTGAGCGACTTCTGGTGCTCAAATATCCAGTCGTGTAACTCCCAGAATCGGTCCGAATTTTGAAAATTGACGCACGCTGTAGCCTCCGCGGCGAATTGCGCCCAGGGATGAAACGCAAGAGGGAAGTGGCGGAAAACAACCCGGACATTCTTCCCGTCGGGGCTGGCAAGGAAACTCTTCAGGATGCTGGCTGCGTGCTGGCAAAAAGGACACTGGAAATCAGCAAACTCCACAATCGTTACCGGAGCATTGGGAGGACCCAGGCTAGGGAAATCACCATGCATGAGAGATCCCATGATTTCCCGGTTCTTTTTCAATTCTTCTGCAGCGGGATCTACGCTCACATCGAAGAGCTCCGGAAGCAGGAGTTTGGCATCAGGAGACGAGTAGAGCGCGAGAGAAAACGGGTGAGTGGCATCTCCTGAACGGAATTGCAGCTTATGATAACAGGACTTGTCGAGCAGAGAATCGGCCACGATCTCCACCCGGGCACTTGCCGGTATTTTGTATTTCTTCTGAACATATTGCGCCAGTTGAGATTTTTCCGGCTCCGTCAGTTGGGAGCAAGCCTCGGGGGATTGTGCTGATGCCTTCACATTCCATAAGGCGATCGATAGCATGACAGCCAAAGCTATCGTTTTGTAGTACTGCTTATTTTCAGTCATATATCTCTCCATGTTTTAGGTAGTTAGTGTTGCTGCTTGGTTGTTCTTGCACGGGTCTTCTTGAGAAATCTTTCTTGTCTCGTCCTTCGAGGTTTGCAGCTGTTTTTTGTAGCGCGCCGGGCTCAATCCGAAGGCCGCCTGAAAGTCGCGAACGAAGTGGCTTAGATCGTTGATTCCCACGCGAGCTGCAACCTCCTTTACGCTGAGATTGGAGGCTGCAAGGATGCGCCGTGCTTCATTGAGTCTTAGTGTTTTTAGCAGCCTGGCCGGAGACGAAGCAGTCTCGCGGCGAAATAAATCGCCAAAACGGGACCTCGAAAGCAGAACAGACTTGGCGAGTTCCCCGATCCGCAGAGGCCGATCCAGATGGATTTGAAACCTGCGTAGTACTTCCCGTACTCGCGGATCGGAAGGCCAGACTTGAAGACGGACTGGAAAGACTTCATTGCTCCATGTCTTTACATCGGGTAATGGCTGGCTCTCGCTGAGGCTCATGACGTGCTCCCTTGCAGAAACTTCCGTTCTTATTGGAAGGAGGCATAGAGTGAGTAAAAGTAAGAAAGAATTTCAGCAAAAAACTTGTATTGTGTTTTGCTGCCAGGCATGAACCTGTGGGAATGATTAAAAAGGAGACGGCCCGGCAGGACCGTCTCTTAGGTTGGATCGGCTTCGTTTTCCAGTTATTTTTGTTTGCTCCGGAACATGGCGGTATGGGACACGAGTGTCTTGGAAACAGTTCGGCTCGTGCCAATAGATCTTTCCGGTTTTGGTTCCACAGGCCGGGAAAGTTTACTTATCTGCTTTGCATCGAGCGACACTGTAACGCTATCCAGAGAGCATTCCGGGGTTGTCTGAGCTGTACCATCGGGAGCGCAGGTTGGATCTTCAAAGGGATCGCAGCCGCAACTCCCACCGCCGCCACTACCGCCGCCGCCGCCTCCACCGCCGGCGCAGGTTGGATCGGAAGGAGCACAAAAGCCCGGGCAGACCCACTGACCGCTTTCGCACTGCCCTTCTGATCCATCGGGGCACGCGGGCGGAGTACCTTCACATATGCTGACGGTACCGCAGGTCCAGCCTCCGTTGACGCAGACTGCAGGCGTGCCATCGGAGCACGTTTGTGGCGAACCCTGGCAACCGCATTGCCAGTTGCCGTTTGAGTCGCATGTACATGTGTCATTAGGAGCAGATCCCACACATACGCTGACGGTACCGCAGGTCCAGCCTCCGTTGAAACAGACGGCAGAGCTACCATCAGAGCACGTCGTGGGCGAACCTTGGCACTCGCACTGCCAGTTGCCGGTTGAGTCGCATGTGCATGAGTCATTAGGAGCAGGAGCCGTGCATGTGTTCTCCTGTGGGCAAACCCAAAAATGAGAAATGCACTCCTGCAGCTTCCCGTTGCTGCACAATATCGGCACTCCGCTGCACGCACATACCCAGGGCAGGCCAGGGTTGGGACAAGTGCATGAACTGTTAGGCTGGGGAGAATTGGGACAGCTGAGAAGCGATGATCCGCAGGTCCATTGACCGCCGCTGCATGCAGCCTGACTGCCGTCGGGACATGTAGCAGGAGTACCAGGGCATTGGCAGTTCCAATTACCTCTCGCTAAGTCACACGTACATGTGCTGTTTGGTTTAGGATCGAAGCAAGGCCTATCACAGGTCCCATAGGTTGCTGGGCATTTCATGACGTCACTAAAGGTCGTCTTGCCCGGGATCATGATAGGTAGGAGATTATAAAAAAGTAGGGTGAAATTTTGAGATTGCCACTGAGCTGTTGCTTCGAGTGGATTGCTGCCCTTGGAGTATAATGAGAACATGGGAGGACGACTAGTGCCAAGAGCGCAAACGCCACTTCCTTGGAAGTTTACGTT
Source organism: Candidatus Angelobacter sp. (assembly GCA_035939495.1). Classification (GTDB taxonomy): domain Bacteria; phylum Acidobacteriota; class Terriglobia; order Terriglobales; family Acidobacteriaceae; genus Angelobacter. The sequence continues at coordinate 8,811 of DASZFU010000148.1, read as the reverse complement.
GGCATTCCCTATAGGGGTATTGGGACCGGAAGGGTTCCGCTGCTCGCATGTTCCCGTATAGAGAGCCGTAATCGTGTAAGTATCCGCCCAGACAAAGGCGCAGTCCGGTTCTTTGCTGAAGATCGGCTTGTCGTTAGTTGGTGAGTCTACATGTAACACCGAACAATTTTGGGTCCCCTGTTGTGCTTCTGTAGTGCCGGCAAGGCAGAACAAGGCAATCAACGTCAGTAAAATGCCGCGCTGAGCATATCTCATTGTGCACCTCCTTTGCGGGCCATTCTCAATTGATGGGCCAGCAGGATTGCCCGGGCTTGCGTGACTTCAATTAACTTGGGGATAATTGTTCGTCTTCCTGATGACTCAAAAACGCTGAGGCGTTCGATCTGATCCATGTGCATCTTGATGGTTCGCCTGACCACAGATTTGATGTCCGGCTCGGATTGCTGGTCTGTTTCTTCCCGGTCAAGTTTTGTGGAAAGCCTGGAAGAATCGGCCCTCACGTCCTTGGAAGACCTCATATTTGTTAACTCCGGAAGCCAGCGGCGCGTTTCCTCCAGCTCCCGGCTCCAACTGGCGTGCACTCTTGCGGCCTCTCTCTTGTCGCCCCGGCTGGTTCCGTCGGCAAACATAGCGGCGGTGAGCACAGCCTTGATGGAGCTGATAGAACTGCCAGTTTCGCTTTGCCCAGCAGCGATCCTGAAGTGCGTGTGCTCACCGGGACGAAGCGATTCCGGGTCTTTATCGAATTTGAAGCCGGCTTTCCTCGGAAAGACCTTTGTCAGAATCAGAGATTGGGAAATATCATTGGTGAGATGTTGTTGTGCGGTTGTGCCATCGGAAAATGTCGTAATTACAGTCATGCCATAAGCAGTAACACTGGTTTTGGTATGGTTCGCCAAGTCCACGTCAACCATCGAAGTTTGAGGGTCAAAGCGGACTCTAGCAATCCTGAGTGCGCCATTCTTGTGCGCGGTCTTCTGAGTTGCGGCACACGGGACTGATCCAACCCATATACCCACCAGAGCGACCACAAATGTAATCATCCTGCTGCAACGGAATATTGAATTCATAGACACTCGCGTTTCCTCCAGTCAGCAATCGAAGAAGCATTGCTGAAACGAGTGCAAGTATGTGGTGGCAGCGGCGTTGTAGCAACGTCGAATGATTAGCCGATCCGCCCATTCTGTTGGCTGATTCACCTGTTTGTGGTTGAGTCCGATTACTGTGGCTGCGCCTGGTTGTCACAAAGTTCTACTGTGAAGACATCTCCTGCAAACCAGGTAGCTTTGTCGAGTGGAAATCCAGGTCCATGAGATTTAGATCCGCTGCAAAAACTAAGATATTCATCACACAGCATCCTGAATTCCTTCTGAGCGGTCAACGAAGGCAGAATACTCAATGCTGGTTCTTGTTTTTGCAGGGAACCAGCGGTAGCACGGAATGTCGAAAACCGAATTGCGTTCGATCATGTTGCGACGGGATTCGGGGAAAGGCGATACACCGAATTCCAGTCCTCGGGTGATGGTTCGGCTGCTCCAGGGTATTGCTTCGCGTCCGCAGTTCTCGTCCCAGATGCAGAGCCATGGGAAATCTCTCTGCTTCCATGTGTAGCCAAATAACACTTTCATTCGTGGTGAAAATGCCAGGAAAAACGCGTTCTCGATGCGTGAATCCATCACATGCGTGGTGACTCGGTTCGATACAGTGTCGCGTGGGTAAATGCTCAGGTCCTCAGTGCTTCCGTCTTCCTGTGGCAGCTGTGGCCAGTTGAATTGAATGCCATTGCGGGTGCTCGATAGCGTTGCCGGCGCGCGGAACTGGGTTGCTCCTGGCTCCAGAAAGGGCGGGCCGAGAGTCACGTGCTGTGTCCATGAGGAGGGACGATCCAGAGATGATAAGTTTTCCACTGTCTCGCGGAACCGCACTACCGGGCTTCCAGGCGTCAAACGAAGCTGCCGCTGGAATGCGAGTTGGGCTGTCGGTAATTCAGCCTTAGCCAGCAGTTGATGCTTTTCCGACGTAATCGAATAGAACGCTGTAGAAGCCTCGCCGTGTGTGGTCATGCCGGCGGCAGCTTCTTCAGGACTCGGAGGACCAAAGAGATCGAGACATAGATTGTGTCCCATAATGCCGGCGAGCAGCTTGCTCTCCGCATCGTCGCCGTACTCAGGATGCAAAGTCCGCTGATAAGAGGAATGCTCAATGGAGGGCCAGGGCGGCGTCCAAAGCGGATTCACCCCTGAAGGCTTATGTAGTATCTCGGCAATGTGTCCACCCTCGACAAGCATGGTGACTCGAACCAGATCGTTTTCAATTTGGACGGCGCGACGATTGTGGTACAGGACCTCCGGCATGAGTGAAATTGTATTCCACCGCAAAAAGGCAGCCAATCGAGAAGGAATCACCACCAATACAGGTTGGGATGCGACAAATAGTTTTGCGTATTCGAGCGGAAATTTTCCATCTGATCGGGTGAGAGGCCTTGGCGGATCCGGTCATAATAAGGAATTTTCGTCAGGTCATTTCGTGCTTGCCAGTAGTCCCAATTGATCTTGGCGAAATGAGTATGCTCGAAGTATTCGTGAAGTTTTGGATCGTTAACATAGACAAGATCACCCTGGACCTGATATTTAAAAAACCAATCCATGCGAATCACTTGCCATTGCACGATGACGAAAAACAGGCTGGCCGCAAGAACCGTGCTGATAGTCAGATATCCCGTACGCCGCCGGATATGCTGGCCTGCCCATTCGAGCATGTAGACTGCGGGCAAAGCTAAAAAGGGCAAGATAAATAAGAAGTATCGAGGACCGTAGCACCAGTCTCCACGCCAATTCCCGCGAAGAATGTTCAACAGCAGAAAAACAACAAAGACCGCGAGGATAAATACTCCTTCTTCTTTATGCTCACGCCAAAAACGCTTCCAAGCGGGAAGGGCAAGCAAGAGTGGCGGGAAGCAAATCAGAAAGCTCCATTGAGGACTCAAGATCAGGTCACGGAAAGCAGCCAGAAAATCAATTCTAGGATCGGAATCGTGCCACTGATGGTAGCCGGTTAACCACGGTGCTCCAAACTTGGCCCAGTTGTTGATTGCAACCACCATGCAGATCAGCATCGCAGGAAGAATGATGGCCCGCCACGAGAAGCCCGGCCAGCGTGGACGTGGAATTCTGTTTCTACGCGCAAGATAAATCAATGCCCCGGCGAGCAGCGGGACCAGGAGAAGCCAGGAAATCTTTGTGAGACAAAGACAAGCTGTCCAAAGCCACAGGAAGGCTACGCTGCGAAATTGAAACGGCTCTTCCTTGGGCGCTCGATTGAGTCGAATGACAGATCGAGCGGCGAGCAAGAAGAAGAGCCACTGCGTTGCTTCTGAGTTCGTACATCGCAGATAGTTCCAGGCATAGGTCGTATAGAAGCAGAGCAGAACAAAGGCCACTCGTACCCACTCGGCGCGGGTGTAATATCCGGTCAGATCATAGAGCACGTAGGCGATCATTGCGCTCAGAACAACCGCGAATAGACCCAAAGAAAGGATGTTGTCGCCAATGAGCCGGCCTATCAGCACTGGGAGCACATTGAGAATGCCATTCAGCGTTCCGTACTTGGAATAGTACTTTCCATTCCTGTGATTGAGCACAAAGAATTGTCCGGGTTCGCCGGCGATGCCTGCGATTGATTTGGGAACATTAAACTCGCCGCGGAGGATGATGCTTCTGGCCTCGGATTGCCAGGCGAAGGGATCGCCACGGTAAAGCGTCGCAGGCAAGGTCAGGGTTCCGATTGCGACGACAGCCGTGACAAGCAGGTTGGCAATTAGGGGGTTGGATCTTGCAGGTGGTGTTTTAACAAACAGGCCGTCATCACGAGAGTCTACCCGCGTGTCAGCGAGGGTAGAGTGGAGGGACTTTGTGGTTGTTGTTGACTGTGAAGGTTGTGACATCGTCGATACTTTACAAGCGGCATCTTGTTCTAAAACCCAATTCCCACCATGTCATCCTGAACGCAGCGCGGCGAAAAAGCTGAGTTTCTAATATAAAGACGGGCGCGGAGCGAAGGACCCCGATAACGTCGGTCTAAATCGCTGATCCAGGGTATTTGACCGAAGTCTTTTGATGTTAAGTTTTGTGTAGATGATGTGGTAATCCGTCAGAACCTGATTGGTACAAACCTGGGTAGAACACCTCGTGTCTGTAAGTGAGATGGAAATGTTATCGGGGTCCTTCACTGCGCGCCGATCATCTTCCTGGTCCTGAATTTCTTGCGGCGCTCCGTTCAGGATGACAGGGGGATAGAGTATCGCATTACCCTTACACAAGGCTGTCAGAACCATTCTCATAGCAAACCATTAACTTCCCACCTTAGAAGCCTTGCTTCGTAGCAAACCTTTCACTGCCTGCGGTGAGCGTCGGCTTCCTGTTTCTCTTTGGCCTTCCCCGGCAGCACGTTCCTCGCGAGATAAAAGCTCTGGAATTGTTTTATAAGAACGGGAGAGGCTTACCAGCAGATTGTATTTAAAGATGTACCAGAGCGCATACACGCCATCTATGGCTGTTATCTTTTTGCCTTCTTCATAGGTGCGTCCGTAGTAGCTGATGGGGACTTCGTAGACACGGCAACGCAGCTTGGCCATTTTTGCGGTTACTTCCATGTCGAAGCCAAACCTGCTGGAGTGAAACAGCATGTTGCGAACAATCTCTCCGCGAAACGCCTTGTATCCCGTTCCAACGTCAGTCATGTTCAGGTTGGTGAGGAGGTTTGAGCAAAAGGTAAATAATTTGTTAGCAAGGTAATGATAGAAATAGATCACGCGTGCTGCCTTGCGAACCAGGAAACGTGACCCGTAGACCACATCGGCTTTTCCTCTTAGGATCGGATCGATCAAGTCCGGAATCTCGGCTGGGTCATACTCCAGATCGGCATCCTGAATGACCACGATGTCCCCCCGCGACATAGCCAGTGCGGTCCTTACGGCGGCAGTCTTGCCCAGATTTTTTTCGTGCCGGGACCAACGCAATTGAGGGTGCTCCCGGGCAAGTTGCTCCAGGATCGCCGGGGTTGCATCCGACGAGCAATCATCGACTGCAACTACCTCGAGCACCTGAGGTAACGCAAATACGTTGGCGATCACTTGCGCGAGAGTATGTTCTTCGTTGTAAACGGGAATGACTACCGAGATCGACTGGCCGTCTGACCTGATCATGCTCTTCGACGCTCCCTCCACAAGTTTGCCAGCAAGACGCAATACTCAAAGGCCACGCGCACCGAAGCCTTGCTGCTTCCAGCGCGTCTCTGGCCAAAGACAAATGGAATTTCACGGACCGAGCGGACATTGCCCCGGACCAGAACGTCCAAGAGGATTTTGAAACCTTGATGATTCAAGCAAACATCTCGAACGCAGCGTCGCCGCACGAGGAAAAAACCGGACATCGGGTCGGATACTCGTACGCCAGCTTTTTGCAGGGGCCGGGTCATCCAGATCGCCATGCGCGAAATCACCTGCCGGAAAGCATTCCACCCAGCCAGACTGCCATTGTGAACATAACGGCTTGCAACTACGACGTCGGCGCCTGTTTGCAGTGCCTCAAACATCTGCGGCAACAACTCTGGCGGATGCTGCAGGTCGCCATCGATGACGCCCAGCAGTGACGCGCCGGTGTTCTGCCATCCGTGAATCACTGCCCCGGCCAGTCCACGAGCGCCTTTTCGAACCAGCAACCTTATTCTTGGATCATGGCTGGACATCTCGCCTACGATGGCCTCGGTTCCGTCCTGGCTGTCGTCATCTACGACGATCAACTCGTAGGGAACTCCCAAGGGATCTGCACTGCGGCGAAGCCGGTCCAGCAACTCCCGGATATTGCCTGCTTCATGAAGCGTGGGAATAACCATCGCGAGCTTTTGCGGTTCCATGATTAATTTCCTGTTTGACGAAGCACTGCGTTGACTTCGTCGGCTTGAGGGCTAGAGCAGGAGCCAGTCCGTTGGTACAGGCATATTGAGTCGGAGCATCCCTTTAACAGGAAATCATTGGGGATATGAGGACGCGTCCCACGCGCGATGACCGTATTGACGCTGGAGGACTCCCGGTCCAGCCATACCCCTTCCGAGAGCAGAACGATCGGAACATTTCGATGGAGATGTGTATAACCTCCGGTGTTAAACCAGGAAATACCTTTAATTCCAAGGCCGCAGACCTGCGGGTCACGGCTGAGCCGGTCCACCATCACCATGGCGCTTGCCTTTTCGTCCCAATATGGGAATTCAGGTGACAAGTAAATCGAGAAGAGCGCAAATACGGCCAGCGCAATGGCGACCACAGCCTTCGAAGGGATCCTAAGCTTCACAAGGTGATCAAGCTCCCTGGCCAACTCCACCATGCCGAGCGCAGCCAGCGTGATCAGGATCGGGATGAGCGGATAGATGAAACGGACCTCTTTATGGGCGAGAAGGGAATGAGGCAACAAAATGGCCAGTGCTATCCATCCGAGAAAAGGACTGCGCCGGATTCCCAGCAACGCCAGGAACAGGATTGGCCCCAGATGCTGTGACAATATCGCCAGATACCAGTACCAAGGCTCGACGCCATAAAGCGCGCTGCGTCCTTCGATGGCATTGATCCAAAAATAACGAAAGAATGACTGGAAGGGATAAGACCAGGTGACCGCATCCACCACGCCGAAGATGGCAACGGGAAGAAGAATTCCGGCCAGAACCACCGGCACTCTTGCGCGCCAGCGGGAGCGGCACGCATAAAGGCCTGCCACGGCAACGGCCGGCAAGAGCTGAATACGCAATGACATGGCGAGCCCACACAAGATTCCGGCGAAAAAGAGCTTTCGTTTTTCCCAGCGCCCCTCGGCAAACGCACTCAGATACAAGCCAGGCAAGAGGATGTGGGCCGCCAATACTTCAGTTAAGGTCCTGGGAGAAAAAATCACCAACTCGTACCAGATGGCGCAGCCCGCAGCGGCGATCACAGCGGCTTCGATTGCGCTGGCCTGTTTTGCCCAGGCGAAGCCGAACCATACAGTTGTGAGCGAGATGATCGACAGAAGAATGGTTGTTGCCCAAAGATATCCGGCGGAACCAGAGCCCATCCAGTCGGTCGCTCGCATCAACGCGGCAAGGAACGCCGGGAAGGCCCAGGAACGAATTCCCTCGCGCCATTCCCAGGTGACGACTCCGTAGCCGTAAGCCAGGCGATGGGCAGGCTCCTGGGTCTGAAAGACTTCATCCGGATGGGTCAGGCTCGGAGCGCGCACGGCCACACCCACCCGCAGCAGCAGAGCGATCAGGAAAATGCAAAGCAGGAAAACAATGCGAGGATGGGGTTTCAGGTTCATTGAGAAGATGTTGCTTGCCGGCGCGCTATCTACCCTCGTGATATTTGTGGAAGAAGCAGCGAACACCGCGCCACGAGCTCCAACCTCAGGGCAGGCTCCCAACCTACCCGCGCTTGCGCGCGTGTAGGTTCTCGGGATGACGATCTGTATTTATTGCAAACTGGTGCTGGCGGTCTGGACTGTTGAGCACACCGCGCTCACGAATTTATGCAGCACGACGGTGCCACCCTCCTGGATCCAGGCTGAAACCGTGTGGGGCGCGCAGGTGGTAACGGCTGCGGCATGAGCAATTGTCGGGAATGTAAGCTGGCTCGATCTCCAGGCCACGAACCATGCCATCGCAGCAAGACCCATCAAATAGATAGGCCGCAAGCTGAGCCGCCCGGCCTTGAGACTGGACCGAATCTTCATGACCGCGATGCCCAACAAGAGCAAGCCAAGACCATAGAGAGAACCTCTAACGGCGCGACTGGTGAGGATGGCTGCCGCCGCCAATCCGCCTCCGCCAGGATTGTTCACATAGAAGCCGCCTGCGGGGAAGGTCGTAGAGTTGGGATATCCGGCTGGTGCTGTCGTGGTCCAGGTGCTGCCGGATGCCGAGATCGTGTCAGCTTGCATGGGGGTGTGAAAGATCGGAGTGGCGGTGACTGGTTGTCCTCGCTGCACCACAATCAGGTCGGCCTGGACATTGAGTGAGTTGGTGTTAAACGTGCCGCCTGAAAACACCGTCATGGTTCCGGTCGAATTGTTCAAGGTATCCAATACCGGCAACTGCGTTGCGGGGATCGAGCCATTGGTTTTGTTGATGGTTGCATACACAGTGACGGGTTGACCCTGGTAGGTTGAATCGCCTTTCAAGAGCAGAGCGACGATCTGAATGTCGAGCGTTGCAGGGAGTTGACTTGGAAGGGCCTCTTTGCGGCACACAATCGTATCCGCGTTGCCGGCTTTGTTGCCTGGCAGAGGTTGTCCCGAGAAATTGACAACGCCGAGACCATTGACGGTCAGGTCATCCTGAGTTCCACTGAAAGTCGAAAGAAGGTCAAAACCTCCGGGATTGAGTTGGCCGGCACACTGGGCTGCCATCCATCCAGAGCAGCCCACCAACATAGCTGCCAATGTTGCGAACAAAATAATACGCTTCATATTTTGCATTCTCCTGTTGAGGCCCAATCACACGTTATGTCTGAGCGACCATTCATTAAAGATGTTTGGGGAAAGCCCGTCTTCTCCCAGATTGCTAAATTGTCGATATCGAGCAAAGCGCAGGGTCTGAGCCTGGTGTCACTTACTTTTAGAAAATCAATGGGTTTTTGTGACGTCCTTATCCCCTGTCATCCCGTCTATGACTACGACGGCTCCTGTCAAGCTAAAAAAAGACAGACGGGGGTATCGCGTTGAAAATGGTGTCAAGGGCGGCGCGTTCTTGGCGCCGTTCATCTCGACCCTTGACGCCATTTTCAAC
>DASZFU010000147.1:0-78700 GCA_035939495.1 Candidatus Angelobacter sp. | reverse complement strand
AGGGATCGATGCTAAATGGGGAGTAGCAGGTCTTACGGCTTCCGCCGGAATATCAGCATGGCTGGAGTTCCTGTTGCTTCGTCGAGGGATGAACCAGCGCATCGGGCGTATGGAATTTCCCACTGAGTATTTCGTCAAGCTCTGGCTGTCTGCGGGCATCGCCGCAGCAGCAGCATGGGGCCTAAAACTTTGGTTGCACCCACTGCAACCGCAGATCGCAGCTGCCTTACTGCTGCTGCCATACGGTTTGGTTTATTTGGCACTTACAGCGATGTTCCGAATCAATGAGGCCAGCGCCATCATTCGCCGCCTAAGACGTTAACGCTCAGGAAGCTAACCTTACTGCCAAGCCCGCACAATTATGGCAATTTTGGCGCTCATCGCAATTCCCCTGCGATCACATCAAAGGGCCGCATCATCTCGTTGTCTTCATGCTCGAGAATATGGCAATGCCAGACGTAGCGTCCCTTAAAGCCCTCAAAGCGCGCGATAATTCGCGTAACCATTCCGGCATCGGCGCGCACGGTGTCCTTCCATCCAGCCTCATTGGGAGCCGGCGGAGTAACTGGTCCCGTGTAAAGCAGTCTCCCTTCATTCAGATACGTAAAACGGTCGAACCGGCGGCGATCGAGTATCTGAAAACGAACCAGGTGAAGATGAATCGGGTGCGAGTCATCACTCAAGTTAATCAGGCTCCATATCTCCACCGAGTCCAAGGTCGGATTCTCGGTGACCGGCATGTTCCAATGCGCATCGTTGAGCAGCATCTGCGTTGGCCGCCCGACCGGATCATCCACCTCCACCAGTGTGAGCATGCGCGTCTTGATTGCTTCGGATTCGGCCAGCTTCTTCACCGGACGCAGCACTGAGGGCAACGAGCTTGTATCCGCCGCTACTCTAGGAGAAACACGAAACTGCATGACCGTGACTGCCTCGTTGCTCATCACGATCTTTTCGCCGCTGCGCCCGGCGAAATCGATGATCAGGTCTGCCCGTTCCCCGGGCGCGATCGACAGGCGCTCAATCGAAACCGGCGACGGCAAGAGCCCTTGGTCCGTGCCGATCTGGTGGAAGGCTTGCCCATTGGAAAGCGACAAGTTGAAAAAGCGCGCGTTAGCGCCGTTGAGCAGACGAAAACGATACTTGCGCGGCTCCACGTCGAGATACGGAAACAATTTCCCGTTCACCAGCATCGCATCTCCGGCGAATTCAGGAATCCAAGGCGATTTAGGGTTGTCGGAAATTGGGTAGTAGAGCTGTCCCTGGCGGTCAAACATCCGGTCGTAGATCACCAGAGGAATTTCATATTTTCCGCTAGGCAGGTTTAGAGAATCCTCCACAGTATCGCGAACAAAAAATACACCCAGGAGCCCTGCATAAACATTGAGCCGATTGATTCCCAACGTGTGATCGTGATACCAGAGCATGGCGGCGTCTTGATCATTCGGATAATAATAAAGGGCCGATTGACCCGGTACATGCCAACTTTCCGGATAGCCGTCACTCTCGGGCGGCGCCTTTGCGCCATGCAGATGAACCACGGTGCGCACCTCCGGCTTATCCGGCTCAGCGCCATGAAGCGTGCGATCGATCGGAAGGAAATGGGTTCTGGGAAGATCGTTGACCCATTCGATCCAAAGACCCTGCCCGCTGCGTGTCTCCAAAGTAGGTCCGGGAGAGCCGGAACCAAAGCCCCACATTCGCGTCGGCTGCAAATCACGATGGACTTTGGTCTTGACCTGTCGCATGGCAAGCCGGTAATAAGGAATCTTAACGCCGCTATTTGATGAGTGCTCCCTCAAGCCGTTGCTGCGGGCAAGCGCGGGAATGGGCAGAGGATCGACAAATTGGGCAAGCGTGTTTGGATCAAGGACCGGACGTACGCCAACGCGGGCATCGTGCTGTACATTCCTGTACGCTGCCAGGGCGGCAATAGCGCTGTGCTTAAGAAAGGTTCGCCGGGTAATGAACACTGTCAGACTGTCACGCTCGCGGGCAGGATTTTTTTCTAGGTACCGCAGCTAGTCTCAACTTATGTCGTTTTCGCGAATTGGAGCATTGTAATCCAGCCATAAAAGGCACGGTTTGAAAATGCAAACGGGCATAGCGAAGAATCGCCTGCCCGTTGCAATCGAACCAATGATTACCTGGCGCCCAGTCTATCTGCGATCGTGGTCGCCATCATGGTCGTCATCGTGGTGCACCACTTGCCCGGTATTTGGGTCGAGTATGAGCCGGCCATTTTCTCGTTTGTGCTTGAAGTCGAACATCCGGGTAATGGAGTTCGTGACTGTGTCAAAGGATCCATGTCCAATGCGCTGGCCGTGGAGCCAATTATCTTCGATGAACCGCAGGATGGAAGCCTGATCGGTCGTGCTGTCATCCACAAAGTTCTCTTTGGCAAACGGCGAGACCACCTGCAACGGAAGCCGTGGACCAAAACCGCAGCGGCCCTGCGCATGAAGAGTGCCTGGATCGACGCCCGGCAGCGCGGTGTTGCCATCGCCGCAGGAACCAGGACCGAGAAGTGCGTCAACCGGCGTGGTTGACTGATTCACGATCGGGCCCATCTGGTGATCGTACCAGCCATCGGAATCGTCCCAGGCAATAACAACCGCGGTCTCGTCCCATTCCTTGGTTTGCTGCAGGAAGTTGATGACGTTGACGATAAACGGCTGCTCATCCAGCGGACTGGAGTAGCCGGCGTGGCCATCCTGCTGACCTATGGCTTTCAGGTAGCTGACTGCCGGAAAATTGCCTGCTTTGACTGCATCGAAGAAATCGTGGATGTCATACTGGTGATTGGCTTTACCGTTACGCCCGATCTCCGCGACCGAAGCTGGGCGAACGTGAGTGGGATTGGCTGTGGAAGCATAGTACTGAAAGGGCTGATGGTGTGGAATGTAGTCTACTTTGGTGACCCCTGTAATCGCCGACTTGGTGCTGCGCTTGCAGCCGGTAGTCCCATTGGCATTGGTAAGCGTGAGATCGAAGCCACCTTCAAAGAAGCCCCACGTCACCCCGGCTGCATTCAGAAGGTCGCCAACGTTCTTGCCACTCATCTGAAATTTTTCGCCGTTGACGGACGAGCAGACGTCGTTTAATGGATCGGCGTCGCTGATAACGGTGAGTGATCCGTTTCCACCATCAACCAGTACGCCGGTGCCGTTGACGTTGTTGACAACGCCATTCGTCTGTCCGGAGATCAGGTTAATCGCCCCAGGTGTCGAAGGACCAAAGGTCGTGTTCCAGGAATTGTCGCTCATGGCAAAGAACTGCGCATAGTTCCAAAGGGCGGTGGTGGTATTGCCGTCAAAGTATCCCATTGTCAAGCCCGTCGTGTTGACTGCGGCAGGTGAACCGTGCGGCGGCGGACCGCCCTTTCCGACGGAGAGTGGAAACAGATCCATGAGACCACCATGAATAGCCAGTTGCTCGGGCGTGTAATCGTGATCCTGGTCCTGGGTTGCCGACTGCGCTGGGCTCAACCGGAATGGATTGCTGGCGCCCGCGCCGTTGGCGGGATTCAGATTCGGGTTGTTGCGCAAAAAGCCAAACAGTCCATTGACTGCCGGTGTGTTGGGGCGGGCGTGGAACGGAATCTCTCCGGGCTTGTTTTCTGCGAATGGATAAGTACCGAAATAGTGATCGAACGAAACATTTTCCTGGAAGATGATCACCAGATGCTTGATGGGAGTCGCCGTCTTCGAATCATCGGAATCCGAACGGGCGTACAAAGGTGTGGACATCGTTCCCAGAACTGTCGTGAAAATCACGAGCAAGGCAAGAGCTTTTCTGGGGGATACAAAAGCGCCTAATCTTTGGAACATGATGTTTTTCTTCTCCTGGTCGATAGGGCCACTGCAAGAACTCAAGGACGGAAATAAACACCCAGAGTTCAGCAGAACAGATTAGAGAGCTCCTATTTCTCCATTGTTGCCGGATTGTTAAATCTAGGTGAAAACCGTGGACGGATTATTCGTAAATGAACTGAACGGGTGGATTCTCTCTGCGTCCTGACTTAAGCTTTGCTATTGCGGGCTCTACGACAAGACGTGGTCACGAATCCATGACTAGCTCTGTTAAAACTTCATTAATTTCACGTCGGTTTTCAACAAATAAATCCACAGCTTCATGATTTTTTATTCTCTTTTAACAATCACTATGTACTCTGTGGCGAGTGACGCAACTAGCCGAATCTATAGTGGACGACGCGACCAATCCCAAAATGAACACACCAAAAATCTTTGTGGTTGAAGATGACGTGGACATTGCCCGGCTGGTGCGCCACAGCCTGGAATCAGCGGGCTACCGCATCAGGGCATTTTCCACCACGCATGGGGTTCTTCTGGATGCCCAGAAGGAGCGGCCTTCGCTGTTCCTGCTCGACATTATGGTTCCTGGCGGCGATGGGCTGGAGTTGTGCCGGCAAATCCGGCAAGCAGGTGCGCTGCTTTCCATGACGCCCATCATTTTTCTTACCGCCAAGACCTCCGAGGTAGATCGAATTCTGGGACTCGAAATGGGGGCCGACGACTACGTTACCAAGCCGTTTAGCCCGCGGGAATTGGTGGCGCGTGTGAAAGCAGTATTGCGCCGCTGTGAGCCTCCATTGGCTCCCGATATCATTACGGTTGGCGATTTGCAGATCAATACGGCAGCCATGACCTTGAGCGTACGCGGCAATCCCGCAGTTACGACGGCAACAGAATTCCGATTGCTTCACTATCTGGCGCAGCGGCCAGGCAGAGCTTTTACTCGCGACCAACTGCTTGATGCCGTATGGCGCGACACGACTTTCGTCAGCCCGCGCTCTGTCGATGTTTATGTGAGAAAGCTGCGCGAGAAAATCGAGCAGGACCCGGAAAAGCCCCAGTATTTAAAAACCGTGCGCGGTACGGGCTATCGCTTTGAAGTAATCAAGTGAGTTGAGGTTTCAGAACCCACGTTTCGATTTCCTGCCGGTCCTATTATGATCTTTTGGCTGCATGTGATGGTGCCGAAACGCAAGCTCATTCTGCATTAGACGATGACTTCAAGGGCCAGCATCTGAAGCACCGAAGACAAAGCTTTTGAGCACTTGGTCAAGCCCAGACCACTGGATTACAACCCAGAAGGTCGTGATCGTAGCAAGGACTACGGCTGGCAGGCTCCACCATTGGGCTCCCAGAAATGCAGCAGTTGGATCAGGCGGGGGGCTTACTGCCTTGATCCTTGACCAACTCCCCAATGATTGCACCTCCTGCCCGTACATCAATCGGAGTTTGATTGCCCGCCATACGAAGCGCGCCGCTATTACACCTGCGCCAACAAGAAGTCCGAAGGGAGGCAATAGATAAATGACAGAGATCGACGATTGGATCGCAAGATTAACCCAAAGCACGGTAGGTACAAGAAGAAGAATGAAAATGAGTAACGACCACGTCTGAGCAAACAAGACGTAATCTCCTACACCCCAAGCTCCATCCGGCGCATCCATTGTCAATTTTTTAGGACGGGATTTTTCCCGGCTCAGGCACCAGATGATACAAGCAGGATACCCAATGGCAACATATACTCCAAATGCCATAATCTGGCTCGTGAGCCAAGCCTGGGTTGATAAACAAAAGCTGCTCCAGCCAAACCAGGATTTGTCCACCGCTAAAACGCTGGTAATAATCTCGCGGGTTTCCTGAAGCATGAAAGGTGCCAGAACCAATGCCCAGAATGGTGCCTTCCAATCTTTCAAATCTTCTCCAGATGCATTCACCAGCCCTGCCTTGCTACCATGCCAGACAATCAAGCGACCGGCTACGAATGAGAAAAGTATGGTCAAAAGTAGTAATATGAATAGATTGAGCAGAGACTCGCGTATCGAGTCGCCTCGAAGGAATCTCTGCTTCATTTCCAGTTGAGCGATATTCTTCCGGGAAGTTGCAAGTCCCTGAGCGACGGAGTCGTAAAGCGGATTTATCGGGTCGGATTCTATTTGTTCTAGGTAGTCTTTGTGAGAACGCAGGTTCTGGAGTCGCCAATCATTCTCTTTGAACCGCATGTTTCGCTTCTGGAGTTGGCATCGACAAATGGACCATTGCTCCCCATGGGGTAGAGTTTCGATTTTCCAGAAGCCATGCGCCAAAGCCAACAGGACCGAAACAAGCAAACCTACAAACGTAGTCACAACTCCGAAGCAAAAGATGCGTGATAATTGCGCCGGCCCAGGGCAGTAGGTCACCCACTTCCATCTCAATCCTGTCCGAACCATGGCTTATTTGAGTAAAACGCGCCTATCTTAGACTTTGCGCTTAGTGTTAGTCAATGTAACCTCGGCCTAGCTGCAAAATCATGTCTTTACAATAACTGACGTGCTGCGAAGAACTCGCGGAGCGGCTGAGATCAAGCTGAATTAGTCCAACAAGTGCTCTCTATTATTGAGTTCGCGGTGCCATCATGGGCGATTGCTAGAGAAACCAGGAAAGTACTTTTGCAAAACAGCTCTCGCGAATGGCATCACCAAGTTCAGGTTCTCTTCTGCATAAGACAATTTGTCGAGACAAACACGATAGTTATCACTGTCTAGGTTATGGCGGGTTGTCCACTCCTTCAGTGTAATGAAGCCAGCGGCATGCAAGAGACCTTTTGGCGAATCCACGACCGCGTGTGCAGGAATTCTGTGGTCCTGGTAGAAGCATCCGAGTGGAACGAAGCTGTAAACCTCCCACCCCGTGAGCTTGTGCAGAGCCAGAGCCATGGACGCGCATCGGCCGTTTGTAAAGACATCGATGGCAGCTTCATCCAGGACTCCCGGGCGTAGGCCAGCCAAGTCTTCAGGCTTGAGATATGGCTTCTGCACAAAGCACTGCCTTCTGCGTTATAGTCTACCCATCCAACAAGAAAGAAACCATTACGATTCACGGTACTGATCTAATTCAATTGTCTTAAGGTAACGGCTTCATTTGGTGCAGCGACAATCCAAAATAAAAGCGACGGTAACTCCTTTCTTTGCAAAATGTTAAATAACTCTCATCCCAGTTTCATCCCTATTTAATGAATCCTTGCAATACTGTCTGAAATCGAATCCAGTAAAAATGAGGATGCATTGTATGAACCACCCAGTCGCTAGGTCTCCAGTTCTACATAACCGCATCGTTCAACCGGTCATCGCCATGGCAAAGGACGTGGAAAGTATGATCGATCTGGCCATCGAGGCACTATTGACCGCCAATACCGAATCAGCCGCCTGTATTTTGCAGAGAGAGCCGGCGATCAATGCGAGCGAAATGAGAAACGACGCTGCCATTTTGGGCGTGCTTGAAAAAGGAGATTTGGCACGCGAGGAAATCCGGCAAGTAGTCTCGATGCTCAAGATCAACAAGGACCTGGAACGCATGGGCGATCTGGCAGCCAACATCGGGCGTAAGGTCAGCGAGCTGGCCCAGTGCGAAGGAACGCAGGATTATTCTGAGTTGCAGCCGATGGCCATTGCCGTCTCCCACATCTCTCGCAAAACTTTGCGCGCCCTGATCCATAGCGACTTGGTATTGGCCGCCAACGTGGTTGGCAGCGGCACGAGTGTAGAGTTTTATCGTGATTATGTCTTCCGCAATCTGAAGAAACGCGTCGAGCAAGGCGTGGCAAAACGTGAAGCTCTTCATCTGATACTGGCGTCCCGCTACCTTGAGCAGATTGCCGAGCACGCCGCCAATGTAGCTGAAAGTTTGATTTTCTGGCTGAATGGGAGCCAAACCGCCAACCTTGCGTACACGCAAGCCATTGCCGTGTAATCAAGTGTTGAGCAATTCTCCCTCCAAGTATTTTTGTGGATTTTTACGCAATATTCATCTCTCTTTAACTTCCTTGGGCTATGAATGGCTACAGCAGCACATTGAAAGCCCGGTTCTTCCCGCCGGCAAGAAGGTACTATGAACGCCGCCGTAGGCTCTCTTCTCAAGGACCATTCTGAAAGTGCCGATCTGGTTGAACTCACGTTGGAGGCTTGCACACAAGCCAAACGAGCGGCCTCCAACGCCATTGACGGATTGATCAACGGTTCTCCGGCAGCCCTCAAGATGGTACGGACCTGCGAAGAAAGGCTGGATGAACTTGACCGCGAGCTTGACCAGCGGCTGGCGCCAGTCATAACTCAGGTCACGCCCGACCAGGCGCGCGAACTGCTGGCTTGCATGAAGCTGATGTTCGACCTGGAGCGCATTGGGGACCTGATCGTGAGCTTTGCCGAGCGGGCCGCTATTGTTAGAAACCGTATCGACATGGAAGACGTGAGCCAGCTCACCAAGATGGCTTGCTTTCTCGAAAATATGCTGGAACAGGTTTCAAGGGCGTTCACTGATCGCAACGTCGATCAGGCCTTGAATGTGATTCGCACCGATGGCGAGATTGACCGGTTGCGGAACCTCATGCTGGTGCGCCATACCGAAAACGCCGACGGCTTGAAAGGACAAGAGAGTTTGCACGTGCTGTCGATGGCCAACGCCCTGGAGCGCGCCGGGGATCACGCAAAGAACATTGCCGAAGAAACCTGCCATCTGGCCACCGGCCACACGGTAAGACATTTGCTGCGGGCCAAGGACCGATCGTTTGAACAATTATTTCTTGATTGGCTGTCGAAGCAAACAACAGCCAAGGTGTAGATCTTCACTGTTTCTAGCGTCGATATAAGTACAGAGTATAGTCAACGTCGCCCTCCGACTTGACGGGTTTGGAATCCACAAAGCGCCAACCAGGAACTTCATAGTCCAGGCAAACCACGCGCGCGCCTTTCGGTAACTGGCTTGCCAGGCGAGGTCCCAGGTACCCGTTGACCGCAGTCAGAAGATAGAGTGTTACGACCGTGGCATCACGCATCTCAGCACGAAAGAAATCCTCGCCTCTGAATGTGACCTGCTTTTCCAGGCCATATTCTCTTATTTTTTCTTCAGAGTGACCGCGGAGCTTTTCATCCAGTTCAATTCCGATCGCACGACAGCCGAACTCCTGAGCGGCCATGATGGGGATTCGTCCATCGCCGGAGCCGAGGTCGTAAAGCAGGTCAGAAGGCTGTACCTGGGCAAATTCGAGCATTTGCCGGGCTACGGCCCAAGGCGTGGGAGCAAAAAACGAGGCAGAGCGCAGATCAGCCAACGATTCTTCAAGAGTGCCGGCAGCGTTGCGCCGCCGGCGAAAAAAGGAAAAAGCCATAAATCAAGTTGGTGGCCGGCTATTTTTGCTCCGCACCCTTGGCCTTGGTCAAGGCGGCTTTCGTCAACCCAGCTTTGGTAAGCGCATTCTTCTGGCCGTTGTTTGTGGTCTGATTCCGTAGCGTTTCCTGCTGAAGTTTCAGCTTGCTGTTGTCCTTGGCTGCTTTCTTATCGGAATCGCTCTTTGCGCCCTTGATTGCGATCTCATTCTTCGAATTCTTGATTTGAAGGTCGGCTTTGACGGCCTTCTTTTCCGAGTCAGCCTTTGCCCACTTGTCTTTCCGTTTGTCCTGGATCTGGGCATTGGCGGCATTCTTTTCCGCTGCCTGCTTATTTAGCTTGATCTGAGATTCGTTCGTGGATTTTGCTTTCTCCGCTGAGCCTTTCAGCACTTGCGCCTGCGCCGGAGCAGCGGAACTCGCCAACCCGATCATCGATAAGAAGGCAACAAGATGTTTTTTCATAGATTTTCTCCTCGTCCGTGGGCCTTTAGGGAAGGCGATTCCCCAGAGCAACGGAACCTCGTTTTCGGTAGCAGTGACGCGAATTATAGGCTTATTGCTGGACTTTTCAACTTGTAAGTTAAGGGGCTTGCAGATTTTAAAGCCGCTGAGTTGACAGGCTTAATAGTTTCTGCCAATATTCATCTCGTGAAGGCAATTCGCCAAACCGGCTTGTGTTGTTGTCCAGCCGAGGTGTGTCTGGCGAGTTGTTGTCCGGCTGGCTGAAAATCGCAATCATTTTCTAACTAAGCCTGAAACCCACTCACCAGATATCAGCGTGAGTGGGTTTTTTATTTTTGCTGCATTAAGGATTTGAACGAAATGCTTGAGACTAAGAATCCGGCCCGTCTGGGACACCTGGAGATGCTTGAAGCTGAGAGTATTGAGATTCTCCGCGAAGCCGTTTCCGAGTTTCAGAGCCCGGTCATGCTTTATTCCATCGGCAAAGATTCGTCGGTGATGTTGCGCCTGGCGCAGAAGGCATTCTATCCCGGGCCAATTCCCTTCCCACTGTTGCATGTGGATACCGGATATAAGTTCCGTGAGATGATCTCGTTCCGCGACAGCTTCACCAAAGAAATTGGCGCACGCCTGATCGTTCACAGAAACGAAGAAGCGCTGGCTGATGGGGCCAATCCATTCCGCCTGGGCACACAACGCTGCTGCCAGCTTCTTAAGACTGAGTCGCTGCTGTCTGCTTTGCAGGAAGGCGGCTTTGACGCCGCTTTCGGCGGCGCCCGGCGCGATGAAGAGCGGTCGCGCGCCAAAGAGAGGGTTTATTCCTTCCGCGACGCCAAAGGGCAATGGGACCCTAAGAACCAGCGGCCCGAGATCTGGACTCTGCTCAACGGCAAGCTTGGTCCCGGAGAGAGCGTCCGCGTATTTCCATTGTCGAACTGGACGGAGTTGGACGTGTGGCTCTACATCCATGTCGAGCAAATTCCCATTGTGCCGCTCTATTTTGCAAAAGAGCGCTGGATGGTAGTGCGCGGTGAATCGTTGATTCCTCTGGAGCAGCCTTTCATCCCGCTCGGCCCCAACGAGCAACCGCAATTGGTGCGTTGCCGGATGAGATCGCTGGGGTGCAGTCCATGCACCGGGGCCATTCGCTCCCATGCCGATACCGTGCCAAAGATTATTGAGGAACTGATATCCCTGCGCCGTTCGGAACGCGAGAACCGCGTGATCGACCACGATCAGGATGGCTCAATGGAACTTAAGAAAAGGGCAGGTTACTTCTGATGGCTACGCTCGCAATATCCGCAGTATCTTTTGACATCGACAGTTTTATCGAGCAGGAAAACAGGAAAGATCTGTTGCGCTTTACCACCGCTGGAAGCGTTGACGACGGCAAATCGACGCTGATCGGGCGCCTGTTGTTCGATTCGCGCAACGTCTACGAAGACCAGATCAAGGCGGTCACACGCGCGTCTCTGAACCGGGGAAGCGGCCATCCCGACCTCTCACTGCTCACCGATGGATTGCGCGCTGAACGCGAGCAAGGGATCACGATCGATGTCGCCTATCGCTATTTCAACACTTCCCGGCGCAAGTTCATTCTGGCCGACACGCCGGGCCATGAACAGTATACGCGCAACATGGTTACAGGCGCATCGAGCGCCGACCTGGCCATCATCCTGGTGGATGCGAGGAAGGGCATTCAACCGCAGTCGCGCCGCCATTCTTACGTTGCGTCGCTGCTGGGAATTCGATACTTCGTCGTGGCCATCAACAAAATGGACCTGGTCGACTATGAGGAGCAGGTTTTTCTGGATATCAAGGCCGAATTTCAGAAAATGCTGGCCGGGCTGAGAGTGCAGAACGTGTACTTCGTGCCCATCAGCGCGTTAGTAGGTGACAATGTGGTCGACGCCAGCAGCAATATGCCTTGGTTTCGTGGACCTTCGCTGCTCGAATACCTGGAAACAGTGGAGACTACGGACTCCCGCTGGGAGCAACCGTTTCGTTTTCCCGTACAGCGCGTGATCCGCCCGCACCAGGACCATCGTGCCTATGCAGGAAGAATCTCTTCCGGCATCGTGCGACCAGGCGATGAGGTTCTGGTATTGCCGTCAGGACGAAGAACGCGAGTGGCTGACGTTGTTTCTTATGATGGAGACCTGGAAGCCGCCTGGCCCTCGATGTCGGTTTCGCTGACGCTTGAAGACGAAATTGACATCAGCCGCGGCGATTTGATCTGCTCAGCCGAATTGAAATCGCCAAAAACCAGCAGCCGTTTTGCCTCTACCCTGGTATGGTTTAATGAATTCCCTCTTCGGACTGATAAGAGCTACCTCTTGAAGCATGCGTCGCGCACGGTGCGGGCGGAAGTAAAGACAGTCCGAAACCGTTTGAACATCAACACCTTCGAACGCGAACTGACGACCACGCTGCACCTCAACGAGATTGGCGTGGCGGAGATTGAAACCAGTAGTCCGCTTTACTTCGACCCCTACCGGGAAAATCCCATTACGGGAAGCTTGATCTTGATCGATCCCGCCACGAACGCCACGGTCGCCGCAGGCATGATTCTTGACGAAGGGGACGGCATGAATCAATCGAAAGAGCAATACCGGGAAGTTCCTCAAGTTATCACGCGTGCTGCATCGCCGGTGACGGCAACGGAACGGCTGGAGCGCTATGGGAACATCGGCGCGGCTGTCAATCTTCAGCGGCGGCTGGAGGTTGCGTACCGGCTGGAGCGCATTTTATTTGACCAGGGAGCGGCCGTTGTGGTGCTGAAGGATGCAACCTCCCAGGTGGTCGCCACTTTTGCGAACAGCGGATTGATTGCGCTCAACGTGGGGGCTGCCGATTTTGAAGGAATGCTGCATCCTGCCTTGCTGCCGGAAGACGATGAAGAAGCTGCCATGAGCGTATATGATCTGCTGCTGCGGACAAAAGTGTTGACGGCTCGAAACGGAAGTTAGCAGGGCGAATCGTCGTCCTGAAGGGTCAGTTTGTGTCCAGGAAGAAGCCGCTCATAATTCAATGTCGCGTCCAGGGCTGCGGTCCCGCTCGAAATCAAGCTCCAAGCCCACGAGAGGCGATTGCCTAAAGAATTCCACCAGGCTTTCCGGCTGGTGGGACGTGCCCACCAACTCGTCATATCGTTCGCCGGATATGATTACGACGCTTTCTTTACCTTGACGAGTTACACGCTGCGGTCCCTGGGTTCGGGCTCGTTGAAATACTTCGCTGAACTTGGATTTGGCTGTTTGGAGCTGCCATGAATCTCCACCGGCTGTCAGCTTGCGAGGAGGGCCGACTGCCACACGCCGATTGGGTTTCTTTCCTATTTTGGCCATAATGATCCTGTCAACTAGTCTGGCTAGTCAGATCGTAGTAGCCACACAAATGCCCGTCAAGGTTTAAAGTTTACCTTTTTGGATTTGTCACCTAAAAAACAACCGTCACCCTTGCATTTCCCCCGCAGCCGAAATCATCGGCAGCAAGAGCACCGGCTCCAGCATGAAATCGAACTTGTTGATCGCCTTGACGGCGCGTTTCGCCGTTGGCTCAGCAACCGGTTCCAGGATAACCACAAACGGCAGCCTTTCCTTTGAATCAGGGTGAGGTTCCTGCACCACAGAGTCAATGTTGATTCCCTCATTCGCGATCGCCTCGGCTACATGTGCCAGGATTCCAGGACGGTCGGCTATGGTAAGACGCAAATACCACGGCACTGGATAATTGCGTTCCGACAACGCGAGTTTTTCAGAACTGTGAAAGCCGGAGAGCATATTCGGCATGACCTGCTCCCGGGCTATATGCTTGGCGATCTGTATGACATCCGAGAGCACCGCCGCGCCGGTGGCATTTCCACCTGCTCCACGGCCGTAGAGCATTTGCGCGCCAACTTTTTCACCTACCAAAAAGATGGCATTGTTAGGTCCATCCACTTTTGCCAGCATGGAATCGCGGCGCACCAGCCAGGGCCCTACCGAGACGTTGAGGCCTTGGGCATTGCTCTCCGCACAGGCCACCAACCGTATGGTCGAGTTCAGCCGCCGGGCATAAAGGAAATCAGTGGCGCTGACCTGACGGATGCCAGTGACCCGAACATCTTCGGGAGATAACGCGCCGTGGAATGCCAGCCGCGCAAGAATCACGATTTTGTCACGAGCGTCCAGCCCGTCAATGTCGAGGCTCGGATCAGCTTCGGCATAGCCCGCAGCCTGGGCTTGGCGCAGGGCCTCTCCAAACTCCACGCCGTGGCTTTCCATCTGAGTCAGGATGAAATTGGCGGTCCCATTCACGATCCCATAGACCGCGTGTACACGATCGGCCGCCAGCGCTTCTGAGATGGCGCGGATCACCGGCACGCCGCCGCCGACGCTGGCTTCAATCCCGATCGGCAACTTCTTCTTATCCGCAAGAGCAAACAATTCCTCGCCAAACTGAGCGATAAGCGCCTTATTGGCAGTGACGACCGCCTTCCCTTTTTCGATGCTCTTGCGAATCACCTGATACGCTACATCGGTGCCACCTATGGCTTCCACCACGATGTCAACGTCATCTGCATTCACTACCTGTTCCCAGTTCGTCACCAGCGCGATGCCATTCACTCCAGCTTCAGTACGAGTGTTTCGGCGGCACACTCTAGTTACCCGGATTGAGACGCCACCAGTTCGGCGCCGGATTTCGCCGGCATTGAGCGCGAGAATCTCAGCGGTGGCTCGTCCTACGGTGCCATAGCCGACGATACCGACGCGCACCTCCTTGGGCTGCTGAAGAGAGGCAGGATCGATCAATGTGATGTCTTCAGTTGTCTGCATAGATACGCTCCAATGTTCTTACGACGGTTTCGGCATCAGCTTCTATAGGCCCCAGGCAACTGTCGCCTTTGAGCCGGTAATCGACGCTTCTAAGCATGTAATCGACGTCTTTCAACATGTGTCCAGTCAAGATCAGGACTATTGTTTCGGAAGTCTTAACGAAACCGGAGCGAACCAGCTTTTTGAGTCCGGCAAGCGTAGTGGCTGAAGCCGGCTCGCACCCGATGCCTTCAGCGCCCAACTCCGCTTGAGCCAGTTCAATTTCACTTTCGCTTACTTCCTCGCAGGTTCCGTCCGTATTCTTCAGCACGGCAACCGCTTTTCTCCAGGAAGCCGGGTTGCCGATCCGAATCGCTGTCGCCCTGGTTTCGGGATTGATGCGGACCAATTCCCGGCCCTGGTTCTCGCGCATCGTGCGTACCAGAGGGTTCGCTCCCGCAGCCTGAATGATGGAGACTTTGGGAACAGCGCTAATCAATCCCAGTTGCAGCAATTCCAGAAAACCCTTGCCGAGCGCCGAGGAGTTGCCGAGGTTGCCTCCCGGTACGATTACGTGATCGGGTACGCTCCAGTTGAGTTGCTCCAGCAACTCGAAGGCGAGAGTTTTTTGTCCCTCCAATCGATAGGGATTCAGAGAGTTCAACAAATAAACGGGAAAGCGTTGCACGACCTCAGACAGCAACTTGAGGCATCCATCAAAATCGGTGAGCAGTTGAATCACGGTTGCGCCATACTGCAACGCCTGGGCGAGCTTGCCGGAAGAGACCTGGCCCGCGGGCAGAAAGACGAAGCTTTTCATCTCCGCCTGCGCAGCATAAGCGGCCACTGAAGCCGAGGTATTTCCAGTAGAGGCGCAGCCCACCCACGCGAAACCCTCTGCCTTGGCCATGGAGATAGCGGCAGAGATGCCAGTATCTTTGAAGGAGCCAGTCGGATTCATGCCTTGATGCTTAACAAGTAGATGTGACAGGCCCAGAGCCCGGGCCGATTTCTTGAGCAGTATCAGCGGCGTGTTGCCCTCGCTCATGGTCACAATGTGATGCTGCGCCACTCTGGGCAACAATTCACGATAGCGCCAAACGCCGCTCACGTCTTCGGGCGCGGTCGATGCCCGCCGGTCCCGCCAGAGTTTCTTGAATCGCCGGCCGGATTCAGCACCCGCCGCAGCCCAATCCGGATAAATGACTTCCAGCAACTCGCCGCATTCAGAACATCGGAACAAGCAGCCGGCTCTGCTGCTGACAGCGCCACAGTGGACACAGCGCAGAGCATGGGTCCCAATCAGCGTGTTGGATAGGGTCGTCATCAAACGCCTGCGGCAAG
This sequence comes from Candidatus Angelobacter sp., assembly GCA_035939495.1. Classification (GTDB taxonomy): domain Bacteria; phylum Acidobacteriota; class Terriglobia; order Terriglobales; family Acidobacteriaceae; genus Angelobacter. The sequence continues at coordinate 62,920 of DASZFU010000147.1, read as the reverse complement.
AGTCGCATCTGCATGGGAGCTGCGTGTGATAATGAATTTCGCCCCTTCGCAAAACTCGGAGTGAACCGCGCGCACCACTTCGCCGGCGCTCGCCGACGGCACTGCGAAGCAGATACTCAACTCGCTTGCCCCTTGAGCGACAGCGATTACGCTGACCTGCTGTCGTGCTACGGCCGAGAATACCCGGCCCAAAATTCCGCAAGTTCCGCGCATCGACTCACCGAGCACAGCGATCACGGCAATGTCATTCTGTATCGCCACGGGTAAGACCACGCCTTGCGCCAACTCGATGCGAAAGACAGTGTGGATCAGATGCAGCACGCGCGCAGCATCCTCTTTGCGCGCCACCAACCCCAGCGCGTGTTCCGGCGATGATTGCGTGGCAAATAGAAGATCAACCTGCTCCTGGCCCAGACGAAGGAATAATCTCCCAAACAATTCCGCCGAATGCACGTCGCGCCGGGTCACCAGCGTGATCAAGGTTGCATGATTGACGCACGTAACTGCTTTCACCGGAGAGTTGACCTGTGACGCTGCCTGGGTGATTTTTGTTCCCGCGACCTGAGGACGAAATGAGTTCTTGATCCACACCGGTAATCCTGCATCCTGGGCTGGATAAGCGGCTTTGGGGTGGATGACCTTGGCTCCGTAATAAGCCAACTCAATGGCTTCCGCGAAGCTGATCTCGGGCAAGGTGCTGGCACCCGAACTAATACGCGGATCGGCGGTCAGCACGCCGTCCACATCAGTCCAAATCCACACTTCATCAGCGGAGATAGCCGCGCCAATGATGGTGGCGGAGTAATCAGAGCCGCCCCGGCCTAAAGTAGTAGTCTGCCCATTTTTGTTTGCGCCACAATATCCCGTCACCACAGGTATCGCCCCGCGGTGCAAGACCGGCAGCAAAACGGACTGGCAATGCTCCGAGGTTTCCTGCATGTCAGGAGCGGCATTGCCAAAGTTGCTATCGGTCACAATCACATCTTCGGCCCGGACAAATTCTGCGTTCACCCCGGTAGAACCCAGATAGCTGGCCAGCACCCGGGCTGAAATGCGCTCCCCAAGAGCAGCCAAAGAATCTTTGGTTTCGGCGGAGATCTGGGACCGCAAAGTCAGCAACGCCTGGCATGAGTTGCGAAGCTGCTCAAGCACCTGGTTCGCGAAATGCAAAACCGCCTGCGCCTGATCTTCGCTGAACAGCTCTGCGATGATCCCCTGATGCAGCATCTCCAGCTTTCTCAACGCAGCATCGGTCGCCGCTGTGCCGCCCTGCCGGGCAGTCTCAAAGGTCTTGAGAATCAAATCGGTGACTCCGGCGACCGCCGATACAACAATGATGATGCTGTCCTTTCTGGCAGCCTCGCGCACGATTTCAGCGCATTGCCGGAACCGCTCCGCATTGCCCACGGATGTGCCTCCAAACTTCATAACTATCAATCGCTTTCTGCTCATATTCGCTCTCCCATTGCATTGGCCGCTTTTTCAAGACAAGTAACTACGGAGCCATGGTTGTCCGCCGATGTCACCAGAGCGTCGGCCTGGATTCCTTCCTCGGCAAAAATTTTCTGAAGGCATTCGGAGATTCGTGCCTCATTGGCAACCGCGAAGGCGATCACCGATGAACCTGAACCACTGATGGCAACACCCAAGAGCCCCTCGTGACGAAGCCTCAAAGCCTCGGTAATCCCGGGAACCAGTTGCTGGCGGTAAGGCTGATGCAAACGATCGTTGAATAATTCAGGGAAGAGATCGAACCTTCCCGAAAAGCACGTGGCTGCCAGCAGGGCCGTGCGTTGAAGGGTATGCAGAACGTCGGCGCGTTCGTAGGATCTTGGGAGCACGCCCCTCGCCTCATGGGTTGGAACAGTTACCGATGGCGACACCACAATCAGCTTGATGCGGTCAGGAAAGCTGGTTTTCAGGGTGACAATCTGATCAGTGTTGTTGGCGAGCGCGAACACCAAACCACCATGGTAAGCCGCAGCGGCGTTATCGATGTGGCCTTCAATTTCCTCTGCCCAGCGCAGAATCTGTTCCGCCGTAACCTCTTCGCCACAACATCGCGAGCCGAGGACAAGGCCGGCGATCACTGCCGCCGCACTGCTGCCGAGGCCCACGCCCACGGGAATGCCGCTCTCAACCTCGATATGGCAATCAGGGACAGGTTTGCCCAGATAAGCACATGCTTGGCTAAAGGACGAAAGCACGAGGTTGGAATGGTCGAGCGGTACCCGATCAAGAGTCCTGCCTTGATATTCGAGACTCAGGCCTTTTCCTGGACGGCCAGATGAATATCTGGCTTTCAGATAAAGCTTCAGTGCCAGCCCGCCGCAATCAAAAGCGCAGCCCAGATTGGCGGATGTGGCCGGCACAGATATCTGCCAGCTACAACCTGCATCGTCCTGGTTTTCGTGACTCATCTCTTCTTCTCTTTGCGCGAAATAGAAAACCCACTCGCTTTTGGCGAGTGGGTTTGGGATTTAGCCTTTTTATAAGTGCTTTAAACCGCCGACTCGCCAGAATATCGCATCGCTGTGCATGTGGCTGTTGTACACATAGCCATCATCCTAATCGTCTCGATACTCTGGGAACCGTGCATGATGAAGGCAACTATATCCGTTGTGGGCATCACCGGTCAAGGCCCGGAATGTAAAAATGTAACTTTCGTACTTTGAGGGAGACCGGGTGAATTCATGAGCGACGACTTGAGACCGCTTTCGACCACCGAACTTGACAGTTGAATTTGGTCTCTGGACAGCCCCTGCGCCTTTCATTATTCTTGTTCGCCATGAATCGCCGAGACTTCATCGCCTCTGCGGCTGCCGGTGCGGCCGCGCTTACGCTTCCACGATTTTCGCAAGCCCAGGATTCTGACCTGCAACCGATCTGGAAGGAGATCGAAAAACGTCACGACGAGTCGGTGCAGCGTATCCAGCAATGGATCCGCCAGCCTTCCATCGCCGCCGAGAATCGCGGCATGAGGGAAGGCTGTGATTTCACTATGCAGATGCTTCGCGACGCCGGATTCGAGCAAGTAACCAAGATGCCGACCGACGGCCATCCTGGAATCTTTGCCACGCTCGACGCAGGCGCTCCACGCACGCTCGGCCTGTATTTCATGTACGACGTAAAGCAGGTTGATCCCTCCGAGTGGTCATCGCCGCCATTCGAAGCCGCCCTGGTCGACAAACCCGGGCTGGGAAAAGTCATCATCGGCCGAGGCGCTGTAAATCAGAAGGGGCCGGAAGCTACTTTCCTGGCTGCCCTCCATGCGATTCGCGGAGCGGGAAAGAAGCTGCCGGTCAATCTGGTCTTTGTCGCTGAAGGCGAGGAAGAAATTGGTTCACCACACTTTCAGCAGGTCGTGCAGAAGCCTGAAGTGCTGGCCGCCTTGAAACGTTGCAATGGTGTGTTCATGCCATTTCCTTCACAGGATTTGAGCGGCGAAGTGACGATTGACTTAGGCGCTAAAGGCGTTGTGGAACTTGAGTTAGTTTCAAGCGGAGAACGCTGGGGCCGCGGCCCTCAACGTGACATCCATTCGAGCAATAAAGCGCGGGTCGACAGTCCGGCATGGCACCTTGTCCAGGCGCTTACTACGCTGGTCTCCGCCGATGGAAATACACCGGCAATCGAGCACTACACGGAAAAAGTGCGTCCGCTTTCTGATGCTGAGAAAAAGATGATTGCCGTGGCCGCAAATCGTATCAACGAAGCCGGCACAAAGAAGCAGCTTGGCATCCAGCATTGGATTCACGATGTAAGCTGGCGTGAAGCCCTGGAGATGCTCGTCTCCCAGCCCACCGTCAACATCGAGGGCCTGGTAGGCGGCTACACCGGCCCCGGAGGCAAGACCATATTGCCTCATAGAGCCGTGGCCAAGCTTGATCTGCGGTTGGTGCCCGACATGACTGCTGCCGATACCCTGGCTAAGTTGAAAGCTCATCTGGCGAAACGAGGCTTCGGCGATATCGAAGTCAACATGACCGGCGGATACGATCCAACCAGCACTCCGGCGGACTCTGCCTTGATCCGTGCTTCAATGGCGGTATATCGGAGATCGGGAATCGATCCCATCATGATGCCCCGGCTGGCCGGCTCCTGGCCGGGATACGTTTTCACCGGCAATCCGCTGAAAATGCCCGCCGGACACTTTGGCCTCGGCCACGGCAACGGCGCACACGCACCCGACGAATACTACGTAATCGAGTCAGCCAACCCCAAAGTTCAGGGCATCGACGGAGCAACCCGCTCCTACGTCGAATATCTGTATGAGATTGCGCGGACGAATTAGCAGGATGGTTGATTTTGCTTAAGTTAAGTTGCATGACTCCGAGACGGAAGTGTTGAAAACACTGGGGTTGTTTGTTTTTGAGGAAGCAAATCTGCCACCATTTGGGCACTATTTGGGACGGATCCACCAGTGATTGGGACGGTCCCACCCCATTTGGGACGGATCCAAGGCCATTTGGGACGGCCAGAGCTTCTTTTGCCACCACCTGATCTACGTCTGGAACCGGGCGAGGCGACCTCCGCGAAGACAGTTGGGGGCAGATAAGATTCCCAACTTGCAACGAAGTGCTGGAAGGTGAAGCCTTCGAATAGCTGCCATTTCGATTTTCATTCGTGTCCATAAAGAGCATAATGAGGCAAGGAAATAGGTTTTGTCAAATCGAAATAAATGACTTATTTTCAATAAGATGCAAGTTATAAATTTACTGTTTCTATAGTATTGTTAAAATATGATTGTGGCCTGGAAGCCACAATCATCCAATAGTAGGATTATTGTGGATCAAAAAACGGTCGTTAGTAGTAGTGGTAACGACGAAAATGGGGACTTTACGAAGTTAGTTTGGGAGCGATCTCGGCACGACGGAGGCATTGCAGAACAAAAAAAAATTTGGGGCGAAGATTTCAGGGGCTATGTTTCTTGGTAACAGATTGAATCTTTTGGACTTAGTGGACAAAATGGACTTCGTGGACGGTATGGCCCAAGGAGCTGCTCGATAATCTTGCAGAGCAGCCCCGCTTGGGTGGCTCCTTCTCCTGTGAAGCCGAAGTCGATTAGCCACCTGTAGGTGGTTTGTCGGTAGTGACGATGATGCCGCCGGACAAGCAGTCTACAATTTGCGTAACTAGAAGCAAGTGCGGCCTGCTTCCCTCGTATTTCAAGACTGTCGGAACCAACCTTCCTTGAGGGGCGTCAGATATGGCGCCTCGGGTGCCTGCTGGATTATCGGTTCCCTCACGGACGTACGCGATCGAATAATTCTTGACCAGCTCCGGAAAAAATCCGCACAGTAGATAGTTAAAGAATTTGACCGCATGTTGTCCGTTTTGGTCTTTATGGGGTGGCAATCCCACGGCAAACGAGAATCTGGTCACCTGGCTGTCCGATTTCGGGGAAGGCTCACAAGGATCTTTCAATCCTGCGCACCTCATTTTGATCGCCTTTGGATCTTCCACTTGGTATTCAAGAATGTGGTTGCTCGGCATCCTGCCGGTCCTGCCTCCGCCCGGAGGAGACGCAAACACCACGAGATCAGGCTGCCCATAAAAAGAAATCGTCTTAGGAGAAGGCAGATCAATGGTGACAAAATTGTTCGCCAGGCGCCAGCGTTCCGCCTCTGCGGTAAAGTCGCGGAATCCGATATCGATAATCGGCCGGGGCGTAAGCTCTAATCCCTGCGGAAATAATTCGAAACGATAGTTCCCAGGCGGCTGTGGTTTCTCATTGAACATGAACGTGTGAGGCTCGATGGGAAACAGATTCTTCGGACAATCGGTACCCGGAGGGGGAGCACTCGGCGAGGCAGGTGAAAACGCCGTTACCCGATATTGGCCCTGCTGCCTGCGGAGCACCACCGCAAACGCTCCCTCAAGCGTTATTTGCAATGTATGACAACGCGGACTGGGTCTCTGGTTTTCTCCAGAGCAACCCACCGCACCCGCAATCGGCAAAATACCTAGTCCTTTTAGCAACTGGCGTCGGTTCATGAATCCTCTCCTGCAACTCTTTAGACGGAATAATGCCGCTTTTCCCTTTGGCCCCAGTACGGTTCGTTCAAGGAATGTTGCGGGCTAAATGTGGGCTAAATGCTGAATGCTAATTCGCCCTTCCTGACAAATTGAAGCTGGCCCAATAATAAGGATGTTTCTGAGTTAATAGCATCTCCCTCCGGGCCTCTGATATCGCTTGGGCCACGGTCTCTCTTTTTTCCAGATGCCGGTAGAAGCTGCTCATGAGTTTAGCAGTATTTTCAGAATCGACGTTCCAGCGGCTGGCAATTACGCTCGGGACCCCTGCCGCAAGAAAGGAATGGACCAGGTTGCCGGTATCCAGCAATCCATTCTCTCCACTAACACCGGTTGAACACGCCGACAAAACTGCCAGGCGCGAACCGTGCAAGAGTTCAGGAGAAAAATCTGTTGCCCTCAGGGACTCCGACTTGTTCAGCACCAGATAAGCCCCTTCCCCATCTGGCCGGCCATGGCCGATAAAGTGAAAGATATGACTTTGCAACAGTGCCCCCGCCAATTGTGCGCGGCTGACGTGCTCCGCATCCATGACCCTGGAGTTCGGAAAAACCTGGGCAATCGTCGTTCGCTCTAATTCTTCTCCCGGCAAATACTTGCCGCTGCCGGTGCGTGCGGCATCTACCAGAAGCAGGGGCTCAAGCCGGCCAATGGCCTCGGGGGCCCGTAGCTCTTTCTCCATCAACATTCCAGGCGAGCGGACAACGGAATATCTGGCACCGAAGTACCAGCCGTCAGGACTAAGGAGTGCCTCCATCGGCAGTTCATTGGTGACCTGGTCAAGTTCCACAATGACCGTACGCGATTCCGGAATCTCAAGCACCACTGGCCCTAGAAGCAAGGAAAACAACTTTTGACCTTCGGTTTGGACCTCTCCCAGTTTCGAACTTGCATTAGCACATTTCTCGACAAACTCTCGAACTCCGCGAACCAGATCTTCTTGCTTGATCTTGATCCACTTGCTCTGAATGCCTTTGTTTTTGAGTATCCAGATTTGCAGGCCATCGTCGAAAACTGCATAGACTAATCGTATTTGATCGGGCCCGGCCGCAAATTTTTCATCCGGTCGCCAGTGAGCCATGATGGTTTCCTTAGATTCTCGCAGATGAGGTTCCCGTGCCAGAGAACTCCCCTTATATCGTTCCCAGAACTGCAATGCCTCGGCGTCTCTCTTTTGTTCCAGCAGTACTCGAACCATGCCGCGATAGCTTTCGTTTGCGGCTTTCATCCATTGCAGGCGCCGTCCACCGTCTTGGAGTGAATCCAACGTGTTTTCGGCCGTCTGAATCGCAGAGCGATACGCAACAGCCGCATCATTGAGCTGTCTAAGCTGGAGATAGGTTGCACCAAGAACTTGGAAGTAATTCAGCGAAATGAAATTGTCCTGGGTGGTCTTGAGCAGCTCGCCCACTGGCTTGAGCGTGGAAAGGGCAAATTCGGCGTCCCCGTGGTTCAATCGAAAACCAGCTGCATCGATTCTCGTACCCAGGCTGAAATTTCCAGAAGTTTCTAGTAGACCCTTATTCAAGAGAGCAGCGCTACGGGTTTCCTCTTCCTCTGAGTCCTTTTCGCCAAGCGCCTGGAATATATTCGCTAGCCGCTCATGCAGGTGGATCTCTTGTGGGCGGTCTCTTCGGATCCCGCCGGCAGGATCATTTCTCATCTCCAGAGTGTGCTCCAATAAAGCCTTGGCCGTGTACAACAAATCGGATTCTCTCGCGCCCTGCCACATCACACTGTAAAGCTGCTCAAGCCGTATTTGTGGATAGGTCCCCTGCCAGTAGCGAGCGATCCCCGTTTCTGCCTCTCTCCACGAGTCGTCATATTTATGCAGCCGGAGCTTAATTCCAGCAGAAAATTGAATATTGCGCAGGACAAGCACAGGAAAACGAGAAGACTCCGCAATTTTCAAACTTTGCCCCAAGTTATCGGTGGCCGGTTGCAATTCGGTCAGTGAATTCAGGCAAGCTGCTTTCTCCAGGTAGAGCTGCGCCTGCATCCAGAGGTAGCGCGTGTCAGACAGTTTTTTTGCGAGAGAGGAAGCTTGGGCAACGCAATCAGACGCCTTTAAAGAGCGTCGTACCGCGTAGATTCCTTCGATCCGTGCCCGCAACCTTCCTGGATCATTGCGATGTTGAGCAAAGATTTTGGCTGCCACATTTGCTTGGTTCAGCGCTTGCTCGTGGAGATCCTCTTCATTCGCCAGGACAGCCGCGCTCAGCGCCTGCACCGCTGGCAAATCTCCCGGCCCAAGCTTGGCGAGTAGGTCTTTCAGCCACGGATCGGAGTGCTGCTGCTCCAACAAGCCTGCCAGCACCGCAACGGCTTTGTAGGAATCACTGTTCGGATCTTCCACCGCTCTCGGGAGCCATAGCTCCAGCGCGATGTTTTGATACTCTTCAACTTCTGCCGGAAGAGTTTGCGCGGCTGCGTGACTCAAAAAAAAAGAGGGATGGTCATATCCCTCCGCCCGAGGCGGGCGAAGCTTGGATTTGGAATCTTTCAGATGCGCCTCGGCCTCCCGTGCCCAAGGACTTGAACCATCCAGTTGCAAGTATTGCTTCCAAATGGGAACGGCCATGTCCCATGCTTCAGTTTTTTCGTAGGCAATGGCCAGATCGAACAAAGCCACCGACCGGACCTGGTTGCTCAGTTTGGGCTGATGCAAGACTTCGTTAAGCAGATTGATCGTCCTTTGCAGGTTCGCAGGCTTTAGCTTGCTGTCCTTTTCAAAATAAGCCGCAGCCAGATCAATTTCCATGCTGGGATTGTCTTTCTCCTGCGAGCGGGCCTTTTCTAAAACGCTTTCCGCATGGGCCAAACTCCGTGATGTCCCCTGCAATAACGAGACCCGCCCCTCGACTTCCAACCAGGACTGGTCCTGCTTTTCCTCTTTGATCTTTCTTCCCACGAAGGCACTCGCATCATGCCATGCTGGCCTGTCGAACCCCACTTGCTGGTCCTCATCTCCCCGCTCCACTGGCAATGAGTTATACGGAGAATATGGTAAGCCTGTCAGCCGCATCTCAGTCGTTCGTCGCTCCGCGTAGGCGGCGGCTACCAACCGGTCTGCTCGATAGAATTCAAATTTGGCCCAAAGGCCCGGCCCTGCCATAACGGCCAAGACCACCGCAGCCGTTGCACCCGCCAAAGCCATCTTGGGCCACCAGGTTCCTTGCCAGATGATCGAAAAAAATGACCGTTTCTTTGGCTGGTCAGGAGTTCCCAGACCCTGTTCGCGCACCAACCGCTCCTGCCACTCCGGCTTCCCGCTCGCCAATTGACTCAGGATCGCGTGATCTTCAGGCTGCAACTCTTCAGAAAACTCCTCCAGGTACCGGTTGAGTAAAGGCCCGCAGTAGTCGCAGTGGGCTGCGTGCCGTAGTGCGGGTGCGGCCACGTCCTGGGAGCAGATGCCGGCCGCAAGTTCTTGCAGTACTTGCTCTTCCGGGCAATTTTGATATGGTGCGCGGTTCACAGGGTCAGCCTCCAGGAGCCCAAAGTGAACACGTTGAGCCTGCAACACCCGGTCCAGGCACGCTCCGCAATTCGAAAGATGCGCTTCGATGCTCGCATCCTCCATTTCAAATGCGGTCCCAGCGCCCTGTTTTACGTACCGATCTACCACAACATCGGTAAGATGATCGAGTGGCCGATTCATCGTGATTGCTCTCCCTTAACCCTAAAGACGCAAAAAATAATGTGAAACCTTTTTGCCCTTGGCGTCACCGTGCTCTCGGTACTTCATTCAATTTTGACCTGACAAGGCGCGCCAGCCGCAACAGCGTGCTCTCCACGCCCTTTACCGTAAGCCCGATCGTCGGCAATTCGGATATTTCCTTGGCCGTCAGCCCCTGCCGGTGAAAAAGCCAGAATATGGAGTAATCCCGCTCGAAATTAGGCTCGGCCGAAAGAGCCTTCAGGCATTCGTCAATCTGACCCAATTGGTCTCTTTGTTCAAGCCGCTCGGAAAAGGAGCTGTCGGAGACGGCGCTCGCCTGGGCGAGTTCCAGGTCTTCTTCCCCCTTGCCGCTTCCCCTCTTCTGGCTCAAGGATTTACGGTAGTGGTCCTGCACAACATTGGAAGCGACCACCTTAATGAAGCCAAAAACTGCATTTTCGTAGTTACTTTGTATCTCCCGCAGCGCGCGAAAGTCATGGGAGCAGAGCTTCAGAAAAGTCTCCTGGACAAGGTCGTCAACCAGAGCAGCATCGGGTTGTCCCCACCGGCGAAGGGTTTTGATGATCACACCGGCAATCATAGGCTGAAACGCGCACACAAACTCGTTCCACAGAGATTCGCCTCCCTTGGTCAAACAAGCGCGCAATAAATCTTGAGCTGAAAGTTTTTGGTCGCCCATCGCAGATTGCCGTGCGCAAAATTCTAAACCACGGACATTTTCAAGGCATTTCATTTATGGAATTTCTGAATTTCTTAAAGTCTCTGGCCAGGATTGCATATGAAAACCAAGAACAACTCGCGAACATATGAAATCACATAGTCAAATGCTGGTTTTTGGGCCTGTTTTTAAACCCGATTCGGCCCCATTGAAGTAAATCTAGTATTAATTTTCTTAACGCAATATACAAAGAAGCAGTTACAATTCTTAACTGTGTTTACGCCATAGATGTTTCCCCTGGAGGAGATTTATTATGCGTCGTTCGCCAGTTTTTTGTTGTCTCGTTGTCTGTTTTTGTTTGGTCTCGGCATTGATGGGTTATTGCCAGAGCGCATCAACGGCAACGCTGCGAGGAAGGGTCGTTGATCCTCAGGAAGCAGTAGTTCCCAACGCCACGGTGACTGCAACCAATACCGCTACTGGAATGAACCGTTCCGTCGGTACAACATCGGCTGGCGACTACGTGATCCCCAACCTGCCTCCGGGAACCTACAATATTTCGGTGCAAGCCAAAGGTTTCGCCAACAATGAATCCAAAGGGCTGTTACTCAACGTTGGCGATCAACGAGACCTCAATTTCAAACTCAGCATTTCAGGTACGAGCACAAGCGTCGAAGTAACCACAGTGGCTCCGCTGATTGAAACCACTAAGACGGATGTTTCCACAACCGTGAATGATTTGGACATGAAGCGGCTTCCCGTTTTTGCCGGCGCGGGTGGCGTAGCCAATGATTATGCACAACTCGCATTGAGCGCTCCCGGCGTGAAGCTTGATACCAGCACGTTGACGGGACCTGCAGGCCAAGGTGATCTGGTTGGCCCTGGTTCCACCAACGACCGCGGCAACCTCTACAACGTAGACGGCGCCAACATCACAGACCAGTTGGTTTCCGGGCGTGCCGGTGGCGTTGGAGCTTCGGTGGATGAAATCCAGGAATTTCAGGTCCTGACCAATAACTACAATGCCGAATATGGACAGGCTGGCGGATTAGTTATCAATGCCGTAACCAAGTCTGGAACGAACAGCATCCACGGTGATTACCATAGCTATTTCCGCGGACGCAACCTGACCGCATCGAATGCTTTTTATAACCTGAGTCTTCTGCCCGGCCCCATTGATGGAGCCCGGCGCGCTCCATTTCATCGCGAGGAAGACGGCTTTACTCTGGGTGGGCCGTTCATCAAAGACAGATTGTTTTGGTTTACCAGCCTTGAGTCAAGCCGCCAGTCGGCTCCGCTCATACTCACTCCGCCAACCGGAGCGCTCACACTCCAGCAACCGGTCAACGATCTTCTTTACTCCGGCAAGATTGACTGGAAAGTGAGCAACAACCATAGCCTCAGCGTTCGCTACAACGTCGACCGGCAGCTCCTAAATAACCTCGTCGTCCAGACTTCCAATAACATCACCCCCGACGATCTCACGGAAAATAACATCCACAGCGCCGGCTTAAACGTCGGCTTCGTATCTTCGATAACACCGACGCTGGTGAATGAAGCACGCTTCTTCTTTTATCGCACCGTCAATACCTTGCCCGACAAGACATCGCAACCTGGCCAACTCCATGCGAACTTTTCGAGCGGAGCGAATTTCTGCTGCCCCCAGGGCGGATTGAACAAGCGTTATCAATATATGGATAATCTTACCTGGACCCACGGCACACACACCTTCAAGACCGGATTCAATATCAGTTACTATCCGTGGTTCTCACTCTTCCAGCAGTTCCATTTCGGACAATACGCAGATTTCGTTGGCGCCAACCCCACCACCTTTACGATTGGCTTTGGCCCCGGCCAGGTGAAATCAAAAGACAATATCTACGGCTTCTATTTCCAGGACACCTGGAAACTGGCCCGCAATTTCACAGTCAATGCCGGTATTCGCTACGATGCGGAAGCTGGCGCGTTTAAGGGCGGAACGATTAAAGGACCCAATGGAACCTGCTTCGAAGGCAACGGCATCATTTCAGCGTGTTCTTCGGACCACAACAACTTCCAGCCCCGCTTAGGCTTCACCTGGTCGCCTTGGGGAGAGAAGACTCTGTTTAAAGCATCGTTTGCTGAAACCACCCAGTTGGCCTTCAACAACGTGGTGCTGGACTCCTTGAACTTCGATGGAACGACACTCACCACCGTCACCATCGACAACAGCACGCCGGCCGGCCAGGCCGTGCTGGCAGCGTTTCCCAACGCCCCGAGCCAGGCGTTGCTTGCGCCCTTTGCTCCTCACGGCGCTCCTTTTGGCCGGGTCCGTCCCATTTCGCCGAATTTGAAAAACCCTGAGATTCGCAGTTTCAATGCGGCGATACAGCACGAATTCACCAAGACCCTGGTCGCCGAAGTCCAATACATCGGACAGTTTGGCTTTGGGCTGTTCGGGGAACGCGATACCAACTTCCCTGCAATTATTGCCGACCCGGCTCACCCCGGCTTCTTCTATTTCGGCAGCCGTCCTGATAACCGATTTACAGCAGTCAGGACCAACGAAAATTCTCGAACCTCGCATTACAACGGCCTGCTGGTCAGCGCCACCAAGCGGTTCTCGAATCATGTTCAGTTCATCGCCAGCTACACCTGGTCGCACGCTCTCACTTCTGGAGAAGACTTCTTCGGTCTTTCCGAACCCGGCGATCCCCGCAACATCCGCTCAGAGTTGGGACCGGCATTCAACGATGTACGCCATGCGGCCAACTTTAACGTGGTCTTGGAATCCGGGAAGGTTACGGACATGCCAGTCGCTCGCGTATTTACCAATGGCCTGACTCTAAGCTTCCTTGGTCAGGCTCAATCTGGCCGTCCCTATCCGATCTCTACCGGTACCGCAGGATTTTCGAACGCGCGCTTCTTTGGCGCTGGCAGCGAGACGCAACAGCGGCCCAACGTGCTGGCCGATGGCACATTGTCGACCGCCGGCATCGCCTCTTTTACCGGCTCGAATGCACTGTTCGGCCCGGGCGCAGTGGGGAATTGCATCGCTGCTGGCTTCCCGGCTGCTACCTGTGCTGCAATTCAGAACACCTTCCTCGCTCCTGCCGGACATAGCAACTCGGGAGCTATTGACGCCCTCACTGGAGACATCGTGGACTTCCAGTTGCTGGACGGCAATTTGGGAAGAGATGCTGGCCGCGGTTCGCCCTTTTACAAGCTCGATGTTTCCCTGCACAAGGACTTCAAGATTCCCAGGACTGAACGCGTAAGCGTGGAACTGCGCGCTGATGCATTCAACATCCTGAACCACGCCAACTTCCAGAGCTACAACAGCAACGATGTGTTGAATGCACTGAGTTTTTCGGCCAACGGGGCAGGCATACCCAATGGCAACTTCTTCACTTGCACAAGCTGCGTACGCCCCAATGGCACATTGGTAGGCAGCAACGGGCAGGTGCTGCATCTAACGGATTTACAGCGCGGACGAGTTAGCCCCGACCTGTTGAATCCAATCTTCGGCGGCCTCGGCGATCCAGCCACAGCCGACATCCCGAGAACCTTCCAGTTGTCGTTCCACGTGCGCTTCTGATCATTCTAAGTTTGATCTCAAAGGCGGGTCTTCCAGACCCGCCTTTTTTTGTGCGCGACATAGAAGTGCTTTCTACCAATCCGGATACTTTGCCCGAATTTTCTCGTAGAGCGGTGAAGTGCTCTTATGCTTCTTGTGGTAAGAAAGCACCTGCCGTTCGCGGGCATTGGGATAATGTTCGCCGCTATCTCCTCTGTGGCCTGCGGGCAGCGCCTGTTCCACCTCTTGCAGGTTCTGAATTCGCCGCCGTGCCAGGGCGATCAGTTGTCCTTTAGGCGCAACCTGGGCCAGGATGTGCTCCTTGCTGCGCCGAAGCGTTGCTGAGTCCGCAGTAAAGGTCTTTTGCTGCCCCTGAAAATTCACGTATTGAATGTTGACTGGCCGCGAAGGCGTCGGAGAGCGTTGCTGTGAGGCTTGGCTAAATGTTCCTTGTGAGCTTGGCTGGCTGCTGGCCGTGGGAGCATCGCTGCGGCCCTGCGCGAACATAAAATACGTGCACAATGGATTGAGGCATTTCACCTGCGAACCGCTAATCTGTGCTCCGGGGGTGCCGCAGTTCGGGCATTTATTCTTACCCAATAGAGAATCCAGAAATCCCATGCTGTTGCTCCTGATTATTAAGATGCCAAATAACAAGTCATCTTCCAGCGCTTGGAGGCCGTGTTCACTCACCAAGTTAGCTGGTCTTCAAATTAACCAATTACCAAATTCAAGAAACGCAAACGCTCAGGGGGACGGTTGGTGAAAACGAGATAGCGCTTCAGCGCCCATCTCTTCCATAACCCCCATTTACAGACAGCCACCCTCTCTCACGGGCGCTTATTGGCTGCTGCTTCTGGGAAAAAGAGAGAAAGCTGCCGCGCTCTTGCTGTGCGGCAGCCTGGCAACCGTCCCCCTCAACGCTCGCGTGGCTTTTTGCCTTTGCCAGATAAAAAACGGGCTTTCGATCTTGCCGCGCAGGATCAGCCGGCGACGATGCAACAACGACGGCAAGCCCATCCGCCGCAGCTGCCCGAAACTGATCCTTCGAAAATGATTTTTTTTATGTCCACCAAATACCAGGCTCAGGATTTCTTCGGCCAGCCAGCGATCGAGAATTTGCAACTGGTCTTCATCGTCTACGTGCTTAAGATAATAATCGATGATGGCCACATTTCTCAGGCCGTGTTCGATGGTCTCGGCGGCAATCGTAACCAGGAGCTGCGCTCGCCCGAGAGGGTCGGCAACCTTTTTCCAGCGGCGGCGGGCCCGGCGGAAAGCAAAGCTAAACAGGTTCTGCACCTTGCGCAGTTTGTCACGCGAGAGCGCGATCGACCCTCCAGCGCGAAACAACAAACCCAAATGACGAAATTCGGCGGCTGCCGTAAAAACAGAATCCGCTGGACTGTCACCGGATAGCAGAAGATTGGCTTCGCGGCTTGCCTTTAGGCTTAATCGAAGCCCAGAAAGCTGTTCTTCCAAAATCTTCGTAGCCTGCATCGCGGCATCGCGTTCACGCGCCAGCAACAGGATGTCATCCGCATAGCGAAAATAGCTGACGCATCCGATACGTTGAATCTCGCGGTCCAACTCAGTGAGGTAGATATTGGCGAACAGGCAGGCGATCGCAGTTCCGAAAGGTATGCCCAGAGTGGCTTGCCGCGTCAGGCCGTTCTCCTGATACAGAAAGCGCACTCGCTGCTCCAACAGCCGGAACAGATAGTCGCCAGGCTTCACCAACCCGGCCAGCTTGCTCAACAGAACATCATGGTCGACCGTGGCAAAGTAGTCGGCAATGTCTCGCTTGATAACGTAGAGAGGCTTCCTCACGTGTAGGACCGCGGCAATCCGGGTCTGGCAAAGGTCCAAGCCAAAGCTACCTTCGCGATAGGCATAGGAATCCTGCGAGAACCAGTCGTGAAGTTTATGGTTCAAGACGCGATACAACAGCAGGTCAACGATTCGTTCTTCCCAAGGTGCAAGGTAAATCGTGCGATGCTTCCCGTTGAAGTTGTAATGAAGAGCCACAGACGGCCGGAAACAAAATGTCTTGCACTGCAGAGCCTGGTGAAGCGAATCGAGGCTGCGAAGCCCGCGTCCGGCAAAATCGTAGAGTGTGCGCCCATCAACGGAAGTGGAAAGCGCCTTGCGCCAGTGAAACAACGGCTTGGTGTAAACGCGAAGCGCCGCTTTGTAAATCTCGGCCTCGCAGTAAACGTCGCTCCACTGAATGGGACGGGTTAATTGAAAAGGTGTTGATCTGGCCATGCGCCGATGTCAGTCATTTGTACTACCGCAGGGCGCGTCATGCAAGTTACTTGATTTTCTGAACAATAGTTTCAAGGGGCGCGAACAAGGCGCTATGGATCCATCCCATCGCAAAAACCACAACCAAGGCAACAAAGAATGTTGTCGCAAGGCTGAGTTTCTTATCACGCATAAAAAGCTCCTTGCCCACCACCAGAACCGCAGGGCATATAAACAGTAGGGGAAGAAGGTATTGGCTCGTCAGCACCATGCGGGTGTTCAGCGGTAGGTCCACACCCAATCCTGAGAACAGATCGGCAAAAGTGTGGATGACACGACTCGTTTGAAAATACATGAAGATGAAATACCCGGAGGCAAGCACACTGGTCGCCCAAGCAATGACCTGCAGGCCCTTGCCATCCGCTGTTGGATTCTCAGCCATAACTGTTGATGCCAATCGACGGTCTTGAATTTACCGCAATCGACGCAACGGATGCAAAGAATACGTTTCTCCTTCCTTCGCCAAAATTTCACACGAACTTAATCAATCCTCAACGTTCGCCAGTTACCTTCTTCCTTTTCTTTATTCAGTGAAATCGCATTCAAAGGAGGGAACCATGTCTCGGTGGCGAAATCTATCCTTATTTCTTCTGGCCGGTATTTTCATCGTTCCGGTTTTGGCAATAGCACAATCCACTTTTGGCGACATCAGTGGGACGATTACAGATCCATCGGGAGCTGTGGTTCCAGGGGCCACGATCACCGTGACCAACCTGGATACCAAGAGCGTCCACACCTCCACGACCGATGCTGAAGGGGTTTTCCGGGTAGTGAATCTTGATCCGGGCACATATCGTCTGGAAGTCAGCGCCAAGGGCTTCGAGACCGCCAAGCGTTCTGATTTTGCTCTGTTAGCGCGCCAATCGGCGCGTTTGGATTTTAAGCTGATTGTGAGCGCGGCAAGCGAAATCGTTGAGGTGCAAGCTCCACCGAATCTTAATGATCAACTTACCATTTCGGATTCCAAGACCGGAGACCAGATCAACTCCCTGGCCTTGAACTTTCGCGCTACCAACAATACCAGCCCTATTAACGTGGCCAACCTGACTCCCGGAGTTCAGCCTGATCGCGGCGGTAACATTTCCGTCGCTGGCGGCCTGCCTTACTTCACCTCTTTCTCGATTGATGGAGTCACGACTGCGAATGTCCGCTTCAATGGTCCCAACAAAGATCTGTTTCCCTCAGTGGAAGCAACCTCGGAATTCAAGGTAAACACAGCCAACAACAACGCCGAATTTGGCCAGGTCAGCGACATCACCGTGGTGAGCAAGAGCGGCTCCAACAACTTCCATGGCGGCGTCTACTGGTTCCATCAGAACTCAGCTCTCAACGCCAAAGACCCGTTCGCCTTGACCAAGCCGAAACTCGTTGCCAACGATCTGGGTACCTACGTCGGCGGCCCAATTTGGAAAAACAAGACTTTCTTCTTCTTCGACTACGAAGGCACGCGGCGTCCGCAGCAGGTTGTCGTGAACCAGATTCTGCCGCCGGTGCCCTGGCGTTCCGGCGATTTTTCGAGCCTGTTGCCGGCTGTGCAGCTTAAGAATCCTTTCAATGGAAACCCCATTCCCAACAACAACCTCGCGGCAGCCGGGTTGGTCAACCCTGTCTCGATCAAGATCGTAAGCGCATTGTTTGCTGCTCCCAACAGCGCAACCAATACCAATGTCAGCGCTCCCAATTTTCAGGCTAACGTCCCAGGCAACTACACGTTGAATAACTACGATGGCCGTATTGATCATGCCTTTACTACGAATCAAAGAGCCTTTGTCCGGTACACACATAAGGATGTAACTGCGCTAGGGACCGGAGGCGATCCCAACTTCAATACTCAGTTGGGCAGCCTCTCCAACGTGAGCGAACTCCGCAACCTGGCGGCTTCTTACAACTGGGTTATCAATTCCAACATGGTCAACGAAGTTCGTGGAGGATTTTCGTTCGCCAACTTCGTCAATACCTATCCGCTTTCGGCGCAAGGCGCCTCGCTCGTCCAGAACTTTGGGCTTAACGGACTGCCACCGTCGCCCAAGTCCGGCGGCATTCCCGATATCTCCATTGCCGGTTTCATCGACACCAACGGTGTTGGCAGGCCACGCACGATTCAGAACCACACCTACCAACTCAGCGACAACTTCACATGGCTTTGGCACTCACACACTCTGAAATTTGGATTTGATTACACCCGCCTTTCGTACCAGGATTTCCTGACCTTCACCAGCGGAGACGAATTCGGAGATTATTTCTTTGGCGGCTCGCTCACCGGAAACTCTTTCGCCGACTTTTTGACCGGATTGCCTTCCAACACCGACTTCGCCCAGAACGGCCCCGACACTAAGCCCTACGCCAATCAATACGCATGGTTTGCCCAGGATGAATGGAAGGTCAACACCCAGCTTTCCGTGAACTACGGCGTGCGGTATGAAATCCGGCCTCCCTTTGATGATTCCACCCACCAACTGGCGCAGTTCGACCGGAATTTCCCCGGCGGACGAGTGATCATCCAGGACGCCACCGGCTTGAGCCTGGTTTCACCCTTCTTCCGCTCCTCGATCGGAAGCACGCCGCTGGTGCTGGCCCAAGCTGCCGGCCTGCCTCACTCTTTGCGCAATACCTATTACGGAAATTGGCAACCCAGACTGGGTTTCTCCTGGCGTCCTTTTAACTCATCAAAAACGGTTGTGCGTAGCTCGATCGGCGTCTATTCAGTTCCGCTGGTCGGCTCGGTGCTTTATTCGCTGGCGGGAGTGGCCACCAGCAATTTCGTCAACTTCACCCAGAACATCTCTGGCGGCTCGGCCTCGCTGCAATTTCCCAACGTCTTCCCCACTGGCGGCGGATTGTTGCCTGTTTGTCCGCCGGCATGTCAGGGATATCGCCGTGCCAACCAGACTGACTTGAAAGATCCCAGAAATATCCAGTGGAGTTTTTCCGTGGAGCGCGATTTAGGATGGCAAACGACCGCGCGCCTGACCTACACCGGTTCGCACACCACCCAACTTGTCTATAGCCCCGATCTCAACCAGGTCATGCCGAACACGGTGGGATATGCCGCGCTTACTGCTACGCCCACTCTTCGCCAGGCTAATCTGCGATTCCCCAATTTCAATGAAGTCCTCACACGCGATAACGGGCCCAGCGCCAAATACCAGGCCCTGACTGCCGAACTTTCCCGCAGGTTCGCCCGTGGCATCGGTTTCCAGAACTCGTATACTCTGGCTTACAACCACTCCAACGCGCTTGGCTCCGCGCCCAATAGCTTGATCGCCCAAGGCAGCGGCGGCGAGAACGGCCCCAATACCCAGAACTTCTTTAACATCAACGCCGACTATGGCGACGTGATCTATACACGCCGTCACCGCTTCGTGAACACGCTCTTCTATGACCTGCCCTTTGGCCACGGACGCCGCTTCGCTTCCAATGCAAATGGAATCATTAACACGATGATCGGCGGATGGGGCATCACCGGAATCACGTTGCTTCAGTCAGGTCCGTTCCTGACTCCCACGTTCCGAGGCACCGATCCCTCAGGAACGAACCCCACGCAGCGCAGCGCCGGCCCATTCCAACGTCCGGATTGCGGCGCTGGAGTCGATCCCAATCTCTCCAATCCTTCCATCAGCCAATATTTCAATGTTGCGGCATTTGCGTTGCCGGCCAATAACATTGGGCGCTTCGGCACCTGCAGCGTAGGCGGCCTGCACGGGCCGGGCACGGTGAGCTTCTCTACGACCGTTGGCAAGCAGGTCAAGCTCAGCGAACGCATAGCGCTACGTTACGAAGCGGCCTTCGCCAACCTGTTCAACCACTTCAATCCCGATGTGCCCAACACTCAGGCTTTCACCAACGCAACGGGCGCAATCAATCCGTCATTCGGCAAGGTAACTGCGGTTCAGTCAGGAGAAGAAGCGGGGCCTCGTAATATTCAAATGAGCTTGCGGCTTACGTTCTAACCACCGAAGCCACCCTTCGCAAAGAACGCGAAGGGTGGGGCATCCCGGCACTAGGAAGGGCCGTGCGTTTAAGAGAGAAAAACCACAAGGTCCCTCCATGTCTCCACTTCGCGGACACCTGCCGGCATGACGGGCATGATGTACGATTGACTCCCCTGCCATGAAAAAACTTGCTCTCATTTTGCTGTTTCTTACTGCACTGGCCCAAAGCCAGGAACGCAAAGCTCACCCCGTCGTCCTGATCTCGCTTGACGGATTGCGTCCCGACTTTGTCTTGAACGCCGACCACTACGGACTGAAGATTCCCAACCTCCGTCAACTCGTACAACGCGGAAGTTTTGCAACTGGCGTTCGCGGCGTGTTGCCTACCGTAACCTATCCGAGTCACACCACGCTGGTCACCGGCGTATCGCCTGCTCGCCATGGCATCGAGGCCAACACCACCTTCGATCCGTTGAACCGCAACTTTGAAGGCTGGTATTGGTACGCAGAGGACATCAAGGTCCCCACGCTGTGGGATGCCGCCTCCGACGCAGGCCTTTCAGTGGCCAACATACATTGGCCGGTTACAGTGGGCGCGCGGATTACCTACAACCTGCCGCAAATCTGGCGAGCGGGCACTGCGGACGACCGTAAGCTGTTACGCTCCCTTTCCACACCGGCCCTGTTGTCGTCTCTGGAGCAAAAACTGGGTCCCTATGCCGACGGCCAGAGCGAGAGTATCGAGAGCGATGAAAACCGCGCCCTTTTCGCTGCGAAGCTCATTCAAGAGAAAAAGCCAGACCTGACTCTCGCCTATTTCACCGCTTTGGACCACACCGAGCATGAAACAGGTCCGTTCAGCCAGCAGAGTCTCGGCGTGCTGGAAAGGCTGGACGCTGTCGTCGGCAAGCTCACCCAGGCCGCACAAGAGACCTTCAATGGCCAGGCAATCGTAGCGGTGGTTTCAGATCATGGCTTCAGCGAGACCAGGCATCAACTCAACCTGATTGGCGCATTTCACGATGCTGGCCTGATCAAGCTCGATGGACAAAACAAAGACCAGGTGAGCTCATGGGATGCGACCGTCTGGCCCTCAGGCGGATCGGCCGCGATCGTGCTGCGCGACCCTGCAAGTTCGGCACTTGTGGGGAAAGTCAGAGCCTTGTTGAATGGGCTCGCTGCCGATCCAGCCAACGGCATCGATCAGGTTCTTGACCAGGAAGCGGTACGTAAGCTTGGCGGATTCCCAACCGCATCCTTCGTAGTCTCTCTGCGTCCCGGATACAAGCTAGGTCGCGGCTGGTCGGGACCGCTGGTCTCCGACACGCCCGTCACCGGAATGCACGGCTATTCGCCTACACAAGCGGAAATGCGCTCGGTGTTCTTTGTGGCTGGACCAGGAATTACTTCATCCAAGCAGCTTGGAGAAATCGACATGCGCGACATAGCCCCCACCATCGCGCGACTGCTGGGCATCAACCTGAAGGCTGCCGAGGGCAAGCCTCTGTTCTAGAGGATTTCCCTTAGCCCTAAACTAAGCTACAAATTTGCCCACGGATTCTTGCAACCAAAATCAAAGACTCGCATCTATTGGCATGAATTTTTTCGAATCGCATAGATCGCGAGTTATGAGGAGGAACCAATGTTGGCCAAATGCGCTAATCCCGCCTGCTCGACTCCGTTGATTTATCTGCGGGAGGGCAAAGTCTTCATGGTAGAAAATCCCGGTGAACCAAAAGTTCGCCCGCAAGGTCCCATTCTGGCCAAACCAAAACCAGCCGGACGCGTGGAACACTTCTGGCTCTGCGGCCCCTGTTCCGCCAAAATGACTCTGACCTATAACATCGCACAAGGTGTCTCAGTGGTCCCCAAGATCAAGACACGCACAGCCGCCGCGTCATGAACACGCGCTCAATATTTTCCGCTCCTTCGGCGTCGATGTCGTCATCCGCGTAAATCTGCGGTAAAGCTTGGATTGATGCTCTGCGGTCTCTGCGCCCTCTGCGGTTTCGTGCCAGCCTTTCGTTTACCGTTGTTCTGAGCTTTTTGAATACCTTCCCAGCCACGACCACCAGCGCACTTTCAAGACCTCGAATCCCATGCGCACTCCATCCCGAATGGGATGCATCTTGGAACGATCATCGTGTCCCCACCTTACCGGGACTTCGGACACTTTCAAACCCATTTTGCGCGCCAGAAAGATCAATTCCACATCGAAAGCCCAGCGATGGACCCGTTGCAGGGGGAAGATGGCTTGTGCGGCCTCCCGAGTGAATGCTTTGAACCCGCATTGGGTATCGTAGAAGTTCAATCCCATTACGATCCTCAGAAACAGATTGAAGGCACGCGAATAGATTCTCCGCAACAAAGGCTGGCGCTGAAACTGGAGCGAGGTGTCCTTCCACCGGGAGCCAATCGCAACATCCGCCCCACTTTCGAGAGCGGCAAAGAGTTTGTGGGCCTCCACGATGGGAGAAGAAAGATCGGCATCGGTAAACAGAAGATATTTGCCCCGGGCATTGAGCATTCCATTGCGGACCGAATAGCCTTTACCCCGGTTTCCAGGATTGCGAATGAGCTGGACTTCAGGATTCTCGGTTGCGAAACGCTCAATGATCGCAGTCGTTTCGTCCTTGGAGCCATCATCGACAACCAACAGCTCAGCGCTCCATTTTTGCTCGCGCAAATGCTCCATGACACGCTCGAGCGTGCTGCCGATCCGCCGGCTCTCGTTATAGGCGGGAATAATGATGCTGTAGGTTGGTTGCGCCAGATTGAAATTGGAACTATACCAAGGGAAGTCCCGGATTGCCACACTCACGCTGCCTGCTCCTGTTGCTTTAGCATGTTAAAGAACTCGCTAACCAACTCCGGGTCCCATAGTCCGTCCGCAGCCTCCTGCAGCATGGTTCTTTCCGACTCCTCATGGCTCAGCGCATGCTTATAGGGGCGGGCGGTACGCAGGGCATCATATACGTCAACCGTCTGCAAAACACGAGCCAGCAAAGGGATTTCTTTTTCGGCCAGCCCATCAGGATAGCCGCTTCCGTTCCAGTGCTCATGATGATGGCGAATGATGGGCAAAACGTTGCGGAACGATTGTAACGGACGGCAGATGGATTCCCCTATGATCGGATGCTGCTTCATGATCGTCCACTCATCAGGAGTGAGTCGGGTTCCCTTTTTCAGGATATCGTCGGGGATGGAAACCTTGCCCAGATCATGCAGATAGCCGCCCCGCTTCAACGCGACAATGCTGTCGCCATCCAGGCCAAGATGGTGCCCCAGGGCGGCGGCATAGCGGGCCAGCCGCTCACAATGGTTCCCTGTATAAGGATCGCGCGATTCAATGCCCAAGGCGAGAGCGACGAGCACAGCCTCAGCGTTTTCTAACTCGTCTGTGAATTCTTTGAGCTTCAGCAGCGATTTGACCCGAGCAAACAGCTCTTCGGGATAAAGCGGCTTGCTCAGAAAATCATCAGCCCCAGCCTCGATGCCCCGGACGCGATCCTCGCGGTCGCTCAACCCGGTGATCATGACAATGGGAATCAGGCGGGTGCCGCGATCTTCTTTGAGCTCGCGGCAAACGTCATATCCCGATTTACCCGGCATCACCACATCCAAAAGGATGAGGTCCGGGCATTCCGATTGAATGATCTCTTTGACTTCACTCGCGTCATTACTGGTGACCACTTCGTAGCCGCGCGAGGAAAGCAGCTCCCGGAGCAGCAGGAGGGTATCGAGCTTGTCATCAATAATGAGTATCTTCGGCGCCCGCGACTTGGCGCAGGCATAGCTTTCCACAGTAGTCTCCGGAATCGCGCCCATTGTAAAAGATGAGAAGAGAGCAGCGGCAAGGAGGTTGCATCATCTACTCTGCCCAAGCTTGTGGTGTAATGACTCTGTGAAGACACTTACCGAATATCTCTGCGAAGCTGAAATCGCCCACGGACATCTCTGCGCAGGACAGATCCTGGGTGTTCGCCTGGCCATGCTGGGTCTCCGGAAGCTGGGAATTGACGATCCATCCGGCAAAGACCGCAAGCGCCTGGTGACCTTCGTCGAGATTGATCGCTGCGCCACTGACGCCATCATGGTGGTCACCGGATGCCGGTTGGGCAAGCGCGCCTTGAAGTTTCGCGATTGGGGCAAGATGGCAGCCACCTTCGTTGACCTGGCGAGTGGCAGGGCCGTCCGGGTAGCTGCGCTGGAGTCCTCGAAAGCCTTGGCCCGGAGCTTGCACCCGGAATTGGCAAGCAAGAATGCACAGCAGATGCTGGCCTATCAGGAAATGCTGGACGAGCAGTTGTTCTCAACTCAGTGGGTAAAAGTCGCTCTTCCCCCGGAAGAATTCCCAGGTTTCAAAGGAGAACGGATCATCTGCGCCCAGTGCGGCGAAGGCATCAATTTTCACCGCGAGATAGAGCGCGATGGAAAGACCCTCTGCCGCGCCTGCGCTGGAGAGCGATATTACGAAGAAACAGGAGAACTCTAGCACCCGACGATTTCAGGCGCCGATCGACTCGTCAACATTCAGACAACTTGGTTTGGCTAGCAGCTAGAAGCTAGTAGCCAGCAGCTAATTCTCACCGCCGGTCGTCACGATCATGGTCGTTATGGTGCTTTTTGTGCCTGTGATGCCGGTTATGGCGACGCTCATCGCGGTCCCTGTCGCGATCGCGGTCACGATCGCGGAGGTGGGTTCTGCGGTCATCGCGATCACGATCCCGGTCTTTTGCAAGCGAGAGCCCGCTGAAGACCAGAGTCAAGCCAAGAAGAATTACCAGACGTAGTCTGCTCATTTTTATCACCCCTCAAAACCGTGATGAACAAAGCAGCGCTAACTTCGCGCCGCAATATTATCAAAATACAAGCAGGAACACTCATTTCGATGGTGCATGTCCGGATTCCGATGCCCCGCCAGCCATGAATAGGCCCAAAAACATGGTTTTTCCGGGGCAGTCTAGTGTCCAAACGCGTATTTGAGCGCCAACATCACAAAGAGCACTCCGACAAACAAAAGCAGCTTCCGCTTCACAGTTGCCTCTCTTCCCTTCCCTGGCGTCTTTTCTTTCGCTTTTACCGTTGCTGTATTGGAAACCAGCAGGTCTGCTTTTGTTCCCGCTTGAATATCTCCGTCCCTCGATCCCATCGATCCGAAAGATGATTACAATGTAGATCGCCATGAGACGAACCTTGACCCTCGTCCTCACATTGCTCTTGCTTCCCAGCCTCGTGCTTTGGGCGGTCAAGTCGCGAGAAAGAAACTCAGCAAACGTCGACACTCCACTTCTTAAGCAGATTGGCGTCATCGAGTTGCCGGGTCCCAAGGGGAAACGGTTTGATTACCTTACGATTGATTCGTCTCGCAACCTGCTGTTCTCGACTCATCTCGGCGCAGGACTTCTTTACGCGATTGATCTAAAGACAAACAAGCTGGTCAAGACATTCGAGAACCTGCCGGGTATTGAGGGAGTCGAAATCGCGCCGGACATGAGAAAGGCCTACACGTCGAATTGGCTGGAAAACAAGATTGGTGTTATCGATCTTGACCATATGCAGGTCATCAAGAAGATCCCGACCGAGTCGAAGCCGGACGGCATCGCCTATGCCCCACCATTTCACAAGATCTATGTTTCCGACGAGCGCGCCCACGCCGAAGCCGTTGTGGATGTAAACCAAGACACAGTCGTCACAACGTTGCATTTTGCCAGCGAAACCGGCAACCCGAGATACGATCCGGTCTCCAAACGGCTTTATGTGAACCTGCAGGACAAAAATGTTATCGCCGAGATCGATCCGGCCACCGACAAGGAAATCGCCCAATATCCAGTCGGAAAATGCCGCGGCAACCATGGAATGGCGCTTGATTCCGAGCACCGGTTGGCTTTCCTGTCTTGCGAAGGAAACGACCTTATGGAGATCTTCCGCCTTGACACCCATCAAGTCATTGCTGACTTCCCGCAAGTCAAAGGTGGTGACGTGATTGCCTATGACCCGGGATTGCGGCGCATCTATGTCGCTTGCTACGACGGCGCAATCTCCGTCTTTCAAGAAGACGATCCCACACATTTTAGAAAGCTGGCCGACGTCCCCGTTCAAAAGAAAATCCACAGCCTGGCCATCGACCCCGGCAATCACCGTGTCTATGCGCCTGAACAGGAAGAAGATGGAGCGCCGGCCGCGAGAATCGTAATCTTTGAGGCCGCGTTGTCACCGGGAAAATGACCACTGAAATTAAACAACCCGAACCGTGGTTGCGCGGCACGCTGGCCGATGTGCCACCAGTCCAGCGCGCTGTCTTACATGCACTCGAATTGGCCCAGGAAGACCTGCAACGCTGGTGCGGGAACCTAAGCGACGAGCAACTGAATGCCCGCCCGTCAGGCATTGCGCCGGTTGCTTTCCACCTGCGGCACATTGCCCGAAGCCTCGACCGGCTCCTGACCTATGCGGAAGGCCGCCAGCTCAGCAGCGATCAGATCGTACAACTTAAAAGCGAACTCGATCCGGGCGGTACTCGCAACCAGTTGTTTGCAGAGCTGGCGGATGCTATCGCGGTCAGCGCGACCCGAGTGAGATCATTCAAGCCGGCGCAACTGGAAGAAGCGCGGATCGTTGGCAAGAAACAATTGCCGACAACCGTCGGCGGACTATTAGTTCACGTAGCCGACCACACCCAGCGTCACGTTGGACAGGCCATCACCACGGCCAAAATCGTGGCCGCCAAAGAATAGTTAGGGCGCGTTCACTACTAGATTTTGGGCTTTATAGTCGATTTTTTATGGGGAATAGCACTACGGTAGTTCCTCAGCGCCGATCTCTACATTGCATTTAATTTCCAGCCGTGCTCTGCCTGACATGTTCAAGAAAACTAACTTCTATGAACTTTTTCAAAGACTGTGGACACCTTGCACGGGGCCCTAAAATAGCCATGGCATTTTGAAAGCCCAATTCAACACGAGCCTTTGGCGGGGCTTTGTACTTAGCCGTGAACTTTGAAATTTGTTGATGGATTTCTTTTGCGCATTGTATAAAAAACCATATAAGATATTTGCCCCGCGTATATTTTCGAAGACCATCTTTTATCCTAAGTTCTTGCTCAGCAGCTTGGATCTCGCCTTCAGTCGAAAAAGGAACACGCGCACGGGATGACGCGTATCGAATCCGATCAGCTTGGGAAACAAACTGGCTTTTCAGTGAGAGCTTGCCATCTATAAAAATGAACAGCTCTTTAGGCTCAATGTTATTCAGGCACGCGGACGCCCCAGATCGCCTCCAAATGAGAATTTGCGCCATTACACATGCCATTGCTTCTATGAATACATCGAGATTTGATTTATAGGTCCTTTGGATTTTTTCAATTTCAGGCGAAGCAATATCAGTAACGCCTAAAATTTCCTCGAGAGTACGCATCACCATTGCGACGGTCGCAACCTCGTATTCAATGGAATAACTGTCCGTAACATAGAGGTTTTGGACTGCATGCTTATCTTCAGCAAGAAAATCCGAAAGATCACGATCTACAAAGAAACATACCTGCTTTTTTGAAAACCGTCCCCAATCCATTCCTGCGAGAAGCTTCAGCACTTTCCTTTTGCCCCCGGCCCGAATGAGCTTAACTTCCCAATTTGTTGGTAGCATATTGTCAATAACCGAGCGATAAAAGGATGGATCCTCCCGTCCCTCCACAAATCCATAAACCACCGGCTTACCGATCTTGTAAAATAACAAAAATTCGTGATAGGCGATATTAGTGGTTTCGAAGGCAGCCTCGTGAATATCGATCATCGTAAATCGTCTCCCTTGGAAGTGTCATAGACTTACGAATTCGCCTAAAGCGTGGGCATAATCTTTTAATTCATTGTCATATATAAATGGCGAATGCGTTACCGCCACTAAGCCGGCGCAAAAGTCTCCTTTTCGTATATCTGTAAGAAAGCGGCGCTGCCATGGCACCGATAGCGACAACTCCGGCTCATCTATTAAAACGAGGTAGCGTTTTTGCCCAGACAAATATAGATGACTGAAGAGAGAAACGATTTGTTTTTCTCCCGACGAAAGATCGCTGAGATCGATTCGCTCTTGCTGAAGTCGTTCAATACGAACAATTGCAAATCCGAAGGTTGCGCTATCGTATACAAATCGTTTATCAATAATATATTGCGAGCACAAGTCACAAAACGCAGATATCTGCTTCTCTCGGCTTTTAAGCATTTCTTGGAAATGCAATAGTTTTAAGAAATAGTGACAAATGATTTTGCTGTGCTCGTCTGGAGCGTCGCTCGTTCTTGCGGCATTGATAACTGTTAGCAGGTGACTCTTGTGTAATGTCGTAAGGATGCTTTCGTGGATTCGATCAAGCACAGATTTGATTGTGTCTTCGGGAAGTTCTGCGATCTCCTTCATACCAACGTCGAGATATTCACGATTGACAACGTCACCGAGATATCGGAGTGTTAAGTTATTAAGGCTCTCCCGTGCAAATTCTTTTAGATTTTGCAGAGCCCGCTCAATCGCCTGTTGTACGTCCTTCATTCCGAATTCAACGAGCTCGATGTAGGCATCATCAGTTTCGGGAACTTGAGTTCTGATTCGACCACGGCGAATGTCGTCAGGATCTATTCCTTCGAATATACTTCCAAGCTCCCGTTCGATTCGTCGGTATGTTGGAAGATAAAGAATCTGGGCACCTATAGCGACATGTATTTGCTGGATGATCTCTTGTAGCTCTTTCTTCGCACCTCGGGGATGTTCCTCGAATAGTTCTAGCTGTTGCATTACGACTTCCAATGGAATGCCATGTCGCCGACTCCAACGTTCAAGCTCTGCAGGTCTACTTTGAATTGCACCCGTCGAAACAAAATCAATAAGATTTCGTCTCAGCGCCGGGGGCATCTGCGTAAGGAAACGACGATCGGTTCGTTCAAAGGCTTTCTCTAGGCGTTCGTGGGTAATGTGATAGGAAATTCCAGCGACAGAGGCTGAAATACTTTCAAACTTAAACTGGAGCAATGAAAACCATCGGCCTGAAAGGAAAAGAAAGAGAATTCGCAAGAAAGTAGTCTTTCCCGAACCGTTTTCACCAACGAGGATTAGAGTGTTATCGTCAATCTTTGCATCGATAGTTCTATTGCCATAGAGCCCGGCAACAGTAATCCGATCAATTAAGCACGCCATCTGTTGTCCTTGGGTGATTAGTATATGTTAGGTTCCACTTGTGGCCTAAAGCATAACATTGGAGGCTGGGTTATTTCATTTCTTATATGAAAATCGGGTCCTAAATCTAGAGCCGTTCGCTTTGCATATAAGCACGGCTGAGTACATGGATTTTAGCGCTTACGCCACGATATGTGGGTCATTACACTCTTAAATCAAATTTCAATCGGCAGGATTTGGTCGAAAGGGTCAGGTCAAGCCGGGCTGCATTCTCCTTGCTGATCTCTGAGGTTCTCCCAGCCTCAAAATCGACACACAGCTGTGGGCAGCAGACCAGAAAATCGTTTCTACTAGAAGCCATGTCATAAATGCTATGACCGGCGGAGGCGGAAGCCAAAAACACGAGAAATTCACCGGTTATAGAATTTATGAGATCAGTTCTAATTGAAAACGTTGGTCGGGCGAGAGTATTTGAACCTCCGACCCTTGCTCCCGAACCGCGTCGCAAGAATTGAGAGAACTTGAAAAACAGGCCTTTTTGAAAAGAGGAGCGAAATCAAGGGCTTGCAAGAAGCTCTTCTCGGCGCAGATTCAGGGAATTTGACGATGCGCCGGTTGCCGCCCCAGTCCGAACCACATTGAAAATCGAGCAACCCTGGCCGGCAGTTCGGGCTTCCACCCGGTTGCATTCAGGAATAAGTAGGAGTATTGTTGTTCGCCGACCGGAAGACCAGAATGGGAACATCCGATGATCATTCTCTTCATTGTTTTCCAGTTCCTGATTCGCTTATAGATAGTCCACTGCGTGAGGAAGCGCCTCATTTGGCCTGCCGGCCACTCCTCAAGGCATCTTTACCATCACGATAGCCGGACACCGCGGCAACCTATTGCGCTCTACGCAAACCAGGCTGCAAATGCGGGAGCACCAAGAAGCTGTTGAATCAAACCATCACCCAAGGAGATAGAAACGATGTTTCAGACAAAACGCAAAGCGACATTCACGCTCATTCTGTACATACTGGCGCTCGCTGCGCCGGCCATGCTGGGACATGCGGCGCCTCCGCCCAAGGCGCCAGCCGTTGCTACAGCCGATTTTTCCATGTCGGTAACGCCCACTTTCGTGGCCAGAAAGAGAGGCACGGGCTTTTCGTGGGATATATCGGTTACTGCCCTGAATGGATTTAACGGGACCGTTAATTTCAAGGTGACTGGCTTGTTCCCAGGCGCCTCTATACCACCATCTTTTCTCCCGGCGCCTGTTACCGGTTCCGGCACCTCCAGTTTCGGTATTTTGACTCAAAAAGTGGTTACGCCGCGAGGCACCTTTACCTTAACGGTGACCGGAACGAGCGGCGGCTTGTCGCATTCCAAGAGTGTAATGATTCAGATGCTATAGCCATGGTTCACCGGGCGGCTTGGGATTGAGCCGCCCTTTTCTACCTGTTACCCACTCGCTCTATGTTCCTATTTCCTGAACGCCCGGCACCAGGATGAGTTTGACGCGGTCTTGTTTGTTAACAAGACCACTGCTGCGCGTGGAAACTGAGGAGAGCTGCTGGATTCGAAATGACCCGAAATCTCACTTCCTGATAATCTAGTAAGCAATGAAGAAAGCCTGTTATCTCTCACTTTTACTCTGCATTTCCGGGCTTGCCTTGGCGCAGGGCACGCGTCTTTGGAAGGAAGCCGGGTACGAAGATTTCGAGCGCGGAACGGTCAAGGGTGTGGCCATCCGCAACTCCGGCGTGCTCGAGCTTGCACCCGCGTTCAAGGTGGTCTACACCAGTCCTTCGACGTTTATCTGGTCCATCGCCTCCGATAAAGATGGCGTTGTCTATGCGGCCACTGGCGCTCCAGCCCGTATCTACCGGATCACGCCCGACGGCAAGAGCGCGGTCATCTTCGAACCGAAAGAATTGCAAGTGCAATCGGTGGCGCTGGGTGCCGATGGCGCGATCTACGCCGCCACCTCTCCGGACGGCAAAGTCTACAAGATCACCCGCAATTCGAATCCCAAGAACGCCGGATTTACGGCCGCCGCTGAATATACGGGGAATGTTTTTTTCGATCCTAAGACAAAATATATTTGGGACATCGCCTTTGACAGTGAAGGACGTCTCTATGTAGCCACCGGCGACCGGGGCGAGATTTACAGGGTTGACAAAAGCGGGCAGGGCTCAGTCTTCTTCAAGTCGGACGAAGCCCATATTCGCGTTCTTACATTTGACCAGAAAGGCAATGTGATTGCCGGCACGGATGGCAGTGGGCTCATTTATCGCATTACACCGGGCGGGGAAGGCTTTGTCCTTTATAGCGCTTCTAAAAAGGAGATCACCTCGCTGGCTGTAGATCAGGGAGGCAACATCTTTGCTTCTGCAACTGCCGAGAAGCGCGGCGCGCCGTCGACGAGTTTGATCATTGCTCCTCCTGCTTCCATCGGCGGAGGACAATCAAATCCCTCTACCGGTTCGACTCTGGCTCCTAACGTAAACCTGGGAGGCTCCGACGTTTACGTGATTGCCCCGGATGGCTCTCCCAAGCGTATCTGGTCTTCCCACGAGGATATTGTTTATGCCCTGGCCTTCGATTCGGCTGGTCACCTGATCGCAGGAACAGGCAACAAGGGGCGCATCTTTTCTATCGAGAGAAGCGGCGCTTTCACCGATTTGCTTAAGGGCAGCGCCAACCAGATCACAGCTTTCAGCAAAGCCGGCAACGGACTCTATTG
This sequence comes from Candidatus Angelobacter sp., assembly GCA_035939495.1. Taxonomy (GTDB): domain Bacteria; phylum Acidobacteriota; class Terriglobia; order Terriglobales; family Acidobacteriaceae; genus Angelobacter. Next base: position 30,862 of record DASZFU010000147.1, on the reverse strand, counting down.
CTCGAGCAGCAACCTGGGAAAGATCTTCCTGATGGGCAATGGGCCTGAAGCCGAAGGCACCTACGAGAGCGACGTGGAAGACACGCACATCTTTTCCCGGTGGGGAAGGGTAGAGGCGCGCGGACGCGGCAACTTTGAACTCTCGGCACGCAGCGGCAATGTCGATAATCCAGACCGCAACTGGAGTCCATGGACCAAGGTTGATTTGGGCAAAGATGCGCGGCTGGAGATTCCTCCGGCACGATTCGTGCAATGGCGCGCAGTGCTCAAGCCAAGTTCCGCGCCTACGCAGATTGAATCGGTGGCGATTAATTATCTTTCGAAGAATGTCGCCCCAATGGTCGATGATATCGCCGTACAGCCAGGGGCGCGCTTCCAGCCGCAATCCCGTTCCATCGGCCCCGATTCCATCTCTGTAAACTTTGGCAATTCCAATTCCGGCTCTTCGAGTTCCAGCGGCAGCAGCCACAACGATGGTGTGCCCAGCGCAATGCGTGACCGCAACTACATTTCAGTCCGCTGGGCCGCGCACGATGATAACGATGATGAGCTTGTCTACTCGCTTTACTACCGTGGCGAAAACGAATCGGAATGGAAGCTGCTCAAGTCAAACTTGAGCGAAAGATTTTATTCCTTCGAATCGGGCCTGCTGCCCGATGGTGCTTACTACATCAAGGTAGTGGCCAGCGATGCTCCCTCCCACACACCTGAAGACGCCCTAAGCGACGAACGCCAAAGCTCGCGTTTCGAGATTGACAACACGCCTCCGAGGATCGAGAACCTCACTGCCAAGCTGGAAAGCCAGCAGTTGCATGTGACCTTCCGCGCAGTTGATGAATTTTCTCCTATTAAGAGAGCCGAATATTCCATCGACGCCGGCGAATGGCAGTTCCTGGAACCTGTAGGCCAGATTTCCGACGCCAAAACCGAAAACTACGACTTCAACGTGCCCTTGACTCAGACACAATCTTTGGAAGAACAGAGCGAACAAAAACGAGCGCACGGCCCCTCGAAGAACAAGCCTCCGGTAACCGAGCATGTGATCGTGGTGCGGGTGCACGACAGATACGACAACGAGGCTACGATGAAGTATGTGGCCAAGTGAGTTTGTTTTACCACTGATTTTTCACGGGTATCACTGATCTGAAAAAATCGAATTATCAGTGTTGATCAGTCCAATCAGTGGCATCAGTGTTAAGGTTTCGTGCGTGATCAGTTATCATTGCCTCGATGCCCACGATGATCTCTGTTCTTCTTTTGATGGCTGCCGCCGTCCCGGCGCACCAGCAAAAAAATGCGCGCCGGATTTTAATGATTTTGCAGTTAAGAACATCTACAAGGGCACACCTGCAAAGCCAAAGATCAGCGGATGTTTCGCACCAGGATTCGTGAAGGCGCAACATCAGCGGTACAGTTTGCCGGCCATTACACCGTGCCAGCCTGGGGCTGTGGAGGAGGATGCATTTATTTCGTCGTTGTCGACTCCATTACAGGAAGGGTATACGACGGATTCTCCGTTGCCGACCTCTCATTGTCATGGGTAGAGCAGCACCCCGATGAGTTGAGAATACAGTTCCATCCCAACAGCCGGCTCTTTAAGGTCAATGGCTGTATCGGCGAGGTGAAGTGTGGATTCTACGATTACGAGATGGTCGATGGGAAAGGGTTGAAGCTGGTTCGGGAGGAGCCCTTTCACGAGGAGTCCAAGTAGGGTGGGGTTTTGCTTTTTCTCGCAAATTCTGATTGGTAAAAGCCACCTGAATTCCTCTGCGCAATTCTGCGGTCTCTGCGATTGACTTGGGTTTGATCTTCTCCGCGTCTTCGTGGTGGGTCTCCGTGGCGGGTTTTGATTCTGATTTTCCTTTGCGTCCTTCGCGTACTTTGCGGTTGATCCTTTTGGTTGTGGCTCCGGTACGCTGTGATGCAATGCTGAGTTGATGGTGGAGGTTCTGAGAGTCACCCGGTTTCCGATATAATCATCAGCAATTGGAGTTCCCCCTATGCGTGTTTCTTCCCCTATTTTTGCCTTTTCAGTAAGCCTGTTGTTGGTTACTCCGTTTGCCAAAGGCCAGGGCAGCGGCACGGCTCAACCGCCCCGTACTGTTTCCATTGGCGCCGGCGTACCCATCCACGTGGTTCTAGACAAACGCGTCTCATTTACCAAAGTAGGCCGGCAATTGCGTGGACATATTGCGCAACCTGTTTACGTTTATGACCAGGTTGCAATCCCTGCCGGAACAACCGTATTGGGAAGGGTCGCCGAGGTACACGCTGTTGCGAGGCGCAAACGTGTTGATGCGTTGCTGGGAGGCGATTTCACGCCTTTGCGCGAAGCCCAAGTTGAATTCGATAAACTGATTTTTGCCGACGGACATGAACTTGCCTTCGAGAGTACGGGCGCGGCGCGCGACTCGGCCGTCGTGCGCATGACGCCGCCCTCCCAAAAGGGCTTGTGGCAGCAGACAAAAAGCGCGGTTCGCAATGCTGTGGTCACGCAAAAGCAGAACGTCGAAGACATGATACGCAAGCCCCATAAGATGGAGAGGTTGAAAAATGGCTTGCTGGCGAAGCTACCCTATCATCCTCAGGTCTTCGATGAGGGCACGCAGTTCGTCGCCGAGCTGAAGAGTCCTATAGAAGTGCAGGCGCCATTCCTGCCTTCGACGGAAGCCCCCAGGACGGAAGATCTCGTTGCCAAACCTCCGGTGAATACCGTATTACATGCTCGCCTGAGTTCTGAATTAAGCTCTGCTACGAATCAGCGGGAAGATCCGGTGGAAGCAGTCCTGACGGAACCTGTATATTCGGCGGACCATCATCTGCTCCTGCCTGAAGGAACGCACCTGCTAGGCACAGTCCTGGCCGCCACACCAGCGAAGCGTCTGGGCCAGAATGGAGAATTGAGGTTTACTTTTAAGGAGGTGCAACTGGCTTCTGGAGCAAAGGTTCCCATGCGGGGCCAGCTTTCCGCGGCCGATGCCAGCAAGGCTGGGAATATCACGATCGACGAAGAAGGCGGGGCCCACGCCACTGAGTCAAGAGCGAAATACCTGGTGCCCTTGGCGATTGTGTTGTTGGCGCAAACCACAGCCGAAGGGGATGAAGATGGAATCAGAGGCAATGGCGGCGGCTCGGTCAATAACGGGGTTGCGGGTGGAGGCTTTGGACTGATGGGCAGACTTCTGGCGCTCTCAGCCGGCAGCAGGTTTGTAGCTTACGGAATCGGCTACTATGGCGCCGCCCATTCGATCTATTCCCGCTTTATCGCGCGCGGGCACGATGTGGTATTTCCGCGAGATACGCAGATTGAGATTACGGTGGGGAGCCGGTAGGGCGTGGTTGAATTTAGGGGCAGTGGTAAAGCTTGAAAGTAGTGTTGGCGTCGGCTGTCGAGTGGGCATGTTGCCGATCCAAAGAGAGCCAAAAGCTAAGAGCTAACGGCTAACAGCTTTCTTCATGCTAGATCTCAGGATAAAGATCAAAGAATGCCTCCACGCTCTGGCGGAGTTGGGCTTCGATTTCTTCTTTGCTTCCTTCCAAGATATGCATGGTTACGTGGGCGGTGCGGCCATTAGCCAGTTCGATGGGAGCTTCCCCGATTTGCTTAACTTCGCCCTCCGGCAGAAGGCGCATTCCATACACTAAAGTCAGTTTTGCCATAGCAGCCATTTTATCGAATTAGATAATTGGGTAAATCGAAAACTCTAGCGGCTTGGAGATCAGAGAATTACCCACTTACCAAATTACAAAATTACCCAATTCTTCAACGGTGCTACAATCGCAACCGTGTTGAAGCCCGCCATCGTTTTCATGTTTTTTGGAGCTGTAACCACCTTTAGCCAGCAGCCGGAGTCTAAACCGCAAGGCAAGCCGGAAATCAGGCTGAACTACCTGAATGTCTGTACGCCGTCAGCGGAAGAGCAGGCGGCCCTCAAAGCGGCCCTATCCAAGGTTTCGAGCAAGCCCCCCTTTTCCCAGGATTTTGAGATATCACGGGGGCGTACTACCTTACAGGATTCGACCGGCTCAAAGTTTGTCCGCTTGCGCCGCGACTTCGCGCCCGAGTCCCCCTGGATGACGGCGCAATACTCCATGAGCACCGATCCGCAAAATACCATTGAGACACTGGTGCTGCGCTTGCGCGACACCAAGGATTTTCATGAGATTTCCATGGAAGATCGCGTCTCGACGGGTGCGGCTTCGCCGGCCACAGTGCTGGATGCCGATACCCCACCGGTCCGTGTGCGGATCGAGCGCCTGGGCAAGGGTGCAGTGGCGCTGGCCCGCTGTCCTGACGTAGATCAGAGCGCCTACGAGCCACTATTCAAAAAAGCGGCCGAGGTTATGGCACGATATCGCGGAGCGTTGGGCTTACGCACGAACTTCCGTGCTGACATCGAGTGGCTTGGCCAACAGGCAAAACCCAAACCCCGAACTGCTGCCAAACAAACCCCGGTGAAACCAAATTGATCCGGCTGAATCTCTAAGGTAGAGCTCAATCTTTCGATCTAGGGGAGCTATGGAAAACTCTGTCCGCGAAACGGTAATTTTGGGTACCGGATGCTCCGGTCTTACGGCGGCTATTTATGCGGGCCGTGCCAACCTAAAGCCCTTGGTAGTGGACGGACATGAACCTGGCGGCCAGTTGTCGATCACCACGCTTGTCGAGAATTTCCCGGGTTTTCCTGAAGGCATTCAAGGTCCCGAGCTGATCGACAATATGCGCAAGCAGGCTGCACGCTTCGGCGCAGAGTACATGGCTGGACACCTGGTCAGCGCTGACCTGAGCCAACGTCCTTTCAAGCTGAATTTCGGGCGCCAGACAGTCCTTTCGAAGACCCTTATCATCGCCAGCGGCGCTTCGGCGCGTTGGCTGGGACTACCGAGCGAAAAGGCGCTGATTGGACATGGCGTTTCGTCCTGCGCCACATGCGATGGGTTCTTCTTCAAAGACCAGCCTATCACCGTGATAGGCGGCGGCGATTCAGCCATGGAAGAAGCGCTTTTTCTTACCCGCTTTGCTACGCAAGTCACGATCATCCATCGGCGCGAACAGTTTCGGGCTTCCAGGATCATGCTGGACCGGGCACGCCAGCATGAAAAGATCGAGTTTCTGCCCAATACCGTGGTCGAAGAGGTTTATGATGTCCACAAAAAAGAGGTGACCGGCCTGAAGCTGCGTAACCTCAAGACCCATCGCGTTTGGGACTTGCCTACCAGCGCCATGTTCCTGGGCATTGGCCACGAGCCAAACGCCAAAATGTTCGCAGGCCAGCTAGATATGGATCAGGATGGATATCTCAAAACCCACGATTTCGTATTCACCCGAGTCCCCGGCGTCTTTGCTTGCGGCGACGTGCAGGACCGCCGATATCGCCAGGCTGTTACCGCTGCCGGCTCCGGATGCGCGGCGGCGATGGAAGTGGAGAAATTCCTGGAAGAGATCGGGTGATCGGTTCATCAGGCGATCCGGTGATCGGAAAACCTTGGTGCTACTAAGTCGAAGTTCCCCTAAAAACGAGGCCGTGTTTCTCACCTAAGCATTGATTCCCTGGAGCTTCGGATTAAGCCAGCGAAGCTGGCGATCATACACATAGCACACAGCGCAAGCTGTGGGTACGGATACAAAGAAAACCCAAAGCCCGCATAGCGGGCGGCATAAAATTCTCAATCCCAAACATAAAGCTTGTCATATTCGATCCTTGCCTGCGCAGAAGTGCCAGGAATTCGCCTTTCTACCTATATTTATCACTGCTAAGCACTGCTGGCTTCGGGTTTTGCCGATCACCCGATGAACCGATCACCCGATCTCCCGATTCTGACTATCTTCAAAAAGGCTTGCCTCGCTACATATCATTGTGATATATCATAATGTCATATATGCGCCTCGGCGATTCTTCGAGTAAATTCGCGATCTTGGGGGCTTTGAGTTTGCGGCCTGCTTCCGGCTATGACATCAAGCAGTTTGCTGCTTCGAGCATTGGACATTTCTGGAATGAGAGTTATGGAAGCATCTATCCGATCCTTAAGAAATTGGTGCGCGCGAAGCTCATCCAGCCACAAAAGGGACCGCAGACCGGACGTGATCGAACCGTCTATGCCATTACTCCGCAAGGCGAACAGGCTTTGCGAGAGTGGCTGTTACAGTCCCCCCGCACCGAACCGTTTCGCAGCGAGATTTTATTGAAGCTGTTTTTCGCCAGGCGCGTTCCCGCGGACATTTCCGTCATGCATGTTAAGGAGAGAAAGGTTGCAGAGGCACGCAGGCTGGCAACCTACGCGCAGGTCGAAGACGAACTCACAAGGCAACATGGGGGTCACCCGGAGTTGCCCTATTGGCTCATGACGCTCAACTACGGGCGGCATCGTTCCGAGGCGGTCATCGAGTGGTGCAACGAGACACTCTCCAGCCTCGCCAAACTTCAGAAAACTTCCAAGCAAAAGAAGAGAGGCACCAAATGAAAGACCCAATGTGGATTACAGTCTTCCGAATTGCACATATTGCCTTCGGGTTCGCGGCTTTCCTGGTCGCGCCGGTGGCGCTGGCGACGGTGAAAGGCGGGAAGCAGCATCGCCGCTGGGGCAAGATTTATTTCTGGATGATGGCGGGAGTGGCGGCGACTGCCGTTGTCCTGGGCATCTATCGTCCCATTCTCTTCCTGGCATTGCTGGCCGTATTCAGCTTCTATCTGGCCTTCTCTGGATATCGGGTCTTGTTCGCCAAGCGTCCCCTCCAAGGACAGGGTCCCAAGCTGATGGATTGGGTCGGCGCAATCCTGGTGTTTGTATCGGGAGTGGCGCTCATCATTCTGGGCTTGCTTAAGCCGACACCTGCCTGGACGCGAATGGCGCCTATGGCATTGGTGTTTGGGGCCATCGGAGTGATCTTCGGGGTTAAAGATGTCTGGAGATTCTTGCGTCCTCCGCAGGACAGAAACTTCTGGTGGTTCAGCCACATGGGAGGAATGCTCGGTTCGTACATCGCTGCCGTATCAGCCTTTTCAGCGGTCAATTTCCGCTTCCTCCCGCCGGTTGTTCGTTGGCTCTGGCCGACCGTGATCGGGACCCCATTGATTTCCATCTGGATAACGTATTACAAACGAAAATTCGCAAAGAAAAATACGATTGCGATAGCAGCCTGAAGAAAACAAGAGACATCAGGAGTGAGAGTCAAAAAAAATGAGAATCGCTCCAATGTCAATTTTCTTATGTCAATTTTCTTATTGACAGGCGGCAAATATTCGTATATTATTCGCTTTGATTAGCCTTTTCGGCGAGAGCCGAAAAGAATCGTCACAACCCGAGTCATTCGCGGGGACTTAAACTTGAGCCGTATTGCAGGCGTGACCCTGAGTCTTCGAAGGGGTGGAGCCTGCAGGCGAAATCCTGAGCGCAAGCGAAGGATCTTACTGGGACCAATTTGACAACACGAGTCATTCGCGGGGACTCTAACTTCCGTGGCTCATTTTCATTAGGTTGGCGTAGCTCTACCCAAAATCCACCCGGCAAAATCAACGATAACTTCATGAAGCTATTTGTGTGTTATATGACCAGCATGGACGATTTCCGATCTCCCGATCCCGACAGACCCCACCCCTAGGTACCTTTTAACCACCCTTGAACCACCTTTTTCGGGAGAATCCTATGCTGTTCAAACGCCCAAATTCGCCCGGGAGGATCTCGGTTTCCGATCACCAGCTTGCCTTGAGTTGATCTGATAAATAAATAATTATATATTTTTTATATAATTATTATATAATCCTATCAGAAAGGATTAGCCATGCTTTTTCGCCCTCCAATTCTGCTGGATGCTGAGCTGGAAGTGATTCATAAGATTGATCTTATGAGGCACTCCCTGCGACATACCATCAGTACGCCTCGGCGATGGTTGGGTGCTTTGCGCAAAGCTACTTTGGCTAGGAACATACGGCATTCCAATAGCATTGAAGGAATCCACGTCACCCGCGATGACGCTTTGGCGGCGGTCGAGGATGATGAGCCATTGACTGCTGAGAAATCGACTTGGCAGGCCACCATCGGGTACCGGAATGCAATGACCTATGTGCTGCAATTGGCCGGCGATCCTCATTTTTCTTACAACGAAGGCCTGATCCGCAGCCTGCATTTCATGATGATGCAATATGAACTAACAAGACATCCGGGGCGCTACCGGCCAGGAATGATCTTTGTTCGGGATGAAAGACGGCAGCAGACAGTTTATGAAGGTCCTGAGCCCGAAGCGGTGCCCGGCCTCATGGCTGAGCTTACAAACTTTTTGAATGAGCAATCAGATCTTCCAGCCATGATTCGCGCAGCTATGGGCCATCTCAATTTGGTGATGATTCACCCATTTTCCGATGGCAATGGAAGGATGGCGCGGTGTCTGCAAACTCTCATCTTGGGTCGCGAGCAGATCATCGAGCCGCCTTTTTGCAGCATTGAAGAATACCTGGGCAGGTATACCCAGGAATATTACGACGTACTGGCAAAAGTTGGTCAAGGCGCATTTCACCATGAAAATGATTGCCGGCCGTGGATTCGGTTTAGTTTGGTTGCACATTTCCGGCAGGCATCATGGTTGTTGCAACGTAGCCGCATGATGCAGCGCGTATGGAACGAAATAGAGCAATTGGCCAATCAGAAAAAGATCAATGAGAGGTCGCTTCCAGCGTTAGTCGATGCCGCCAGCGGATACAAAATTAGGAGAAGCCATTACATGAACTCGGCCGAAGTGTCGGACCAGGTGGCCAGCCGGGATTTGAAAATCCTGGTCGACGGAGGGTTTTTGACTGCGCTGGGAGAAACAAAGGGCAGGATATACGAAGCCGCTCCCGTGCTGCAGGAAATTTCGATGCGCCATTACGAAACGCGAAGCCACGTTGATCCGTTTGCGCAGTAGTTCCTTTTGCTCGATAAAAACGTAAAATGTCTAAAAGCTCCATCATCTATGGTTTGTCATTTCAATTCGGGGGTCTTTAATTTTGGGTGTCTTTGATTCGGCTGTCCCAGGAGAACTGTGCTGAAAGCATCGTTCATTGCCCTTTCACAAAGTAAATCGTTGCGCTCTGTGGCTGAAAAAACCGCTATTGGACAGCGGCTTTCGCGACGTTTTGTTGCCGGCGTTTCCATTGAAGAGGCCCTCGGCGCAACCCGGGCCATGAATCAGCTTGGCCTGGCCGTGAGCATCGACAACCTGGGGGAAAACGTCACCAATATTGAAGAGGCCCGCCGCAGCGCAGAGCTTTACCATCAACTGCTCGCAGAGATTGACCAACAGAAGCTGAATGCCAATGTAAGCCTGAAGCTGACCCACATGGGACTCGATGTGGATGAGAACCTGGCTTACGAGTTAACGTCCTCTCTGGCTGCCCATGCCCTCACAATCAACAACTTTGTGCGTGTCGATATGGAAGGTTCAGTCTATACGGACCGGACCCTGGCGTTTGTTCACCGTCTCCATCGGAACGCGGGATTTGCGGGGAGCGTGGGGGCGGTGATCCAGTCCTACCTCCATCATAGCGAAAAGGATGTAGGAGAGCTTCTCGCGGAGGGCATTCGTATCCGCCTGTGTAAAGGAGCGTACAAGGAGCCTCCAGAGATTGCGTTTGAGAAGAAATCCGATGTTGATGCCAACTATGTGAAGCTGATGAAGATTCTGCTGAAAAGCAGTATTTATCACGGCATCGCCACACACGATGAAAAGATGATCCGCGCGACCATTGACTTTGCCAGGCAGGAGCAGATTTCTCCTGCATCGTTTGAATTCCAGATGCTCTATGGCGTGCGGCGAGACCTGCAAAAAAGCCTGATTAAGGACGGTTGGCGCTGCCGGGTTTATATTCCCTTCGGCATGGAGTGGTATCCCTACCTGATGCGGCGATTGGCAGAGCGCCCGGCCAATGCAATTTTTATTTTGAAGAATCTGTTTCGCTAGACCAAAAACGAAAGCCGGAGCGCGAAGGCGATGAATCCTTTGGCTTCGCAAGCGAATCGCTAGACGCTGATACTCGATAGTGGGTCACTTTCGCCGAAAGTGACCCACTACGGTTTGCCGGAAAGTTAATACTTTTATACGCTGCGGCGCGGGCGCGTACTCAGGTCACGCACCTGCGACAACAAGCTGGAGCGCTGCATGGAATCGAGTTTATCGAGATGTCCGACCACTTGGGATATAAACTCGTCCTGCATCAATTCAGCGATCTCCTCTTCCAGGGTGCGGTTGGGCCCTTTGACCAACTCGGCCATTGAGACTTCCAATGCGGTCGCCAGGCGTTGCAGGGAAGAGAGCGTTGGTTTGGCCTTTTCGTTCTCGATTTTCGAGACGTAAGTGCGCGGAACCTGCATGCGCAAGGCAAGTTGGCGCTGGCTTAACCCGTATTTTTGCCGGAGCATGCGAATCGAAGCGGCCACATGAACGTCATGTTGATCACCGTTGCATGGCTCGGGCGCTGGAGGCTGGATTTCCAGGATAGGCTCAGGCTCGTCCTCATCAAGCGAGGTTCGGCATTTTCTGCAAAGATTATTGGTGGTCCGAAATTGGACCAAATGACAATGGTCGCAACGTACTACTTCCCGGGAATCCACCGGCGCAAGTGTTGTAGCCATTTTTATTTTTCGGAGTGGCCAGAGCAGGCTGCTCCAAAAAGCATACAGCTTAAGCCTACTACTGAAGGTAGTCTCAAGCATTACTTTAGGATTGTCAACGGAAATTTCGGGTAAAAACCGAAGAGATAGGTAAAAAACTAGAGAACAATAGGCGAAAACAGGACAAAAGCCATGATAAATCGTGAATCCGCGTGGAGTTTACTTTGCGAATACACTCAGTCGGAAAGCCTGCGCAAACACATGCTGGCAGTCGAGGCCTGCATGAGAGCGTATGCCCGCAAGCATGGAGAAGACGAAGAAAAATGGGGAATCACCGGCCTGCTGCATGATTTCGATTACGAAAAATATCCAACCCCGCAGGAGCATCCCTTTGTCGGGAACAAGATCCTCGAAGAACGCGGTTACTCCGACGAAGTTCGCCGGGCCATCTTGTCTCATGCTGAATACAGCGGCGTAAAACGCGAGAGCCCGATGGAAAAAACCCTATTCGCCTGCGACGAATTGGCCGGCTTCATTACAGCTACGGCGCTGGTCAAACCGGGTAAATCGCTGGCCGAGGTAGACGCCAAATCTATTCGCAAAAAAATGAAGGACAAAGCTTTTGCCCGCAGCGTCAGCCGCGATGACATTATGAACGGCGCTGCCGACCTAGGTGTGGACCTCGACGAGCATATTACGTTTTGCATTGAAGCCATGAGGGTAATCGCCGGTGAGTTGGGGTTGGTAGGGCAAAGTTAACTGCGGATCGCCGCGGATATACTCGGATTTTCATTTGCCAGCAGTACCCGGGCGATTGTATCCCCATACCGTTGTCCAGAGTAACAACAGCCGGGTATCGGTCCTGCTATTACTCAGGATAGCGTCATTCAAATGGACCTGCCCGCCTTCCAAGGAAAGGGTGCTGAATTTAAGTCTTCGAGGCATCTGCCATGTCATTCGACCCGAATACTGGCTGGTGAAATTGTCGGCGGTCAAGGTGCCTGTATTGAGCAGGGTCTTGTTGTTGGAAACAGTAAATAAAGGGGCCAGGGAAAGACCAGTGCGTTTCCAGATCATCGTGGGCTGTATATAAAAGGTAATGGTCCGGGTTCCACCCACGGTAAACTTGTCGGCCGCCACCCAATTCACGCTTGCATTGGAATTGATCTGGAAAATTGTCGCTTGCCAGTTGGCGCCCGCATTCACGCCGCTCGTGATCACATTTTGCTGGGGAAGAAGATTATTGCGAAGCCAGTCTCGCGTGCCGCCCGTTGTTAGGGTGACCTTGCCTATGTGGTGGGAGATTGAGGCATTCAGTCCGGCATCTCGCGAGTCAGCCTCTAGCGCAATTTGCTGGTCCGGAGTCAATGCCAGAACCGCCGGAGGCAAATGTCCGGTACTGGTCAGCACATCGCGTCCTCCGATCTGCAACACCGTGGCGGGAGTCAAGTTCTGGGACCAGCCCAGGGTCAGGTTATTCAGAGACAGTGCAGGGGCCGTGCTCGAATGGACGCCGCTCTGCAAGAATTGATAAGTAGCCGTGAACGTTCCGATCTTGAACGGACGTGACACTGCAGCGTCGATCCCGCGCCGGTCAGGATTGCTGCTCGGGGTAAGCGAAGGGTTGGCCGGTGAGCCGAAATTGGGGCTGACATCGCGAAAGGCAAAGCTGATCGTGGCCTTCTTCCACGAACCCGAGACACCACTCTTCCACGCCCGGCCAAATAAACGGCCTCCGATCAACGTCAGGTCTGGATTGTTATAGGTCAGCGAGTATTCGGTGTTCCAAGTCCAGGTTGGTCCCAAATGCAACAACAACAGCAACCCGTAAGCATCACCAGCCGAGGGGTTGGCCAGGAAGGAGGACGTGGGAGGCGGAGGAATCGGGAATCCAGGCAATGGTGGCGGCACGGGCGGAGGAGTTCCCGTGGGAGTAAAGCTGATCGTGGTAGGACCGCCGGTATCGCGGGCGCTCAGCCACATCAAGCGCAGATCGGCTATTTTTTTGGGGATCGGAGCATCATAGCTTGCTCCCCGAATTTCCTGATGAAATGCAGTTCCAATTCCGCCGCCCAGCGAACCATCGTTGGTGTTGGAGAAAAAAGAAAGCTTGCCACCCGGTGTTCCCAACCATGTTTCGATGCCTTCCCGCGCCGATCCGGTCGTAACAAACTCAGAACCTGTGTACAGAGATGATGCCAGCAATCCAAAGCGAAGCCCGGTGTTCCAATGGCCCCTTTCATAAGCCAACCGCAAAACATAATCGTTGATCCTGCTCAGGGCATGTTGCGGATCAGGATTCAAGATAGAGTTCAACAGGCCGCTGCCATTCACTTCGCTCGTCCATGGTCCATTGTGAAAGATCAGGCGGCTGGCCGCACTCACCACGTTGGTGTCTGGAGTTGAACCGGAAATCCATTGTGTGTTGGCAGCCAGTTGGCCTGAAAGCTCTTGCAAGCCCGGCTGCCCCGGCGGAATGCCGGCTGATTCTCCGGTGGGCGATGCTGGCGGCTCTCCCGAATTTGGAGCAGCATCCGTTGACGTCGGTTGACCGAGCACCGGTTCCTGCGGCGGTGGTGGAACCTCGGCGTCGGATTTTTGTGCGGACTGACCTGCTTCCCCAACTCCGCTCTCTTCGGCAGCAACCGTGAAGCTCCATGAATCCGAGTCACTCCCAACTTGGATTGTCACCTGGTGCGCGCCGTTCCCGACAGCCACCGGCAGCGAGACCATCACCGTTGTGTCAGCGATCTGCGCCAGTGATGTAACATCGGTTGCATCGATTGTCAGAGACACATCCGCAGGATTGATCTTGGTCTTGAACTCAATTTTGATGTTCGGTTGGGAATCGCGAATTGTCGCCTGCGGCTCTGGAAACCGCGTCGAAATCTGGCTGCCCAGGTCTGGTGGGCCTGGCAGCGCTCCAGCAGTGGCAACCTGATAGGGCACGCTTCTGGCTCTTGCAGAAGGCGGGGATGGGCTGGGCGCAACAAAACTTTGAACAGGACTCTTGACGATGGAATAGCCGGCGCCAGACAAAGCCTCGACCTGCCAGAAATAAGTTTGTCCTGCCCGCAGCCCCAGTCGGTTGCTCCGAACATAGAATTTCGCGCTGCGAGTAAGGAACTGCTTGACGACCTCAGTTCCTGCCTGATTGCGAGTGATGGAAACGCGATACAGCACCTTGCCTTGGAGCGGCTGCCAGCTCAGGGAAATCCCAGTCGCATCTGGCGTTGCCGCCAACGGTTGTAAAGCCGTGGTGGCCGGCAATTTCCATAGGGAGCGCATGGGCGCAGGACGGCGGGTATCGCCTGAGATGTCCACTACCCGCACCGTCCAATACAGTTGCCCTTCGGGCCATTCCTGCCAGATTTTTTCCGGCACGCGCCACTCGGTTGCGGTTGTGTCGTGCCAGTGTTCCACCGAGTTATAGAAAGGCTGCGTGGCAAACCCAACCTGGTAGTGGTCGGCTCCGGGAATCAGCGCCCACTGGAGCAACGGCAGGGAGTTCGCAGTAAATCCTGCATCCGAAGGTGGAGCAAGAAGTTTTTCCAGCTTCCAGTTACCAGGGTTTATTACTAGATCAACGGATCGCGTCTGCACTTGATTGGGAGAGTTGACCCGCACCGCCAGCGTATGTGGACCCAGATAGGTTGAAGGCAGAGGGCGTGTCGTCTTCAGCCGCACGCTGGTACCCCCACTCATGGGAACCGAGAACTGCTCAATTGGATTGCCGTCCCAGACCCATTCTCCGGTTACTGTGCCGCTTCCGGTACCGGCCAGCACTGCTGCGCCATAAATATCGTCTCCCTGGGAGAGCACTGTTCCGTTGCGCGGATAGGTCAACTCAATGGTGGCCACATTCAAAGGAGCTGCCAAAGAGTTACTCGCAGCGATGTTGAGCGGTTGAGAGGTCCCCGCAACGGCTGATGTCGCCGTACTGGTGCCGTCGGCATTCACTACATTCACAGCCCGCAAGCCGGGCGTCGCTCGCCTGGCGACAGCGATCTCTGCTAACAAGAGTGTGTCACTCACTCGAACCGTACTCTGCACAACGACATCGCTAGCTTGCTGGCCGGCGTTAGAAGCGGTCACGGCCGCCACTGGTGGAGAAATCACGACTTTAGCCCCGGAACGGAAGTTTGTTCCGGTTAAAGTAAGACGTATATTCTGCGCGTCTTGTGAAACCAAGACTGGGCCTACTTTGTTTAATGTTGGGGGCGGCCCTGCGCTCACTCCGGCTGTGACTGTGAAGAAGCCGGGGGCTGTTGCAAAAAGCCCACCGGAAAGGACGTTGATACGGTGGACAATCGTGGGCGCACTCGTCGCAATCTGGACGTTCGCAGTAATCTGGCTCGGCGAAATGACCTGGACGGCTGAAACGGAAATGCCTGTGCCCGGCGCAAACTGGACGGCGGCGCCAGTAGCAATGTTGAAGCCCTTCCCATTAATCGTCAAAGTGAAAGAGCTTCCCTGCGCCGATTGCTGCGGAGCAAAACTGATGATCGTGATCTGGGCGCTACATGGCAACGCCAATAGTGTAAGAAACAAGCAAGAGAGAAGGATTCGTTTTGCCATCGGCGTCTCCTAAACCCATTTCCAAGGGTTGTATCGATCAAAGTCTGGAATTCAAAATCCCCTATGGCAACAGTGCTCCGAGTGCCTTTGAGAAATTGATTTGTGTCAGGATACGAATTTGTTCGTGCCGCAATATGATTAAAATTTAAGCTACCTCCGTTAACTTTCCGGCTGGGATCGTGGCCTTGCGCGGCCAGCGCCAATGGAATCCGCTCAGTGCTCCCACGTTGAACGCAATCATGGTCAGCGAAAAAAACCACAAATGTAAGGTGACAGCGATGCCCAGATGCAGAAACAACGTTCCGAAGAACCAGGCAACTCGTGCCCGTGTCGAGAACAGGCAGAGAAAATAACCAGCCTCTACGATCAACGTGAACCAGCCTATGGCCACCAACAGCCACGGTACATGGCTCATCCAGCCAAAGTTCATGATCGTCACTTCAGGGCGCATCAGGAATTGCCACATGGCTTCGCCGTTGCGCCATGTCGGTCCTAGCATTTTTGTAACGCCCGAGGAGACATAAACAATGGAGAGATAGGATCGCAGAACCAAACGTCCTAACCTGACATGAAAGGCATCTACAGCGGGCGACTGCCTGGCCAGCGTGTAGTACGAGCTGACCGGCAGAAGGATGCAAAAGAAAAGTCCATTGGTTGAAAGTTCGTGCGCTCCGTAGCTGGACGAGGCCGCGCTGGCTTTGAACAGGAGATGAAAAAACAACGAGGCTGCGGCAAAGATCCTGGTGCGCCATCCGGCGATCAGGAAGAAAAGGCAGATCAGATAGAGACCTAAAAGGATGTAAATCAGATGGTGCTCAGTTATCAGTCCCCGATCCCAGAATTTGTGAAACCATGCCAGCCTGGGCAAGAACGGAGGAGCCATTGCTTCGTTGATGGGCTGCTGCATCAAACCGTACTCGCTTATCAGCAATGGCAGGTCCCGGGCGGTCATGATGGCCTGCCAGAGAACGACCAGGCCCAACAATATTCGGAAAGCTGCCAGCGCGCGGGATGCGCGGTCCACATCCGGCTCGAACGAATACGCTGCGCTGATTCGGCTCGCGATTCCTGTCAGGGTCATTGCCTGGCTTCTTCCGCCGACTTCAGTTCTTCCTTGGTCATAAAAGCCTGGACATGGAGCAGGTTCCAGCCAGGACGCTCGCCCCGACGATATTCGTTCACCGTAGGAATTCCGTAGTAATCCTCCTCCACCAATGCTGCTTTCGCGCAAGGAGTGCGGCCTAAGGCGAAAGCGGCCCAAGATGCCCCCAACTGCTCCTCAACCTCTCCATGCATCATCAGGCTGCTGATCGTATAAAGACGGAGGCGGGACTCACTGCTGTTTACGGTTGTCTCAAATGGAATCCATTCTCCATTGCACAGCACGCGAACGCGTACGCGCCGGGCGTTGGGTACATTGGGAGCGAAGAAGGCATACTTGTTGTCTGCGCCCGTGTACAAGCCGTAGGGCAGCAGAAATCGCCACGCGCGATTGCGCGGAGCGCCGAGCTTGCTAGGCAAGACCCACAGAACGCAGAGCGCCAGATGAATCGCCCAAAATATGCAGAGAATGCGACGCTGAAGCGGCACCGATTAAGTTCCCTATTGGGTCTGGCTGGAGCAGGAACCCGGCCAGACCCTACCTTCGGGATTTTCAACTATTGGCTTGACATTGGCTTTAACGGCACTGCTCCTCCCACGGGCCGCAATTTGCCGCCGATCACTGTGCCACGGATCTGGGTTTCGCCGAGCAGCTTTGCGCCGCCTTTTCCCGCCTGTTCCAGCTTGATGGCTTCGTCAATCTGGCGGGCAGTTACATCCCTGAATTCCTGCAGTTCAGCGTGCGTGAGAGGAATTGCCTTGGCGCTCGTTTCCCATTTCCAGCAATTCTCCTCAAACCACGATGGGCCGATCCTCTTACTGATAATCTCATGGGTTTCAGTCTTAGCTGCGGGGTTCCGGAGTTCCTGGTCCAGTACCTCAATAAACTTTGTCTTAAGTGAAACCAGCCGTTGCACATCGACCGGGTTGGGGGTGGGAGCGGGGCGCGCTGTTTGTGGTGGTTGTGTGGCGCCTGGTTTTTGGGCAGGCGGCTTCGAAGCTTGTGCCCATAAACCGTTGCCAGTGCTCTGGCAGACGACCATGGCAAAGAGTGCGATCACGACGGGCGGCAAAATCAATGCAAACCGTTTCCAGTTTTGCCGCAAAGGTGTCCTGAGAGTCATCACTGATCTCCTTCAACTGCATTTTTAGATTGGGCCTGGAGGGACGGTTGGATACTAACTGACGGATATACCCTAGTCAATGAGTTTTGTTAATCATGTTTTTGTCAATCAGAGTGCATTGCAGTAAGCGCGCCGGAGCGGATCAACTCGGCTACTTTGATGAAGTCATTCGCGAGTGAACGGTCGTGCTCCAGTTTCGGGCTTGCCTGTCGGATCGTGTTGTGCACTTGCTCTAACGTCCTGCTGGTCTTCAGTGGATCGAGAAAGTCAATAGCCTGGGCGGCGGCGCAGGCCTCGATGGCGAGTACGTTGGTAGTGTTGGCCACCACTTTCTTTAGCTTGATGGCTGCTGTCATCCCCATTGAGACATAGTCTTCTTTGTTGCCCGAAGTCGTGATGGAATCCACCGAGGCCGGATGGGCCAGCACCTTGTTTTCGCTGACCAGGGCTGCTGCCGTCACTTGGGGCATCATGAAGCCGGAGTTCAACCCGGCATCGGGGGCCAAAAAAGGAGGGAGGCCTTCATTCAGGGTTGGATTCACGAGGCGTTCGATGCGGCGCTCAGAAATGCCTGCCAACGCGGACAGAGCGATGGCCAGGTAATCCAAGACGAAGGCCAGAGGTTCGCCGTGAAAGTTTCCGCCTGAGAGAATATCGCCTTCAGCCTTGGCATTTACGAAGACCAGCGGATTATCCACGGCTGAATTCATTTCCGTGACCATAGTTCTGCGGCAGAACTCCAATGTGTCGCGCACTGCGCCATGCACCTGGGGAACACAACGAAGAGAATATGCATCCTGTACACGGGCGCAGTCTTTGTGCGATTCCCGGATCTGGCTGCCTATGATCAGCCGGCGAAGATTGGCTGCCACCTTGATTTGCCCAACATGAGGCCGCGCGGCATGCATGCGCTCATCAAAAGCCACATCAGTGCCGCGCAGCGCATCGAGGGACATGGCGCTTAGCACATCTGCGGTCTCGGCCAAAGTATCTGCGGTCAACAGCGCCAATGATCCGACCGCCAGCATGGCCTGCGTGCCATTGATCATCGAGATGGCCTCTTTGGCTTCCAAGACAAGCGGCTCCAAACGGGCGTGGCGTAGAGCTTCCGCGCCGCTCATACGCTCGCCTTGGAACGTGGCTTCACCTTCTCCAATTAATGGCAGG
This sequence comes from Candidatus Angelobacter sp., assembly GCA_035939495.1. Classification (GTDB taxonomy): domain Bacteria; phylum Acidobacteriota; class Terriglobia; order Terriglobales; family Acidobacteriaceae; genus Angelobacter. Next base: position 12,308 of record DASZFU010000147.1, on the reverse strand, counting down.
GCAAGGTGGGCCAAGGGAGCGAGATCACCGCTGGCGCCCACGCTGCCTTGCGAAGGAATCACCGGATGCACGCCCTGGTTGAGCATTTCGCAGAGCATGTTGATCACGTCGGGCCGTATGCCGGAAAAACCTTTCGCCAGTGAATTGGCGCGCAACAACATCATGGCCCGGGTTTCTTCCTGAGAAAGGGGCTCTCCGACGCCCACGGCATGGGATCGCACCAGGTTGATTTGCAGTTTGCGATTTTGAGCGGCATCAATACGGACGTCGCTCAGTTTACCCACGCCGGTGGTCACTGCATAAGCGAGACGGTTTTCCTGAACGAGTTTGTCCACGACTTCGCGGGCAGCGATCACTTTGGCCCGCGCAGCCTCCGCCATTCCCACAGGACGACGCTGGTAGACAACCTGGCGCAATTCTTCAAGAGTGAGATCATTACCGTTGATCTGGAGTGAGGTCATAAGGCGCTATTCCGCAGAAGCCTGGGCAAATGCCGCGAGGTATTTCTGCGGCAGCCGGGTTATTTTGAATTCTTCATCGACGATGAAATGTGTCGTTTCACCCTCAGCCAGCAGTTGCCGGTCGCTCGAGCGCAATACTTCATATCGAAAACGCAAGAGATTGGGACGTATGTTGGTAAGCCGGGTGCGGACCACGATTTCATCATCATAGAACGCAGGAGCCTTAAAGCGAACCTTCAGGTCTCCCACCGGAATGTGGCATTTGTCCTGTTCTTCCATGTCGCGATAGCGAAAACCAAGCTGGCGCAGCAGTTCCACGCGTCCAATTTCAAACCATATTAGATAATTGGAGTGGTAAACAACCCCCAATTGATCTGTTTCAGCGTAGCGCACGCGGAACTGCGTTTCGCCGCAAATGTTCTTGTTCATTCAGTTCAATCTTTCCATTTTGGCTTTCTTTTTTCCAGGAACGCTGCGATCCCTTCCTGGAAATCTGCAGTTTGCCGTATTGCGGCATTTTCTTTGATCGCACTCTTCAATTGACGGTCTAACCGGGCCATCGTGTAGCTGGACAGCAACTCCTTGGTGGCCTTCAGCGAAGCAGGGCTGTTTTCCAGAAGCTGGGCAGCCAATTCGTGAGCACGGCGCATGAGTTGATCCGGAGCGACGATCTCGTTAACCAAGCCCAGTTGCAAAGCTTCCTGGGCATTGAAGATGCGTCCCGTAAGCAACAGGTCACGCGCCCTCTTTTCCCCGATATTGGCGATCAGAAAACTCGAAACGATGGCCGGCACAAATCCGATCCGCACTTCAGTGTAACCAAACTTTGCCTCGGGAACAGCCAGCGTGAAATCACAGAGCGTAGCCAGGCCGCTGCCTCCAGCGATAGCGGGTCCATTGACGGCCGCGATGGTGGGCTTGGGGAAGTCGTAAAGCGATCGAAACAGACGCCCCATGGTCTCGGAATCTCTTATGTTTTGCTCGTGGGTCCGCCCGGTAAGCTGTTGCAGGTTTTCCAGGTCCATCCCTGCACAAAAGGCCTTGCCCGCTCCGGTCAAGATGAGCACATGGCAGTGCGAAGCGGCCGCTCTTTCCAGCGCCACCATCAGGTCATCAATCAGTTCGTAGCTGATAGCATTGCGCTTGTCAGGACGATTCAGCGTGATCGTGATCGACCCATGGGAAATTGTGTATTGCAAAGTTTTGAAATCCACAGTTTGGATGTCCTTGTGCGTGCCACTACATTATCATCGAGTGCTTTCTGGCAATATCGGCGGACTTATTGATCAGCAAATCCAGCGGCCTGGTCGAGGGTACTTGCATTCCTTGAGCAGCTAATGTTTGAATCACGATCTCGGTCGGCATGTTCCCTACCAATTCATCTTGCGCGAATGGACAGCCGCCCAACCCACCGATGGCTGAATCGAACCGGCGGCATCCGGCATCGTACGCAGCAAGAATTTTCCCGGCTGCTCCTGCCTGGGTGCTATGGAGATGTGCGCCAATCTCCAGATGATCATAGGCACGGATTACAGCTCCGACCAACTCCCCAACTTGCTCGGCAGTCGCCAGGCCCACGGTATCGGCCAAAGAGATTTGCTGGATCGACATGTCCGCGAGAATGCCGACCGCTTCAATCACTTCTTCGGCGTTCCACAAATCTCCGTAAGGATTCCCGAAAGCCATCGATATGTACACCACAACATTAAGCCCAGCGGCATCGGCCTTGAGCTTGATCTTTTCCAAAGTATCGACGGACTCTTCCAAAGTCTGGTGCTGGTTGCGCTCAAGAAATGCCGGAGAAACGGAGTAAGGAAAACCTAACGTCTGTACTTTTTCGGTGGCAATAGCGCGGTCCGCGCCTTTCTCGTTTACGACAATCCCAATGATCTCGACATCACCGGGCGGCGCAAGCTGCTTAAGAACCTCTTCGGAATCAGCCATCTGCGGAATAGCTTTAGGAGAGACAAATGAAACAGCATCAATGTGCTTGAATCCAGCTTCAATCAGAGAGCGCAGGTAGTCAACCTTGAGGCCGGTGGGAATCTGGCCACGCAAGCCCTGCCAGGCATCTCTAGGACATTCGATAAGCTTTACTTTCGACATAAAATCAAAACCCACTCCACAACTTTCCGAGCCACAACCAAAAACCAAAACCCACCACGGAAGCACGGAGAAGACCAAACCTTTTTTAGCCACGAATACACGCGAATTAACACGAATAAAAACCGAGAATCGGCATCCAAGAGTTATTCTCTCGCTACGCTCTGTCTTCTTATCCATGTTTTCTTCGCTCTCGGTTTTCTCTTGTTTCCTTTTCCGTTTTGTTTTTGATCCTGATTCGTGTTCATTCGCGTTAATTCGCGGCTCATCTTTCGGTTTTCTCCGCGCCTCCGCGGTTCAATAGTTCTTGCCTTACGTCTGGAGGACTCCTACCTTGAACTCCTTCACCTCGGGATTCAGCGATGCTGCTTCCAAAGCTGTGATCAGGGCTTCGCGGGTTTCGATCGGGTCGATGATTTTGTCGATCCATAAGCGGGCTGCGCCGTAGCGTGGATCGGTTTGGCGTTCATAGGTGGCTTTTACAGAGTTGAAGAGCTCCTGCTTGTCCTGGTCGCTAAGCTTCTTACCGCCGCGTTCGAGTTGCTTGATCTTGATTTCGACCAGGGTGCCGGCGGCGGCAGATCCGCTCATGACCGCATACCGCGCCGTTGGCCAGGCAAAGAGAAAACGGGGATCATAAGCCTTGCCGCACATGGCATAGTGTCCCGCGCCAAACGATCCGCCGATGATTACAGTGATCTTGGGAACGATGGAATTGGAAACGGCGTTCACCATCTTCGCGCCGGCCTTGATAATGCCGCTCCATTCGGCGTCTCGGCCAACCATGAAGCCGTTCACGTCATGAAGAAAAATCAGGGGCACAAGGTTCTGATTGCAATCCATGATGAACCGCGCTGCCTTTTCCGAGCTTTCGGTGTAGATCACCTTGGGGAATTCAATCCGTTTTTCGCCCGCATGGCGGTCCGTCTGCTCCACCTTGAGGGCCTGGTTGGCTACGATGCCCACGGCGAAGCCACCGATTCTTGCATATCCGCAGATCACGGTTTTGCCATATTCCGCCTTGTATTCATCGAAGCGGCTGCCATCTACAATGCGGGCGATAATTTCCTTCATATCGTAGGGCCGCGCGGGATCTGATTCAAAGATGCCGTAGATCTCTTCCTCGGCAAGAGCCGGAGGCTCGGGTTCGATGCGGTCAAAAGGCCCCTTTGGCTTAGCTCCCATCTTGCTAACCAATGAGCGGATACGCTGGATGCAACTTCGATCGTCAGGCTCGCGGTAGTCGATGGTCCCGGCAATCTGGGAATGCATGGCGGCCCCCCCGAGTTCTTCTGCACTGTACTTGGCGCCGATAGCTGCCTGAACCAGTGCCGGACCAGCAAGAAAGAGTCCGCTGCCTTCCGTCATAAGGATGGTGTCGCACATGACGGGAAGATAAGCGCCGCCCGCTACGCACATGCCCATGATGGCAGTGATCTGCGAGATGCCCATAGCCGACATTACTGCGTTATTGCGGAAGACGCGGCCGAAGTCGTCGGTATCAGGAAAGACATCCTCCTGCAGAGGAAGAAAGACCCCCGCTGAATCCACCAGGTAAATGGTCGGGATATGATTTTCGATGGCAATATTCTGGGCCCGAATGACCTTCTTGGCGGTCATGGGGAAAAATGCTCCGGCCTTTACGGTGGCATCGTTCACGATCAACATGAAAAGGCGTCCGTGAATGCGGCCCAGCCCTGTGACCACGCCCGCCGAGGGCGCTCCGCCCCACTCTTCATACATTTCAAAGGCGGCGTAAAGTCCCAGCTCAAAGAACTTCGTATCAGGATCGATCAGCAAGTCGAGGCGTTCCCGCGCCGTCAATCGGCCTTTGGCGTGTTGAGATTCAATGGCTTTCGCGCCGCCGCCTTGTTTTATTTCTTCTTCCTGGTTGCGTACGTTGGAGACAAGTTCCGCCATGCTCCGCATGTTCTTTTCAAAACGAGCGGAAGTCGGGTCAATCTTGCTTGCAAGTCGTGTGAGCGATTCAGGCATAGTGAATTGGCAAACTAGTTAGGGTAAATGAGGAATTGCCATAATTGCCATAAATGCCAAAATTGCCATAAGTGCCGAGCATTCAGAGCCAGAGGATGGCCGTGAACGATTTCAGTTGGGATTTTTTAAATTTTGGCAATTTTGGCACTTATGGCAATTATGACAATCTCGCCTGAGTGCTTCCTCCGGCAACATCGCATCCATGTCCTACATCTCAAGTTCCTGTGAAGATCACTGTCTTTGGCCTGACGATCTCCTCTTCGTGGGGCAACGGTCACGCCACTCCGTATCGGGCCATCATCCGGGCATTGCACCGGATGGGTCATGAGGTCCATTTCTTCGAGAAAGACGTTCCTTATTACAGCTCACGCAGGGACTTTGAAAGTTGCGATTATTGCCGGCTTACGCTTTATCCAGAATGGCAAGATGTACGCCAGCAGGCATTGCTGACGGCAAGCGAGTCCGACGTGGTCATCACCGCCAGTTATCTTCCTGAAGGACAACGCATCTCCGGCGAAGTTCTCGATCTGTGCCAGCCGCTGCATGTCTACTATGACCTCGATACCCCTGTCACTCTCAAGAACATGGCCCAACAGGCAGTCGAGTACCTGCGACCCGATCAGCTATCGTCGTTCGATCTGGTGCTCTCGTTTACGGGCGGAAAGGTGCTGGAAGAACTTGAGCAGGATTTTGGCGTTCGAATGGCGAGGCCTCTGTATGGCTGTGTTGATCCCGATATCTATGGACGGTCGGAGCCCAGCGACGAATATCTGTGCGATTTGAGTTATATGGGCACTTACGCAAGTGATCGTCAGGAAAAGCTTAACCAACTCTTTTTGGAGCCTGCGCGCCGCCATCCGCAAAGAGAATTTCTGCTGGCAGGATCGCTCTACCCCTGGGAATGGCAATGGCCGCAAAATGTGCGCCGCTTCGATCATGTGTTTCCAGGCGCTCACCCCTGCTTCTACTCGTCTTCACGCTTGACCTTGAATCTTACTCGTGAAGAGATGGCGCGCAACGGATGGTGCCCGTCCGGGAGATTCTTTGAAGCTGCTGCCTGCGGCACACCTTTGCTTACCGACTGGTGGGAAGGCTTGGACTCTTTCTTCGATGTCGCAACTGATCTTCAGGTCGTCGCCACAGCGGAAGAGGTTGAAAGCGCCCTGCACAGAGACGACCAGGATTTGTGCGCAATGGCCGCTCGTGCGCGCGAACGAACCTTGGATGAACATACCGGCGAGGTCCGCGCCCAACAACTGCTGCGATATTTCGAAGAGTCTCTCTCCACGCGTCCCGCAAAGATCGTGGCGCAAGAGGTGATGCGATGATCGGGATCATCCCTGCTGCCGGCGCGGGACAGCGCATTCAACCGCTGGGTTGCTCCAAGGAATTGCTGCCGGTAGGCTCGCGAATTATAGACGGAATGGAGAGGCCCAAAGCGGTCTCCGAATACCTTGTGGAACGGATGATCGCTGCCGGCGCCGAGCAAATCTGCATGGTCATCTCGGCGGAGAAAAGCGATATCGTGAAATATTTCGCCGAGCGCAACTATGCTGCGGAAATCTTCTACGTGGTCCAGCAGAAACCCCGGGGACTCTGCGATGCTCTCTTCCGCGCTGAGCCATTTGCCCGAATGCATGACCAGGTGCTGATCGGCCTGCCCGATACGATCTGGTTCCCCGAGAATGCCTATCTTCCCGCCCTTGATCCTGGACCGGCGGATGTGAACCTGGTCCTGTTTCCGGTGGACAACCCTTCGATTTTCGACGCTGTGAGTTGCGACGAATTGGGCTATGTTCAGGACGTCCAGGTTAAGAAAAAAGAAGCCAGATCGCATTGGATTTGGGGCGCGGTAACCAGCAAAGGGTCTTCGTTTCATCGCCTCAAGCTCTTATGGGAATCCCGTCACCGGACGGACGAATACTTAGGAAATCTGCTGAATGCATTTATCGCCGCCGGGAACGTGGTTCGAGGCCGATACAGCGGCGAAGTCTACATGGATGTCGGAACTCTTGAAGGCTACCGGAATGCACAGGACTATCTGCGGCGGGAAAGCCCGGTGATCAGGCAGGTTTGAGCCGTGCTGCTACTATCGCGATTGCTTGTTCGCGCCTTTCAAGACCTGCTCGTAGGTAAAAAATCTCTCCATCGGCAACTGTGCCTGCTCGGCGTGGTCTGCGTCCGGGCGATAGTTGCCGGAGCCGTTGCTCCACCAATCCAGCTTGCCATTGTTGAAATACGCCTCACCGGCGTAGAGAACCGGTTTCCCCTGTGCCAGTACCGGATGGCGATAGCGCTGGTGCATCACAACTTCGCCCTCCATGGTGCGGACAAAGATGAATCTGCTGTTGGGAACCAGCAGGCCGTGATCGCCTCCCCGGCGCATCCGATAATAGCTATCGTCAAAAGAGCCATGCAGGCGCATGAACTCAGTGGGATCGACTTTGAGAGCAGCGGCGGCAGGGTTCAGGTTGGGGTAGAACTTCGGTTGGCCAGGGGCCGCTTTGAATTGAATTACCGGGCGCGCCTGACCCATCTGAGGGATCTGAGCAAATTTGGGTTGGATGACTGGAATGCGCACTTTGGGAATAATGATGGCGGTGGCCATCCGCGCATGATAGACCGGCTGGCTTGTTACCGTGCTCCATTTGAGTTTTGGCGATGCGTTCATGCCGATTGTCAGGGCTGCTTGCGTATTTTATAACAGGTGCGTGACCGGTTATAGATTTCGTTGGTCACATTCAATCCATACCAACTTGCTGCAAGCATCGACTTGGCAGCAAAGGGCGTCAAGTGCATGGGTAGAACACCTCGAATCTGCATCTAAGACCGAAATATCCTCGGGATTCTTCACTCCGCGCCATGCGGTCACGTTACTATTAACCTCTTCGCGGCGCTCCGTTCAGAATGACAAGGGGGTTGATAGCGTTTATCCCCCCGACTCAGATCGCGATGTTTGTCATAGTAAAAAACAACAAAACTCCAGTGCTACTTTGAAAAACAAAACTAAAGTACCGCCTGCTCTCCCGCCATTGGCGGCCAGCGCTTCCATTCTCCTTCTCGTTGCATGCTCTTGATTACCAATTGGGAGAAGGAGTTTACCGAGGCATACAGGGAAAAGAAACGCTGCAGCACGGAAGCTAATAGAAAAGCTCCACTGCCCATGTAGGAATTTTCGTCGAAAGTCAGCGTTACTTCCGTGCCTTGGCAGAAACCTCTCCAGGCGTCGCCTCCTACGCGGCGGACGACGCGGCGGCATTCCATTTCGACAATCCCGTTAACCTGCTGGAATGTCGAAGGCCGGTCGGAGAAGCTGTAGAGGCGCAGAATTTCCCGCAATGGTTCCAGACTCTCTTTACCGCCCGACAATGAAAGATGATTGAGAGACAGATTGGAGATGAGCGCCCACAACGTTGTCCCTTGCATGGGTGGATAGGCGGGAGGCGTAGGCTTGAGCAGCGCCTGAATCCGGGCTACGGGCGCCGCTTCTTCGATCTGCAAGGCGGCTCCAGCCGGAAGTTCCAGCGCCAATTCACGGTTGGTGCAAAGGGTGTGCGCGAAGACAGTCTGCGTTGGCGGAAGATCGGGCCGGAAATCCAGATCCAGAAACGACAGGAACAAGTCGGTTCCGGGCAAGTCGTCGCGGCCGGTGGGAAGGCGGCGAGAATGCCAGAAGACGCGTGGCTCTTTACCGCTTCCCTCGTGATGGAACGAGTAGAAGGGTTGCAACACCGCAGTTTCTTCGGCGGGGTTCGAGGAGGCCGAGACCGAGCGGATGGAATGAATCTCGGTGGTGCGTTCGCGGCGGATGTCGGCCACGAGACGGTATTCATGTTCCCGATGGTCCAGGCGAATCGGTTCGGTCGTCTTTTGAAAAAGGTTGATGATGGGCGTACATCCCAGCATGAACGTATTTCTATCGACCCACAATCCACGTTGAGGTGTTCTATCCATCAGGAACAAGATATCGAGTTCCTGGGTGCCTTGGTGCCGCTCCAGATTCGCCAGATCGAAGAAGAAGAATTTCTGCGGAAGCGCGAAGTATTCCTGCACCAGTCGGTAGCCGGGATGGGAGTGCCGGGGATAAGGGATTACATCTTCATCCAGGCCGAAGCCCACGGGCCGGATCGAGTCATTGGGTAGAAAGACAGGACCGTTTTCTCCCAGGACTGCAACACCGCGCACGTTGCCAAAAAGCATCTCGTAAAGGGTGCTAACCAGGATCGAACTCCCATGCAAATAGAAGCGCAATTGCTTGATTGGCAGTTCCGCAAGCTTCGCACTTGGAGCGCTGATGCGCAAACGCAGAACCGTAGCAACATCGGTTGCGTGGTCCAGAAAATCAAATTGCGCCTTGGACTCGAAGCCCGCGGACACCACTTCCAAAGGCCACAGCGTGACCGGATAGCAGGTGCGGAAACGGCAGTTCAGTCCTTCATCGGTTTGCGCAAAAAGTTTTGTATGCCGGGCAATCTCAAAGCCGGTAGTCAGCTTGCCCTGTTTACTGTCGGCGGAAAAATGGGCGATGGACATGGCCGGAATAGGATTGACCAGATGCGGATACAGGACACCCAGCAGGGCAGAGGTGATCTCCGGAAACTCTCCATCCAGGCGACGCTGAATACGCGCGGTTAGAAAAGCAAACGATTCGAGCAGCCGTTCAATTTGGGGATCAGCACAGTCGTTAGGGGAAAGTTCCAGCCGCCCGGCAAGCTTAGGATAGCGCTCGGCAAAGTTAGCTCCCATACGGCGAAGATAGGTCAGTTCACCGTGATAGTAGCGTAGGAAATCTTCTTGGTCGGTTAACACGGCTTATAATTTCCAATTTCTGATTTCTAACTTCTAATTTGGCTACTAGCTGCTAGCTTCTGGCTACTAGCTGCTGACTCCTAAGCTTTTAGTATTTAGCCTTTAGCTCCAATACTGTTCACTTAAGGATTTTCGGAACCATGCCGGTAAACAGAATTTGTCGAGAGCGGCGCGGAAACCTTATGTCGCCCCTACGGGGCTTGTCACTTATCTGTAATCTTTCCCGGCGCTTACGCGCTGGGCTAACTTCGCCGCCCCTGCCGGGGCTGATCACCTCAACCTTAAACATGCTGCACTTCCTTTAAGTGAACAGTATTACCTTTAGCTCTTAGCAAATACCGGTAGTAGTTCATTCAAAAGCTAAGTACTCATGGTTATACTTCAATTATCCAATTACCAATTTACCCAATTACCCAATTTTCTTTATAGCCTTCGGCTCCGCCAGTATGATCTCCGATCTCTTGGGCGATAGCACCAACGGAAACGAAACTGGTTCGTTCACGTTGCCTACGACCAGCATCGCTTCGATTGAGCCGGAGGCTGTGGTCTTGCTGGTTTTTGAGGAATCTATTGTGACGTGCACATTGCGCAGCCTGGGTTCGTAGGCTTTGATGGCCTGTTCCAGGATGCGCCCAAGCTGGTGCATGTCGTTATCGCTGCCGGTTGCCATGTGTGAAAAGGTGGGAACGCCGTAGTCGAGGATGGTGCGGTCGGCTTCATCAACCGGGCCTCCCAGACGCGGGCAACGCGTGTTCAGCAGGCGGGACAGTTCCCGTCCCACCGACTCACGCAAAGCAGCTACGCCATAGATGCGGAAGGGCTGCGCTTCGCCCGGCGTGTGGGGATCTTCATCCACCAGCCGCTCGAAGAGCAACGCCTTCGCACCTTGAATTGGCCTGGGCTCGCGCACCTATTCAGCCTTGTTGGTTTCCAGGCTCCACTTGGCGGAGTTCTTACCGGAGTCGGAGACCGCGGCGGCCTGCAGTTTGTAGTCCCATTGGATCTTGGTGTAGTTGAAAGTCACGGTCTCTTGCGGCTTTCCACCACCGCCACCGCCTACCGAGATCGAAGAAACCAAGGCGTTGCTCATGGTGTAGACCAGGATGGGGTTAACTGTGCCGTTCTCATTTTGTCCGACTGTGACCTTGATGGTGGCCAGCGGCTTGGCCTGATTGCAATAGTCAATCAGGTTGGCCGTGGCCAGATCCACATATTTGGTTACGGTGAAATCCTGGTGATTGGGCTTGCCAGACGTGCGTTTCTGGTTGCTCTGGTCACCAGTAATCTGCTGAGCGACTCCATGGCTGAAAGACAGGATTTCAATCTTGTCTTTATAGTCGGTAAGAGTCGATTCCCCTTTTACGGTATCGCCGCAATCGAGAATAAGTACATCCATTGTCTAATCTCCTCTCGCGCCGTAGCAGGCGCTAGTTTTCAATTTTTTTGGCGGGAGCGAAGGATGCATCCTTCACTCCCATTGAGCCGAACAGCTTATTTCGCCGGAGGCGGTAGTTCCGCGACCAGCCGGATGGAAACGGTCAGTTCATCTAACTGGAAGTGGGGCTTCAGGAAGACAACTGAACGGTAACATCCGGGTTTTCCTGGAATGTCAAAAACGTCAACGCGAGCTTCGCGCAACGGATAGCTGGCTTTCACGGATTGCGGAGCATCGTCGTTGAGCAGGACGTAATCGGCGATCCAGGTGTTTAGGTATTTCTGGACATTTTCCCTGGTCATGAAGCTGCCGATCTTGTCGCGCATGATGACCTTGATGTAATGGGCAAAGCGCGAAGCGGCCAGCATATACGGCAACATGCCGGAGATGCGGGAGTTGGCGTTGGCCTCATTAGTGTTGTACATCTTGGGTTTATTGGTGGTCTGTCCGCCAAAGAAAGCCGCCTGGTCGGTGCCTTTGCGGTGGAGGATAGAAATGAACCCCAGATTGTTCAACTCATTTTCGCGGCGGTCGGTGATGGCGATTTCCGTTGGGCACTTCAGGGCAATATCGCCTTCATCGGTCTTGAAGGTATGGGCGGGCAGGCCTTCCACCAGTCCACCGCCTTCAACACCACGAATGGCAGCGCACCATTTGTACAGAGCAAACGCGTTGTTGACGCGTTGCGCCAGAGCATAAGCGGAACTTCCCCAGAGATACTTGCGGTGGTCACGGCCGTCAACGTCTTCCCTGAAATCGAAGCCTTCCACGGGGACCGTGTCGGGACCGTAGGGCAGGCGCAGGAGAACGTGGGGAAGGGTCAGCACGATGTAGCGTGAATCTTCCGATTCCCGGAAGGAACGCCACTTGACCAGTTCCGTGGATTCAAAGCCTTTGGCCAGGTCGCGGGGAATTCCCAGTTCCGTGAAGCTATCCATATCGAAGAGCTTGGGGCTGGCGGAGGCGATGAAGGGCGCATGGGCGGCCGCGGCTACGCTGGATAGTTTCTCCAAGGTAGCGATGTCCTGAGGATGGCGGCCAAACTCATAATCGCCAACCAGGACGGTGAAGGGATTTCCACCAAAGGTGCCGTATTCCTCTTCATAGACTTTCTTGAAGAGCGCACTCTGGTCGAATTCCGTGGCCTTTTCCATGTCACTCAGCAACTCGGCCTTAGTCACGTTCATGAGGCGCAGCTTGAGCATGGTGCCGGTTTCCGTGTTCATGACCAGGTAGTGGAGACCACGCCACGAGGCTTCCATCTGCTGGAACTCAGGCGCGTGCATGATCTCGTTCAATTGAGCGGTGATCGTCTCGTCGATCTGGGCGATGCGGGCCTTAATGCCGGCCACGACGGAATCTTTGCCTACCGTCATACCCTGTTCGAGGACCTGGGTGGCATACTCGGAGAGCAAGGCCAGCGCAAACTGACGCTGCGAATCGTCGCGGATGATTTTCCCCTGTTGGAGAAAACGGTCTACGACCGGCAAGGGAGCAGTGGCCGT
>DASZFU010000146.1:0-143196 GCA_035939495.1 Candidatus Angelobacter sp. | reverse complement strand
TGTACCCCTGTTTACGCTTCGCTGATTACCTCGCGGTATCCAACGCAAAACTCGGGGCCGAGTGGATCGCTACTCCTTTCTCGTAAGACTCTTTCATTCTCTACTTCATGCCGGTTTATCCCGGCGCACAAGAATCCCTATGTCCACCCATACATCCAAGGGCGAGCACTGCCAGGGGCGCTTCTGCGTTGGCCAATGACATTCTCGCCATTCCATCGTTGCCGAACTGAGAATTCTTGGGAAAGGTAGGGATTCTTCGGCCAAAGAACGACCTCAGAATGACAAGGGTCTGATGCAAAAATCATAACCCTACCGAAAAACTAAGGGGCACGAAGCAACGCTTCGTGCCCCATCAAGGCTTTGTTGTTAACTATCTTTTAGAACCCAAACCTGAGTCCGAACTGGATCAGACGCGGAAGATCGGCTGATGCAAAGGACAGAGGTGTTTGTACCTGATTGATATTGGTGGGCTTCACGCCGTGCAAGCCACTGTAAGGCCCTGTGAACAAATTCAGGGTTTGCCCATTGGCCAACTTCACATTGTTTGTAAACCCAGCGATATCAAACTGGTCGCTGACTTTGTTGAAATTGACCCGGTTGAAGATATTGATACCTTCAGCAATGAAGCTGACCTTGAGACCACGATCACGGTTCACGAAGATGGACTTAGTGAACCTCAGGTCGGTGGTTGCATAGGTCGCACCCCGGTTGCCATCGCGTGGCGCACCGAAGGGTGTGGCGAAGTTGTTGTCCAGGGTCTGGCCGTTCAGCTTGTTGACGAGGCTAGGCGTCCTGATCGAGAAGGGCAACCCGCTGCGAATGGTTACTACTGGAGCCACAGTGATGTCCGCAAGGGCCTTGAACAGGAAGTTGCTGTCGCTGGTCTTGAACGGGGTCTGATACACGGCATTGGCGGTGAAGGTGTGCGGTTGATCGAACACCGAAACACCCCGGAACAGATCAAGCCGGGTTGGCCGGAAAGCATTCTGGAAGCTGGCGAAATCGATCACGTTGTCAATGGATTTGCTCCAGGTATAGTTGGCCTGGAATTGCAACCCGCTGCTGAAACGCTTCGTCAACGACGCGGTCAAGCCGTGGTAAATGGAGCTGCCGATCGACTCGTAGGTGGTGTGTTGAAGCTGTCCACCGGTTGGAACGTAGAGAGGACCGCCGGTGATGTCGGTGCAAGCCGGGGTGGGGCAAAGCGGATTGCCAGCGTTAATCTGCTGATACCCGGTTTCCAGAGGCATCTGCAGATGCACGCCATGGTACATGAGGTATCCAAGCTCCAGCGACAGGTTCCTGGCCAGTTCATGGGCAACGCTCAAGCTGGTTTGGATGCTGTAGGGGTTCTGGTACCCATTCGCAACGCCGTAACCGACGGTGGCTCCTGGCGACGTGGTATTGATACCCACTGCGGCGAAATCAGCCGCGGTGAGATGACCGAAAGGCAGTTCGCCCTTGGCTACTCCGAGCTGCCAGAGTTTGGCGACGGTCGGGTCGGTTGGGCTCAGGACGCCCAGCACTTCATTAATGTATCTTCCAGTTCCGTCAAGCAAAGAACCATAAGAAGGAATGAGCACATCAATCGGCGCATAGTAGATGCCTGCACCGCCGCGGACGACTGTCTTGTGGTCGCCCCAAGGATCCCAGGCGAACCCCAGGCGAGGCGAGGCATAGAAGCTGGTACCCAGCGGAGAAGGCTCGCCGTCAACATCGAAGCGGACTCCACCGTTCAGGGTGAACCTGTTATTGATCTTCCAGGAATCCTGGATGTAGCTGCCGAAATAGTGTCCCCATCCTTGCCATTTGGGATTGTTGAATCCAGCCAGCACGTCGACCGGTATTCCAAATGCGAAGGACTGAGGAGCGCTGAGGTTCGTGCTGCCTGGACCAGTAGCAGGAAGGCCGTGGCCAAGATTGAAAGCCACCAAGTGACCTTGGACGGCTGCCGGAGCAAGGGAAATCAATGGAATTGATCCGTCGTGGAAGTCGAACTGGTTGTTGAACCACAGATCGTCTTCGACATGATAGTTGGCCGGACGATAGGAGACGCCCATCTTGATGGTGTGCGCGTTATGGCTCCAAGTTATGTCATCTTCAAACTGATAACGTTGCTGATGGGCCACGTAAGGCACCAACGAGGGGCTTCCGAATGAAGATGTGCCGCCCAAGCCGCCTATATTCAGGTTGCCTAGACTGAAGTTAACTCCGGTGAAGGGGTTCGGAAGATTGTTGGCGACGTTGCGCGGAACAATCTGGATCAGGACTTGATTGACCAGCGTTGGGCTGATGGTTTTGGTCCAGTTGCCCAGAATGGCGAAGTCGCGAGTGAAGAGCCCGCTGCCATCGGGAAAGCGCGTGGCGTCGTCGTCATGCCGATAGGTGAAACGAAGGCTCACATTGTTGTTGCTGTTGGGATTCCAATCGAACTTGGCAATGCTGCTGTTATGCCGTACGGGATTATCGAAGATGCCGTTGTCGCGATGGAGAATGGTGTTGAGGGCCGGGTTGTTGAGCGGACTCAAGCCAGGCGTAATGCCATTGGCAAAACCGACGAGGAATGGATCTCCAGAGGTCTTCAGGGCGTTAATGTAACACAACTGGTCGGGCACCTTACCGGTAAATTGCGAAGCGCAATTCTGCCCCAAAGCAGGGTTGCTGATTCCCTGCACCGTAGGCGAGGTGAGCGGGAAATTGAATGAGGGAGAATCTAATCTCTGGTATTCGTGGGACAGGACGAAGAAAAGCTTGTCCTTGACGATTGGGCCACCGAACGTTCCGCCGGTATATATGCTTTGATCAAATCCATGTGGTAAGCCGGCCAGCCCATTGAAGAAATTCGTTGCTTCGGTGCTGCTGTTGCGGAAGAAGCCAAAAGCATCGCCGTGGTATGCGCTCGTGCCGCTCTTGGTAACGATATTGATGGCGCTGCCATCGGTAAAACCGAATTCCGCCGCGAACGCATTGCGGTTCACCTGGTATTCCTGAATGATATCCACCGGAACGCTGGTGCGATATTGGCCGGTGCCGTATTCATTCTCGCCGCCGTCAATGGTGGAGAGATTGTTGCGCCCGTTGCTGCCGCCAATCGAGAATCCGGTGGTATGGAATCCGGTGAAACCCGGTGTCTGGCTGCGAGGCGCTTCCGAGTTAGCTACGCCGGGCAGCGTGTAGACTTGCGCCGTGATGTTGCGCCCGATGTTAGGGAGTTCGTCCATCTGCCGCTGGTCGATCAAGTTGGCCTGCTGCGTTTGCTCCGTCTGGATCAGCGGCATGGTATCGCCGTTAACTTCGATAATGTCGCTGAAGGTGCCTACTTTGAGGTGAACGTCGAAAGCCGCACTTTGACCGACGGATAGTTCGAGGTTTTTCACCAATTCGCGGCTGAACCCAGACGCTTCGATCGTAACCTGATAACTGCCAGGCGGAAGCGCAGGAATCTGATAAGAGCCGTCTGAATTGGTCTTGGTGGTCTTGGTAATTCCAGTGGCGGGGTTAGCAACAGTGACAGTCGCGCCGGAAATAACTGCCCCAGTCGGATCCGTCACCGTTCCTTTCAGTGTGGCGGTCGAGTAGTCAACCTGCGCGAAGGCCGGCACGGCTGCGAGCAGGACGACTAATGCCAAACACAGAATACTTAACTTCTTTGTACCTTCCATTGTGCCTCCTACCGAAAATGAAGAGTCCCGACAATATATTAATGATGGCCCTGAGAAGTTCCTGCTGCCAGCCGCATGTGATTTTTGGCCGCGCTAAATAGTGGGCGGTGACAATATACATGAGAATGAATGCAAATTCAGCGAAATTTCGCAAGATAAATTTCAAAGAACCAAACCTGCCAAGAACGGGAGATGTCTCCTGTTTTTCATATCTTTATTGATCAGAATTTTCTATTCTCAGAAGGTCTACAGGCACACGTAATACCACCCTTCCGGCCCCGGGATCGCCCTTCTTTTGCCCCGGTGATGCCCGCTGGAGCGTAGGGAATCCACTGGAGCAGTGGTTACGCCGGTTAACAAGAGCCAAGTGAGACCGTTGGGAGCAAATGGCCGGCACGGGCGTGCCCTATGGGTGCATTTATCTCTGGGATTTCAGATTCACGCACTAAGGCGAACCCTTGAAAATATTCTAGTTTGCATGTTGGACTAACTATTTTGCTCTTTAGAAACAAGAAAGTGTTTGTGAAAGAAACTCGCAAGTTCGCTTGGTGAAGGGCGCAACCAATTGCTCTTTTTGGGGTTGTTTGGAAAGGTCTGGCCGTCTTGACTTTCAGCTACTGGATTTCGAAGTTCCAAACGGGTGGCAATGATATTCCGATCGCTCAGCAGAAGATTTCCCAGGTTACGCCCAATGATCGCTCCTGGTCTTACACCTCGTAGTTCCCAGTCGCGTTCCAGTGCAGCTTTAGTATTTCTCATAGCAACATGGTTCAGTCTTGTCACTGCTGCCAGCGAAGGTGTGCTGGTGCTAGTGCTCTCCAAGCTAGGTTGGCTGAGTTGGAGAGTATTGAGATCTGTTTCACCTGAGATCTTCTGGATCATTCCGGTTGTTGATCTTCTGTTGTTTTCTGCGGTGGCAGTGGTGTTGCTAGGGGTGCAACTGCTTTCCGGGCGACTGCCGGCCTTGCGATTGCTGATGTTTTCATGCGTCTTCCTGATGTTTTTTGATTGGCTCATGCTGAGCGGACATGCGAGAGGGAAATACCTCGTCGAATCTGTCCTGGCATTGATGGCGATGGGAGCCGCGCTTCTGTTGACACGTTGGTTCGCAAAGCACGAAGCAATGGCCCTCCGCTTTGCCAAGCAAACCTGGAGTGGCGTAGCGCTGTGCACCGTTGTTTTGGTGACAGGAGTCCAGGGCTGGAGTTGGCTGCAAGAAATGCGCGCTGAACGGAGTACGGCTTCAGAGGGACTGCCCAACGTCCTGGTCATTGTGGTGGATACCTTGCGCGCTGATCATCTATCTGAATATGGTTACTCGCGCCAGACGACTCCAAACTTCGATCATATTGCGCAGATGGGAGTGCTTTTTGAAGAGACCTATGCAGGAGCTTCATGGAGCCTGCCATCTCACGCTTCGCTGCTGACGGGCCGCTATCCTTCAGAACATGGTGCTGAGAAAGGTCCTCTGGATGGGCGTTATCCCATGATTGGCGAGGTCTTTCGCAGTCGCGGATATCGGACAGGAGCATTTTCCGGCAACTCTTTTTTCTTTTGCCGGCGCCTCGGTCTGGGACGTGGCTTTATCCATTTCGACGACTACTCAGGGTCGTTTATTCAAGCTGCGGTTCGCACGTGCTACGGCAGAGCTTTCGAGGCAATGCTGAATCGCCTAAGGTTCGGGAATCTTCCGGTACGCCGCGCTGCTCCGGAAGTCAACGCCTCGTTTCTCCAATGGGTTGATTCCAAGCCCCATGCGCCATTCTTTGCCGTGTTGAATTATTTCGACGTGCACGATCCATACATTCCACCGCAACCCTACCGCACGCTGTTCTCGAAACTCAGGAATCCCGGCGGGATCATCGATGAATCCCTCGCTTCACACGCCATGCCCGCCACGCCAGAGGAGTTGCAGGGCGAGATCGATGCCTACGACGGGGCGATTGCTTTTACCGATGATCAGATCGGCCGGCTGCTGGGAGAACTGGAGAAGCGCCATATTGCTGACAACACGTTGGTAGTTATTACGTCGGATCATGGAGAATCCTTTGGCAGCCATGGCTTGTACATTCATGGAAATAGCCTTTATCGCGGACAGATCCGAGTGCCGCTGGTGTTCTACTGGCCCTCAAAGATTCCCAAGGGAATGCGCATCGCCCGGCCAGTTTCCAATGCAGCAGTCGCCGCAACTGTATTGGAGCTAACTGAAAGTGAACACCAGCCGGTTTTCCCGGTCACCTCGCTGGCTCAGCTATGGAATCGATCAGGAAACTTAGAGTGGCCTTTCCCGGAGAGCGATCTGGCGCAACTACCGTGGAACCCCAAAGCGCCGAACTATTTCGGCGCCATGCGCTCCATGATAGGTCCACAATTCCACTATATTCGGAATGAAAAACTGGGCGAGGAACTCTACGACTGGCGCAGTGACCCGCTAGAAAACCATAACCTGGCAAAAAACAGCGAATTGAATGCTGTGCTGCAAACGTTCCGCGAGAATTTCAAAAAGACAATGAAATAAAAGGCGAACAGTATTGGGGTTAAGAACCTAAACGGACCTACGTAAGTCCTCCACCCGTCGATATCTCTAGAGCATGAAAGGGCTTTGCGAAAGGCCGGTTTCTATTCAGCTTAATCCCTTGGGCCCCTCCAATAGGGGATACACTGGATTGCTTCAGCTTCCCGATCCCTTATTCTGCAATATGTAATGCATCGTTTAAAACTCTGCGTATTGGGAATCTTTCTGCTGATTTCATCGGCGTTCGCCAACGATTCTGCGGATCGCGGTGACGTGCGCGCCAGGCCAACAGCAAATCGTGGACCAGTTTATACAGTGCAAGCCGGGGAGAATGGCGAGATTTATCCGGTATTTGCCAACTATGCGTCGTTGTTACGGCAAAGCGAGCGCGGCTTCGGCGTGATTACGGTGACCATTTCCAATCACGGCGATACATCTCTACGCCAAAGGCTCGCAGTCCAGGTTGTAGGCTGGAGCGACCAGGAACTCCAAATCGCAGATGTGCCGGCAGGCGCAGAAAGAATGTACATGTTTGCGCCGACTTTCCTGCCACGTTTTTATAACAACCACGAAATTGCCGCCGCCACCGCCTCGATTTCCATAACCGACATGGTGGGGCATCCGGTTTATGAGACTACGGCTCCGGTCCATCTGCGCTCAGCGGACGACATGTACTGGGGGAGCGATTTCAAGTATGCCCCTTTTATTGCCTCCTGGGTTACTCCCCATGATCCACGGGTAGAAGCTGTGCTGGCGCAGGCCAAGAACTATGTTGCGGACCACCGGTTGCCAGGGTATGAAAATTGGAAGAATCAAAGCCAACAAGAACAAGAAACTGTAAGAGAAGCCCAGGCCATATTTGCAGCCCTAAAGCGGATGGGGCTCTCGTATGTGAAAAGTTCGTTGACCTTTGGGGACAACAAGAAGGTCAGCGAACGCATACGAATGCCACGCGAAAGCCTGAATCTCAGCAGTGCGAATTGTATTGATGCAGCAGTAACTTACGCGTCGTTATTTGAAAACCTGGGGATGGATGCGACCGTGGTTATCGTGCCTGGACACGCCTATGCGGGGGTGCGGGTGGCCCAAGGGTCGGCGAAGTTTCTGTTCATCGATGTTGCGCTTACCGGACGGGCGACCTTCGAAACCGCAGTGGCTTCGGCCGAAAAGGGGATGGCGAAATATGATTCTTCATTTGTTAAACAAATACTAATTCAAGACGCACGCGAGGCTGGCATCTATCCTTTGCCGTAAAGAATTTCCAGCAACCCTGCCCGAGGAATCCTCATCCATTGGAACCGACGTGAAAGCAATCTCCTGCGCGGATGCGGAAACCCTCTTGACAACCAGTATAACGGGCATAAAATACCCGCAATTCGTGACAGGCAAAGGTAAGGAAAGCGCCTCATCGAATATGAATCCAGTCCAGTATTTACCAATCGCGAAACGACCTTCCGAACCAACGGATATGAAGAAAATTTGCAGGCACCCGCGCGTGCGAGTGGTGGCGCGCGAGGAAGACGCAGAATTTGTTGAATGCCAGGAATGCGGCGATGTCTTTGACTCCAGCGAGTTCAGAGATATGGCGATTGAAGAGAACATAGGAACAGAAGAAAAAGAAGAAGCCTAAGTTCCCTCCTTTTGGCGTACGGCCTCGGCAACGTGACTTTGGTTCGACCAAAGAATGTTTCAGCTTGCGCGCTTGGATTGATTTATCTCAATGCAAGAGATGCGTCCGCGGAGAATTCCGGGGCGGCAAAATCACCGATGAGAAATTTTGGATAAGCGGCTGCGGCGATCATGGCTGCGTTGTCGGTTGAGAGTTTGCGCGAGGGGAAATATACGGGCACACCTTCCATGGCAGCCTCTTTTTCGAAGGTTGCGCGCAACTCGCTGTTGGCAGCAACTCCACCGGTGACGAACAAGGTTCGCATTTCTCTTTGGCGCGCGGCCTCCAAGGTTTTGGCCACCAGGTCTTCTACGACAGCTCTCTGAAAAGATGCGATTAAATCAAGCGTCTTTTGATCGCACAACGGTAAGACGTCTTCCAGCTTTGGATGGGCAATTGCCGCAAGCGCTTTTTGACGCGCCATTACACCGTCGCGCATTCCTTCAAGCTCGACATAGCGCAGCACGGCAGTTTTGATCCCGCTGAACGAAAAATCGTGAGGAGTTTGACGATCCTTAGGGACACCGCGATTGTGATGCTTGATCTGAACGAGGCCGAAAGGGACCGCTTGCGAATTTCCGTGACGAGCCAGTGCGTCGATGATTGGTCCTCCTGGATACCCCAGGGCCAGTAGTTTGGCGACTTTGTCGAAGGCTTCGCCGGCTGCATCATCGCGGGTGCGGCCGATGTTTTCGTATTCCCAGGCGCCTTCGCGTTCCTCTGCCAGGAACAAATGCGTGTGCCCGCCGGAAACCACTAATGCCAACAAGGGAAAATCCATTTGGAACTTTCCCTTTTGCCGCTCTTCCAACAGGACAGCATGGATGTGTCCTTCGAGATGATTGACGGTAATCAGCGGCTTTCCCAGCGCAAAAGCCAAAGCCTTGGCATAGCTGATTCCAACGAGCAATGCCCCTGCAAGTCCTGGTCCCTGAGTCACGGCGATAGCGTCGATGGATTCATAACTCTCGCCAGCATCATGGAGTGCGCGCCGTACCACAGGAACGATAGCCCGGAGATGCTCCCTCGATGCCAACTCGGGCACCACACCTCCGTAAGGCTGATGAGTGGCAATCTGCGACAGGACAACATTTGAGAGCAGCTTCTCACCGGAGCGCACGACGGCGGCCGCGGTTTCGTCGCAGGAAGACTCGATGCCGAGGATGGAAGCCATACATCTATCTTATTGCCAAAATTGCCATGATTGCCATAATTGAATTGATAAGATCGAAGATGAAACGTTGCTGTTTTGCATTTTGGCAATTTTGGCATTTGTGGCAACAATGGCAATCGCATGAACCTTTCTTCCAATAAGGCGAGGCACGCAACCGAGATTGTTCAGGAGCTGCGGGCGGCTGGGTATTCGGCGTACCTGGCGGGCGGATGCGTGCGCGATTTGATCCTGGGTTGGGAGCCGGCGGACTTCGATGTGACTACTTCCGCCACACCGCAGGATGTGATGCGTATCTTTCCCCAAACCTACGCCGTGGGCGCGCAGTTCGGCGTGGTGTTGGTCCCAATCCGTCGCGAGGGCGCCAACGGCGACAAAGACAATTACACGGTTGAGGTTGCGACCTTTCGCAGCGACGGAGTGTATTCCGATGGACGTCATCCCGATCAGGTGCAGTTCAGCCAAGATGCGCAAACCGATGTCCGGCGCCGGGACTTTACTATTAATGGTCTGCTGCTCGATCCCATCTCCAGGGAAGTGTTCGATTATGTTGGCGGACGGAAGGACCTGGAACTCAAAACCATACGCACCATCGGCAATCCAGCGCACCGCTTTGCCGAAGATAAATTGCGCATGTTGCGGGCGGCCCGTTTTGCAGCGCGCTTTGGATACACCATTGAACGAGCCACGCTAGCCGAAATCAAGGCGCTGGCGCCGCAGATTCATCAGGTCAGCCGTGAGCGAATTCGCGATGAGATATTGAAGATGCTTACAGAAGGCCGCGCACGCCGCGCCTTTGAGTTGCTGGATGAGACCGGATTGCTCGAACAGGTGTTGCCCGAGATCAAGAGAATGCAGGGTGTGCAGCAACCTCCGCAGTTTCATCCGGAAGGGGATGTGTGGGTGCATACGCTGATGTTGCTGGAAGGCTTGCAGCCCAACTGTTCCAAGACGCTGGCTCTGGGAGTACTTTTGCATGATGTGGGCAAGCCTCCTACATTTCGAGTCGCTCCCGATCGTATCCGATTCGACCAACATGCCGAAGTTGGGACGAGAATGGCGGAGGAGATCTGCCACCGCTTCCGGCTCTCCAACGATGAGACCGAACAGGTTTGCGGCCTGGTGGCCAATCACATGCGCTTTGGCGACGTGCAACGGATGAAACCTTCGACCCTGAAACGCTTTCTACGGTTGCCGAAATTCGAGGAACACCTGGAACTGCATCGCCTGGACTGCGTGGGCAGCCACCGTGATCTTAATCTTTATGACTTTGCCCGTCAGCAACTTTCGGTTATTCCTGAGGAGCAGATTCGCCCAAAACCTCTCATTACCGGGGATGATTTGATCGCCGCCGGCTACCAGCCCGGGCCGCAGTTCAAGCAGCTACTGACGGCTGTGGAAGATGCGCAGCTCGATGGGTCGATCTCGACCAGAGAGGAAGCGATGGAGATAGTGAAGAATTTGGTAATTGGGTAATTTGGTAAGTGGGTAATTGATATGACTAAAAAATGCGCAAAATCGAATGAAATGCTTCTTGTGGAACTCAGAAAGCAGATCGCTATTGGAATCGAAGAAGCCGATCGCGGCGAACTTTTCGACGGACCAAAGGTTTTTCAAGACATTCGGCGGAGGAGTAGGAAAAAGAAAGCCGTCGATAAAAGCCGTTCTTCCCAGGTAGTAAATAAAAGTGGGAGTCGTAGGAAATGACGTCAGAGGAATCTCTATTCGTTTTGGGATTTTACCGGCTCATAGCGAGACGCAAGGTCCCTCCCCTCTACCCTCGCTACCGTGCGGGTAGAGGCGCGGGATGACGGTCATCCAAAACTGTTTCTTTTACTCTCACTTCTAATTGCATCCCGTTCTTCCCAGTCTCTGAAACATTGAACGATCCCCACGTTATAATCATGTATTTGCATCAACATTACAGTGAGGCTTATCCGAACATGGCACAATCAGGAATGGGGAACAATCCCGCTCTGAAAGAAATCTACCTACATCTGAAGACCCGTATGGACAAGGCAGTGGAAGATTTCCGGACCAATCTGGCCGCGGCGCGTACGGGGCGAGCCTCCGTCCACATGGTGGATACGGTCAAGGTCGCGTGCTATGGCTCCGAAATGCCGCTGAACCAGGTATCGCAGGTGCATGCGCCCGAAGCCCAATTGTTGACCGTGCAACCGTTTGATCCGAGCATTATGAACGACATCGAAAAAGCCATCCGCTCCGCGGGCTTGGGTCTGAATCCGCAAAATGATGGCAAGATCATCCGTATTCCGATCCCGTCCCTCACCGAGGAGCGCCGCAAAGAGATGGTGAAGCACCTGCATAAAATCCTGGAAGACCATCGCACGGCCGTCCGCAATATCCGGCGCGACGGTAACGAGGCGATCAAGAAGGCATTGAAAGACAAGAAGATTGCCGAGGATGAAGAACGTCGCGCCCTGGAAGAAATTCAAAAGCTCACAGACGATGAAATCAAGAAGATGGAAGAGTTGTCGAAGAACAAGGAAAAGGAATTAATGACGGTTTGATACCTCTATAATAGCCACATGAAGCATGTCACCTATGGCGCCTGCCCGCATGATTGTCCTGACGCTTGCGGAGTTTTGATTACCGTTGAAGATGGACGTGCGACCCGGATTCAGGGTGATCCCAGTCATCCTGTGACGCGTGGGTTTCTTTGCGCCAAGGTTACTAAGTATCTGGATCGGGTGTATTCGCCCGATCGCGTGCTTTATCCAATGCGGCGCATAAAACCTAAAGGGCAGAACAAAGGCGAGCGGGCGAGCTTTACCCGAATCACCTGGGATGAAGCCCTCGATGAGATCTCAACGCGGCTCAAGAAGATTGCTGAACAGTTTGGGCCGGAGTCGATCCTTCCTTATTCCTACGGCGGAACGCTCGCCCTTATGAGCAATAGCGGGATGGGCCACCGGTTTTTCCATCGGCTGGGAGCATCGCAGCTTAATCGTACGATCTGTGCGACCGCCGGCGGCGACGCCCTGATTACGGTTCTTGGCCGCAAGATGGGCACTGAGCCGGAACGCTTCCGCGAAGCCAAATACATTATTGCCTGGGGAGCCAATATTCACGGCACCAATATTCACTTGTGGCCGTTCATCGAAGAGGCGCGACGGAAGGGAGCCAAACTGGTTGTCATCGATCCGTACAAGACACGTACAGCCCGTTGCGCCGACTGGTATCTTCCTATCAATCCGGGAACAGACGTGGCCCTGGCCCTGGGGATGATGCATGTCATCATCAACGAAAATCTTTATGACGCCAACTATGTAGCCAAATACACGCTGGGATTCGATGCGTTGCGAAAGCGTGTACAGGAATATCCGCCTGAGCGCGTCTCCCAATGGACAGGAATTTCTGCAGTCGACATCGAGAAACTGGCGCGTGAATACGGAACTGTGCGTCCGGCCGTGATCAGGGCCAATTATGGGGTGCAGCGCTCCCAAAATGGAGGGATGGCGGTACGAGCCATCACCATGCTGCCGTGTATCACCGGATCGTGGAAAGAGGTGGGTGGTGGACTTCAGCTCTCGACCAGTGGTGCCTATCCTTTAGACAAGCATTCTGTGGAGAGGCCCGATTTGATGCTCCAAAGCCCCCTGGGACGCGCTGCCCGCGTAGTGAATATGTCGGAATTGGGGAAGGCGCTCACCCAACTGGACAATCCGCCGGTTAAGGCCATTTTTGTGTACAACTCGAATCCTGCCACAATCGCGCCCAACTACAACGATGTGATCAAGGGATTTTTACGGCCTGATCTGTTCACGGTGGTCCACGAGCAGTTTCTCACGGACACGACCGATTACGCGGACATCGTCTTGCCGGCCACGACATTCTTTGAGCACAAGGACCTGCAGCACTCCTACGGACATTACCATCTTCAGATTTCCAACCAGGCCATCGCCCCGCTGGGCGAGTGCAAATCCAATACCGAGTTGTTTCGAGAACTGGCGCAGCGCATGGGATTTACCGATCCCTGCTTTAGTCAGAGCGTGGACGAGATGATCGATGGAGCCCTCAAGCCTGCCGATCAGACAGGATGGTTTGAGGGAATTACCCGAGAGAGATTGGAAAAAGAGGGCCATGTTCGTCTTGAGGTTGGTGAAGGACCGTTTCTACCGTTTGCCCAAGGCGGGTTTCCTACGCCTAGCGGCAAAGCAGAGCTCTACAGCGAGGCTTTGGCAAGTCAAGGACTGGATCCGGTCGCGTCGTTTGTGCCGCCGGAGGAATCGAGACACACGGAAAACGTAAAGCGATATCCTTTGGAGCTACTCTCCCGCAAAGCCGATAACTTCCTGAACACCACGTTTGCCAATGTCCGCTCGTTGCAACCCATGGAGAGGCCCGATCTGCTGGAAATGACCGGTGAGGATGCAGAGCGCCGTGGCATCCATGAGGGCGATTGGGTACGGGTGTTTAATGACCGGGGCGAGGTGCGGTTACGGGCGCACGTGAACGGATCGGTGCAGCGGGGCGTGGTAGCGGCGCGGCTGAATTGGGCCCGGCTGGCTCCCGATGGCAAAAGCATCAATGCCCTGACATCAGAAACGTTAACCGACATTGGAGCAGGGCCGAGCCTCTATTCCTGCCTGGTGGAAGTTGAAAAGGCCATCTAGACGACCCTTAACAGAAAGTCCAGGTCATCGGCGAGGGGTCCAGCGGTTACGAACAGCTTGAACGAGACACGTTCCCCGCATTTGTTGCAGGCAGGAAAGTTTTCACCCTGCCGGAGAACAGCATCGTGCGGCATGCGGTGTTGGTAATGTGAGATACGGTAAAGACCAGTACGGAGGACTTTCTCCCCCGAACGATAAATCTTTTCCCCTGACATTTTTACCAACTCCTGTTACAAATAAGTGCCCAGATATCGAACTTCAATTTAGATGGAATGTAGGAGCGCGTAGTTGGCCTCGGGCCCAAGGTCACCGCGGCTTGAGTCGCTTTGCGAAGATGAATGAGCCAGGCCAAAAGCAAAAAAACAGCAACTTCGAAATTTTCTTTGCAAGTTCCAAGTTCGACGACGTTCATTAGAGTGTAGAAGTGTGCAATTTTTTCTCTCCGAGAGGCGACAGTTGCGTGGTCAACGTTGATAAGTGGCGCTTCAGCAGTTACTTCCGTATAATCGAAGCTTTCCCAACTTGTTCTGAGGGTAGCCATACATTGTTGTTTTTCAAAAAAAGTAGGCCGAAGTACGCTTGGTGGACGGTGCGTGTTGCACTGCTTCTGAGCGCATTTCTGGGTTGTTTTGTTTCTTCGCAAGCCCAACAGACCGGGCAAATCATCGAGGAGATAAAGCCTGTCGGGAACCGACGTATTCCAGCAGAGAGTATCCTGGCAAAGATCTATACGAAAGTAGGCGATGTCTACGATGAAAGCGCCCTGGAGCGAGATCTGCGCTCTGTATGGAATACGGGCTATTTTGAGGATGTGAGAATCGAAAGAGAGGCTTCTCCCAAGGGCTTCCGGATTTACTTCTATGTCAGGGAGAAACCCACGATCCGCACCGTGGAATACCATGGCCTGAACTCGGTCTCGACGAGCGACGTCCTGGAGCGATTCAAGAAAGCCAAGATACCGCTGACCGTTGAGAGCCCTTACGACCCGACCAAGGTGATCAAGGCCAAGGTAGCTTTGCAGGAGCTTCTGGCCGAGCATGGCCGCCAGTTCGCCACCATACAGGTTCAAGTGCAAACAATTCCTCCGGCCTCTGTGGCGCTCACCTTCACCGTGAAAGAGGGACCGAAGATCAAGGTCGGAAAGATTCGTTTCCAGGGAAATAAGCACGTCTCCAGCCGCGAACTGCGGACGGCGATGAAGAACCTGCATCCCATCGGCATTCCCAGGTCAATTTTCCTTGAGAATCTTTTCGCCAGGACTTTTGACGCCTCCAAGCTGGAGGAAGATGCGGAGCGCGTTCGCGATGCCCTGCGCCATCATGGGTATTTCAAGGCCCTGGTCGAAGATCCCAAGACGCAACTTAGAGACAAGCACAGCGCCTTGCACATTCCTTTCGTCCAAAAAGGAACCGGGAAGGCCATGGACATCACGGTGCCCATCGAGGAAGGGGACAAATACCGGCTCAAGGCCATCCACTTTTCCAACAACAAGGCCATTCAGAATGCCGGCCTGCTGCGCCAGCTCTTTCCCATCAAAGACGGGGACATTTTCGATACCCACCTGATCCAGAAAGGGCTCGACAATCTCCGTAAGGCTTATGGCGAGATCGGGTATATCAACTTCACAGCCGTTCCTGACACCCAGATTGACGATGAGAAGAAGATGCTCACATTGAATGTGGATGTTGAAGAGGGCAAGCCTTTCTTTATTCGCAGGATCGAGTTTCAGGGAAACTCCACCACCCGCGACCGGGTGATACGACGTGAGTTGCTGGTGCAGGAAGGCCAGGTATTCAACAGCCGGCTTTGGGAGCTCAGTATCCTGCGGCTCAACCAGCTCAACTATTTCGAAGCGTTGAAACCGGAAGAAGATACCGAGCGCAAGATCGATGATCAGAATGGCGCGGTGGACCTGATCGTCAAGGTCAAAGAAAAAGGCAAGAACAGCATTGGCCTCACCGGGGGCGTAAGCGGCCTGGCTGGATCATTCATTGGGCTCAACTACCAGACGAATAACTTCCTGGGGCTGGGCGAAACTCTCACGGTTGAAGGCAGCGTCGGCAATCGATCACGCAACATCCTCTTCGGCTTCACCGAGCCTTATCTGAAGGACCGCCCGATCCAGCTCGGATTTACGGTCTACAATCGCAAGTTTGATTTCAACCAGGCGCAGCAACTGGCGATTGCCACGGGCCAGCGGACGAATCTTCCAACGAGTGTTTTGAACCAGCTCCAGAATTTCAGCCAGTCGAGCACTGGGTTTACCGCCTCTGCAAGTTACCTATTGCGTTCGTTTAAGCGCGTCAGCATCAGCTACAACTTGGATAATTCCAGCCTGACTGTGTTCAGTGACGCTTCTCGAACATTTTTCCAGACGATCAATTTCCGCAGCATCTCCGGACCGAATGCACTTAGCGGCATCGTCACCAGTTCCATCACACCCAGTTACGGCTTCAGCACCATTGACAGTCCTATCCGTCCGACAAGGGGCAGGAGCTTCATTGTCAGCACAGAAGTTGCTGGAATCGGCGGCAATGTAAGCTTCATTCGTCCGATTGCGACATTTACTCAATGGAAACCGGTATTTAAACAAAATCGCTTGGGAATTCATCTTCAGGGAAGCTTTATCACCGGCTGGGAAGGGAGAGTAGCGCCACCTTATCAGCGCTTTTACCTGGGTGGCGACAATGATCTGCGGGGATTTGATATACGAACGGTTTCCCCGTATGTATTTGTAAACACGGTACAGAATTTGACCTTGACCAACCCCGATGGCACACCCGTTCCGGTAGACCCGACAAACCCGAGAAAAGGAAGCGTTCAGGTACCGTTGCCGGTGACCAGCATTACCTTCCCTGGCGGAGATACCAGCGTCACCGGTAATTTCGAATATCGCATCAAAGTGATTGGGCCGGTTGATATCGTACCGTTTGCCGATCTGGGCATGAACGTGGCCCTAAGGAGCTCACAGTTGAGAATTGCTCCTGATTCGCTGGCGCAGCTCAATGGCACAAATTTCGGCTGCCCGGGATTCGTCAACTTTCAGTGCACCGGCGGAGCCCCTATTGCGTTTAACGGAGACTTGAAAGCGGTGGCTGGCACCAACTGGGTACCCCGGATGTCCACCGGGCTAGAACTCCAGGTGCTCTTGCCTATTGTGCAAGCGCCCTTCCGCATCTATTACGCTTATAACCCTTTGATATTGGACAAAACCATCACGACTCCCAATATCATCACACGGAGCATGTTTCCTGCGGGTGGCGCGGGGGACTTCAGCTTCCTCAATTCTCTGGCGTTGTTTTCACAGGATTTCAAGCTGAAGGAGCCTCGCAAAACCTTCCGGTTTACGATCAGTACTACGTTCTAAGGAGTAGATCAATTCATGCAAACCAAGCTTAAGGCACATATTTTGGTCTTCAATCTTGCTCTAATCCTGCTATTTCCTCTCGCCATGTTGGCGCAGTCGGCCCCGGCAGCTAATAGCCCGGCAGGCCCTGTTCCCACTAAGATCGGCCTGATCGACATTCTGCGGGCCATGCAGAGCACCAATGAGGGGCAGAAGGAGCTTGACGAGCTGCAGAAAAAGTTTGCTCCCAAGCAGGCGGAACTTCGAGGCATCGCCGATGAAATCGAACGGCTGAGGAAGGAACTCGATGCGGAATCCGGGAAGCTCAACGACGATCAGCGAAACAGCAAGGTGAGGGTCATCGAGACGAAGCAGAAAGCTTTGCAGCGTAGTTATGAAGATGCGCAAAACGAGTATCAGCAGGCGCAGCAGGATATCAGCGGCCGCATCTATCAAAAAATGGCTCCTGTGCTGGAGAAATACGCCATCAGCAACGGCTATGCGGTAGTGCTCGATGTTTCCGGACAGCAGAATACGGTGCTGTGGGGGAATACAGGCACTCTGATTACGACCCAGGTTGTGGAGGCCTACAACGCTCAGTCGCCCGTGCCTCCGCCACCCTCGACTGCTCCAGCCAGCGGTGCACAGGCGAAGCCTTCGGGAGCTTCAGGATCTCCAACGACTCAGCCTCCAGTGGCAACGACCACGCCCAAGAAGCCTTAGCTTCAGGGTTTGAGATTTAACAGATCGTGTTCATTCCGGCGGTTTTTCAGGCATACGCTGGTTTGACGATGCAGGAATGCAGAATCTATAATCGCACCATTCGTCCTCTCTGCTTATTTCTGCATTCATGAAGCAATTGAGTGAAAGTGTGTTTTTGCGACGAATGATTCTTGCGAGGAGTACCTCATGTCACGTAAGCCAAATATCCACGTTATTGCTCTCAGTCTGGGACTATGTATCGTTTCCGCAGTGGCCGTTGGGCAGGTCGCAGGGACCGCTGCCGGCAGCACTTCGGCCTCGTCTTCGTCCCCCGCATCTGCGGGTATCAAGATCGGAATTGTGAGCATTCAAGATGCAATCATGGCCACTAACGAAGGCAAGAAAGAACTGGATGCCATGCAGTCGCGCTTCGGCCCGCGCCAAAACGAACTCAAGGCGCAGAGCGATGAACTTGAGAAATTGAAAGCCGATTTACAGGTAAAGGGCGACAAGCTCAGCGAAGAAGAGCGCAATAATCGCCTGAAGGCCGCCGGCGATAAGCAAAAGACCTTTCAGCGCAATGGAGAGGACTTTCAGGCAGAGGTTCAGCAAGCGGAGCAGGAAGTGCTGAGCAGGCTGGGCAAGAAGATGCTCGACGTCATGGACAAGTACGCCAAGGACAACAACTTTGCGGTGATTCTGGATGTTTCCAACCCGCAGACTCCAGTGTTGTGGGCCAGTCCCACGACCAACATCACCAAAGAATTGGTCGACGCTTACAATGCGGCCAGTCCAGTCGCTGCACCTTCGGCAACGAGACCGGCCGGCACCGGCGCAGCACCGGCAAACCGTCCCGCTGGAACCACCACGCCGCGTCCGCCTGCGAACAACACGACACCAAAAAGACCGCAATAGTTCCGAATTTATTTTTTCAATGGCCGCCGTTCTGGCGGCCATTTCCATTGAAAAGCTGAAACATTTCTCCCTACTGGCGGTGTCAATTGCTACAACTGGAGGGAATGATGTTTCGGGAAACGTTAATTGAATCCTCATCGCAAACGAAGAAACGCCGCCGCTGGCCGATGGCTACTGCTTTCACTATGCAGGTCATTGCTGCAGTTTTGCTGATCGCGATCCCCATGCTAACTACGGGCGTGATACCGGTAGCAGCGCACACCATAGTATTTACGCCGACAACAATTCATCCGCAGGAACCGGTTCGGCAAAGGTCTGGAACGTCAAGCCCCAGAGCCTTGTGTTGCCGGGAAGCGCCACGTTATGCGTCCATTAGCCCCACCGGACACAGTGTCATTGCATTTGGTCCTCCCAGCACCCCTGGCACTGATCCAAACGTTACGCCTGACCCAAGCATTGGAGGCAGTGGACCATATTGCCCCAATTGTTTTGCAGGGAGTGGCCCGCCTGCGGTCGTGCCCAAACCCCCTGATCCGCCGAAGCGGATTCCCGTTTCGGTACTCTCTGAGGCACAACTGATCAACAAAGTTGTTCCTACGTATCCGCGTCCGGCTCAACTGGCCGGCGTACAAGGACAGGTCAAGCTGCACGCAATCATCTCTCGCGATGGAACCATTCAAAGCTTGAGCCTGATCAGCGGACCTCCGTTGCTGGCGCAGGCCGCTATATCAGCAGTGGAGCAGTGGAGATACCGTCCTTACATTTTGAATGGGGTGCCTGTAGAAGTGGAAACCTGGATCACTGTGAGTTTCACGAAAACCAATTGAAGAGCGCGTTGAACAAATCCTGTTTAAAACTGTGGAAATTCTGTGCAATTCTCGATGTGGGGGCCAATCGTCTGAGTTTTTTCAGCTACTTACGACGATTTGCCCCAGCCTTGTGGCAACCTATAAGCCATTAATTTTCAATAACTTAGAGAGATTAATCAATTTGCACCGATTGGGCGGCAGGCTTGACGCTGATTCTGAGGTTACGAAAGTGGATTTGCACACGTAGTAAAGGTGAAACTTTTCAAAAGGATTGTGCATCATGCGTTTTCGCCGACCTTGAGCACTGCCAGAAATGCCTCCTGGGGAATGTCTACGCGACCGATCCGTTTCATGCGTTTCTTGCCTTCTTTTTGTTTTTCCAGGAGTTTCCGTTTACGGGTGATGTCGCCTCCATAGCACTTGGCTAATACATTCTTGCGGATGGCCGCGACTGTTTCACGCGCAATGATTTTGGCCCCGATTGAAGCTTGAATCGCAACCTCGAACATCTGGCGGGGAATGAGTTCCCTCATTTTTGAGACCAGAGCCCGGCCGCGCTCGTAGGCAAAATCTCGATGCACGATAATCGAGAGGGCATCCACCGGATCGCCGGCCACCAGAATATCCAGTTTGACCATCGGCGATTCCCATAGGCCAGCGAGGTGATAATCGAGTGAGGCATATCCTCGGGAGATGGATTTCAGCCGATCATAGAAGTCCAGCACGATTTCACTCAAGGGCAGTTCGTAGGTCAGCATCACGCGATTGGCGCTGACATATTCAAAACCTTTTTGCTTCCCGCGTTTTTCTTCGACCAGCTTGAAGATGCCACCAACGTATTCCTCCCTGGTCAGGATGGTCGCCAGGATGATGGGTTCTTCCACTTTTGCCATTTCGCTTTGTGACGGCCAGCGGGAAGGATTATCGACCTCGATGATCGATCCGTCGGTCTTCGTCACTTTGAAACGGACGCTGGGAGCCGTGGTAATCAGTTCCAAGCCAAATTCCCGCTCCAAACGTTCCTGAATGATCTCCATGTGCAACAAGCCGAGAAATCCGCAGCGGAATCCGAAGCCAAGAGCCGCCGAGCTTTCCGGTTCAAAAAAGAAAGAAGAATCGTTGAGCCGGAGTTTCTCCAATGCTTCGCGCAGGGCCGTGTGTTCGTGGGCATCGACGGTATAGAGTCCGGCAAAGACCATCGGCTTGATCTCTTCAAAGCCGGGAAGAGCTTCTATAGAGGGACGATCAGCATCGGTGATGGTGTCCCCGATTTTTGTATCGGCAACGTTTTTAAGATTGGCGATCATGAAACCCACTTCGCCCGCCGCCAGCTCATCCACCGCTACGGGTTTAGGAGTCAGGACTCCCAAGCCCTCTACTTCTGAAACTGTGCCATTGGACCACAGCCGGATTCGCATTCCTTTCTTAAGCGTGCCATGAAAGACCCTGGCAAGAATGATCACGCCACGATAGGAATCAAACCACGAATCAAAAATCAATGCCTGTAACGGAGAATCCGGGCTTCCCTTGGGCGGAGGCAGGCGCTTGACAATGGCTTCCAGTACTTCAGGGACACCAAGCCCGGTCTTGGCGCTAACCAGCAGCGCATCTTTGGTATCGAGGCCGACTGTCTGCTCAATCATCTCTTTGACGCGCGGAATGTCGGCACTCGGCAGATCGACTTTGTTAATGACGGGAATGATTTCCAAGCCATGATTGATCGCGAGATAGGCATTGGCCAGGGTCTGCGCTTCTACGCCTTGGGACGCATCCACGATCAGCAAGGCGCCTTCACAGGATGCCAGGGAGCGCGAAACTTCGTAAGAGAAATCAACGTGACCAGGGGTATCGATGAGATTTAACTGGTATTCCTGGCCGCCGGCTGCCAGATATTTCATTCGGACTGCATGGGCTTTGATGGTGATGCCACGCTCGCGTTCCAGATCCATGGAATCCAAGACCTGCGCCTGCATTTCCCGTTGCGCAAGCGCGCCGGTCAACTCCAGAAGCCGGTCGGAAAGCGTGGATTTGCCATGATCGATATGGGCAATAATGGCAAAGTTGCGAATGTGTGCGCGGTCCATGAGATGAGCTAATCTTTCATTTTAGCATTCATCGCTGGCGGCATTTTTTGTCCAATCCAATCAAATGCGCCTATCTTCACCAAAATGACCCACTCCCAAAGCTCAAAGCGTGCCGTAGCGTTTAGCTTGTGGCCTTCAATAGAATTCGCTTGTAACGTCATGGATCCTTTTGGATACTTACTGCATGAAACGCCTGATGATGCTGGTCATACTCGTTGCGAGTCTGTTTGCGCAGGATGTACGCCACGCCCAAGTTGAAGGACAGGTTCTCAACATGGAAGGCAAGCCCATTGCCGATGCTCTGGTTGTCTATACACGCGTAGGACAGAACAAGAAATATGAAGTCAGGACCGACGCCAATGGCAGATATATCGCGATAGGCCTGGATTTTGGCCGTTACCACGTTGAGATCACCGGTCCTAGCGGACGCCACATTTACTCAGGAGAGAAGATTCTCTATGGAGGCGACCAGCAATCTTTGAATTACCTGGTCGTGGACCTTTCTATTCTTCCACCAAAAGTTCCTCTCAAACCTCTGCGGGTGCAAGCTCTGGAAGCCGCGCAAAATGCCGGCCAGCCATCGCCTCAACTCACGAGTAAAGAACGGCTGGAACTTATTCGTAAAGAAAATGCCTTGATCGTGAGAATGAATCGCCTCGTTCCTCCAGCGCAGGCCACAATTCACGCCCAGAATTGGGAGCAGGCTTCGGCAATTCTTAGGGAACTCATTGCCATCAATCCTTATAAATGGGAGTTTCATCAGAACCTGGCGGTCATCTTGGGCTACAGTGGGAAATTCAACGAAGCTATTGGGTTTTTCGAACAAGGCATTAAGGCCGCGAAAGATGCACTTGATCCTGAAACTGACCGGCGCGAATATAAGTCAGCGCTGTCGCTCATGCTGACAGGCGAAGCCGATGTCTATGCTCAATTAGGCGACTTCAACAAGGCGATCGCCCGTTATGACGAAGCTTTGGAACTTGAAAGTGGATCCGCATTCACTTACCTGCACCTTTGCACCGCGCAATTCAATTCTGGGAATACCGAAGCTGCGATTGTCTCATGCAAAAAAGCGATCTCGATTGACCCGGCACGACCGGAGTTCTATCAAACGCTGGCAGCTATTCAGAGCAATCTTGAACGGTACGATGATGCTGTTCATACATATGATTTGGGCATTCTGGCCGCCAGAAAGGCAATGAAGTTCAAGGTATATCCAGAGGATACAAAGACAGTGGTTGGACAGATGCTGTTTGCCCAGGCAAACGCTTACTTCCAAATGAAGAAATACAGCAAAGCGGCAGATCTCTTCAGTCAGGCTGCGCCTCTGCACAGTTATCCGGCACTTGCGTATTTCAATCTGTGCGTCACACTTTACGACATGAATAAGATGTCGGCAGCCACGAATGCCTGTAATCGGGCGATCTCCATCGATTCCAAACTAGCGGATGCATATTATGTGAAAGCCTCTGCCCTATATGGTAAAGAGAGCGCCAGGAGCAAAAAGGATGGCGCGTCCCCGGAGGTCATCGCGGCCTTGGAGAAATACCTGGAACTCGATCCCGATGGTTTTTATGCTGCAATGGTAAAAACCATGCTGCGCGAACTTCATTATGTGACTCGATAAACTCGCTTCAGAGGCGCTGACGGGCCGTTTGCCTAAAAGGTCTTCCTGCAATTATTCTTCCGATTCTCAGCGAGGAGGGCATTCAGTGACGAGAAACACTCTGGTTCTTTTGTTCGTAAGCGTGCTCGGCGCGGCGTCAGCTTTTGCGCAGTCACCAGCCGGCATTGACCAGTATATTCGCGTGAAGTCTCCGGTCATTGCCCTGGAGCATGTGCGCGTGATCGATGGAACCGGAGCGTCCGCCAAGCCAGACCAGACTATAGTGATCTCAGGCGGCAAGATCGCTGCCATCGGCAATAGCGGCACAGTGCAGATTCCGGCCGACGCCAACCGCATCGACGTGAGCGGCAGTACCGCGATTCCCGGCATGGTCGGCATGCACGAACACCTCTTTTATCCTGCAGGAGGCGGTCTATACCATGACATGCCATTCAGCTTCCCCCGGCTTTATCTGGCTGCAGGCGTTACCTACCTCCGCACCACGGGGAGCATGGAGACCTATCTTGACCTGGAATTGAAGAAGGCCGTCGATGCGGGAAAGATACCCGGGCCAAAGATGAACATTACCGGCCCATATCTTGAAGGGGCAGGAGCGCCCATCCAGCAGTTGCATCAACTCAGCGGTCCGGAAGAAACTCGTAAGACGGTGGAGTATTGGATTGACGAAGGAGTGCGCTCTTTCAAAGCCTACAACTACATCACACGCGCCGAATTGAAAGCTGCGATTGACACCGCTCACCGTCATGGAATCAAGGTCACTGGACATCTTTGTTCTATAGGTTTCCGTGAAGCCGCAGCCCTGGGTATCGACGATTTGGAGCATGGCCTCACCGTCGATACAGAATTCTTTCCCGGCAAGCAACCCGATGTTTGTCCGTCTGCAAACCAGGCCATGGTGGCGGCTTCCAAGCTGGACGTGAATGGACCAGAGATTCAAACCACGATCAAGGAACTGGTTGCTCATCATGTGGCGGTGACTTCGACGCTGCCGGTCTTTGAACAGTTTGTTGCGTCGCGACCCAACGTTCCGCAGAAAGTCCTTGATTCGCTTTCCGAGGATGCACGCAAAGCATATCTGGCGAACAGGCAGCGTATCGCGCAAAACACCAATAGCGCATGGCCGGTGATGTTCCCTAAAGAGATGGAATTCGAGCGGGCGTTTGTAAAGGCCGGCGGTTTACTGCTGGCGGGTCTGGACCCTACGGGCATCGGTGGCATTGTGGCTGGTTTCGGCGACCAGCGAGAAGTTGAACTGTTGGTAGAAGCGGGATTCACCCCAACTGAAGCTATCAAGATTGCTACGCTGAACGGCGCACAGTTTATCGGCGAGGCCGATCACATCGGTTCATTGGTCAACGGCAAGCAGGCCGATATCATTATTGTGCGTGGAGATCCGTCTACCAAAATTGAGGATATCGAAAATGTAGACTTGGTATTTAAAGATGGCGTCGGCTACGACTCCGCCAAGCTGATCGAGTCGGCTAAGGGGCAGGTAGGGATAAGGTAGGGTGAATCGAGGGGATCACGCGAGTCCCTGGGTATCCAATCTGGTCGTGCAGCGCACCCGGGAGATCGGCATTCGCATGGCCCTGGGCTCCACTCTGCAGCAAGCCATGGTCGAGCTTGGAAAAGCCGGAATCATGGCAGTTACGTGTGGACTTGCCGCAGGATTGGTTTTCGCACTGCTCGCGTTACGGATCATCAAGAGTGAGTTATATGGCGTGCGAACCTACGACCCGGCAACCTTGGCTGTCGTCTGCGGCATACTCATCCTGGCCGCTCTGGCAGCTAGCTAGCTTCACACCCACTCTGCGAATTGCCCGGATCAATCCGGCCTCGACTCTTCGCGCCGAGTAGTAACCATCAATCGGAACTGAAATCCGTACGAGTGCCGGTTTTTCATTCAGCCGCCTGCACTGAGGCGACGCCGAAGTGATCATCCGATTACAACGGGTACTTCAGTAATCATGCCCTAAGGCGTATTTCCCGCTAGAGTTAGAAGAGTCTCAGTATTACAATCCAGAAAACCTTAGAATCTTTGGCAAGCATGAAGCTACCTGTTCCTTCTCGGATTCCGATTCTGTATCTGATCCTGGTCGTCCTGATTGCAGTGGCGATCATGCCGCTCTACTTTTACTACACCAAAGTAGCGGACATGAACCGCGAAGCCCTGCAGCGGAACGAGAAGCTGCTTCAGAACATGGTCACCAGCTCCCTGGCCCAGGATATCGCTCAACGGGAGAAGGACATCCGTTCCAACCTCGCCAGCCTGACCTACTCGATTCAGGTCACCAGCGGAGGAAACTTGAATGGCGCGCAAGTGGAGTCGCCTGAAGTTCGGGCCCTGCTCAAGAATTACATTGAAAATCCCGACTCCATTGTGACTTATGCGCGACTGGTCAATCCTGAAGGGCACTTTATATCGGCGGGAACGCTCGCCCCGGATGCCTTTCTGGAAAAGGAACTGGAACACGCCTTCGCCGCAGCGCATGACGGGCGCGAATATACAGGAGAGGCAATCGCAATCGGAAATGGCAAAGACGCTCGCACGGTCATGGTCGTAAGCCGGCCGGTCTGCACTGTGCGTGAATCGGACCATCAATTGTGCGTTGAAGGAAATCCTTTCCTGGGCTCCCTGCAGCTCGCCGTGGACCTCCAGTATGTGGTCAAGAAATTAAAAGAGGCCAAAGATCAAGGTCTTGATACTTATGTGATCGACCGCTCCGGACGCATGGTCGCTTCGGCCAGCCAGAAATATGCAACCGGCCAATTCATGACCAACGAACTGGTGAAAAGTTTTGCGGAGCAGAGCGGGAACGCCCGCTTCTCTGTCACCAAAGAGTTCGTGCTGCAGGATGGCAAGAATGCGACTCCGATGCTCGGAACTTATGCGCCCGTCTCAGGATTGGGATGGGCGGTGGTCGC
The DNA here is from genome assembly GCA_035939495.1 of Candidatus Angelobacter sp. GTDB lineage: Bacteria > Acidobacteriota > Terriglobia > Terriglobales > Acidobacteriaceae > Angelobacter. The sequence continues at coordinate 117,134 of DASZFU010000146.1, read as the reverse complement.
GCAAAAAACTCAGGCCGATGCCTATTTCGATATTTTCCAGATGCAGCGAGCGGCGCTGTCGTTTGCGCTGGCTGCCATCGCCTTCAGCAGCTTTGTAGGCATCGCTGCTGCGCGCCGTCTCACCACGCCCCTGCACGTGCTTACCGAATCGAGCCGCGCTATTGCCGGCGGAGATTTCTCACAGCGCGTGAATCTCCATAGCCGGACCGAGATCGGCGAGTTGGCGCAGACCTTCAACAGCATGACCGACGACCTGGAGCGCTTCGTCCACGATCTTAAGAAGGCTGCTCTCGAAAACCGGACGCTGTTTCTAAGCTCCATTCAGATGCTCGCCGGAGCCGTTGACGAAAAGGACCCTTACACGAAGGGCCATTCTGACCGCGTCACCCGCTACTCTCTTATTATCGCGACAGAAATGGGGTTGAAGACGGAGGATATCGAGAAGATCCGCATCTCAGCCCAGCTCCACGACGTAGGCAAGATCGGCATTGAAGACCGCATTCTAAAAAAACCCGGCGCGCTCACCCCGGAAGAATTCGAAATCATGAAGACCCACACGACGAAGGGAGCGGCGATTCTGCGTCCCGTGGAAATGTTAAGAGACATGTTGCCGGGCATCGAGCTGCACCATGAGTCTTTGGATGGCCGTGGGTATCCTTTTGGCCTGAAGGGAGATCAGGTTCCGCTGATGCCTCGTATCATCATGGTTGCCGATACCTTCGATGCCATGACGACCAACCGTCCCTACCAGGCTGCCATGGACCCCGAGTATGTGATCCGCATCATCAATTCGCTCACCAGCACCAAGTTCGATCCTTACGTAGTAGCCGCCATGACCAAGGTGTTCGAGACAGGAAAGCTCCGCATCCATCGGGCTGCAACGGTAACCGGCGAGCAGGCCGAAACCGCCGCAGTAGCCGTAAAGAATTGAGTAATTGGGTAATTTGGTAAATGGGTAATTTGAAAACCAATCCAAGGACAACTCAATTACCCATTTACCAAATTACCCAATTTTATTTGACCGCGTTGCCGCTCGCCCCTCAACCAAGTGTCCTCCCGCTATAATCGACCATGAGCCCATGATTCAGACACTTTTTGGAACGCCGAAGCCTACTTTCCTCGAAAAGATGAAGCAGGCGGTCACGCGCACGCGTGAAAACCTGAGTGAAAAGATCGATCAGGTCGTTGCCTTCACCAAAGAAATCGACCGGGCCACGCTTGACGACCTGGAAGCCATCCTGATCACCGCCGATCTGGGAACCAAGACTACACAGGAACTGCTGGCCAAGCTGCGGGAACGAGCGGATCGAAAGCAGATCAAAGATGTAGCTGAACTCAAGCGGCTCATCAAAGAACAGCTTCTCGAAATCTTGAACTCCACTCCTCCGCGCTCGGGAAAACCGGCTTCCGGCCAGCCGGAGGTGATCATGGTGGTAGGAGTCAACGGGACAGGCAAGACCACTACGATTGGCAAGCTGGCCCATGCCGTCCGTAGCGAGGGCAAGACGGCCCTGTTGTGTGCTGCCGATACTTTTCGTGCCGCCGCTATTGAGCAATTGGAGATATGGGGGTCGCGGACCGGGGTTGAGGTCATCAAAACGAAACCTGGAGGTGATCCCTCAGCCGTGCTTTTTGATGCCCTCAGCGCTGCCAAGGCGCGCCACACCGATAGCGTGATCGTGGATACAGCCGGCCGGCTGCACACCAAGACCAGCCTGATGGCGGAACTGGAAAAGATGAAGCGCACCGCGCAGCGCGTGATTCCGGGCGCACCCCATGAGGTTCTTCTGGTGATGGACGCCACTACAGGACAAAATGGGCTGCAGCAGGCGCGGCTCTTTACTGAGTCCGCCGGTGTTACTGGAATCGTATTGACCAAATTGGATGGCACGGCTAAAGGCGGTGTGGTGGTTGCCATCTCCCGCGAACTTGGGCTGCCGGTCCGCTACGTAGGCGTGGGGGAACAGGCGGGCGACCTTCTGCCTTTCGATCCCCAGAATTTTGTGGACTCTCTCTTTGCCGCGTAATGAACTTTACCGTTCAAGACGAACAGTTCATGCGACGTGCCCTGGAACTCGCAGGTCGCGGCACCGGATTGACGTCTCCGGGTGCTCGTGTCGGCGCCGTTGTGGTAGATGCCCAGGGCGAGATTGCGGGAGAAGGTTATTACACATTTGACGGAGTGCAGCACGCCGAGGTGCTGGCATTAGAGCAGGCGGGGCCGAGAGCGCGAGGCGGCGACATGTATCTTAACCTTGAGCCGCATTGCTACCACAGCCGCACGCCTCCGTGCACAGATGCGGTCATCGCAGCGGGAATCAAGCGGCTGGTTGCTTCCATGCCTGATCCGAACCCGCAGGTCTCGGGAAAAGGATTTGAAAAGCTGCGGGCCGCCGGGGTTACAGTCGAGACCGGCCTGTTCGAAACGGAGGCCAGGAGACTCAACGAGTCGTTTGCTAAATACATTCTTCATTGCCAGCCTTTGGTGACCGTGAAATCCGGCATGACTCTGGATGGCAAGATTGCGCCTCCTCCAGAGGAGTCTTTCAGCCCTTCCGCCCTGGGTGCCATAGGACCAACGGGGGGATGGATCACCAGCGCCGAGGCCAGGGCGCACGTCCAGGAACTGCGTCACGAGTCGGATGCCATTATGGTTGGTGTCGGCACCGTCATCGCCGACGATCCCCTGCTCACCGACCGCACCGGAAAACCTCGAAGGCGTCCCCTATTGCGCGCTGTCCTTGATTCACGCTTGCGGCTGCCTCTCGATTCCAGGCTGGCAAAGACGGTCAACGGCGATCTTGTAGTCTTTTGCTCCTTCGCTGAAGAGAAAAAGAGACGCGCGCTTGAAGAGCGTGGCATTCAGGTTCAACAAATGCCTTTGGGGGCGAGCGATGGCCGTCCTGATCTCGTCAAGATTGCCGAGCACCTCGGCTCGATGGAGATTACCAGCCTGTTGATCGAAGGTGGAGCGCTGGTGAACTGGACAGCCTTGGCGGCGGGTATCGTTGATAAAGTCTTTCTCTACTACGCACCTAAGATTCTGGCTGGTTCAGGAGCAGTGCCTTTTGCCAGTGGCGCAGGCTACAAGAGGATGGGCGATGCTGCGGTGGTAAAAAATATATCGATCCATCGCTTCAGCGAAGACTTTGCTGTTGAAGGTTATTTGCGCGATCCATACGAGCGGCCTCCTTCTTGACTGGCTATGCAAGTAACATAATGCCGGATTTCAGTATGCGGGATTTCAGTCCCGCGCAGCGGGACGGATGACAGTAGCCCACCACAGAGCGAGGCGTAGCCGAACGGCAGTGGTGGGTACACGTACAATTGAAACAGAGTCCCGCTTGCGGGACGACTGAGATTCGCGATTGAAATACTGATGTTCACAGGTCTCATTCAGGAAACCGGGCAGATCGTCAGCTTAAAGCTGGTGAGTGGCAAGACGCGCATCACCGTGAACGCACAATCTATTCCGGCTGAACTGAAGCTAGGTGACAGCGTTGCAGTGAGCGGAGTCTGCCTTACTGCAGTGGAGATCGATCGCCACTGCTTCGCGTGCGATTTGGCCGACGAAACGCTCAAGCGAACATCGTTAAGGAAACTCAACAAGTATTCGGTCGTCAACCTTGAACTTCCCACGCAAGCCAATGCGCGGCTCGGGGGGCACGTTGTTCAGGGCCACGTGGATGGCGTAGGCAAGCTTCTAAGCCTCGAAAGGATCAAGGGTCGTGAAGACTGGCGGCTGGCTATTGAAATACCTAAAGAGCTTTTGCGCTATGTTGTCTCTCAAGGTTCAATTACGCTGGAGGGCATTAGTCTCACTGTAGCCCACATCAATTCGAACCAAATTGAGATCGCCATTATTCCTCACACATATCAGGCCACAAACCTGCACACGCTAAAACGAGATGGCCTGTTGAACATCGAAGTGGACGTACTTGCAAAATACGCCGAGAAGTCGATACGCGAAAAGCCATTAACGAGTCTCAGTGTGCCTGACCTGATCAGACGAGGGTTTTAGGCAGCGTTTTAGTACAGAGTAAGTGTTGCCAATCAGCGTCAGAATCACTGGACCCGCACCACGATGAGCGCCCCGCTCTCAAGTCTGAAATTGCTTTTCTCGGTGAATCCTGAACCAGTCACTTTTTGAGGCTGGTCACCTGAGCGGATGGCCCCAATTGGTGCATTCCCATATGCACCCGTAGTCCTCGGATCGTCGGACGGCGTGCCAGATCGACCCATGGCACGAGTCGCCGGGTCCGAAAACGTACCATTGCCACTGGTCATCGTTGAACTCCTATTGCCGGTGGTGATCGTTGGATCGCCGGGGAATGGGCCGCCAAAAGTGCTGGCGATCCTTGTGCCTTGCGTCCCCAGGACTGGCCTCCGATACTCTTCCATCGTTCCATGGAACGCGATTTCCTGTCCGTCACTCAAAATCACTTTGTCGAAAGCAATAGTCAAGCTGGCTTCGCCGTTTTTCTTCGTATAAGCCTGAGCCTTGGTAAGGTGACCAACAAGTCTTGAACCCTTGCGAATCTGAATTGTACCGTCCGATAGCTCCTCGGTTATTTTTGCACTGACCAAGTCTCCGACCTTTGCCTTACTCGTGTCCAGAGATTTGGTTAATTCTGCATGAAAGGTAATGCCGTTGGGGAGGGTGAGAGGTTTACTGTTGGCGTTTCCTTTCATCGAGCTTCTTGCGTCGATGTTATTTCCAGGACTAGCAGATGTCTGAGTACTCTGCGGATAGGCATGCAGACTGCATAGGCCCACAATCACCATAAGGAAGAAAACTTTCTTCATTGTAATATTCCTTTCAAGGTGCCGAATGGGGAATTGAACCATAAAGGCGTTGACAAATGCTAGTGAAATCGAGATCGGGCAGCTTCCCAATTTGGACTTGTCGGAAATTGCCACGCTGCCGCCCCAATGGCTGCAGAGTTATTAGAGTATTTTCAGAAGTTGACGGGTCTAAGGCTCACTTGGCAACGTAAACATATAGATGGGAGCCGCCCTCCAGTTTCACCGTATGGGCGTTAGAGAGAAAGACAGAACTGTCCGTATCCAAATTGAGTCCCCCTGATCCCGGTATGGGGAATGTGGCAGCTCGAGAAAAAGCGACAGGTACATCTTGCCTGGGATTTGGATTATGCTCATATACCTGACCAGTCGTCGCATCACGAACAGGACCAGAAGCGCGGTTCATTGCGTCGTCGCCAGACCCAATCGCAGTTGGAGTTCTTATCGTAAACGTAGGCGTATAACTACGAATCGTTCCATGAAATACAATTTCCCGTCCGTCCGGGAGGAGCGCTCGATCGAAGACGATTCCAAGCCTGGACTCAGGGTGTTCTTTGCTGTGCGCGACGACTTCGGTGACGTGCCCAAAGATTTTCGAGCCTTTACGGATCAGCAGTTTGTCGCCGGCAAGAACATCGTCGCTTAACTTGGCCGTCACCGGGTCGGAGACTTTGAGCTTCTTGGCGTCTAGTGTTTTAGTCAGCTCGGCGAGGAAAGAGATCCCTTGCGGGAGCGTAGTTGCTGAACCAGCAGCCGCGGTCGCACCTGGACCAGAGCCGTTTGCACTATTCTGGGCTTCAGTAGCAAGACCAAACAACGTTACGAATAGAATCGCTATTAAAATGGACTTCATCGCATTCCTCCTTACAAACGAAGTGAACTCCCCGGCTCCTCGATGCCCGGCACAACCAACTCGTCCAGTTCCAGGAATTGCCGGACCACTTCATCCTGGCATCGTTCCATCTCCTCTACGGTGCCGAAGAAAATAGCGCGGGCTTCGTGCAGAAAGACAATGAGGTCTCCGAGTTTCTTGGCCAGCCTCATGTCGTGGGTCACCACAATGCTGGTGAGTTTGAGCTGATGTTTCAGCTTTTGGATCAAGTCGCCCAACAGCGTGGCCATCAAAGGGTCTACCATCGTGGTCGGCTCATCGTAGAGAATGCATTCCGGTTGCGCCGCCAAAGCGCGGGCTATAGCGACGCTGCGTTTCATGCCCGTGGACAGATCCGAAGGCAACACGTCGCGCATGGGTTTCACACCCACCATTTCGAGCAGGCCATCGACGATCTGGTAGATCTGGTCTTCGTCCAGATCGCTCCGCTCGCGCAAGGGAAATGCGACATTTTCACCGACGGTCAAGGAGTCAAACAAAGCTCCATTCTGGAATACCATCGTGACCTTCTTGCGGATGCGCTCCAGTTCGTGCTCGCCGTAGCCGGTAACGTCTTCAAACGCTACAACCACCCGTCCCGAGTCCGGCTTGAGAAAGCCCATGATGTGATGCAAGGAGACCGATTTGCCCACACCGCTACGCCCAAGAATACAAACCGTCTCGCCCGGCATAACCATAAAGCTCACATCATCGAGCACCTTGCGGTCTCCAAAAGACTTGGAGACATGGTCAAAATGGATATAAGGATGATGGGCCTGCTCGTGATGGTTTGGATGACGATTCATCTGTACCTGCTGATCGAACGCCCTCGGGCGCGCGCTAAATCTTCCGGTGTGTTGAGATTCTCGAACATCTCCGTCGCCAACGCAAATCGATCCAATTCGGCTTCTCCAAGAATCAATGTCTGCTCCCTCGGAAACAGCGGCTCCACTTTAAACCTCCCAGACTTCAAGGCAGACTCAGCGATATGCAGAAAACCAGAGCGGAAAACCGTGCACAACGGTTGCACCTGGCCGGCGACACTAGGCGCTGTCACCATTGCAGAGGACTTAACAGCGCAGTCCACGATGTAGTCCAGAAACTCTGCCTTGATGAACGGAGTATCGACAGCCGTAATGAGACTGAATTCAGTGGGAGTATTCGACAGCGCCGCGTGAATACCACTCAAGGGACCGCAGTCAGGGTAGATATCCTCGTAGCAAGGTCCAAATCCGCCATAGAGGTTACGTTGCCCAAGGATAAAGACCTGGCCGCAAACCGATTCGAGAATACTTTTTGTATGCTCAATCAGCAGCCTGCCACCGAACTCCAAAAAGGCCTTATTAGAGCCCATCCGGGAGCTTCTGCCGCCAGCCAGCACGAATCCGGTGACTTCAGAGTGCATGATGTGTTCTATTTCACCGCAAAGTCAGGGAAAGACGCAAAAAAAACTTTTTAGCCACGAATGAACGCGAATGAACACGAATCAAAAGCAGAAGCGAGCAACGGCATGAGATGCAATAGTTAACGGCTAAAGGCTAAGAGCTAATGGCTAAGGGCTAACAACCAAAGACTGCCTCACGTTATCTCCAATCCAATGATTCTGCCGGCGCCATCTAGCTCCAGGCTGGCGACGGTTTCAAAGACCGAATCGCCGTTCAAGCCGGGGACCGTCACGAACACACGATGGTCAACCACGCTGGCAGAGTCGGTTCTGGCCAGGAACAGGAGGGAATCATGAGTCAGGCACGGGGTGGGTAGTTCAAACGCCAGGTCTGCAAGTTCGCCAGTCTCAGTTACCGAGAGGGCCACTTCGATGGGCAGCGCTCGCTCGGCGCCGCGCTCCTCCGCTGTAGGATCAAGAGCAGGCTTGAACGCCACATAGAAGTGAAAACGTCCCTTTTCCGGATTATAGACACCGCGTGCCACCCTTAACGACATATCTACCTGAAGGCGATTTTTGTATCACATTGTAGGGGCTCCATCCAACAGTCAAAAGTAATATTTCACTAAATGAGAGACGCGGATATTTCCGCCACAAATAGGACGCAAAGAACCGGCCCCCAGAGCGTTCCCTGTGCAAGGGCATCACCTCAACATTAAGAAAATAAACAAAATATGGCTATTTGCAAAGGACTACAATAAATAGAGAAAGATGAAAAAAGGTAAATAAAACTTAACCCGCAGAGGCAGTCTTCGGCAGCAACTCTGCATCTAAATAGCGTACCGGAATCAATACAGGAGCAGGACTTTTATGAACACAACGAAGAGATATTTCTGGGTAGCCCTGGTTTCCCTGGCGTTCGTGGCAGTGGGCTGTTCGCGCTCAGGGTTTGGGGGGCGCTCCGACTCGCAAATCCAAGCGGATGTACAGAAGAAAGTCAATACAGACAGCAATATTGGCAGCAAGGTCGTTATCGACGCGAACAATGGTGTTGTGACCCTCAGCGGAAATGTTGCCAACGACATGGAGCGCAATGCGGCAGCCAACGACGCAGCGCAAGTTGACGGCGTGAGCAAGGTAATCAACAACCTGCAAGTCGCGCCCACGTCTGCCATGAACACCCAGCCCCAGCCAGCGATGGAAAACACGCAGCCGCAACCGATGGAACAACCAAGAGCGACCGTCCGCAGCACTCGCCGGCGGCCTTCTCCTTCCAGCTACAGTAATCGCGACAACAACGACACCGGCTTGCGTACCACCGTACCCAACGACACGAGTTCCAATAGTAGCAACTATAGCAGTGGGAGCGGCAACAGCAGTTCTAACAACACTGCCAGCAGCGATCAGCCGAGCACACCGCCTGCCCCGGCCAAGATCACGATTCCTGCCGGAACCGGCCTGACGATCCGGCTCAACGAGGAATTGAGCTCAGAAAAGGCCCAGGTAGGCGACGTATTTCATGGGTCGATTTCAACTCCGGTCACGATCGACAATGAGACCGTGATTCCCACCAGCGCCGATATTGAAGGCCGCGTGGTTGAGGTGAAATCCGCTGGTCGATTTGCCGGACAATCCGTGCTCACGATTGAGCTGACTCGTTTGCTGATGAATGGCAAGAGCTATAACTTGCAGACCGACCGTTGGAGCAAGTCGGGTAGCGGACGTGGCAAAAGTACGGCCGCCAAGATCGGCGGCGGCGCTGCCGCAGGTGCAATTCTGGGTGGCATTTTTGGCGGTGGAAAAGGCGCAGCGATCGGTGCAGCCGCAGGTGCGGGTGCAGGTACTGGCGTCTCTGCTATCAATAAGGGCCAGCAAATTGTGCTGAAGCCAGAGACGCTGTTGAACTTCCAGATGGAGAACTCTCTTACGGTAACCCCTGGAACCAGCCGCCCCTCGATGTAACCGAAAGCAACAATGTAACCAAAAACAACAATGTTATAAGCGCCACGTTAGAAGTGGCGCTTTCTTTTTTATTCGCGAATCCGTGACCGTTGGTAATGCTCCTGACGGGTAGAATCTACGTATAATCTCTCTATATCCCCCGAAGATCATAAGGTGGAGTGGCCTCCTGGACGTCTTTTTCATCGTCGCTTTTTTTCTTTTTGGACTGATTTTCGGCAGCTTCCTGAACGTATGCATTCATCGCATGCCGCGCGAACTTTCGGTCGTCAGTCCCCGCTCGGCCTGCCCTGCATGCCATCAGCCGATTGCCGCGTACGACAATATTCCGGTCTTGAGCTGGCTTTGGCTAGGGGGCAAGTGCAGGCACTGCCGCGCAGCTATCTCGTCCAGATATGTCCTGGTGGAACTGCTCACTGGAGCGCTTTTTGGTTTGTCCTATTATGCTGCATCTCGTGGGGCTGCATCCGATCCCTTCGATGCAGGCGATTACTCGACCTTGGCCGTTGCGATCAAATACTCGGTCTGCTGTTTCCTCTTGATCGGCCTGATATTTACCGATGCGGAAACCAAACTGCTCCCCGACCTGCTGACCAAACCCGGGATTGTGCTGGGACTTTTGTTCAGCCTGCTGGTGAAAATCCCCGAGCCGCTGCTCTTTGACAAAACATTGAGCGGACGGGTGCTCTCTTTGGCGAATTCAATTGCCGGAGCGGTTTTTGGCTCGGCCTTTCTGCTGGGCATCGCCTTGCTTTATCAGGCAGTGCGGGGCGTGGAAGGCATGGGCCGGGGCGATGTAAAGCTGATGGCCCTCATTGGCGCATTCCTGGGCATGTGGCTCACGCTGCTGGTGCTGGTTTTGGGTACGCTGGTGGGCACGGTCTTCGGTATCCTGCTGATTGTGATTGTCTGGCGCAAGAGACTCGCCCGGCGACGGAGCCGAAGAGATGAACCTGCCTCGGTTGCCCGCGCCAAGGCATGGCAATCAGCCAAGTTGATTTACCGTAACTTTGAGATACCTTTTGGGGTGTTCCTGGGAACAGCGGCCTTGGTTGCGCTATTTTTCGGCAATCGACTGCTCAACTGGTATATAGGACTTTACCAATGATATTTACAACACTTCTGAGCATTCCCCTGCAACAGATCCTGCGCAATCCATTGGTGATCAGGATGGCGTTAGGGGTGGCAATCTTCCTTTGCGCTTTTCTGTTGGCAGCCATCCTCATTCGCAAGGTGAAGCAAGACATCACTGCTGAAACAAGTCCGGCAGCGCTGCCGAAAGAGGGCAGCTCGGCCTTTGGCTTTGCCGCCTACAACGGAGTCATCCACCAGCTTCGGGAAAAGGAAAAGAACCTTCAGCGGCTTCTGGAAACGGAGCAGCAGCGGTCCGCCTCGGCAGAGATCATCCATGAAGCGATGCTTGCGAACCTGTCCAGCGGTGTTATCTATTTGGACTGGATGGGAGGCGTCCGGCAAGCCAATCGCGCTGCTCGATCGCTCTTGGGATATGCGTCGCCTCTGATGTTCAATCTCCGTGATCTTTTCCGGACCGTGACCCAGGTGCGCTGGCCCGATGGGACGGAGACCAACTCTGCAAATACGCTGATCAGCGCTCTGCAGCAGTCGATTCGCGATGGAACTCCTTTTACTAAGGTTGAAATCGAATATCGTACCCCTGCAGGGCAAAAGCGGACCTTGGCGGTGAGCGCTTTCCCAGTCACGGAGAAAAGCGCGCCGGCCAACACGGCGAAAGATAAGGAGGCTCTTGGATCATGCTGCCTGGTCGAAGACCTGACGCAAATCACCGAGATCGCCCGACAAATGCATGTCAGCGAAAACCTGGCCTCCATGGGCGAGATCTCGGCTGGACTGGTAAGAGATTTTAAAAACTCGCTGGAGACGATTGCCGGCCATGCACAAACACTCTCCACCACGAACGACGGTGAAGAGACAAGACAACTGGCGGAAAAAATCAAGAGAGAGGCAGAGTCGTTGTCGAAGGTGGTTGCGGAGTTTCTGGAGTTTGCCAGCCCTTCCAAAAACTGATGCGCGGGCGGGAATTTGGTAAGTGAGAAATTTGGAATTGGTAATTGGGTAAGTTGGTAATTGGGTAAATTAAAAAACATCAACGCTCAGGGAAGCTGCCTCAGTTTGAAGGGATTTCAAATTACGCAATTACCCACTTACCAAATTACCAAATGCTCATTACTTTCGGCCCTGTCTCCTTGGCAAGTACAGCGTTTACCCTATCGTTTCCGCCCGTTGAATGCATAAAAATGGCTGCAAACTGGGGGTAGAATACAATCAGCAAGTGTGGTTGAGACGACTATGAAAAAACTGTTTCTATTGCTTGGTCTATGCATTTCGATGCTGGCGCTCCAGGCAGCGGCCCAGCAGTCGCTGGCTGACGTTGCCCGTAAAACCCGCGCTACGCGGCAGGCCAATCCCACGGCCCGTGTGATTGACAACGATGTGATCCCACAATCGAAGCCGGAAACGCCTCCACCCTCGGCTGATAAAGCGAAGGACAGCGATAAAAAAGCCGCCGCTACCGACGACAAGAAAGACGAAAAAACTGACGGCAAGGACCAGGCTCAGACCACGCCGCCTGACACGAAAAAGACTCCTGACCTGAAGAAGCAGATCGACGACGCAAAAAAGGAGATCACGCAGCTACAGCGGGAACTGGATGTCTCCGAGCGGGAAGCCCGGCTGCGCGCCGCCGCGTACTACGCCGATGCCGGCACCATGCTTCGTGACCAGGGAAAATTCATGGAGGACAGCCGCAAGCAACAGGAAGAGATCGATACCAAGAAGCAGTCTCTTACCGAAGCCAAACAGAAACTTGAAGATCTGCAGGAGCAAGCCAGAAAAACTGGAATTGCAGTCGAGTGATGAGATTGGGTAAATGGGTAATTTGGTAACTTTGGAGTGAATCCCGAAAATTAATGCATTTCAATTACCCATTTACCAAATTACCCACTTACCCAATCCTCCCAAGGGCACTATGAAACGACCCAGTCTGTCTTTCCTGCTGTTTGCGGCGCTGTTGCTTGGTTGCAGCAGTCCTTCGGGAAAGGAGTCTTCCAGCAAACCACAACCGCCCGCGACTGAATTGTCGACCGGAAGGTTCGCCTTACAGAAGCTGATACCTCCGGCGCGTTTTTGGGCTCCCGACGCGCTGCCCATGCGCTTGGAATCGAAGCCAACCCAGGAAAGCAACGGACAGGATGGCAAATCGGCCCTGTGGAAAGCCACTTTTGCTTCACCTAACACATCGAAATCCGAGGTCTTTACATGGTCAGGCCTCTCCGACCCCGACATTCCGCGCGGCGTAGACCATGGCGCCGCCGAACCCTTTGATGCGTCCAACCGCTCCACCCAGCCTTTCCAATTGGCATTTCTGAAGGTGGATACCGACAAGGCCTTTGAAGTCGCGCAGGCGCACGGCGGCAAGCAGTTGCTGGCCAAAGATCCCACCACACGCGTGAGATATGTGCTCGACTGGAACCAGCAGGCCAGCCAGCTAAAATGGCGCGTTGCGTATGGCGGGACGGATGTCTCACCCAAATTGTCGGTAATCGTGAACGCTACCACCGCCGAATTCATTCATAAAGAATAGGATAGCTTTAAAATCGAACTGACCCATCGCTTTCAACGTACAACGAGGTTGGGAGGACTGCGTGGAAGATCAGCAGACCGGGCTCTTGGTTCGCCGTTGCCTGGGTGGCGATGCCACAGCCTGGGAGGAAATCGTGCGTCTTCACAGCCGTCGCATCTACAATCTCTGCTACCGGTTCACCAACTCTCCTGACGACGCTCAGGATCTTACGCAAGACGTATTCATCAAGATCTATCGCACGCTGGGCTCCTACGACCTCCAAAAGGGCGCCTTCACGACCTGGCTGACCACCCTCACCCGCAACCTTCTGGTCGATCATTTTCGGCGCAGCCGCCAGGATCGATTGACCGACTCTATTGACGCCGGGCTTCGCGAAGAGGAAGATTCTCTGTCTCTCAGCGACCGGCTTCCCGATCGTGCTCCCAATCCCGACGACCGGCTAACCAGCAAGGAGAACCAGCAGATGGTGCAACAGGCCCTGGCGCGGCTCTCGCCCGACCTCCGGGAAGCAGTGATTCTAAGAGACTTACAAGATTTGGATTACAAGGAGATCGCCCAGGTCCTCAAGGTGCCTGAAGGTACCGTCAAATCTCGAATAAACCGTGGCCGAATGGAACTTGCGAGATTACTTTCTCGTAATAAAAGGCAGGTAGGCAATGGATAAAGCAAGGTTCCAATCCGAGATTCAATGCAGCCAGTTCGAGGCGCTGCTGGCCGACGCCGTAGAAGGCCAATTGCCGGAAGAGAGCTGGCAGTCCTTTGAAGCCCATGGCCAGAGCTGTCCGGTCTGTGGTCCGATGCTTGCCGAGGTTCAGGAGGGTTTGAATTGGTTGCAAGAGTTGGAAGAGCTCACGCCGCCTCCGAACCTGATCCACAACATTCTGGCAGCGACCTCCATGGCGGCTGCGGAACAGCAACGCGCCAAAGCTTTGGGTGGCGTGACCGGATGGTTGCGAAGTTTTTGGAGTTCAGCACGGCGCATTGGTACAGGCGCCCTGCAGCCACGCTTTGTGACTTCGTTTGCCATGGCCTTCTTTTCCCTGAGCCTTACACTTTCTCTGGCAGGGGTAAAAATCAGTGATCTGGCCCACCTGGACCTGAGGCCGAGTTCGCTTAAAAAAGCAGTGGTCCTCGAGTTTGCCCAGGTGGAAGCCAAAGTTGTGAAGTATTACGACAACCTGCGTTTCGTGGTTGAGATTCAGACGCGGGTACGCGAATTGAGAAAAGCTGCCGGTTCCCCCGAGAACGATCAGAGACCAACAGAGCAGCAAAAGCAGGATAAAAACCGCGATAACGATACAAGTGGACAGCCCGAAAGGCATGACGATTACAGCCGGGAGCATGACAACAGCGTTATCGCGTATACCAAGACAAGTAACGAAGGAGCCTCATTATGAATTGCGCCAACCATCCTCAAGCCACCGTGTCGGCTTATTGCCGCACCTGCGGAAAGGCATTGTGTGAAGATTGCAAGCGCGATGTGATGGGCGCCATCTATTGTGAACCGTGTATCGCCGCGCGTTTGCAGTCGCCAACCGCGGTCCCTGCCGGAGCGCCGGTCGCGCAGGCTGCGCAATCCAGCGTGCCGAATCCGGCTGCAGCCATCATGCTGGGCATGATTCCCGGCGTGGGAGCCATGTATAACGGCCAGTTTCTCAAAGCATTGATCCACGTCGCCATATTTGCAATCCTGATGACACTTAGCAACCATGTTGGTGGCGCGGAACCCTTGTTCGGGTTTATGGCAGTCTTCTTTTGGTTTTATATGGTGTTTGACGCTTATAAGACTGCCCACGCCCGGCAAATGGGATTGCCCGATCCGGATTTGCTGGGAATCCATCGGCTCTTCGGCATTCATGACGCAACACCGCCTGCCGCATTCGCCGGCTCGTCTGCACCCTTGAGTGGCGCCGATTCTACGTCGAATCCTGCCGGCACGAATCCGCCCACAAGTGCTCCGCTCGCTAACCCCGACAAAGCTCCGACAGGCGCGGTGATTCTGATAGGGCTTGGAGTGCTCTTCTTGCTAAGCAATATGGGATTGCTCCACCTTGACCGTTCGTGGCCTCTTTTTCTGATTGGCCTGGGGCTGTGGATCGCATTTAAACGGACTGCCGGCTTCGGTTCAAGGAGCACGCGATGAGTATCTATATCAGAAATCGTTCGTGCCCATGCCAGAGATGCAGGTTCGGCAGCCTTATGGGAGCAGCAATCCTGATCACTTTGGGTTTTCTCCTGCTATTGGAAAACTATGGGATTGTAGACTTCGACGTAAGCGCTCCCGGAATCCTGATTGTGATTGGCCTTCTGTTGTTTGGCCGGCACAATGCTTCGGCGGAAGGCCATATCCAGCCTTTTGCACAACAGCCCTATGTACAACCCGGGCCGGCCCCCTCAAATTCGGGACAACAAAATAATTCGCAGGTGACATCATGAGCAACGGAAACCCAAATCCAAACTACCGCCCTCGCTCGCTCTTCGGACCAATGGTGCTGGTCGGCATCGGCGTCCTGTTCTTGCTGCGCAACATGGGCTTCATTCCGCATCTGGGATGGTGGTTCAGCCGGTATTGGCCTGTCCTGTTAATTTTGTGGGGAGCCAGCAAACTCATTGAACAGATTTGGGCGCGGCAGAAGGGCTATCCTGCTCCCGGAATCGGCGCCGGCAGCGTCTTTCTTTTGATTCTTCTGATCATGATCGGCATGGGAGCTTCGGCGGCCCGGAATGTGAACTGGGCGGAATTGGATGGTGATGTCAACTTCAACGACGATGATTTCTTTAGTTGGTTTGGCAACCGGTATGAATTTACCAACAGCTTTGCCCAAACCATTGAACCAGGAAAGCCAATCAAGATATTGGTTTCACGCGGCGACCTCAACGTCACTCCCAGTTCTGACGATCAGACTCATGTGATCGTGCACAAATCTTTGTTTGGCGACTCTGAGAGCGAAGCGAAGAGCCGTAATGATGCGACCAATCCCAAGTTCGAACAGCGCGGAGATTCCTGGCTGCTGGATCTTACCGGCGATAAATTCAACCATGGCCGCTTCAATCTCGACGTGCAGGTGCCCAAGAACTTTCCCATTTCATTGTTTACTGGCCGGGGCGATATCCAGGTTTCCGACCGTGGCGGTAAGGTCGACCTGGAATCTGGACGGGGAAGCGTTTCCGCTTCGAACATCACAGGCAATGCAACCCTGAAAGTCCGGCGAGGCAACGTGACTGTCAAAAACGTAAATGGCGACGTGGCGTTAAGCGGTAGCGTGCTTAGAACCGACATCTCCGATGTGACTGGCTTGGTGGCTCTCAATGGAAGCTACTGGAACACTACTGAACTGGCGCGCATTGGAAAGCAGGTAAGCTTCAAGAGCGATCGCACCGATATGCAGTTTAGCAAGCTTGCAGGCGACCTCAACATGGAGTCTGGCAGCCTCCATGCCAGTTCTCTGACTGGGCCCTTTCGGCTGAGAACCTCGTCCAAGAACGTAGAGCTGGAGAACCTCGATGGCGACGTCCAAATCGAAGATCGCAATGCTCCAGTGGAACTCCACCTGAAAGCTCCTCTGGGAAAGGTTGAGATCGAGAATCAACGCGGCCAGATCATTGTTGACGTTCCCGCAGACTCCGGGTTCCAAGTGGACGCGGAAAGCAATTACGGTAACATCCAAAGTGACTTCGACCTCAACATCACCAGCGACCAGCACAACCGGGACGTTATCGCTAGAGGCACCGTAGGCAAGGGCGGCCCACAGATTCACCTCCACACAGATCGAGGAACAATCCACATTCGGAAGGATTGACAAGTAACAGATATTCGTATACTATTCGCCTATTAGGCTTATCAAAAGCCTACATCATTCGGGGTCATTCGCGATGACCGAAACTTTCGTGGCTATTCTTCAGATACTTTAAGTGTGCCTGACTGAATGCTGATGATGGGATGGGGTACCCCCCACCCCTTTCTTAACTTTAAACCAGCATTAAACCAACATTTGTCCAATTTTCGGACACTGCGCCGCTACAGGCCCCTACAAAAATGACGCGTGAATTAAATGAAAAACCCATTTGAATTCAATAAGTTCGGCTCACAATCCGAGTGATTTTTGTGGCGGGAGTAGCAGGTGTGGCGGGGTTTTTCTGTGCCACTCAGTCAGGACATCCTAAGCTCATTCTGCAACACTCTAATCCGGTGGGACACGCACAACATAGCTGCAACGAAGGCTAAGCTCTGCACGATACCAATCTGCCAGAAACTGGAAATCGCTCGGTTCAAATTGTTTAACGATTTCAGGATCAATGGCATCAGTGGAAACCAGTTGGTAAATAACCCTACAAGGTGACGAATGCTTGAAGCAGTCATGCTGTGGAATGAGCCTAATAATCTTTCTCATTGGGACTTCAAGATCGACCCTGACTGGAAGATGTTCGCCGAAATGGTGATCACGGCCAGCCAGGTCATACGCCGCCAGAATCCGCGGCTGCCGATCGCTCTGGGTGGCATTTCTCCCATTGATCCGAATTTTATCGAGTTGCTGGGCTCTTATGGGGTCCTGGATGCGGTCGATATTGTTTCGGTTCACGGATTTCCCCTGGATTGGAACCACTGGAGCATCCATGACTGGCCGAAAAAGATCGAGGAGATTCGAGCTGTTACGCGCAAGCCCGTCTGGGTTTCAGAGGCCGGAGTCTCTTCGTTTGGCGCTGAAGAGGTGCAGATCTTTGGCCTTCAGAAAACAGCCGAGGTATTGCTGCCTATGGTTGAGCGTGTCCATTGGTACAGTTTGATGGACCTGCCAGCAACCTGGACGGCCACCACTCGTCATAAAGAGTCTGAGGGTAGCGCCTACTACCGCCACTACTACATGGGAATCCTGCGGGAAGATGGTTCTCCCAAGCAAGCCGTAGATTGCTTCCCCAAGGGGCTTGGCATCTGCCAGTGGTTCCATTACGAGGACCCACGACTGGAGCGAGCCGTGGAATGGTTGAAGAGATTGGGAATTCGATATATACGTACTGGAATTAGTTGGGCCGACTGGTTTCGTCCTGACGCCGAGGCCTGGTTTGATCACCAGATGCAGGCTCTTGATCCGTTTGATGTCACTCTGACTCTCTGTTTTACCCCTGAACACCTGGGAGTTGCCCCACACTATACAAGCCCGCCCCGCCAAGCGAAAGACTTCGCCGATTTTGCGCAGTGGGCCGTGCAAAAATACGCGGCGCCCAGCACACCAAGGGGAGAGTCCCTCCTGATGGAGACGTCCGGAAAGGAAAACCATCGGTAACCGCCTCTTTATAGCACGATTTTTCCAGAATCCAAGACTACGTGGAGCGCCCTTCACGTTCTTTGCGAAGGGGCGAAGGGTGGGTTCTTTTCTCCTTAATCAGAGGGTTACAAGTAATGCGATGCGAGATTGGCAGGCAGAATCGCAAGCGGTCCAAGCATCCAACGTCATTGGCGTATGGGCAGGTGAAGGTGTGCCCATTTTTTCTGCTCCAACCCAATCGAAACAAGGATCTGGAAAATGCATATCCTAGTCACTGCTGATACGATCGGCGGTGTTTGGACTTACACTCGGGAGTTGGTTTCTGGCCTGATTCGTCGCGGCCTCAAGGTGACTCTGGTCAGCTTTGGCGACATTCCCCGGACGGAGCAGACGGAGTGGATGGATGGGCTCGCAGGTCTGGATTATCATCCCACGGCGTTCAAACTGGAATGGATGCAGGATTGCGAGTCGGACCTGGCGGCGTCCGCAGACTACCTGTTATCGATCGTCCGGGAGGCCAAGCCCGATCTTTTGCACTTGAGCCAGTTTTATTATGGGGCACTGCCGTGCAATGTGCCTCGGGTTGTTGTGGCTCACAGCGATGTGGTCAGTTGGTGGACGGAAGTACGCCAGCAGGAACCGCCGGAATCGGAATGGATCCAATGGTATCGGGCAGCAGTTTCACGCGGAATCGCCAAGGCCAGCGCGGTTGTCGCGCCTTCCAAATGGATGCTGGGACAGGTCGGGAAGCATTATGTCGCGCCTGTTTGGGGTTCTGTCATCTATAACGGACGGAACCCATTGTTATTTAATCCCCATCTCAGCAAGGACGATTTGATTGTGAGTGTAGGCCGAATTTGGGACAGCGGCAAGAATACTGGTTTGCTGTTACAGCAGGAGATGCCAGCCCCGGTCATCATTGCCGGCTCTGAGCATCATCCGGAATCGAGAGGCGCTGCTCCCAACAAAAAAGATGTAAGGCACGGCGTACATTTCGAGCCACAGCAAAATGAGAAACAGTTGTCTCAACTCTTTGCCCGTGCCCCAATCTACGCCGCCACTTCCCGCTATGAGCCATTTGGCCTGGCGCCGTTAGAGGCGGCTCTTTCGCGGTGTGCTCTGGTGGCCAGCGATATTGCTCCTTTCCGCGAGTTGTGGGAGGGAGCTGCGCTCTTCTTTCGCAACAACGATGCTCAAAGCCTGCGCCAGGCGCTGGAGCCATTGCTTGCAGAGCCGCAACTGCGCTTGCAGTATGCGAATCTGGCCTACAACCATGCCCGTCAGAAATTCAACTCGGAACGCATGGTGGAGGATTACCTGAATGTTTATAAAGCGCTCGCACCCGCCGCCGCGATGACTGCATGAGCACTCAACTCAAAATTGCGGTGTTTTGCCACTCTCTGGTTTCAGATTGGAACCATGGCAACGCCCATTTCCTGCGCGGGCTGGTGCGTGCCCTGGGACGCATGGGCCACCAGGTGCGTTCTTACGAAGAACTCGGTTCCTGGTCGCTGACGAATCTTATGCGCTCCGAAGGGGAGCGGGCCATCGAAGCTGTGGATCACTTCCGGCGCAGCTACCCTGAACTGGACATTCGTTTTTATAAGTCCGGCGACAACCTGAAACACTTTCTGCATGAAGAGCTGCGGGAAACAGATGTGGTTCTGCTGCACGAATGGAATCATCCGCTGGTAGTCAACAGCGTCCTGGACCTGAAGGAGAAGTTCGGCTTTATTGCATTGCTGCACGACAGCCATCACCGCGCCTTTACCCAGGCCGGCGAGATGCTGAGGTTCCAGTTGCACAAGCTGGATGGCGTGCTGGCTTTCGGAGAAGCCGTACGCCGCATTTACACCGATGGTTTTGGCTTACCTCGTGCCTGGACCTTCCACGAGGCTGCCGATGTGGATACCTTCAGGCCAATTGAGCGTCCGCGCGCTATTGACGTGATCTGGATCGGCAATTGGGGCGATGAAGAGCGGACGCACGAGTTGCAGGAATATCTGATTGAACCCGCCGCTGCCCTGAAAGAGAAAAAAGTGGTGGTGCATGGTGTCCGCTATCCCGAATCGGCTCTGGAGAAACTCCGAGCCGCAGGGGTTGAATACCGCGGATACCTGCCCAACTTGTTTTCGCCGGAAGCTTATGCCGAAAGCGCAGTCGCGCTGCACGTTCCCCGGCAACAGTACGTCAACGGCCTGAGCGGCATACCTACGATCAGGGTATTTGAGGCCCTGGCTTGCGGGATCCCACTGGTTTGTTCGCCCTGGAATGACGATGAACACTTGTTTTATCCGGGAGAAGACTTCCTTATCGTGAAAGACGGTAAGCAGATGGTGGCCGAACTTCAACATCTGCTGCGCGACTCCAAGGCGCGGCGGCAAATCGCAGAGCATGGGCTGAAAACCATTCGCGAGCGCCATACCTGCGCCCACCGGGCCGAGCAGTTAATCTCCATTTGTGAGGAAATTGCAGCATGAAAATTTTTGTCTTCGGCTCGAGCATTGTTTCCTCCTATTGGAACGGCGCCGCCACCTATTACCGGGGGATTTATAAGCAGCTTCATGCCCTCGGCCACCAAGTCACCTTTGCCGAGCCGGATGCTTACGGCCGCCAGCAAAAGAAGGACGTGGGCGATTTTTCTTATGTGAAGTCGGTTGTGTATCGTACCGAAGATGATCTCCCAGCCCTGCTCGATTCCGCGTGCTCGTGCGACCTGGTCATCAAGCACAGTGGCGTGGGAGTCTTCGACGCCTTGCTGGAATCGCGAGTGCTGGAATGCCGGTCTGAAGCAACCAAAGTTGCTTTTTGGGATGTGGACGCTCCCGCGACTCTCGAGCGTGTTGAGCATAATCCGAAGGATCCATTTCGGCGGTTGATTCCTGAATACGATTTTGTTTTTACCTATGGTGGGGGACCGCCTGTGGTGGAGCACTATATGGCCTTGGGAGCTGCCAACTGTTATCCCATCTACAATGGCCTGGATTCGGAAACCCATCACCCCGTTCCGGCCGGGCCAGACTGGCACTGTGACCTGGTCTTTGTAGGGAACCGGCTGCCCGACCGGGAAAAACGCGTAGAGGAGTTTTTTCTGCGCGCAGCCGAACTTGCGCCGGAATTGCAGTTTATCCTGGGAGGCGAAGGCTGGGCAGGAAAGCCCATGCCGAAAAACATTCGGTGGATCGGCCATGTAGGAACCGGTGATCACAATCGGGTGAATTGCTCGGCCCGCATGGTGCTTAACATCAATCGCGATTCGATGGCCGGGGTTGGCTACTCACCACCCACTCGTGTTTTTGAAGCCGCCGGCGCCGGCGCCTGCCTGATTTCAGACCAATGGCTGGGGATTGAAACTTTCTTTAAACCCGGTCGCGAGATCCTGGTAGCGTCTAACGCCGAAGAGGTCGTTGATTATTTGCGGATCATTTCAGATGTAGAAGCCAAACAGGTCGGCCATAACATGCACGAGCACGCACTGCGATCACACACATATCAATTGCGCGCCAAACAGTTCGATGAAATTGTGGCGAACGCATGGAAAGGCGCAAGCAATGAAATGCACGCTTACCTGTAACAAGCACCTGAGTTGCAAAACGGTTTATTAAAGTTAAGGCGTCGCTTGCGGGCCGATAAACTGAGGTTCGTAGAACGGTTCACCTTATGTTGGAGAAATCGTCTAGAGAACGATGAACCAAAGCCCCGGAGGGGCGACCAGAAGTTAGCCCAGGGTGAAGCGAAGCGGAACCCTGGGAATATTGGAAACCGGAGAGCAAGCCCCGGAGGGGCGGCACAAGGTTTCGGTTTTTTTCGGTAATGAATGCGTTGATCAAGGTGATAGTCATGCCCTGTTATACGTCTCACGAATGGATGCAGCATTTGTTAAAACGGCATAAGAGCTAAATACTAATGGCTAATGGCTAAGAACTGCACAACATGAAGATCGCAATCTTCGGCCTCGCCATTACCTCTTCGTGGGGTAATGGCCATGCCACAACATTTCGCGCACTCTGCAATGCGCTTCGTAAGCGCGGTCACCGGATCGTGTTCTTTGAGCACAACATGGAGTGGTATGAGAATAATCGTGACCTGCCCGAGCCGGGCTATTGCGATATCAAGATTTTCGAAAACTGGAATGACGTCCTGCCCCAAGTCCGCGCTGAGTTGAAAGACACAGATGTGGCTGTAGTCGGCTCCTATTTTCCCGATGGCATCGCTGCCCTTGATGAGGTGCTCGAATCGAATGTGGCCGTGAAGGCGTTCTACGATATCGACACACCCATCACGGTGGCCACTCTGGAGCAACAAGGCTGGACAGACTACCTGCTGAAACGCCACCTGCCGGAATTGGACATCTATTTCAGCTTTACCGGCGGACCAATGTTGAAGAAATTGGAAGACGAACTCAACATTGCCTTTGCAGTCCCGCTTTATTGCTCATTCGATCCTGGGAAATACCACCGGGTCTCTCCCAACCCCAGATTCAAATGCGATCTGAGTTACATGGGGACCTACGCTCCTGACCGCCAGCCGAAGATCGAAGAATTATTTTGCAAGCCGGCGCAGCGGCTGCCGCGTAATAAGTTCATTTTGGCCGGGCCTCAATATCCCAAGTCGGTTCTCTGGCCGGAAAACGTGGAGCGGATCATGCACCTCGATCCTTGCTACCACGCCGCACTCTATAGCTCTTCGCGCCTCATACTGAATGTCACCCGTCGTGACATGGTGATGGCCGGCTTCTCGCCTTCGGTACGTCTGTTCGAAGCGGCTGCCTGCGCCGCGCCCATCGTGTCGGACAACTGGCCGGGGCTCGAAACGTTTTTTGTTCCCGGCCACGAGATATTACTTCCCCTAAGCGGTGATGACGTGATGCGCTATTTGTCAGATTATGACGCATCCGAACTTCGCCAAATGGGCCAGGCAGCCCAGGCACGAATTCTGGAAAAGCATACCAGCGAGGTCCGCGCTCTCGAATTCGAACAAGCGGTGGAAGCATCAGGTGATCGGGTGAGCGGGAGATCGGGTGAGCGGAACAAATCTTCGGTTGTAAGCCAGTGAATGTTCCCCCAAAAACTTGTTAATTCCGTTCGGCGAAAATCCTGTTCTGTACTACGAGATGCTTTGAAATAGTGCTTTTTCTCGCAAATTCTAGATTGGCTTAAAATCCCATTCTCCTTCTGCGGTCTCTGCGTTTTCTGCGGTTGACATTGCCTATTGATTTTCTCAGTGTCTCAGTGTCTCCGTGGTGGGTTTTGATTTTTGGTTGTGGCTCCGCGATGGGTTTTGATTTTCTTATTGTTAGCCTCTCTAAACTTAGCGAATGTGCGTTGGAAAACATTGCAGGCTGCTGTTGCATCTCTTAATTAAGGTTATCCACTCAGCCTATGAAAATCGCCCTCGTCGCTCCTCCGTTCATTGCCGTGCCTCCCCAAAAATACGGAGGGACAGAGTTGTTCATTGCGGAATTGGCCGAGGGCCTGGAACAGCAAGGCGCTAAGGTTGTACTTTACGCGAACGGTCAATCGACCGCCGCAGTGGAGATTCGCTCGATTTACGATAAGGAAGAATGGCCTATCGAGGGCAATGTAGATGCCAGCTTGAAGGGCCTCGCCCATTCGGCTTGGGCTGTTCATGATGCATCCGAAAGCGCCGACGTGATTCACGTGAACAGTGCACCGGGCCTGAGTTTCTCGCACTTCGTGGATCAGCCCTTCGTCTATACGATTCATCACGCTTACGAACAGCCACTTGCCGAGTATTATGAAAAATTGCCGGACGTGAACTATGTAACCATCAGCAATTTTCAGCAGACGAAATTCCGGATGCCGCACGTAAAAACAATCCATCACGGCATCAATCCTTCTTTATATCAGCTTCAAGAAACCAAGCAGCCCTATTTGTGTTTTCTGGGGCGTATAGCTCCTCCTAAGGGCACGCACCTGGCAATTGAAATTGCGAAAAAATCCGGGATCCCGCTCAAGATTGCCGGAGATATCCAACCGATCTACCAGCAATACTGGGAAACCCAGGTGCAACCGCAAGTGGACGGAAAGTTCATCGCATATGTTGGAGAACTCGGAATGGAAGACAAAAACGCCCTGCTTGGGAATTCGATGGCACTGCTGTTCCCCATCCAGTGGGATGAGCCGTTTGGCCTGGTGATGATCGAAGCCATGTCCTGCGGAACTCCAGTGCTGGCCCTTCCCGGGGGATCGGTGGACGAGATCGTGAAGGAAGGCGCTAGCGGCTACGTGCGGCAATCCGTTGATGAACTGGCCAAGTGTGCCAAAGAATTGAAGATACCTGCAAAAGACATCCGCCGTTACATGGAAGAAAACTTTTCCGTTCAGCGTATGGTCAAAGATTACCTCGAGCTTTATTCGCAACTGGCTTCAAGAGACACCCAGCCTTCAGGTGAAGAAGAGAGCATGGTTGCTTAAGACATGAGTGCAAAACTGATCATTGCTCATCACGAACTCATAGAGATTGCCAGCCCCTATCCGGAGCCGCGCATAGCCTACCAGGATACGGAGCCTCGCAAGGCCAGCAATCTTACCTTGATTGATGGCAAGACTTTCCTCTCGACGAATCCATCCGGGGACATCATGCCTCCCGGCGCTCCCGATGTGGGGTTCTTTCACGATGACACTCGTTTTCTGAGCCGGCTGGAGTTGCGCATCAACGGACATCCTACTGGATTGCTATCGTCGAGCACCGAGCAGACCTTTCTCTCGCAGATCGAGCTGACGACTGGGCGAAGCACCTTGCGCGACACGTACGAGATTCCCGAGAATACGATTCACATCAGGCGCGAGCAACTGCTCTGTTCCGGAATCTTTTATGACTACCTGACGTTTGAGAACTTCAACTTCCACGAGTTGGAGCTGATCATCGAACTGGAATACGAGGCCGATTACGTGGATGTCTTCCAGGTCCGGGGCGTCGCCCGCGAGCGAATGGGCCAGTACTATAAGCCGCTCTCCCATCGCGACTCATTGATTTTCTACTATCGCGGACTTGATGACCTTGTGCGTGAGACCGCGATCCATTTCTCTCCACACCCTGAGCAGGTTGAGGTTGCTACGGCGCGCTGGAAAATGAAGCTGCCTCCCTTCAAGCGCTTTCAACTTCAGACAACGATCACTCCTTTCGTTGCCAACGAGCGCGTGCGCTCTCTCCGAGCCGATTTCGGACATAGCCTGCGGTCGCGCCGGGAGGCCATCAGTAAATGGGAGGCATACTCCACCCAGTTTGAATCGAGCAATCGTATTTTTGACCAGTTGCTGAAAGCCTGCGTCGGCGACTTCCATGCGCTGCAGATACCGGATGGAAAGGAGCACATCATCGGCGCAGGTATCCCCTGGTTTGCCACGATGTTCGGCCGCGATTCGATCATTGCTGCCTTTCAATCGCTGCTGTTGAATCCACAGCTTGCTTCCGAAACTTTGCGCGTCCTGGCCCGTTACCAGGGCAAGGAGGAGAACGATTGGCGGGACGAGCAGCCCGGAAAGATCCTGCACGAATTCCGTGAAGGCGAGATGACCAACGCCGGCGAGATGCCGTTTAGTCCCTATTACGGCTCAGTGGATGCGACTCCGCTATGGCTGGTCTTGTTGAGTGAAACCTTCAACTGGACCGCCGATGAGCAACTCGTGAAGGACATGCTTCCCCACGCTCGCCGGGCGCTCCAATGGATTGATCAGTATGGCGATTTGGATGGCGATGGTTTTGTCGAGTATCTCCGGCGTTCTCCGAAAGGATTGACCAACCAGGGATGGAAAGATTCCTGGGATGCCAACGTGCATGGCGATGGCGAGGTCGCCAAGCCACCCCTCGCTCTTTGTGAGGTGCAAGGATACGTCTATGAAGCCAAGTACCGCATGGCATCGTTGCTGCGCTCGTTCGGCGACACGGCAACGGCCGACAAACTCAAGAAGGATGCCGCGGAATTAGCCAAGCGTTTCGAAAAAGCCTACTGGATGCCTCAGAAGGGCTTCTACGCCATGGCGCTGGACCGCGAGAAACGCCAACTCCAGGTAATCTCCAGCAATCCCGGACATCTCTTGTTTACCCGCATGTTGCCGCTGGAGCGAGCGCGAGCCGTGACGCAACGCCTGATCCAACCCGACATGTTCTCAGGTTGGGGATTGCGAACGATGTCACGCGACGAGCGCCCTTTCAATCCTCTCAGCTATCATCGCGGCTCTGTATGGCCACATGACAACTCCATCGCCGCGCACGGCATGGCGCTTTACGAGTTCCGCGAAGCGTCCCTTCAGGTGTTCACAGGACTTTTCCAGGCAGCATTGAATTTTCGCGATTACCGCCTGCCAGAGCTTTTCTGCGGCATTCAGCGCGGTGAACATGATCGTCCGGTACAGTACCCGGTGTCATGCTGGCCGCAAGCATGGGCATCGGGGGCAGTCTTCCTCTTGCTCACCTCGGTCCTGGGAATTCGACCCAGCGCTCAGCGCAAAGAGATCAATGTGGTCAACCCCACTCTACCCTGGTGGTTGGATTATCTGCACATCCGTAATTTGCGAATCGGCAAGAGCCGCGTAGGCCTTGACTTTACCCGCCACGGCGACCGCACCTTCTGCAATGTGGTCGATATTGAAGGAGAAAAACTGCTGGTCAACATCGCATTTAAGAAAAGATAAGGGGCGCGAACTGACGTTGGAGACGGGCGAAATTTCTGCAGCCTTCGCGGCATGAGTTCACTTACCCAATTACCAAATTGCCCACTTACCCAATTTCAACTGGCTTGCACGCTGCCAGCAAACCATTTAGTTTGTTGTGGCGCGAAAATATGTGGAGGAAACATGGCACTCAAGATAGTTGTCATTAAAAACGGCCCTTATTCGGTCACTGGCGATCTCAATGAACTTGAACTGACCGATGCCGATGGCGCCCGGTACGACCTGACCGGCAAACCCAGGGTTTCCCTGTGCCGCTGTGGCGCATCGGTAAACAAGCCGTTCTGTGACGGCACGCATTCAAGGATTGGCTTCCAGGCCGCCGAAGCGGCTGTGAAAGCCGAGAAGGATCCCATCGACATGTAAGGGTTTCCGTCGTGATGAAGAGGAGCCCGGCGCGGCTCCTTTTTTTATGAGACTTGTACTGTGTTTAATGTATGGTCTTCATCTTCCGTGACATGTAATCCATCAGCAGATATTGTCCCAGGGTCTGTGGAGTGGTGAAGTAAGCCTTGCCCCGGCACATCTGCGAAACCTTCTGCACGAACTGGACTAAGCCATAGTCGGAGGCAAGCATGAAAGTATTGATCATGATACCGGCACGTTTGCAGCGCGAAACCTCTTCCAGGGTCTGGCTGACAACCAGGGGGTCGAGGCCGAAGGCATTTTTGTAGATCCGGCCATCTTCGAGCGTCAGGGCCGAGGGCTTGCCATCGGTAATCATGATGATCTGCTTCATGTCTTTTTTCTGGCGCTGAAGAATCCGCTGGGCCACGCGCAAGCCCTCGCGCGTGTTGGTGTAGTAAGGGCCGACTTTAACTCGCGCCAGTTGCGATATGGGCAGCTCTTCAGCGGAATCATGAAACAGAACTAATGAGAGCGAGTCGCCCGGATATTGTGTCCGTATCAACTGTGAAAGCGCCATCGCTACTTTCTTGGCGGGAGTAAAACGATCTTCGCCGTACAGGATCATGCTGTGGGAACAATCCAGCATGACCACCGTGGCGCACGACGATTGATACTCGCACTGATGGACGTGTAGATCGGAATACTCGATGTTCAGCGGCAGTTGCAACCCATCGCGTTGAATGGCCGATGCCAAAGTCTCAGTGATGTCGAGATTGAGCGTGTCGCCGAATTCATAGCGCTTCGAAGCGCCGCTACTCTCGATACCGGTTGCCAGATCGCGTGTATCATGGCGTCCGAAGCTCGAACGACCCAGGGAACCAAGCAGATCGCGCAAGGTTTTGTAGCCGAGAAAATCCAGGCTCTTATCGGTGATCTCAAAGCGCACCTGCCCCTGCGCCTCCCCAGTCTGGCCGGGAGTGGTCGCCTGCTCGTTCCGATCGAAGGGATCATCCACCGAGATAAAGTCTTCCTGCTGCATCCGGTTGATCAGCTTCTCGACCAACTCTTCCAGAGTGCCATCCATCTGCATCTGCTCCAGCCGCTCGCGCATCTGCTCATCCATGAAGTCCCCCATCTCCAGAGCCTGGCGGATGGCTTCGCGCAGGGCGTCGAGAGAGTGCTCATCCATCTGCTGGAAATACATGGAGTTCTGAAAACCAGACTCCAGCAGATAGTCCGAGAGAGCATTGAGCAGATCTTCCAGGCTCAACTCGTCGGCCAGATCGGCAACGTATTTGGAGTACTTGGTGTATTTCATAGAACGCGGCTAGTTGTACGGTCTCCTGCTTCGCAACGGTTGCTCTTCCTGCTCAAACGGCTTTTCCACTCGTTTGGCTTGTTTGTCGGCGGCGAAGACTCGCTCTTCTGAGCGTCCAATACGGCGGTGCGCGTGCAGTCCTTCCAAAATGAATTCCGCTGCTGATACCAGCACTTCGGTTTTTTCTTTTGGTTTGATGCCTAAGGGGGTCAACCTTTCTGTGAGTCCCTGAATGCTTTTTAGCCCTTCAAGAATCTCACGAGCGCCGGCCGTATCTGCCAGGCGGATTTCACCACCCAGCTCGAACCACTGCACGACTTGCTGCATATTTACATCTTTGAAATACACGTCGTAGGTCTTGGCTACGGCCGTGCGGATCAATTCGCGGGCCACGGCATCGCCTCCGCGCATCTCGCCCTCATATTCAAGTTCGAGCTTTCCGGTAATCGAGGGCAAAGCTGCGTAGACGTCGCTGATGCGCGGCGCGACTGTCTTTTCGTCGTTGCGCAAAGCCCGGCGCTCGGCGTTGGAAATCACATTTTCAAGCACTGTGATAGGCAGGCGCTGGCTCACTCCCGAGCGCTTGTCGATTTTTTTATCTTCCCGGGCCAGAAAGGCAACCCTCTCGACAACTTCACGGATATACCGGGGCACATGCAACTCCAGCCCATCGCGGCGCGACCACGACTCCTGGGCAGTGATCTCGATGCCTTCTTCGATGCTCGCTGGGTAGTGGGTACGAATTTCCGAACCGATACGGTCTTTCAGCGGCGTAACGATCTTGCCGCGAGCGGTGTAGTCCTCGGGATTGGCGCTAAAGACCAATGCCACGTCCAGCGGCAACCGCAGAGGATAACCCTTAATCTGGACATCGCCTTCCTGCATGATGTTGAACAAGCCCACCTGAATTTTTCCGGCCAAGTCCGGCAGTTCGTTGATGGCAAAGATTCCCCGGTTCGCCCGAGGCAGCAGACCATAGTGAACAGTGAGTTCGCTCGAAAGATCGTGCCCACCGCGCGCCGCTTTGATGGGATCGACATCACCGATCAGGTCGGCGATGGTTACATCCGGAGTAGCCAGTTTTTCCACGTAGCGTTCGTTCGGCGTGAGATAAGAAATTGAAGTTTCGTCTTTTTCGATCGCAATCAACTCGACGCAACGTCTGCAGATGGGCGCGTAGGGATTATCGTGAATCTCGCATCCCGTCACATAAGGAAGATGGGGATCGAGCAGCGAGGTCAGGGCCCGCAGAATACGGCTCTTGGCCTGGCCGCGCAATCCGAGCAGGATGAAGTTGTGGCGCGACAACACTGCATTGATCAGTTGCGGGACGACCGTATCGTCGTATCCTATGATTCCCGGGAAAAAAGTTTCGCCGGTGCGAATCTTGACGGTCAGATTTTCGCGGATTTCATCTTTCACTTTGCGCGCGACGAGCCGCTGCTCAGAAAAACTGCTTGTCCTTAACTCGCCCAGGGTACGAGGAAGATTCATGAAGGGGCCTCAATGCGGATTATACGCCCGTAATCAGTGAACGTGGCCGTTCCCAATAGCTTTTTCACGGGCATGTAAGGCCTTTTCCACTTTAGGAATCGTGGCCCGGTAATATTCAATGAGCGTCTCTACTCGCTCGGTCTCAGACTTCATCTCCAGAAGCGCCTGTTTGAAATCCAAATCTACCGGCAGCTCGTGAGCGAGGTGAAAAGAAATCCGGGGATGCTTCTGGTCGATCTTGACATTTTGTCCAAGGAGATCCAGAAGCTGCTCGTGGAGTTGAACCACAGTTTCAAGATCGGTCGCAGGCACCTCTCCAGGTTCGTCTTCAAAGAACAGCACCTCGCCCTGCAGAAAAGAACGCTCTTGGCTTAGCTGGACAATCTCAAATCGCTGTTTGCCTTCTGTCATGATGTCCAGGCGTCCATCGTCATACTTTTTGCTGACGTCGAGGATAACCGCCGTGCATCCGATCTCGGCCAGGGCATTCTTGTTAGCCCGCACCATTCCGAAAGACCGCTTCTGCTCCAGGCATTCGTTAATCATCTCTTTGTAGCGGGGTTCAAAAATATGAAGCGGCAAGGGCGCGCCCGGAAAGAGTACGACATCAAGCGGAAACAGGGCCAACAGACTCACAGCGTTCATTCTATAGCATTCAGCAATCAGCACTCAGCATTCAGTCCGCAAACACCTTGGGCGAACGAGCACTGTGTCGTGGGCATGGGTGCGTTCTGAAGTTACTCTCGACCGATATTTCGCGGCTGAGTTGTTGAGAGCATCAGCAAAAATACAACCATGCCGACGACGCTCTATTCGCTTAGCTGAAATGCCGTGCGGGCTGAATGCTGAGTGCTGACGGCTGAGTGCTACTTGACTAATTTTCTTCCAATCACTACAAACCTCGTGATGAAACTACATGGCAAAGTGGCTGTTATTACCGGGGCCTCGATGGGTATTGGCGAGGAGATCGCAAAACTGTTTGCTCGAGAGGGCGCCCGGCTGGTGTTATGTGCACGCAACCTGGCGCGCCAGGAAGAAGCCCTGCAGAGAATTGGCGCTGGCGAAAACGCCATCAGCGTGGCCTGTGATGTGAGCCAACGCGGCCAGGTTCAGTCTATGGTGCAGGCCGCTCTCAACAAGTTTGGACGCATCGACATCCTGGTCAACAATGCCGGTTTTGGCTTGAATGACACCATAGCGGAGCTCGACATAGCACAATGCCGCCAACTCTTCGACACCAATCTGTTCGGGGCCATGGAGTGCATGCAAGCCGTGGTTCCCATCATGCGGCGGCAGAGCGCCGGGGACATCGTGAACATTTCTTCCGTCTCTGGCCACATCGCCACTCCCTACATGGGCATCTATGCCGCCAGTAAACACGCCATGCATGCCATCGGGATGGCAGCGCGCATGGAACTGCATGAGCAAAACATCAACGTGCTTACCGTATCTCCGGGGTACATCGCCACCGATTTTGCCAAGAACAAGCTCAAAGGCAAGAGCGACCAACGTGTGAGCGTAGCGAGCCGGCATCCGGTCGGTCCGGAGGTAGTGGCTCAAGCAACATTGAATGGTCTGCTCAAGCGTAAGAGGGAAGTCGTAGTGCCCCGCCGCTATTCGTTCGCCATCAAACTCCACCAGATCTTCCCCAATTTCGTGGAAGGGATTCTCCGCCGCTCGATGCGTCCGGCAGAACAGACGTTAGCTGCGCAAGGTCAAAAGTGATTCAGTTTCGGCTGTGCCTTTCAGGCAACTAAATACGTTGCCTCGAGCGTCAAACTTGCCATCTATGGGTGTGCAACGGAAGCGGCCATTTCTAGTCCGTTCATCTTCGACCGAAGATATTCCTGAAGGCCGTTTCCATACTGGGTGTATCGCTCCCGAGACAGGAATTTACCGGGTTGTCCATACCGGCCACCGGCTTCCCCACGAAGTGATTATCTTACGGGGCCAAGTTTTCCCTAAATGTTCGAAATGCTCCGGTTCAGTGCTTTTTGAACTCGCACACGCAGCTCCTGACCTCTTCCAAAGTGGCATCTGCCGGATCTATGAGCTTCCGGAGCTTGAGCAGGAATCGACAACCTGCGCGTGACCGAGCTATCCCAACTCGTCCAGCATACCCGACATCTCAGATAAGGCATGGCGGTTGCCCGTACGCTTGGCCGACTCAATTCCCGAGACAAGCATCTTCTTGGCATCCTCAGCCCGGCCGGCTTTTGCCAGGGTTTGAGCAGCCATGAAGTAGCCGTTCGTGTAATCGGGATGCAATTCCAACAATTTGTTGAATTGTTCGAGGGCCGTCTCAGTCTGGCCCAGGTTGGAGTACTCCATAGCCAGTCCATACCTGGCAAAGGCATCATTCGGGTTTTGTTGAAGGAACTGGGAGAGCATTTCCAGTCGGTTTGTCTCAGGCATGAAAAAAATCTAACACATTCGGGATGTTCCGCACTAAGATGGGCGTGCTGTGGCATGTCCTTATTTCTTTCCTACCGAAAAGAGCAACGACATTTTTTGGCCCTTCCCTCGACGGTTGCCGCTGGGAGCCGGATTTTGCGGTCTGTGCACAGCCAACAACACCAGGAGTACACCCACCCAGGCCGAGTTGAAGGAATTCTGTAACCTGGGCTATGCGAAACACTGCGAAAAGATACCAGCAGATCGTGGTGCCGATTCCGTCCGCTTCTCTGTGGTCCACGCGAACAAGCCGGGAAAAAACTGCATCCGGCTACATTATTCGCTCGAGAAAAACCATGCTCCGGTCCAGCAAGGCGTCCTCGAATATGATTGCGAGACCCGTTCCTGGTTCGCCGAACATAAAAACACCTGCATTCAGCGCCAGGCACAGTGCTATGTCGAGATGTATCTGAATCGGGTGATCGGATCACCCGATTCTATCGAGGTTATAATCAAAAGTTGATCTTCGATCAGAAAGGTTCCCATTGGCCCACGGACATCCACATGCAGCGCCACCACAAGGCCCGCAACCACTGCCCGGTGTAGAGAACATTGTTGCTATCGGCTCAGGCAAAGGAGGAGTGGGCAAGACCACGGTTGCGGTAAACCTCGCTGTTGCTCTGGCGGGCATGGGGTACAAGACCGGGTTACTCGATGCCGACATCTATGGTCCCAACGTGCCGCTTATGATGGGCGCCAACGCGCAGCCGCGCATGATAGGCGAGAACCGCATTGAGCCTCTGCAGAATTTTGGGGTCAAGATCATCTCTGTTGGTTTTCTCAATCCTGGGGACAAACCATTAGTGTGGCGCGGCCCCATGCTGCATTCCATCATCCGGCAGTTTCTCCAGCAGGTCGAGTGGGGAGAACTGGATTACCTGGTTGTCGATCTGCCTCCAGGAACCGGCGATGTCGTAATCTCTCTGTTTCAGACGGTCCCACTGACCGGCGCGGTTGTGGTCTCCACACCCTCTGATGTCTCTTTACAGGATGCCCGCAAGGCCATCGAGATGTTCCGCACCGGCCGGGTTGATCTGCTCGGCATCGTGGAAAACATGAGCCATTTTGTCTGCCCACATTGCCATCAGGAAATCGACATCTTCTCGAAAGGCGGAGTCGCCCGCACGGCGCAACAGTTTGGCGTGCCTTTCCTGGGCTCCATCGAACTCGATCCCGATATCCGCAAAGGCGGCGATGGCGGCCAACCTGTGGTCCTCGCCGGTGAGTCTTCCGCGCACGCTAAATCACTCTTCGAGTTTGCGAAGAAAGTCATCTTCCGGGTGGAGGAGATGAAGAAAAGCGATTCGGGAACAGTGATTCAAGTGCAGTGAGGCAGTTCTTAGTTCTTAGTTCTTAGTTCTTAGCCTTTAGCCATTAGTTTTTAGCTTTTCGACAAGACCTTAGCTTCCTCTCACCAATTTCACTCCCTTTGTTCCTTCGCATCCTGAAGGCCGGAAAAACAACCCAAAAAGCTAATCGCTAGGCTAAGAGCTAATAGGTACGAACTAACAGCTAATACCTGTTGACACTAACTCGCTAATATTCCACAATCTAAGGTGTTATCGAGAATTGAATCTTGCACCTAAGCTTTTGCATCTAAACAACTTAGGCGTCTCTAGGTTATGACGAGCCCAAGCCAAATCGGTCCTCGCGAGCGGGAGATCCTCACGGCTATTGTTGAGACTTACATCTCTACAGGTGAACCGGTAGGTTCTCGCACTTTGTCGCGGCATCATAAGGATGGTCTTAGCCCGGCAACGATTCGCAATGTCATGGCCGATCTGGTTGATGCAGGCTACCTGGAGCAGCCACATACCTCTGCCGGCCGGGTGCCGACGGCTGAGGCTTACCGCTACTATGTCGATCACATTTCGGGAAAAACCCTGCTTTCTCCTGCGGATCACAGTTTGATCTCAGGATCTCTCGCGGGAGTGGTCGATATTCAGGAGTTCCTGGAGCGCACCTCTCATGTTCTGTCACTGGTTTCGAGTTGTGTCGGCGTAGCCGTCTCGAATGCCGGCCCTAAGAACGCGCTGGAACACGTTTATTTTTCACGTCAGGGCGCCAACCGGGTCCTGGGTGTAGTGGTGACGAAATCCGGGGTCGTGAAAGATCGCATGATGCGCTTGGACAACGATCTAAGCCAGACAGACCTGGACACGGCTGCGCGGTATATCAACGAAAGCTTCGGTGGATGGACCATCGAAGCACTTCGGACCGAACTAGTGCGGCGCATCGAGCAGGAGCGTAGCGAGTATGACCGGCTGATGAACAGCTTGGAGCAGCTCTGCAAAGGCGGAGCGCTGGCAGACCGTGAAGATGCAGGCACGAGTATTTTTGTGGAAGGTGTAGCCAACCTGGTCGCCAATGAGGCTGATCGCGAGCGCCTGCGGGAGCTGCTGAAGACTCTCGAGGAGAAAGAACGGGTAGCGAAGCTGCTCTCCGCTTATCTCGATACGAAACAAGAAGCCGTACGAGTCGTTATCGGTCTCGGAGATGCTGTTCCCGAAATGCGCAACTTTGTCCTGATCGGCGCTCCTGCGCGGGTGGGCGAGGAGATGCGCGGCTCTCTGGCGGTGATTGGTCCTACGCGCATGGATTACCAGCACACCATTACGGCGGTTTCCTATATCGCCCGACTTTTCGATAAGCTATTAAATGAGATCGAGTGAAAATTCCAATCAAAAAATCAGGTTCAAAGACAGCCATGAGTAAGTCGAACGGCGCAGCAGACATTCGCATCGAAGAACAAGTTGAACAGGCAAAAAAAACTCCTGAGCAGGAGCTTCCTCCGGCTGATCCAGCCGACGGTTTTACCGAAGCTGCCAGTGCACCGAAGGAAGCAGAAACGTCGGGCGATCCTACCCCACAAGTAATCGTGGAACATCCTGCACGCGAGGCAGAAGAACTTCAGAAACTACGCAAAGAACGTGATAGTCTCTTTGACCGTCTGGCGCGGTTGCAGGCGGAATTTGATAACTATCGTAAGCGCATCGCCAAAGAAAATACGGAATTCCGCGATTATGCCAT
Source organism: Candidatus Angelobacter sp. (assembly GCA_035939495.1). Lineage (GTDB taxonomy): Bacteria > Acidobacteriota > Terriglobia > Terriglobales > Acidobacteriaceae > Angelobacter. Next base: position 81,894 of record DASZFU010000146.1, on the reverse strand, counting down.
TGCGGAATCCGCGAAATCGTTGCTTCCTGTAATGGATAACTTTTCTCTGGCATTGAAGAATGCGGGGGCCAAGCCCGAAGACCTGAGGAAGGGCGTTGAGTTGATCCACAAGCAGCTACAGGATGTCCTGCAAAAGATGAATGTGCAGCCCATTGCTGCCCAAGGCCAGCCTTTCGATCCGCGAGTGCATGAGGCCATCGAGATGGTGGAAAGCGACGATGCACAGGACAACCATGTCCTGGAGGAATTGCAGCCCGGTTATCGAATCAAGGAGCGGCTCCTGCGTCCGGCCATGGTACGGGTTGCAAGGAATTCGAAAAAGCAAGATTGAGGTACTCAATTGGCAACGCAAGCAAAACGTGATTACTACGAGGTCCTGGGTGTCGAGCGCAGCGCGGCGGAACAGGACATCAAGAGCGCCTACCGCAAACTGGCGATGCAACATCATCCGGACCGCAATCCCGGTAATCCCGAAGCAGAGGAAAAGTTCAAAGAAGCCAGTGAAGCCTACAGCGTGCTCATCGATTCGGAAAAACGCGCGCGTTACGACCGCTACGGTCATGCCGGTGTCAGCAACGGCGCAGGCGGATTTGATCCAACCAACTTCGATGTCAGCGACATCTTTGGCGATATTTTCAGTGATTTCTTTGGCGTAAACATCGGCGGCCGAGGGGGGCAGCGTGGAAGCATCCAGCGTGGCGGCGATGAGCAGGTCGAGCTGCACCTCACCTTTGAAGAAGCTGTCTTTGGCAAGAAGACTCAGATCAAAGTTCGGCGGTATGAAGTCTGCGAGCAATGCAAAGGTTCAGGGGCCGCTCCCGGCAAAGGGCCGGTCACTTGCTCCACTTGTGGCGGACGCGGGCAGGTGCGTTATCAACAGGGCTTCTTTAGCATTGCCCGTACCTGTCCAACATGCCACGGCGCGGGGCGCGCAATTACTGATCCCTGCACGAAATGCAAAGGGGAAACGCGAGTCATGCGCGAACGCGTAGTCGATGTCAGCGTGCCTGCCGGCGTGGAAGATGGCACGAAGATCCGCTATCAGGAAATGGGCGACGCCGGAGTGGGTGGCGGTCCATCCGGTAATCTTTATGTGGTTTTGCATGTAAAGCCTCACGCTTTTTTCGAACGCGAAGGCAGAGACCTGTTCTGCACTGTGCCAATTTCGTTCACCCAAGCCTCTTTGGGCGCTGAGATCACGATTCCTACCTTGGAAGGCGAACACAAACTGAAGGTTCCCGACGGCACCCAGACCGGGACGGTGCTCCGCTTACGCGGCAAAGGTGTGCCTTCACTGAAGGGTGGAGGCAAGGGCGATCTGCACATCCAGTTGCGTGTTGAAACGCCACGCAAACTTACCAAACGGCAGCGCGAACTCCTGGAGGAATTAGGAAGCACCTTTGCTCATGAAAACAAACCCGAACCCCGCGGGCTGTTCGAGAAGGTGAAAGATATCTTTGGGTAGATTCTACCTATGGTTCGTGATCATCACGGCAGCCCTTGCCGCCCTGCCGCGTTTGCTGCTTGCCAACCGTCTGGCAGAATTGCAGCAAGCCAAGCTTCAGAAAAAAAATTCGATTCTCCGCTCCAAAAAGATGAGCTTGCTGCTATTGGCCGGTATTGTTTTTTCCGGAGTTGGGTACTATCTGTACTATCTGTTCTGGCACAGTCACGAATTGTTGCTCGATGTAGCGATCGTCTATTCGGTTCTGGTTGCCGCCGAATTCTTCTTTCAGGCCCGCTTCCCTTCCCTTGATTCGCTTATTTTCCAAAATCGCCTTTTAGGCATTCTCTATCTCGGTTTGTCTATTGGTTCGTTTGTGCTGTTGAGACGGTTATGACCCGCCGCCGGTGGATCGCTGATCGCGTGGAAGGTGAGCGGGCTTTCCTGCTGGCTGCCAATGCAGCCCATCTCTCTCGCGTATTGAGGGCCAAATCCGGGCAGCAGTTTGATATTGCGATTGGCGACGCGGTCCGCGTGGGAACCATCGTCTCCATTACCCCGGATGAGGTGGAGTTCGCACTTGGGCCACCGCTCGAGAGTGAGCGATTGCCGGAAGTCCATGCCGTGCTCTCCATTTTCAAATTTGATCGTCTTGAATGGGCCATAGAAAAACTAACGGAGTTGGGAGTTGCGAGCTTGACGTTTGCCGTAGCCCGCCGCACCGAGCCGCACCTGGCTAAAGCGGCGGAAAAGCGCGTGGAACGCTGGCACAAACTCGCCCATGAAGCCACGCAACAGGCGCGCAGGTCATCGGTACCCGAAATTGCCGGTCCAGTTTCCTTGAAGAAGGCGATTCTGGAAACCAAAGGTCAATGTTTTGTGCTTTCAGAAAAAGAACGAAATGCTAGCTTGAAATCCGTGCTGTCGTCGATCCATCCGCCTATTACCATCGCGTTGGGCCCTGAAGGTGGCTGGACGGACGAAGAACTGCAAGTTTTCAAAGAGCGGGGTTGGGTTTCAGCATCGCTCGGAGCAACAATTCTCCGCGCCGAGACGGCAGCTATCGCAGCGGTAGCGATCGCCATGTCGGAGCTTTCGTAAACTACTTGCGCAACTGATCTTCCCTATCGATGATCTGCGCCACGAAATGCACCAGGTCCCATTTTTGGAAGATGGTGACTGTGTTTTCCACGTCCACGTGCCCCAGCGCGGGACTGATCAGCACGTTCTTGAGCGCTTGAGGCGGAACATCTTTTGCCAGCCACTGAGTCTCCGTAGTGGGAATGACTGCATCACCTGATCCATGCAAGAGGAGAGCAGGCACACTTAATCCTCCGAGCCGGCCATGGGGCGAGACCGCAGCCATTTCATCTCCATGCAGTTTGATTTCGTCTAAAAGTTGCTGCTGGATCTGGTCGCGATGATGCAAAATCTGCTCCAATTTCGCCTTTCCTTCTGAGCTCAGATGGCTGGCGGCATCACGTGAGAGATCTGGTTTTTCATGGAGCCAAAGCCGTAGAGCGTCCCTGGCGTATGGAACGTCGGGCGCAGAGAAAAAATCTTCGATGTGGGAGTAAGCCAGCACCAGCACTCCATATTCGTGCGCTTCTAATGAGGCCATGCTGCCATCGGGCCGCTCGATGGTGTTGGTCGCAAAAAAACGGGAGACCCGCGCTAAGTCATCGTGCCCGCCAATGGAAACTACAAACGCCATGTTATTGGCATATTCCGGACGCGTGGCCGCCAGCAATGCCAACCCGCCAGCGAAGCTTAATCCCAGGGTGCCCACACGCGGCTGATGCACCTGATTGCTTAGGATAACCGCGGACATTCCGATCTGGTCGATCGTGGGTGGGCTCACGTGATAATCGGCAAGGTCTTTCAACTCCGGCGTCATCACCTCCATGCCTGTACCAGCGAGAGCCTGGGCGAAATTGATCAGCCGCGGCTCTTCAATACCCAATCGTTGCACGCCATGCAGCAGCACCAGCCCAGGCGGATTGGGCACATCCCGCGGTATGTACAAGCGGTAACGAAGGGAACCTGCAGGAGTAATAGCGGTTCCCTCCTGCTGTTGAACAGGATGTCTTGTAAAATGCACAGCCATTCCAGTCGCCTTGGGATCGGCCAGGCGCAACAAAACCGACATGGCTGGCAAATGAGTTCTGAGCGGATGGATTAAGGCAAGTACTCCAATCACCAGCAGTAACAAGGTTGCTAGAAGAATTTTTCTTAGTTTTTTGCGGGGCTTCGGTGAAAACTGTGAAGGAGCAGGCGCAGGTTTCATGGCAAAGGATCAGACGCTCTTACTGATATTTCAAGTCGATTGGCTGCCTGTCAATTGTACAGTGCCAATCATTGTTTGCTCCTTGAATATTAAGAAGCGCAAAAATAAGGCCCAATCTTTGCACCTCAACGTACTCTGTTTACATCTAAATTGTCATTTGCAACCATGAGCAATATCGCCGGCGGATTGGCGGCAAACGATATTGTTCAAAAGGGCTTTGCCTTCCGTGACCACGAAACCAGATGTAATTTCCGAATTTCCAGCATCTCTCATAATATGATGTCTTAGAGCAGTAAATATGGGCAATCTTCTCGATACTATTCAGTCACCCTGCGATATCAAGCAATTATCTCTTCAGCAACTGCAACAACTGGCCGGTGAAATCCGGGAGCGGCTCATCACGGTGCTGGCCAACACTGGCGGACACCTTGGCCCCAATTTAGGTGTAGTCGAGCTGACGTTGGCAATGCACTACGTCTTCGATACGCCGAAAGACCATTTTGTCTTCGATGTAAGCCACCAGGCCTACGTACACAAGTTGCTCACCGGCCGCCGCGAGAGATTTAACACCATTCGCCAACCCGGCGGACTGAATGGTTTCATGCTGCGCACGGAAAGCGAGCACGATTGCTATGGCGCCGGACATGCAGGCACTGGGCTTTCAGCGGCCTTGGGCATGGCAGTGGCGCGCGATTTGGCCGGAGGAGAAGAACATGTGGTTGCCCTGGCCGGCGATGCAGCCTTTACCAATGGCATTTCGTTCGAAGCGCTGAACAACGTTGCTCACTCCACCAGGCGGCTGATTGTGGTGCTCAATGATAATGAGTGGTCGATCGACAAGAATGTCGGCGCGATTGCCAATTACTTCAATAAGATTGCCACGAACGAGATGTACGCCCATTTTCGCGAGCGTGCTGCGCAGCTCGTGGAGAAATACGGCGGCAAGAAAGTGCGCAGGGCCATCAGCAAAGCCGAACATTCAGCCAAAGGAATGCTCTGGCCGAGTGTTCTGTTCGAAGAGTTCGGCCTGACTTACTATGGTCCGCTCGATGGCCACGATCTGAGGAATTTGATTGCGACTTTCAAGTTCCTCCAGCACCAGCAGAAGCCGGTGCTTCTGCACGTGTTAACCCAGAAGGGGAAAGGCTTTGAGCCCGCGTTGTCGAAGCAAAAGAAGTTTCATGGACTCGGGCCTTATGATCCGGCCACTGGAGAGACCCAACCTGCCGCGCAAAAAACGTATTCCGAAATCTTTGGCGAAACCATGGTCAAGCTGGCCGACATGAACGACAAGGTCATCGCCATCACGGCAGCCATGCCCAATGGAACCGGTCTCGATCTGTTTCGCCCTCATCATCCCAAGCGCTATTTCGATGTCGGCATCGCCGAGGAACATGCCGTGCTCTTCGCCGCCGGCATGGCTACCAAAGGATACAAGCCCTTTTGCGCCATTTATTCGACATTTTTGCAACGCGCCTTTGATCCGATTGTGCATGATGTATGTTTGCAAAATCTTCCGGTTGTCTTTTGCATGGATCGCGGCGGGCTCTCCGGAGATGATGGCCCCACGCATCACGGCCTTTTCGACATTAGCTATCTCCGCGGCATTCCCAACCTCGTCCACATGGACCCCAAGGATGAAGAAGAGTTCGCTAACATGCTCTACACGGCGATGCTCTACGAGGGACCAATTGCAATCCGCTATCCGCGAGGCGCAGGCATGGGTGTTGTTCCGAAAGCCAAGCTTCGCCAATTGACAATTGGCCAATCGGAGCTGATCCAGACCGGAGAGCAGATCGCCATCTTCTCGTTAGGAGCGATGTTGCCGGTGGCGCTGGAGACTGCCCGCCAACTAGAAGCCGAGGGCTTCTCGGTAGCGGTGATCAACGCGCGCTTTGCCAAGCCGATTGATAAGCAGTCTCTTCAGTTCTGGGCCAAACGCGCTGAGCTGTTGATCTCCTTTGAAGATCATGTTTTGAGCGGAGGCTTTGGGAGCGCTCTTCTGGAAGAATTGAATGCCCTCAATTTAAGTGTTCCGCTAGTCCGCATTGGCTGGCCTGACCAGTTCATTGAGCACGGCAAGCCGGAGGCCCTGCGACAGAAATATGGTCTCAGTGCGGAAGCTGCTGTTAAACGTGCACGCCGGTATTTGGTCAACCGGCAGAGCAAAGTCATGGCGGTGCGCTAGGTTCCCTGTATCAACCTCAAAAGAAGATTTAGAGCACGCCAGGAACCTTCTCAATCAACAGACTATTCACCCACTTAGCGAATGAGAAAAAGAGGTTCCCCCCAGGGACCCGCCATCTATCTCTAAGCCTTCCTTGGACTTACACGTCGAACTATGTCCAGGATTAGTTGGTTAACTCCCGGGACATCTCTCTACTCTTGGAAGACAAAGACCTTGCGCTCTCGCGATTTTTCTTGAATACTGACATTGCTCTGGTCTCGGCGCCTGGTTACGGCTTTTCGAAGCTCTAAACTCTCCGCGTAAGCACCTTCATGGAACAAATCAAGTGGCGGAATTTGAATTCCGCCGTCCCAAGGTTTACAGCACAATCTCTCCACTGGGCCGACATTCCGCCTGTCCCTTTTTATTACGACGTGTTGCAGGTTTCCTCTGCTGCCTCTCCGGAGGTCATTAAGGCGGCGTATCGGGCGCTGATGGAAAAGCATCACCCCGACAAAAGCCCCGAATCCCGCCGGCACATAGCGGAAGAGATTGCCCGCCTGCTCAACGAAGCTTACGCGGTGCTTGGCGACTCACAAAAACGAAGGGAATACGACCGTAGCCATGGCATCAGCAACGGCCTCTATCGAAGCTCTTAATCTCGAAGCCCTCGGGTTCGCAGCCCTGGAAGACCGTTATTCGCGGCAGCGGCTGATTCCTTCCTGGGACCAGGAAAAAGTGTCGAACGCGAAAATCCTGGTTGCAGGCGCAGGCGCTTTGGGGAACGAAGTATTGAAAAATCTGGCGCTGCTTGGCTCGGGACACATCCTGATCGTTGACTTCGACCGCGTGGAAGTCTCGAACCTGTCCCGCAGTGTCCTTTTTCGAGAAGACGACCTGGGATTGCCCAAGGCATCCACAGCGGCGCGCGCATTGCAACGGCTCAACCCTGAGATATTTGTCGAAGCTATCGATGGGGACCTTGAATGCGATCTTGGGCTGGGCGAAATCCGCGCTTATGACATCGTCTTAGGCTGTCTCGACAGCATCTATGCCCGCTGGCTGCTCAACCGCGCTTGCCAAAGAGCAGGACGCCCCTGGATCAACGCCGGCATCAATGCCTCCGTGGGCGAGGTTTCGATGTACGTGCCTGGGCCCGGCCCATGTTTCGAATGCGGAATGACACGCCACATGTGGCAACAGATTCACGAACGGCGCTCCTGCATGTCGATGCCGCGAAAAAGCCCAGCGGCGACGATTCCCACCACCGCGATTATTACGTCTCTTACGGCCGCATTACAGGTGAACGAGGCGCTGGCCTGGATTCACGGCAGGTCGCAGCTCAGCTCCGGGGAGATGGTAATGGTTTCGCTTTCACCATATTCCTTATCCAGTTTCACCACGTCGATGAAAGCAGACTGCCTGGCACACGATCACTATTCGCCTTCGGTCTTCATCGATGCCTCTCCTGATGAAATCACCTCCTTGGAACTGTTGAGCAGAATTCCCGGGGCTACCGCTTTGCAATTGGACTTTGACGTTGTGGAAGGCTGGCTGTGCTGCACTTGCGGCGAACAAACGGCCTCAGAGCGCTTATCTTTAAATTCCGCCGCGCACTCGCAGTGTCCTCATTGTCAGGTACAGCGGTCGCCACAATTGACACACGAGATTGGCCGGTTTGATCGCCTGGCAAATGTTCTTCTAGGTAAATTGGGCGTTCCTCCCCGCAGCATCCTGCGCGTCAAGACCGAATCAGGACCATGCTTCGTCGAACTCGCAGGCACGCACAGCAACAGGAGCATTCGATGAGCGTTATCACGATCACCGTCACAACCTACGATCGCAGCCGTTGCGCCGAGGTCACCCTTCCTGACTCTTTGACGGTAGGCGCCCTCCTCGACCAGTGCCGCAAGAGATGGCAGCTCGATCCGTCTGAAATTTTTGCGATACGCCACGTCCAGAGAAACGCGCGTCTGGACGAAGACGATTCGCTTTCCACCTCAGACGTGGCTACGGGAACTGAGTTGCAGATATTTCCCCTTGTCGAGGGCGGCATTCAATGAACACGGTCCGCGAGCGTCGTCTACACTCCGGCTTCACCCGGCTAAACAACTTGGTTTCAGCCCACAGCGACAAACTGACGATTGAATCCATGCGTGGAAGTCCGCCGGAAACTTATCTCATCGTATGCAGAGGACGCAGCATTGCGTCGGTCAAGGGCAGCGAGTTGGATTTCTGCAAAAAGCAGTACCTGAAAATCGAGTTGGGTGCTGAATATCCGGCCATGCCGCCTTTAGTGACCTTCCTGAGTCCTATTTTTCATCCTCACGTCTGGCCGCAAAACAACGTCGTCTGTCTTGGATCATGGAACATCTCCGAAACACTGGAGAATCTTGTGGCTCGGCTCTACTCCATTGTTGTGTTTGATCCCGATCACATGAATTGGAAAAGTGCCGCCAATCAGGAAGCAGCAATCTGGGCTAGCCGCAACCGGCATTTGTTTCCGCTAGGTGAGTCGCTATTCTCCTCACGGACGATCCAAGGATGGTATGAAACCGCCTGAGGTCCATGATCAGGCTGTAGAAATATTTTGGCAGGAGAGCCAGCATGTCTATCGGCCCATTTGTAATCCTTTGCCGGAATTTCTATCAACTGTGGAAATAACCTCCCACCACGGCTTTGCAGCAAGTTGCGCGGATGGCCCATTGCTCGTTTTTTTTGAACAAAGCTGCATGGCCAACATTCACCAACATGCGGAACAGGATATTTTGCGCGAGCAGGCAGGAATCCTCTGCGGTCATGCGTACCTGAGTGGCCAGCAGCCTTACCTGGTGATCGAGTCAGCCGTGGCGGCGAATACTTCGAGCGATGCTGCCCACTTCAAATTTCACCAACATTCATGGCACGCCATTTGGGAGCACCTGGGAAACGGCAGCAATATCGTCGGCTGGTATCACACTCATCCGGCAATGGGCATATTTCTGTCACCAACCGACCTGCGCACTCAGCAACTTTATTTTTCTTCTCTGTGGCAAATTGCAGTGGTAGTCGACCCGGTAAGCCGGAAAATGGGGGTTTTCCACGGAGCCACAGGAACCCTACTGAGCGAGGACCAATGGTTCAGTTATGTGCGCAAGCCTTAAAACTTGCGGATAACGCTGCTGAACGCGGATCGAATCAATTTTTGATCTGATCAATGGTCTCAGTGAAAATCAGTGGTAAGTTAATTCATCGACGTCGATCTGTACAAATCAACGCCGGTTTTTGCCGGTAAAAAATTACAATTTATAAATTTTAAATTACAAATTTTTTCTTTTCGCCTACTTGCTATCTGTGGGCGTTTTCTTTAGCATCGTCGTGAAAGACCGGCCTGCAAAGCAGGTGAAGTACGGTTACCGTTCATGAACCAACATTCAATGAACAGGGGGCCTGACTCGTATATACGGCTCGGTGCGCGAGGTTCCGCCAGTACGGAAATGCCTAAAGAGCCGCGGCGGGTTCCCACCATCTTCGGATGGGTTCAGAACGGCCCGAACTCACGGCCCAGTGGGTCGGCTTTGTTTTGATTTGGTAATTGGGTAAGTTGGTAATTGGGTAATTGATCAAGCCGAAATTTGCTTTAACAATTACCAAATTACCAAATTACCAAATTACCCAATCAAGAGACTTTTCTCGTTCCCGCCGAAGACTCGGGCCAACGTCTCGATCAATGGCTGGCGGCGCATCTGCCTGACATCAGCCGCGTCCGCGTACAACAACTGATCGAGCAAAAGAAAATCTTGATTCGCGGGCACTCGCCCAAGCCGTCGTTTCGTCTTCATGGAGGAGAAGAGGTTACTGTCACTGGAGCGGTGGAGCTGCCTCCGCTCAAGGCGTTTCCTGAGGACATTCCTCTCAACATCATTTATGAAGATCAAGACCTCGCGGTCATTAACAAGCCGGCCGGCATGAGCGTACATGCTGGTTCGGGCAAAGATGATGCCGGAAGCCGGGGTACGCTGGTGAATGCCCTTCTGTACCGTCTTAACCAGCTATCGCAATTGGGCGGTGAATTGAGACCGGGCATCGTTCATCGTCTCGACAAGGAAACCAGCGGATTGTTGATCGCCGCCAAGAATGACAAGGCCCACCGCAAATTGGCCGGGCAATTTCTGAAACGGGAAATCAGTAAGACTTATATTGCCTTGGTTCACGGAGGCATGAGCGCAGATCACGGCTCAATGAACACGCCAATCAGCCGCGATCTAGCTCGCCGCGCTCGCATGACGACTCGACGCAGCGGCGGACGGAATGCGCTAACACACTGGAAAATCCTGCATCCGATCGATGGTCCTTATGGAAAGTTTTCCTTGTTGGAAGTCAGGATTGAAACCGGGCGCACGCACCAGATCCGCGTTCATCTTTCCTCCATTGGCCATCCGGTAGTTGGGGATACGCTCTATGGAGCACCGCGGGAAATTCCACGAGCAAGGAAAAGTTCCATCGACGAGCCGCAATCGGTTTCCCTGGCGAGAAATTTCCTTCACGCATCAGCGCTCGAATTCCAGCATCCTCTTAAGGGCATTCCCCTAAAATTTGAGTGTCCTTTGCCACTGGAACTTAAAAACATCCTCGCTCAAATCGAGAAAAAGTAATCAGGGAAAGACTATAATGTGGAAAATGAGAATTCCTGCAATGTTCTTGATTCTGGTGTTGCTGGCCGGCCTCGCCAGCGCTCAGCAACCGGCTCCGACTCCTCCGGCTACCAACCTCGCCGGTGGAAACGGCGCTCCTGACGACCAGGCGACTTTTAGGACCCACGTTGACGAAGTCAATCTCTTCTTCACCGTGACTGACAAGCACGGAAAATTTGTGAAGGACCTTCGGCAGGAGCAATTTGATGTCCTTGACAATTCCAAGCCTCCGCTGAAGATCATAAATTTCGAGGCACAAACCAATCTGCCCTTGCGTGTAGGATTGCTCATCGACGCCAGCAATTCCATCCGTGACAGGTTTCACTTCGAGCAGCAGGCAGCGATTGAGTTCCTCAATCAAATCATTCGTCCAAAATCCGACAAAGCATTTGTGCTGGCCTTTGACGAGGTCCCCGATCTGCAGCAGGATTTCACCAACGACATCGGCAAACTAACCAAGGGTGTGAACAATATTCGCCCAGGCGGCGGAACAGCCATGTTCGACGCCGTCTATTACGCATGCCGGGACAAGCTCATGAAAGACCAGGCCGATGGTCCGGTTCGCCGCGCGATCATCCTGGTATCTGATGGCGACGACAATCAAAGCCGTGCCTTGCGCCAGGAAGCCATTGAAATGGCCCAAAAGGCGGGAGTGATCATCTACACCATCAGCACCAATCTCAGCGAGAGCGGCAATAAAAATGGGGGCGACAAACACCTGAAGATGCTGGCAGAAGCCACCGGCGGCCAGGCATTTTATCCATTCAAACTCCAGGACCTAGCTGACGCCTTCAGCGAGATTCAGGGCGAGTTACGCAGCCAATACTTCATCGCCTACAAGCCTGATACTTTCCTCGCCAATGGACAGTATCGGCCCATCCAGGTGCTGGCGAAAAACAAGAAACTCCGGGTGCGGGCCAAGAGGGGTTATTTCGCGGCAATGCAATAGTAAGACCCCCTATCACGCTGTCATCCTGAACGGAGCGCGGCGAAAAACTGAGCCTCGTAAATAAAGATGGGCGCGGGGTGAAGGACCCCGATAATCTGTCAGTCTAAATCGCTGATCCGGGGTATTCGACCCAAGTGGCTGAGTGTATTCAGCTAACCCACGCAGTAATCGGCATCCTTTCAAAACCCAGCTAACTAAATATAACCCTGGGTAGAATACCTCGTATCCGCAAGTCAGACTGAAACGCAATCGGGATCCTTCACTACGCTTATCAACTTCGTGAGTTAGTGAGATTTTTTGCCGCGCTCCGTTTCAGGATGACACAGGAACAGTGGAGCAGAAACAGCTCTTGCAAATAAGCGACATTAGGCGATGGCTTGTTCGCACCGCATTACGATGTCGGCGCATAATAGCCCTTGCGCGCCTGGATCTTAAGTCCATCCTTTGATTTCACTTCAATCTTGCGATAGCTGCCGTCTTTTTTCTCGTTCGAGGGCGTGTAGCCGATGTAATACTGGCTGCGAAGCTCGTTGGAAATCTGGTTGAAAGCTTCGCCCATCTTGTCCGGGTGATTTACAGAAATCAACCTGCCTCCGGTCTGTTCCGCCAACTCCCTCATATCACCTGGATTCGAACGGAATTGCGGATCGCTCAGCAGCAGAACATAGCAAATTGTGTCAGATTTTTGTGCAGCTTCGATCGAGTCTTTGAGCTTAAGACGGCTGCCTTCGTCTTCTCCGTCGGTCAGAAAGATCAGGGCTTTGCGTCCTACCTGCTTGCTCATTACCTCATTGGAGGCCACATAGACAGCATCAAACAGCAACGTTCCCTTGGGATGCGAAATAGGTACTGGTCCCTGGCCCAAGCCAGGAATACCGCCGCTACCGCCACCAACGTTGATCCTTGCCCGGTCAAGACCAGCCCGCAGCAGGCGAATATCAGAGGTCAGGTCCTGAAGCAGGTCAACGCTGATATCAAAGCTGATCACGAAGGCCAGATCTTTCTCCGTAACCACCTGGCGCAGAAAGTCAGCGGCAACGACCTTCTCCGTCGGCAACATGCGCTGCATGGACCCGCTGCTATCGATCATCAGGCCTAGCGTAAGCGGTTGGTTCGATTCCGCCGAAAAATATTTAATTGGCTCGGGCTTGCCGTTTTCCAGTACTTCGAACTTGTCCTTGGTCAGATTCGGGACCAGGGCGCCATGATGGTCCTTGGCGCTAAAAAACACGTTCACCACGTTCACATTCTTGCGAAACGTTGGGTTTTGGTCCTGCTGGTCTGAGTTGGGGCGGGTACTCTGCCCCAGGCTGACGGTTGTGGACAATAAAAGGGCAAGAACGACTGTGCAGATGGATGGACTGCGCATGGGGGTTTTGGACTGCCTTTCTTTTTCTGCTAGTCTTTAATATATCTATTGTATTCGCATCTTTGGGGGCTTGAGCGTCGTCTTATATTTAGATGGGAGGGACGGATGTCTGGTTTCGGCTCGGGTTCTAGAAAATTGGCGCTTTTCGTCCTCGTGGTTGGCTTGACCGGATGGGCACAGCAACCGGACATTCCGGATGCCCCCACCCCTAAACCTTTGCCGGAGGGTACTTTTCCAGCAGGAGCACCGCCTGCCCCCAAAAACGTTCACGCTCCGGAAGAGAATCTGCCTTCCGCTCCCACGAGCCCAACTCCGGTGGATGGCGTGCAGCAGCCTCCTGAGGGATTGCCTGGGACCCGCGAAGATCTTATTAAGTTCAGCGTGAATGTCAGTTTTGTGCAGATTCCCGTAACCGTGCGCGACGAGACAGGTCGTCTCTTCCCCGGCCTCTCCTCTCGTGATTTCTCTGTCTTTGAAGATGGCGTCCCCCAAAAGCTTAGCTACTTCAACAGTGATGCGTTTCCCCTGTCAGTAGCGGTAGTTGTGGACACGAACGTTTCCGCCACCACCATGAAGAAAATCAACGATAGCCTCCCCGCCTTGGTTGGCGCGTTCAGCGAGTTCGACGAGGTATCGCTGTTCCGCTACGGCAATACGGTGCAGGAGATTTCACAATTCCTGGGCGCGGGAAGCATTCCTACGGCAGTTCTCCAGCGGCTGAAGCATACGGGCCGGGAAGGCGGCCCTCCGGTCGTGGGCGGCCCCATGGGATCGGGACAAACCGTGAACGGACATCCCGTAGACAGCGGCGCTCCCCAGGTTTATGTGCCACCCAAAGAATCGCATGTGCTTAACGACGCGATCTTGCGCGCCGCTCAGGCCCTCAGCCGGCGTGACAAGGTACGGCGGCGTATCATCTTCGTGATCAGCGATGGCCACGAAACCGGCAGTGCGGCCTCCTATGACGAGGTGCGCAAGGTTCTGCTTTCCAACAACATCAGTGTTTACGCGCTGGGGGTAGACGCTGCTTCGTACCCGATTTATGACAAGCTGAACCGCATCCGCATACCGGGATTTGGATTCGGCAACATCCTGCCCAAATACGTGGTCGATACCGGTGGGGACATGACGGCCGAATTTGACCGGCAAGCCATTGAACAAGCCTACGCTAAGATTACCGAGGTCGCCCGCAACCAATACACCCTGGGCTATAACACCAGGTCCACTCCCTCCAGTAATTACCGGACGATTGTGGTAAACGTGCATCGCCCGAACCTGCAGGTAAGGGCCAAAGATGGTTACTTCCCTTTGCCCATTGCAGGCCAGGCGAAATAGTACTTTCGTAATTTTTGAAGGACGGGAAATTCCCGGATAGGACTATTAGAATTCTTTTCGTCCAAGCCTGTTGTAATATAAAACATTCAGCCAGCAACACCGATTTATTTGGAATTTCCCATTCAACAGGATGACTCCGCCCTGCGGGAACCGAAGGTGAGGAAGAGTTCTTTGAGTTTCATCAACTTTGCGGCCCGAGAGATCAATTGCAAGATCGTATATTACGGCGCTGGTTTAGGCGGTAAGACTACGAACTTGCAATATATCTTTAACAAAACGGCCGACAAACAGAAGAGCAAGATGATCTCCCTGGCCACGGAGACCGACCGTACTCTGTTCTTCGACTTCCTTCCTCTGGATTTGGGCACCGTGCGAGGCTTCCGTACTCGTTTCCATCTCTATACCGTTCCCGGCCAGGTTTTCTACGATGCCAGCCGCAAGCTCATCTTACGCGGCGTTGATGGGGTGGTCTTCGTGGCCGACTCCCAGGAAGAGCGTATGGATGCCAATATCGAGGCTCTGGAAAATCTTCAGGAAAACCTGAGAGAACATGGATACGACTTCTCCAAGATTCCTTATGTCCTGCAATTCAATAAGCGCGACCTTCCCTCCGCTATGCCTGTAGACGACCTCAAACGCGAATTGATCAAGAAAAATGAATCAACGTTCGAAGCAGTAGCTTTCCAAGGCCAAGGGGTGTTTGAGACGCTCAAAGAAGTAGCCCGCCAGGTGCTGATTGAACTCAAGAAAGGCTAATGGAGCTATTTGTGGTCCAGCAGCGGTGCAATTCCCCCAAAGTCTCGTCCCTTCCCTGCCCCTCGACCCGCCCTTGCCGCAACCTGAGTAGTCCCAGTGAGATCTCCGTATTTTTCCAGAAGCACAGGCACTAACGCCCCTTCAGCTTCCTTGGTAAACGTCAGCCCGCTCTCCTTCATGTCGATGCGTATGAAGTCCCCCAGCCGGATCTGGCTGGTCGCTACCAGGTTGGCCAAAGGGAAGACGATGTTCTTCTCAATGGCGCGCTTCAAATGGCGCGCTCCGTACTTGGGATCGGTGCCCTCGTCCAGCAAGAACCTCTTTACCTTTTGAGTGCAGCTAAATACAAACTGGTTATTGCCGGTCGCCTGCAGGATGCGTTGTTGCACCATGCCCAACTCGATTTCGAGAATTTGCTCCAGATGCTCTGGCCTGAGTGTCTTGAAAACCACGATCTTGTCGATACGGTTCATGAACTCTGGAGAGAACTTGCGCCGGGCCGCTTCTTGCGCGGTTCGCGTAATCTTGTCGTCCAACCGGGTATCGACTTGATCAGGTTTACGTGATTTTGCAAAGCCCAGCCCACCGTCCATTAAGTCGTGCATCTCCCCTGCGCCCAGGTTAGAAGTCAATACGATCAGGCAGGCCGACAGGTCCACGCGGCGGTTGTCGCCCAAGGTCAACGTGGCTTTATCAAGAATGCCGAGCAGTAGCTGCCACAGAGCATCGCTGGCTTTCTCAATCTCGTCAAACAGCAACAATGTCAGCTTGAGCTTGTCCGTGTGCCACTGGTTGAGCGCCTCCTGTGTCAGGAGAGGATGAGTCTCGCGATGTCCCAGGTATCCTGGCGGCGAGCCTATGAGCTTGGCAATTTCGTGGCTGTGCTGAAACTCGGCGCAGTCGATCTTGATGATGGCCCGTGCGTCTCCGAACAGGGCTTCTGCCATGGACTCCACAACCCGGGTCTTCCCTGAACCGGTTGGCCCCAGAAAAAGAAGGTTGCCCATAGGACGGCCGGGCGGATTCAACCCAGCCAGAAACATCTGGTAGATCTCGACTACCTTTTCGACCGCTTGGTCCTGGCCAACGATCTTCCGGCGTAGCGCTGTCTCGAAATCCTGGGCGTCAGAGCTACGTCTACTCGGATCTAGTGCAGTATTAAGCCCGGTCCTCATAAAAATTACTTATCCCAATGACTCAGGGATTCCTTAACGGATGGTGGAGCAAGCGGCTGAGTTGTGTTAACACTTCAGTTACTACCTGTTCGTTCCATCACTGGGTTAGATGCCGGTTTAGTACCAAAGAGTAAAACCCCGGGCCGCTTTTTCGACTTCCAATGATGAGAGTAGCTGCTGTCGTGATAAGATGCCTCAGCCGCTCGGGAAAAGAGTCTTAAGAAATGCGTTCGAAGAAGTTTCGTATTGTTTCTTTGGTAGTTGCTGTGCTCCTGCTGTTAATTTCTGCGTCATTGTTGTTCATCCGCACTTCACCAGCGGCCTCCCAGACGCCTTCTTCAGCTCCAACCACCGCAACTGCGCCTCAGGCTGCGGCTGCCCCAGCAAAGCGTGAGCTGCCTCCGGGAACGATTGCATACACGCCAAAGACGAATGTCACCGCCCTCGCCATTGCCCGCAAGTACCTTGCGGAATCCACGTTCATGACCGTTCCGGAATTTGAAGCGGCCATTCGCCAGGCCAACAATGGCAAGTCCTCTTTCAAGAAGAACGAAGAAGTCCTGGTCACTGGAATCGAACCGCAGCCGGTGTCCGAGAAAACGCGCCCATTTCCTAAGGATGAAGAAATACGCGCTATCTATTTGACTGGAGCGACTGCCGGAAGCGTGCGCGGGATCGAATTGATCCGCCGCTGGCATAAGGCGGGCGGAAATGCCGTAGTGTTCGACATTAAAGACAGCGACGGCGCCATCAATGTGCCTTTCGAACATTCCCTGGCGCCCAAGAAGAAGAATTACTCCATCAGCAATCTTCCGAAGTTTGTCCGCTTCCTGCACTCTCAGGACATGCATGCCATCGCCCGCATTGCGCTTTTCCGCGATGAAAATATCGCCAAGAACCATAGCACGCTGGCCGTACAGTCGCGCAGTTTGCATCAGGCGTGGAAGGAAAACGGTAAACTGGTTTGGACCGACCCTTCTCGCAAAGAAGTCCAGGACTACGACCTGGAGTTAGCCAAAAAAGTGGCTGGATCGGGAGCCGACGAGATTCAATTTGACTACGTCCGCTTTCCCGCCGAAGGCAATCAGAAGGACGCACAGTTTGTTTTCCAATCCAATCCGAAACTCCACCGCGACGACGTAATCGCGGGCTTTCTGGAACGCGCCTTCAACGAACTGCACCCCATGGGTGTGCTGATCTCGCTCGATGTGTTCGGCATCATGGCGTGGCAACGCTCTGTCGATCTGAACCATACCGGACAGGACATCGTCAAAATGGCTAAACATTGCGATGTGCTCTCGCCCATGATCTATCCATCTCATTTCTTCGGCATGGATGGCTACGCTGCCCCCGGCGATGCTCCTGAGCACTTTATCAGCACTTCAATGGACCGCTTTGAAAAGATCACGACCGGATCGGGCGTGGTAGTGCGCCCCTGGCTCCAGGCCTTCAGATGGCGCACTAAGACTTACTCTCCGGAATATATTCTCAAACAGGTGGGAACGTCGAAACAGCACGGCGGCATCGGCTTTTTATTCTGGAATGCAGCCAATGACTATTCCAAGCCTTTTGCCGCAATGCCAACGATCTTGGCTAACCCCAAAACCTATCTGAAAGTCGCAAGCCAGGTTGCCACTACCGAGAATGCCCCAGCCACATCCGAAAAGCCGGCTACCGCCTCTGGTGTGCGGCAGTGAGCCTTTGGTATTCAGCAGGAGCGCTTTAAACCTCCCAAACTGCCCCAAAACCCGCTTACCTCCGGGTCGCCCCAAAGGGTTAGGCTTCAGATATAATTTAGCGGTTGCCGCGTATTTTTTCATCCAATTGCTTAGACGTTTTGCCTTAGCCGGTGGGCTAGGGCTGGTCTTTGCGACTACCCAGGTGCGAAGTTCAACCGGAGAGAAGGAGCCTTTCGCATGGCGATTCAAGCGACTGAGAAAATCTGGCATAACGGGACACTGATTCCCTGGAACGAAGCCCAGATTCACATAATGTCCCATGTAGTGAATTATGGTTCCTCGGTCTTTGAAGGAATCCGCTGTTACGCTCTCCCCGAGGGACCGGCAATCTTCCGGCTGCGCGAGCACATGCAGCGCCTTTTGGATTCTGCCAAGATCTATCGGATCGATGTCGATTACAACCTCGAACAGCTCAGCGATGCGGCCGCCGAGCTAATAGCCGCCAATCAGGTCTGGCCGTGCTATTTGCGGCCCCTCGTCATGCGCGGCTACGGAGAAGCCGGGGTCAATCCCTTCAATAGCCCCACTGAGGTCTACATGGTCAACTATCCCTGGGGCAAATACCTGGGGAGCGGCGACGTGACCGAAGGTGTGGACGTCTGTGTCTCCTCTTGGGCCCGCATCGCACCCAATACCATGCCGGCAATGTCCAAGGCCGGCGCAAACTACATGAACTCCCAGTTGATCAAGATGGAAGCCATCCTCAACGGCTATGTGGAGGGCATTGCACTTGATGTAAATGGCTATGTCAGCGAGGCTTCAGGGGCGAATATCTTTATTGTGCGCCACGGCAAGCTGCTTACGCCTCCGTTGGGCAATTCCGTGCTTCCCGGCATCACTCGCGATGCGGTCATTAGGCTCGCCGAGGACATTGGCGTGACACTGGTGGAGCAGATGATTCCCCGCGAGATGCTCTATCTTGCTGATGAGGTTTTCTTCTGCGGAACCGCTTCGGAAATCACGCCCATTCGTTCCATCGACAAGATCAATGTGAACAATGGAATCACCGGCCCCATCACCCTCGCTTTGCAGCGCGAATTCTTCGGAATCGTAAATGGCTCACTGGCAGACCGGCACGCGTGGTTCACCAAGGTCGCCGTGGGAGACCGGGCGAAACAGCCAGTTGGGGTTTAGGACATTCACTTCAATTCTGAAACAGGAACGTCGAAGATCGCAGTGTTTACCATTCCTCTGCGTTGGAACTGCACCCAAAGCCGATAGACACGCGGCCTGGGAAAGATCATGTTGAACTGCATGACCGGGCCCCCGTCGGCAATGAACGGATGATCGTGCGTGATATCGATCAGATCATCGCTGGCAGCCAGCATATGCGACCATGCTCCAAGATACGGCTCCACGCCATCGGCCGGATCCAGGTGAAAAAACAACAAGGTCTTCGCTCCGGCGATCGGCTGCTCAGGCTGCATAGTCAGCGAAACCTGCATGTTGCCGGAATGCTTGGGTGACAGTTCCGGTGTTAGCCCAGCGCCCGGTGCGATGGTGGCGCCGGGAACCACGATGGTCTTGACAATCAGTTGAGGCGTGCCTCCTTGGGGATAAAAATCGCTGAGCACGCGATACATACCCGCCTTAGGCAAAACCGTATTGAATCGGAATACGCCATCGGCCCCTCTCTCGGGATGGTCGTGAATGAAGTATTGCAGGTCCTGGCTCACGATAAACAGATGAAAGAACTTCTCATGGATCACCTGGAAATCGGTGACCGGCTTCCCGGTTTTGGGGTCGGTCACGGCAAAAGACATCTGCACCTGCTTGCCTGGGTGAAGGCTGGGTGGCGTCAGCTTGAGGCTGAGAGGGTATTCAACCCGGTCGGGAAGATTCGCCACCAGATCCATACCGCACCGCGGGCAGCGGCCCGGCTGCCCGGAGCGTACATCCGGATGCATCGGACAGATGAATTCAACCGGTGCTTCCGGAGCGCTGCTATCAACCGGCGCAACCGGCCGCGTAGACTGTTGGGCCACAGCACACGCCGCCAATCCCGCAAGGAATGCACGCCGGTTCATAGTGAAAAATTATAAAAGCAAGCCAAGCCGCTTGTGGTCCAAACATCGCCGTATCCGATTTGCCTTGTTTATCAGCGAGGGCGTTCTTTTCCTTGGCGTAGCAGACATATTGACATTATAATGTCGATATATAAACTAAATATTGTCAAAATAATGCTTGATAAATATCCTAAATGCCGTGTATTATCTGGTTACACAAGGCAAAAATTTTGAGAAAATGCTGCCACTTTAAAGGCAACGTATTGTCACCGCCAACGTCTAAATAAAAGCAGAACCCGATTCAAGAAAAGGAGACCTCAGATGGCAAACGGCGCAATTCCGATAATTGACCCAAGCGTTAGACATGTCGGCGTGAGCAAACTGCGCGAGTTGAATGCCACCAAGTTGAAGGAAACCAAGAACGAAACTTTGGTTATTCAGGACAATGACACCCCGGTAGCAGTCCTGCTGAGCTATGAGAAATTCATGATTATGCAGAGCCAACTTATGGCTGTATTTAATACACTAGAACTTATGACCGATGATGTGGAGCGGTCGAGCTTAATCGCCGGTCTTAACGACCTTCGCGCTGGCAAGACTCGTTCATTTGACGATATTGAGGCTGAATTAGACAAAAAGAAATAATGTGACCAGCCGAAAACACCAAGGCAAATCCGAGAGGATGAACCAGGCTACCTCTAAGGCAGCATCCTCTTCCAAGCCTTACGCGCTTGAGATGACGGCCTCTGCGGAGGCCGTCTATCAAGACCTATACCGCAGATCCAGAGAAGCAGAAGAACGCGGCGATCCGACAAATAGTCATTGCACAACTTTTAAAATGGTGCGAGACACAATCAAGCATGTTATCCAGGTGAATCCACTTGATAAACGCTACGCGCTTGCAGGCGATCTTTCTAACATCTTCCGAGTAAAAAAGGGAAGATTGCGCATATGCTGGATAGCCGCTTCCAAGACGCGCACCATCGTAATTCTTTTCATTTCTGAGACCTTGCGAAAAGAGGGCGACATTAACGACCCCTATCGAGTGTTCGCTAACATGGTGATGTCTGGTCAGTTCGATAACTTTTTTAGCCGTTTAGGTGTTAGGATTCCTCGCAAGCAATCCTAAGTCGAGATTCAATAAGTCTCTATTTTTTCTCAGTTGCTTTCTCTGCCGACCCGGAAAGCGGGGACAAAATTGTCCACGAAAAAGCTTTTAACTGGGTTTACGCCAACTCTAAAAAAGCTTTAGGTATTACTTCGGATCTTCCACCACCTCAATCCGGATGTGGTCGGGACCTTCGATGAATGCGTACTTGACCTTGCTGCCAGGGATGGAGCGGGGTTCGTCCGTCACTTTGACTCCATCTTTCTTCAGGCGAGCCAGAGTCTGGTCGAGGTTATCGACGCTGAAACCGATATGGTCGGCTACATGGCCCTTGCTGGACTCAAAATCAGTTCGATCCTTCCAAAGTTCCGGCCATTGCTTTTTCGCATACTCCATGGGAAAGATGATGAAGTTGACATTGTCCATCATCAGGCTCATGGAAGGGCCGATCTGAAACCCGTGATACATGCGTGGTTCGCGGGAGATAGGACCAGAGCCGCGTCGGACCATGCCAAATTCCTTCATATACCATTCCCCGGCTCCCACCGGGTCTTTACTCAGCAGGTGTATGTGCCCGAAATGATGGTGATTAGCAGTATTCAACTCGATCAACTGATGGTCTGGCCCATCGACGTAGGCAAAAAAGAAAACGCCCTGAGCGTTCCCGCCGCCAATGTCGCTGATATCGGTAAGGGGCGTTTCAAACTTTGTGCCGCTGTCAAGCTGCTTTTGATAGGTCTCCTTCATGTTTTCGGCCCCCCAGCCGATGTGCCAGATGGCGGAGGTGACCTCCGGTATAGGGGCCTTCTCTACTTTGTTGAACAACAACCATGATTTCTGCGTGAACACAGCATCCATGCGTCCGGCGAACCGGGCTTTCTCGCAGTCGAATTTCGCCGTATAGAAGGCGATAGCTGCTGCTGGGTCGGTGGTGTTCAAATGCACGTGGTGAAAATGCGCGGCCGGTGGCGGCGCTTCCTGAGCCGGGGAAAGCAAGGCCATGGCGATCGCGAAACCAGCGGCGAGTATGAAGATTTGTTTGAACATGCGCGCCATTGTACACAACATTCTGCTGTCGCTGATGAACTCTGAAGTCGCGCCCCGGCCTAGCGCCCTGGCCGGAGTCTTGATACGATAGGTACCGTTATGCAGCAACCAGTTTTCAGTGCAACCGAAAAGCCGCTCTGGAATTTCGAACAAGAGCCCTTTGTAGACGAATCACCCGACGAGACCAGCTATAACTTGCGCGCCTACCTGGATCGGATGCCGGACGAAAAGATCCGCCAGTACTCGCCCTCCTGGACCGATGACCAGGTGATCGAGTGGTGCGGAGATTTTAAAGATGACGGCACGCTTATGATGGCCTGCAGTGAGCGCGACGTCGAAGTCTCTGAGTTCCGCCACGTGCTGGAACAGGCCATCGCCTACCGTGATCGCGTCCGGCCCACCCTGGCGGGTAGCCGGCCTTAGATCGGGCCATTTGGCTTCGAGTAATCAGTTTTGCAGCTACCATGAAAATTCGGCGATGACACCCGAATTTTCATGGTATATGTTTTCGGAGCCGAACTATCATTTGTCCTTCTCTTCGGCCTTCCTTGTTGCTTCGAGCAAGATGTCTTTGAGCAATTCGGCTTTGGGTGGAAGTTCTGCTTTGCCCGAGGGAAAGCTGTTCATGCTGAGCATGTAGGCCAGAATATCGGCTTTGGGCTGCCTTCCTACTCGTGCGGGATTGTCCGATGGCATGCTCACACGGATTCTCTCGAACAGCACATCAAGTGTAAGGCCATTCCAGTTCGAAAGGAACTGCGCGCCGGTCAGAGGTGGAGCCGATTCGCCCCCGGTTAGCTTGTCCCCGTGGCACAAGGCACACTTGTCGTGGTACAACGATTCTCCACGCTTGGCTTGATCTTCGCTGTAGACGCCATCCCAAACGGAATGAGCGGAGGGTTGTGGAGCCTTGTTCTCCTGTGCATGAAGTGTGCGGTAAAACGCGCCCATGACTCCAAGCACGATGACGATCAGTGAAAGTGACTTGATTCTCATCGCAATGATCACGTCTGATGCAAACAGCCAGCAACAGCAAGATACACTTAGTCGCCAGCTTCAGCAATCAGACGTTTCGACGCACAAAAACAGTCTCAGCTAATTCCCTCAAAGAGTTGGGCAATCGTGGTGCGTAGCCGCCGGGTGATCAGAAGCAGGCTCGCCAGCGTGACGTTGGTTTCGCCGCGTTCAATTTCCCCCATGTAGCTGGGATGCAAACCGCATCTGCGGGCAAATCCTCTTTGCGAAAAGCCGCGTTGTTTTCTCAAATCACGAATTCGGCTTCCCAGCGTTTTTTTGATTTCTTCCATGAGTGAATGAAATCGGATGAAAAAGGCCACTGTTGATTGCCCAGTGGCCCAAAGACATCAAGACAGCTCAAGCGCCCCGGCGCCTCTCCCGGACGTCGGAGCGCCTTATTTGTACCATAATTTTTATTATACGTATAGTTATCGTTTTATAATACGTTATGATATCATTGTATTTTAGTTTCTCCTGTGAGTTTTCACCGGGAGACCTGTGGCTCAGGCTCGGACTGCAGGCAAGTCCGTAACGGGCGTACGGTAGCTGCCAACCTCCGGGCCAGCCGCAGATGATGCTCTTGCGGGAACGTGGTTTTCAGCAGCGAGGTATTCGGCTGCCTTGCTTGCTGGAACCGCTCATGGGGCATCCGGAGCACGTGTAGCCCAGGTCACGTAACTTGCTACCCTCCGGCCCTTATGATCTCGCAAGGAAAACCGGCGGCGATGAGTGAATAGTCCACTGTTCTATTACGCTCATTGTCCGCCGGCCTTTCCGGACGAGTGTCCTTGGGCTGTCCGCTTCTGAGTCTCAATCCCTTAATTCAAAAAAATAATCACTGCTACCACTCCGCTATCAAATCCATAGGAAGACGCCGCGTCATCTCGCTTATGGCCGGTTTAAGACCCAAAACTGTCCTGTTATATTAAGTCTTGTTATAGCAAGCCATATCATATATGGCAAACTTGTTCCGAAAACAGAACAAAATAAAATTTTTGTGTGCCCGCTGGTTTTAGCATGTATACAGCTTGCCGAAAGCCAGGAGAACTTTGCGATGATGGACAATGCGCTTTTATTGATGTCCATTGGGGCCGTCGCCTACCGTCTTATTGCTCTGGGGTTAGACCGCGCTAGCCGCTTCAAAGAACGCACCTTGGAAGAAGTATTTGACTTTGTCTATCCCTTGACCAACCAGGATGCTAATGCGCTGTTCTCGGCCAAAGAAGAGGAGGAGGTCGCTCAATTCTGGCAAACCAAGGAACTCTACCAAGAAGAGCAGGGACGCAGGCTGGGGCGGGCCCAGGCATACATCCTGCGCCGGCAACACAACGCCCTGATCATCGAACAATGGGCCAATACCGAGTGGTCCGACATGCGTAAACATAGCTTGCAGGACGAGGCAGGACCGGATCTGATTCAGGCGATTCTGGAGGTCAAACAGGCTGCCAGGGCCTTCCGCATGGCTTCCTCGATGGTCCTGGTAAAAATCAGCTTCTGGAGTCTTTTGCGGGTGGTAGATAAATGCCGCCTGTTCCCTGCTCCCAACATTGCCGGCCTGCGCAGGACTGGACGCCTCGATCTGCTAACCGGCTACCAAGCCGTCCGAGAGACGGCCTTGGCGCTGGCCAGCTTCTATGGCGCTGAGCGATTTGCGCTACTGCAATCCTTGATTTAGACGTTTCCGAAATTCCCAGTTTCTGGATATCTCTGATCGATTCACACAAGATGCGCCTATCTTTTCTCGCGAACATCTGCCGTCCACGCAAGTTGGCTGGCACATTTCAATGTTCAAGGAGAAAAGATCATGAAAAACAACGTAATTCGTCTGGTTCTAACCCTTCAGTTGCTGGTGGTATTGACTCACGGGGCAGTCGCAGGAGGCATGGGATCATTGCCCAGCCCACCTTATTGTCCACCGACCTGTACCTGCAACTAAGCGTTTTGCGGTTTATGGGTGGCTGGGATAAGCTGGCCACCCAATGTTTTATGTGGACCTAGTAGCGGGACTGGTCGCTCCGACCTTGCAGATCTGGCTGGCCGGAGTAATGATCCGTCGCAAGCTTTACCTCAAATTTCCGTTGTTTTTTTCCTACACGGTTTACTCCGTTCTCATAATCGCCGTGCGTCTTCCGTTTGCTCACCAACCCCAATTTTTCTACGCGCTTTATTGGATTACCGAGATCATCTATGGCGCCCTCTCACTGCTGGGCATTGGCGAGGTCTTTAGTGATGTTCTGTCGCCACAAACAAAGGGAAAGAACTGGTGGCGGTTGGTACCCACCCTGGTTCTGCTGGCTCTGGTGATTGGTTCCCTCTTATGGGCGATCTACCGCCCGTTTCGTCCTAATTTTTGGGGCAGATTGGGAGCCGGCGCTTACTCTTTTGATATTGGCGTTCTGGGCGTCGGCGCTTTCGCCTACCTGCTGGAGCTGTTTCGCCTGAAGCCTTTCTCAGGAACCCTACAAAGACCGCACAGCGCGGCCATATTAAAGGGCTTTGGTGTCTTCGGATTGCTCGGCGTCGTAGCACACCTTGCGCGCTCTTATTTCGGATCTCAGTTTGAAGGCTGGTTCCGATATATTCCGCCGGGAGCTTATATCATGGCTACTTTGACATGGTTGGCTGCTTTTCGCCGGCCCGAGCCGCCCGGCTCCACGGTCCCTCCAACGCCCGAACTTTTGGGTGGACTTAAGGAGGAACTCGAACGCGATCAAGAAACGCTTAAGAAGATCGAGAAAGACCTCCCTTCCTGGGAGCCGATTAGCGGGTCATGTTACAGTCGGGGCGGCACGCGATGCTTGTCATTGACACCATGAGGTCGTAATAGACATAAAAGATTCAGCCGTCCCTAAAGGGACTTGGTTGTTTTGGAAATGCAAACCCAGCATTGGATTCGGCGCAAAGAACGCGCCGAACCATGCTGGGCTATTTTGGGCTATTTTTAAACGTCCTCCCTTCGCTTCGGGAGGGACTTGCCTTTGGCAACCCGTCTATTGTGCCGGCTTGGCTTCCTGCGGCTTGGAGGCGATTTCACTCTTCGCCGTTGCTGAATTGAAGGTCACCAGGTTCGGATATATGGGCGTAACCTCAAACGACATCTTGTCGCGGACTGAAAGTAACGCCGGCTGCTTTCCTTTCAGCATTTCTACGTGATCGTCCCAAGGATCAAGCTTGACGCGGCTGCCCAGCGGCAGGGCCGGTATTTGGGCGATATTCATCGGTTCCAATTTTGGCGATTGCTGAACGACAGCAACGCGGATGGAGTTGTTAGCCGCCAGGCGATTCCCAAAGTGGGGGCTGACGAGCCAGGTCAGTTCACGTGAATGGTCGCCCAGGGCGCGAAGGAAGAGGCCCCCGCTGGCCAGTTTTTCTTTGTACGGTGAATTCTGCAGCAGTTCGAGCCCTCGTTGGTCCGCGGCCTGCTCGTCTTTCTTCTCTTGTACCAGATCAATCTGCCGGAAAACCCGCTCATCGGGAAACAACATCCGGTCGCTGAATGAATACTTTGTGTTGACCCGGTGGCCGAGTGCGATATGGGCCAGTTCGGGCGCCAGTACCATAGCCAGCGAAGATTCGTCAGGCAGCACATCAAGAAGGCCGCGGCTAACCACAATCGTGTGACCCACGATGAAGGCCTCCAGCGGCGTCGTCAGAAGAACACGGCAGCGCACTTCCGGCTCAATGTTGAGGTTGTTGGTGATCTCCAGGTTGTTGACGACGGTTTGCAGCACCTTGGAAACCTCGCCATCCGGCGCCAGAATGCCCGCGCGCTCCATACGATCGAGCAGGTTATCTTCCGCTTCGCGCTCCCACAAATGTTGGCTCTGAACCGGAGAAATTTCGTTGGCGCCCCGGTCGCTATGGTCGGCTACATCCGTGGATTCGACTTGCAGCGCCGTAAATTCCGATTGCCGGCCCGAATGTTTCAGGTCATATCCCCAAAGGCGCGTCTGCCCTTTCATGGCTAATTTGCGGGGAGCATCGCGCTGCGCATCGGATTCTTCGGTATAAACATAGGCAGGTAGCCAAACTCCGGGCTGCATGTTGGTGCGCCAGCTATCGAAGTGGAAGAAGTATTTGGTCTCCGTGTTCGGTCCATAGGTTCCATTGATGCGCACAATGTTGTAGTCCTGGTCGTCGACCCAGATGCGTCCTTTGAACCGGGTCTCATCGCCATGCGGACGAGGCGTGACATCGAAGACCAGAGTGCGCACCTCTCCCAAAAACTGCTGGCGCAGGTATTTCAGATCGTAATGATCTTTGTCGAACACATGATTCAGAAAGACCGTCTGCATGAAACCCACATTGGCGTAGTTGAGCCTGTAGAAGCTGTCGAGACGATCGAGGACCCGGCTAAAGAAGGGGAGCTTGTTATTGTCTTTAAAAATCTGGTCTTGAATTCCTTTTTTGCCAAGCACCAGGCGGCCGAGAAAATATCTGTCCTTATCGGGCAAGGTCCCAAGTTGATTGTCGGGCTTGAGCCTTTGAATGTAGGTCTCGACCATGGGGGTGTAGCTGTGCATGTTCTCCACTAATTTGGCTTCCTGGAGAAAGATGCGCTCCGTAATAGCTTCAATGTTAGAGCTGGAAGGAGCTGGGGCTCCCGAGTTACCCGAGCGCGCCCAGGCAGCCGTGCCTAACCCCATGATCAGTAGGAAAACCACAAATTTGTAGAGCGAACGCATCATTACCTCCGGGAAAATCCAAAAATCAATTTGCCAATTCGAAAACAATATGGACGAGAGCCGTGGAATCATAAGGCTCTCCGTTGCGTTTTGCGGGCCGGAAGCGGATCTGCTGGGCAGCATGGAGAGCGGATTCATCCAGCCCGTGTCCGAGCCCCCGAACGACTTGCTCTACGCGCAAATCGCCTGCGGCGCCAAAAGTAACTCGTACCAGGACTTCACCTTCCAGGTGGAGCTGCCGTGCTTCTTGCGTATAGGCCGGAACCGGTTTGAAGTAGACCTCAACGGGTGTAACGCTCGGTTTGTCTTCCGCGCGAGTCTTGACCGTGGGCGCTGGAGCTGTTGAGGTACTGAAGCCTGCTGACGAAACGGTTCCGCCGTGGCGGCGTTCCTCTTGTCCGACTCCGGCTGCCGTGCCGCCGAAACCTGCGCTGGCAATCGTTCCGGGTACGCCGTGAGCCCCACCCGTTCCGTTGCCGTGACCCGGCCCCGCAGGCAAATCAAAAGCCCCTAAGCTTGCGATGGTAAGTGTGCCTTTCTTTTCGGATGTGCCTTTGACCCCGTTAGGATCACCGAAACCGCCCGTTTGAACCGCGCGCGCCGGCATCTGTAGGGTTGGCTGCGCAGAGCTTCCAGGCGCAAAAGCCTCAGTCACAACTTCCTTCTTCGGGTGGACTGAGGGCACAACCTCGTTTGCCGGTGAGAAAGCGCCGACCACCACGGCCTTCTTGGGTTCCACCCTGGTCACGATCGTCTCAGGAAGTTTCGTTGCCTCAATCGGTTTTGGTTTGACGTCAACCGGAGGCGGTTCGGGTGGAGGAGGAATGGTGATCTTGGGAGGACTCAGCTTAGCCAACACCTTAGGGGGAGGCAATGTGATTTTCTTTACTGGAGGCGGTTGAACCTGATGTGCCTCCATCTGGGGTGCAAAGAGCGGCGTGACTTTAGACTCCCGATACTCCACCCTTGGAGTAGGCATCAAGCGTACGGCGCCAACCACTAAGACGATGCCAGCCCCATGCAGGAACAAGCTCCAGGCAAACGCGCCTTTGCGTTTCGCTGCGGGCAATTCGTGATGGAACAGAGGTACTGCCATGAACAAACCTCATACGTGTATTTGGGGAGCAAAAAATTCAGGCCAGGCAAACTCTGCTGCCGTTTAAGATGGCACACCGCGATAGGAGTTGTCGCATTCCGTAAGCAGCGGACACCGTCCTGTACGCCGGACCAGTGTTTTCGTTCGTAGGAGTACAGCTCCCTGGCATTCCCGATGGGGAATAGGGTGCAGGGTCTTTCGATTTTTTTGCTATATAATTTGCTTCTGCTCGCGCCTCATGATTTCAATGCCTGTTTTTGATCGCTTGCGCAAAGAGTTTCGGATTCCTGCCGCTCATTGGGTTACCTATGGAGTCGCCTACTTTGCCGTTGGCGCCCTGATGAATCAAGTTGGTCAATGGATGGAGATTGCCCGCTTTGTTTACTGGTGGCAGGTGATAACCGTGTATGTCCTTTACATGGTTCCGATCTCGATCCTGCTGCGCAAGCTGACTTGGTGGCAACAATATGTTTATGGGCTCTTCCCGATGGGCCTGCTCGAGTTCGGGGGATATGCTCTGCGTAGCAGTTATGCCTATCCTCATAACATTCTCGATCGGTTCTTCGGCGAGAGGAATTTTAGCCTGGCTATGACGTTGTTCTTTGCCCTCTATTTCCCATTGCTCAATGCATTGGTGACGCGGCTTTACCGGTTGCTGCTGCCGTCAACCCCACAGCCCCTTGTGGAACCGATCAAAGAGCCGGTTACTTTGCGCAGGTCGACCACTAATTAGAAGAACTAATGCGAAGGCGTTTGAAAGACCTGAACGGCTTCAGGACGAAACAACGGACTGAGCACGATCGCAGTTCGGCTATCCGATTCCAGGAACTGAAAGCCGTAATTCGATCCATGACGGTTTTTCACCTGCGCTTTGAGCGTGCTTGGCGGGGCAGGATTTGCGATTGCAATCTCAACCGATACCACCTGGCCTATCTCCAACTCTGCCGCCGGCAGGAGTGATCCAAGACCGCCTTTTCCTACCACCTTACAGCGACCGTATACAGCAAAGTCGTGTCCCTCGACGCGGTAGCGGACACAAAGCCTCTGGTCGCAGCCGTAGCGAATGTACTTGCGCTCTATTCTGGCAGAGTTCAACATACTCAGGTATCAGATAAGCCAATAGTTTGGTACCTCGAAACATATGTCCACAAGTGACGGTGGGCGTATGGCCTTTGGCCATGTCCTTTTGTGTGAAATTCCAAATTTGCCTGGGTACGATGAACAGCATTGTAAACACTGGTCGTTCAGAGGCGGCTTGATTGTCCCTCGTTCAACACAGTGGCGGCCTGTCGAAAGGTTCACATTAGGAAATGCCAAATTTTCTGTAACGCATTATTAGAATTGGTCACTATAATTAAGAGAGCCGAAAACATGTGATTGTGCCTGGGTTTTGCCCAGTACTTCCAGGCATGGCCAGATCCCCCTGCATCGTTGCCGGCACAGACAAGGACCATGGCCAGACACATCAACCACCGGAGTATGACAGGACAACTTTCGCTAATGCTCATCCTGGCATTCGTGATGAGTCTTTCGGCCAATGTGAGTTCGGCAGGTCAGGCCGAATCAGCCAAGACTCCCAGTAAAGCCCAGGAACCAAATTCGGAGCCAACTGCCGGAACCACATCAGTTCAAACTGATCAACCGGGCGCCCCTCAAGTTGATTCCAGCGTTTCACTTCAGGCAGATTCGCACATCGAAACCGGGAAGCCAGTCAATTTCAGCGCGCAACTGTTTCCCGAACCTCCTCCTGGGAAGCCGGCGCGATACTGCTTTTCATGGGGTGACGGCGCGCCAAAAGATTGCAAAGATGCTCCTGCCGCAACTCACACATATCGCGCACGGGGAAGATATTCCGCTTCGGTAGAGGTTTTTGTGGGCCAGGAAAAGCTGGTCTCAACGATTCAAATTGACGCTGCTTTGCCGCTGTGGATGAAGGGCCTGGTCGTCTTGGCCTTGATTCTGGTGCTTGGGATAGCGGCGCTCGGCATGCATAAGATACGAAATATGATCAGGTCCGCTGTATCGGTCGAAGCCGGGCCGAGTCGCCACAAAATTACGCCGGCCGTAATAGAAACCGGTGAAGGACTCCACATTCGCTGTGTCCGGACTGCGGCCGTGTCGAAGATCACATTCACAAGTTCCGGTTCACTACCACAAGACAACAAGGAAACGGCAAATGTCTGATCTTCCTTTTACCGTAAACACTCTCCTCGGGCTTCCAGACCGGGAATTCTGCGAACTAGTGCTGGCCGCCGGCTCCGATTCAGGAGAATTCAGCGCTATGAAAGAGCACGTTGCAAAAGGGTTGGGTGGTCTGCAATGGAAGGTGGTTGAGGGAGAGGTGCGTCGCAAGGCAGGTGAGTTGCTGAACATCGATGTTATGGGACTGATAGTCTCTGCCTGGCACGAAGGCAAGGTGATGGTACGGCTGGAACAGGAAAATAGGTCAACAGGGGATAGCGCTCACATTCCACTTCAGGAACACACGATCGAGTCGGAACTGGAACCTTATATTGCAATCCAATTCGGCAGCCTTTCAAAAAAAATAGCCTTGAATGTAAAAATAGAGATTAAGTTAAGCGGGCTTATCTTAAGAATTGAGGATTCTAAGATAAAAGCAATCGAGGCCGGTTCCGTAACGGGAACCGGCGACATCAACATAAAACGTGTCCGGCTTCTGCGTCGCGGCTTTGGGCCAATTGATCTGCACGCAAAAGTTAATCTAGGGAACGGAATTCCGCTCAGCAACGTTGCCGGTAATGGCGGCGCTGGCAACTAAAAACTAAACTCCACCTTTGCTTAAAGGTCAAAGGGAATTCCTGCCAGCTTTTTTTGCTCTGGCCCACCGGGCTTTTGCGGCCTCTGAAATCCGGCGTCTGGCGGCGGGAGAGAGGCGGCGACGGCCTCTGCCTTTGGGCCTTCCCGGTCTGCTCAGGCTGCGCCCGCGACCTCGGCCTTCCAAAGCTTGGATGGCTGCGTTAATACGATCCCGTTCCTGTTTCATTGCATTGAGGATACCGCTCATATCAGTCATGGCTTTTGATTATAGATAAATTGATTGCAATTGAATAGCTTTCGTTGGGCGAGAGTACCAGAAAAGTATCCAGGAACCTGACATACCGCAAAGCTTTCAATTTGGTACTGGTATTGAGTTTTCTCGAGCGTTGCTGTGTCTTGATTCAATGGTGTTTAACCATCCCCTCATAGCTTTGCTCTCGATAGGGTAGAAGCCGGCCCGATAGCTTGTTTGAACAGCCTTCTCAAATATTGATGTTTCGAATCTAGAGTAAACAAGGAGATGGACATGATCCTTCTTAGTCGACGAACCAAAGAACCGATTCCCAAGTTCTTCGCCGGAAACGATCTTCGTGAAAAGCTCAACATTCTCTTACGGATTGCGATAATGCTGCCAGGCGTGCCACAGAATTCTCACGGTAGCCAGTACCGGAATCGACAAGAAGACTCCCAGGACACCTGCCACTTCTCCACCGGCCAGCACGCCGAACAGGACAGCCAGAGGATGCAATTCCAGGGTTCTTCCAAGAACGCGGGGAGAGGTAACGTAGTCCTGGATTCCCCGCCAAAGCAATAGAAACAGCAGTACCCAAAGCAGGTGGGTGTAACCGGAAACAAAAGCAACGCCCAAGATCAGCACTGCGCCCACGAAAGGACCCACAACCGGTATGAACTCCAGGGCGCCGGCGGCCGGTCCCAGTGCGAGAGCATAGGGAACACCCATGGCCCCAATCACTGCGGTCACGACCACAATAGCCAATGCCGACATCAGAAGCTGCGCGCGAATAAAATGGGCCAGCATGGAATTCATCTCATCTAAGGTGGTAGCCAATAGCTGACGGCTATGCGGGTTCTTGACCGAATTGACCATGACCTCGCCGAAGCGGTGGCCATCCTTGAGGAAAAAAACGGCGAGTATCGGGGCCAGGAAGAGCCACCACATATTTTGTAACGTTCTGGCTGCCCGTAATACCAAAGTCTGGGCGGCGCTAATAATTTCTCCGCGGTGGTTCTTCACGAAGCCATTGATCCGGGCTATGGTTTCCTCACTCCACCCGTGCTTGAGTCCTACTTGGCTGGCAAGCTGGCCGGAATCGATATTTTCAGCCAATTTAGGCGCTTGTTGTATGAGCTTCTGCGCCTCCTGCACTACCGGAGGGGCGGCAAGCACGAATACCAGGACCAACAGGGAGAAGAAGATCAGGTAAACCATGGCAATCGCTGCATTACGCGATCCCCGGAGCCACACTTGCAGCCGTGAGACAGGAGCCTCCAACAGGTAAGCAAAAAACATGGCAAAGAGAAAAGCAATCAGGGCACGCCAGGCGAAATAAATAAAGAGCAGTCCGAGAAGAAAGACGAGGATCGTAAACAATACTTGAACGGTCTTTTGGTCGAAGGGCTTCAATACCTCATCCTATCAACCAACCCCGGCATTCGCAAAGAGGCAGCGCATGTTGCAGCCCGCGGTACGTGCTTAAACTATCTCTGCTAGCCGTGGGATCCGGCCTACTTACGCAACCTTCAACTTTCCAACGCTTCGAATTGTCACGCGAAAGATCCTTGATCCCGGTTCAGCACAAGGGGCGACTCATTCAGGGTGAGCCAATATTCGGTAATCAGCTTGACGACTCGATCGATTTCTTCGCTGTCGAATGACTTCAAAAGATAGGAGTTGGCCCCGGCGGCGTAGGCAGCTTCCATAAATCGGTCGTTTCTCTCGGAGGTGAGCACAAGGACGGGAATCCGGCGAAGGTTCCGTTGCGCCCTGATCCAGCGCAGCAGTTCCAGACCCGATATTCCCGGCAGATTCAAATCAAGGATCATTAGAATGGGTAAAGGATGGAGTTGGCGATCGGCGTACGGTCCTGTTCCGTCGAGAAAAGCCTGGGCCGTCTCCCCTTCCGGCAGATGGTTAATGGGGTTGCGTACGCCCGCTTTGGCAAATGCCCGAGTTAGAAGCAAGGCATCTGCAGAATTGTCTTCCACCAGCAAGATGGTGCCCAATGGGGATTGTTCAAGCGCCATGCCAGGCTGCTCCCTTACTCAAATTGTAAACGGCTCGCGCCCTGAAGAACATTAAAAGTAGAATGGGGGCCGGTCGAGACCTCGATGGAAAAGCGCATCGAATGCTCGATTTAGACTTCGATCAGACTATATTATCAATCACCCATTGGGTAGGATTGTTAATTTCAAGGTAAAGGCTCAGGAACAGCGGCCCCGTCGGCGCGCGGGTCGGACGCTCCAAAATTCATTCCAGTTTTGGAATTGTGAATGACAGCCTGTCCGCGTCCCATGAGCGCAGTGTATTCCTTACGGACTCTGAGGTTGTGTCCTTTATCTCGAAGGGCTTGCAAGACATTGGGCTTCACCCGGGACTCAATCACGATCTCGCAGGTCACCTTATTCCCGGCCACTGTGAACCGAGGCGCCTCCAGAGCCGCCTGGATGTTCATTCCATAATCCACAACATTGGAGACAAATTGCGCATGGGCCAGAGGTTGATTGGCTCCGCCCATAATCCCAAATCCCATATGCAGGTCACCGTGCTCCATGAACGCCGGAATAATGGTATGAAAGGGCCGCTTGCGCGGCGCCAATGCATTGGGATGCGAGGGATCAAGGACAAAAAGCGCACCCCGGTTCTGCAGAGCAAAGCCCATCCCGTTTACAACGACTCCCGAACCGAAACCGGAATAGTTGCTTTGAATAAGCGAGGCAATGTTGCCCTCTTTATCGACAACAGCCAAATATGTAGTGTCCCCGGTTGCGGGATGGCCTGCGCCAGGATCGCAGTTTGCCTTCTCGGGATTGATTAAAGAGGCTCGCTGCGCGCCGTATTCCTTGGCCAGCAGGCCCTTGATGGGAACCTTTGCGAATCGCTGGTCGGCGTTGTAGCGATAGAGATCGGCATAGGCCAGCTTCATGGCCTCGATTTTCTTGTGCAACTCCACGGTTCCTTGAGGGCCATCAGAATCAGGCTCGAAGTTGCTCATGATGTTCAGCATTTCCAGCGCGGCCATACCCTGCACATTGGGGGGAAGTTCATAAACTTTCCAGCCGCGGTAGTCAATCGAGATAGGATCGACCCATTCCGCGGAAAAATCGGCCAGGTCATCGAGTTGCATCGTTCCACCGTGGGCTGATGACGTCTGGACGATGGCGCGGGCGATTTCTCCCTTATAGAAAACATCGCGTCCCTGCTCGGCAATCAGCCGCAAGGCCTTGGCTAAATCAGGGTTGGTAAAACGCGCACCCAATTCCGGAACTTTGCCTCCGGGAAGGAAGACCCGGCGGGCCTCCTCCGTCTTCTGCATCTTGGCTTCTTCTTCTGCCCAATAATCGTGGATGATCTCCGGAACAGCATATCCGTGTTCAGCGTAATAGATGGCCTGTGCCAGCAGGTCTTTCAACGGTACTCTTCCAAATCGCTCGTGCGCTTTGGTCCATCCATCTACGACTCCTGGGACGGTTACGGTGTGGATGCCATCATGGGGCATGGCCGTAATGCCTCGTTTGCCCAGAAAATCAATCGAGAGCAAACGCGGCGCCCATCCGCTGGCATTCAGGCCATAGAGCTTGCCGGTCTTCGCATCCCAATACAGCAGGAAGAGGTCGCCTCCGATGCCATTCATCATGGGCTCTGTAACACCCAGGACAGCGTTGGCGGCGATAGCGGCATCCATGGCGTTTCCACCCTTGGCTAAGATCTGCGCGCCGGCTTGCGATGCTAAATAGTGGCTTGTCCCAACAATACCGCGGTCGGTGATGACCATCGAACGGCCATAGGATCGATCCTGCCCATCACCAATTTGCACGACCATGAAAGCCATAAGGACCAAAAGAAGGAACCGGAGCATCTGCACCTCGAAGAGCTCAAATTTCGGAAGCTGAAAATTATAGTGCAGAAATTTGTAGAACGTTTTAATAACCTGCTTTTTTCTTGGCATGATGGCCCCAGGTAAATCGGCGGCCAATGATTCCTTTGATAATTAAATGGTCGGTAGAACGTGTTACGCCCACGCCGACACCAAAATTCAGCTCCCAGTCAGGCGAAACGTTGAGATCAATGGATGGGAAAAACTGCTGTTGCTGGTCTGTAACGGGATCAAAGCTGCCAATCGGCCCTATTGCGCCGTAATACTCAAGCCCACCACTGACGACTTTGGTGAAGTCGTAGGAGAACTTGAAGTTAGGAGAGAATCCAAAGCCTTTATCTACATTTAAGCCATGCAATGATTTATCGATCGTCGGATTAAAAGCCAAGTACCAGCGGCCGAGTTTCTTGTCGACAATCGGGCGTATTTCCCAGGTCCAGGAATCTTCCGCAAAACGGCGACGCTGATATCCGATTTCGTTGGAGAGGCTGACACCCACAGGCCAGTGCCATTTTTCGGGTATCCGG
This sequence comes from Candidatus Angelobacter sp., assembly GCA_035939495.1. Taxonomy (GTDB): domain Bacteria; phylum Acidobacteriota; class Terriglobia; order Terriglobales; family Acidobacteriaceae; genus Angelobacter. The sequence continues at coordinate 45,621 of DASZFU010000146.1, read as the reverse complement.
AACCGTGGACGGATATGGTCTCCGACCCAATCCCAGCCGGCTCCAGACCGCCCGCTGGTGAAGATATAAAAACCCGTTTCGAACCAATCGTTGAATCCCTGAGTAATCTCAATGGTTTCGTGCAAGGCATGATTCGTTGGCTGGACGCTATTGATTACCGATTTGGAGCCGTCTGCGGTGAAGTTGGTGTGGAATTCAACCATAGTTGAGTGCGGCTCAACCGTGTCTGATCCGTAGACCTGGATCTCGTAGTTATCCTGACTCAGCGCAGGAAGTGCGCACAGACCCAACAATAACGCCAGGAAATGATTTCGGACCATTGGCTTTCCAAATAACGAAATTCACAGACTACATAAGATACTACATGCCGAAAAAAAGGCCGTGTTCTCAACACGGCCCTTTTCACAACCTTCTGGGTCCCTAGACTCATTCAGCCTCTGGCTGCTTTCTTTCTTTCCGCCCAGCGTTTTTTCATCATCTCTGAAATACGCTGTTTGGCCGCGGCGCTCAAACGACGACGGCGTCTTCCGCGCCTGCGGCCGGAACCCGGCACAGGACCGGGCTTACGGCCGCGACGGCCACGACCTCCTCCACCTTCAAGAGCAGCAATAGCTTGCTCAAGACGGTCTCTCTCATCCCTTAATGCTGCAATTATTTGTTGAGTATCCATATGGCTCCTTCGCGCTCATGCTATCAGCCATAGACTAAAACCGCAACTGAGAACCCTGACCTATAACTACCAGCATTCCTATCTTCGTGTAGGTCACACTATTGACAGCTTAGCTTGATAGGTAAGTTTTAAGGAATCGAATGATGACGTCACTCACACGCACATAGAAACATCGACGTTATGGCGATCTACGTGGATTAAGAATGGTCTCACATCGCGGAGTCACTGCTCCAACATATCGTTTCCCGGCCCTATAGCATGGCGCCGGAGCTGAAATGAATCCCTTTGCCCAGCTAGTGTAGTTGTCAGAGCGGGGGCACAAGGGCCGTTTACTAGCTCTGATAGTAGATAGAAAGCAAGCTGTTCTGGCAGGTTATAAACTGCACATCTTGTCTCGAATGCGATACAGGAATTCGGATGTTTGCACCAAATAAAATTAATATATGACGTTATTTTTCTTAATAAAGTAAAAACTTAACACATTTCTACACATTTCTATAGAGGATATTAGCGTTCTGTAATCCTGACCTCAAAAGCACTGGGGGGCTTTTGGAGAGACTCATTGGGCTGCGTCGTGAGAGAGAGTATTCATAAGCGCTCAGGGGGGTTCGGCAGACACAACGAAATCCCGGTGCACTATTTAGCTTCTCGAATGGCCTCCATGATGAGCGCTGGCACGGATTTGATTGTAATTCGATCCCATCGGCGGAGAAAACGCCCGTATCTTTTGTTACAGGACAGTTTTTGTCCTCGCCGCTGTAGAATTGTTAAGCAAGACTGTTACCATTTGAGTGACGGTGCGTCTAATTTGCATCTGGCGTACGCATCAAACAGGTTGTCCGAGCAAGCGGAGGTTGTCCTGCCCATGAAGCGCAATTCAATCCGTTCTTTCACCATTATTATTGTCTTTTTGCTCTTTTGCGGCTTCATGGGGGTCATGTTTGCTCAGCGCACCACACAATCCGTTGACAAGGACGTCGATGTTCGGGAAAACATCAAGCGGTTTACGGAAATCTACAGCTTGATTGAAGAGAACTATGCAGAGCCGGTAAGCCCCGATAAGGCGATCTATGAAGGCGCGATTCCGGCAATGTTGCACACCTTGGATCCTCATTCGATGTTCTTCGATGGACGGTCCTATTCTTCATTCAATGAAGAGAAACAAGGCCGGTACGATGGCGTGGGAATGGAGATTGTCTCCCGTGAGGGCAAGATCATTGTGGTAGCGCCTTTTTCCGGCTCTCCTGCCTACCGGGCGGGAATTCGTCCGGGCGACGCAATTCTGGCAATTGATGGAAAGCCGGTGGAAAACCTGATTGGATCCCAGGTATCGGACCTGCTCAAAGGTCCGAAGGGCACCCAAGTCCTGATTACGATTGCCCGTGAAGGCACGGAACATCCCTTGGAATTCCATGTAGTGCGCAATGAGATTCCTCGCAACAGCGTCGATCTCGCTTTCCAGGTAGCTCCGGGCATCGGTTACATCCATGTAAATGGGTTTCATGAGACTACCGAGCACGAGGTCGCGGAAGCTTTGGGCCGATTGGGCGAAATCAAAGGTATGATTCTCGACCTGCGTGGCAACCCAGGAGGCTTGGTTGACCAGGCTGTAGGCGTTGCCGACAAGTTTCTCAAGAAAGGCTCGGTGGTCGTCTCGCAAGGGGGCAGAGCCATGCCCAAACAGGTCTTCTATGCGCAGCACGGTGACAGCAGAAACTTTCCATTGGTGGTCCTGATCAACCGTGGGACTGCTTCTGCGGCTGAGATCGTGGCTGGAGCGATTCAAGACCATGATCGTGGACTGATTCTGGGGGAAACCAGTTTTGGCAAAGGTTTAGTGCAGTCCGTTTTTCCTCTCTCGAACAGGACGGGTTTGGCACTGACGACCGGCCGTTACTATACTCCCAGTGGCCGGTTGATTCAGCGAAACTACAATGGCGTTTCGCTCTTCGATTACTACTACCGGCGGCAAGGCCAAAACCCGGCCCGCATGAGCAAAGAGATTCGCTTGACCGATAGCGGACGTACGGTCTTCGGCGGCGGAGGAATCGCACCTGACAAGAAACTGGAGACGCACCTGAATCAGTTTCAGGATGACCTGCTACGGCAATATGCCTTTTTCAACTTTTCCAAGCGTTACATGCTTAGCCGGCATGTCGCTCCTGATTTCCAGGTAACCGATGAGGTCATGCAGCAGTTTCGGGCGTTCCTTTCTGAACAAAAGATTAACGCGACTGACGCTGATCTGCTTCCAGTACAGGATTGGATCAAAGACAACATCCAGGCCGAACTATTTACCTCGGAGTTTGGTCAGGATGAAGGCATGAAGGTTCATGCCCAAACTGATCCCATGGTCCAAAAAGCGCTGGAATTCTTGCCCGAGGCCAAACAACTGGCTGAAAATGCACGCCGGCTTTCCGCGCAAAAGGGCAAACCGCAGATAACCACGCCCTGAAGCAGTCATTCTCAGTTACCAACCTGTAGTCAGCAGCCTGCGGGCCGCATTCAATCCGCAGTTTTGATATTAAACCGGAGACCATAGTGCGTCGATTTTGATCTAATAAAAGTCATTTGCCAGCTAGATAAACTTACGGCACTTCACCGATCCACAGCGGCAAGGCAGCGTACCTTCATGTTGCGATTCGACATAGTCACAGGTCAACTCTTCTCCGGCTCTTATGTTACGCAAAGTGTAGAACTCAGCTCGGCCATAGGCAATGCGGGTGAAAACATTCGGATCGCAGGAATGATTCAGATACTGAAAAGGACCTCCGTTCACACTGCCATCGATGGCTTCTTTGTCGCTTAACTCAATGATGGCGATGCGTTTTTGCCCTTTGCTCCGCCTGTTCGCTTCGGCCACGGAGATTCGTTCTCCTGTGTATTCGCCGATTTTTTTTCGCGCACGAATGGCGCGGTCGGTGTACAGTCCTTCTCCTTGGATCCGGCTTTTTTTCACAATGAGCATGTTCAAATCGCGATAGAGCAAAATGAGGCTGAAAGAAGTTTATAGGAAACTATGCCTGTTCAAGAAATGGCATGGCTGCGCTTGGGTCGAATACCCAGGATCGGCGACTTAGACTGACACGTTATCGGGGCCCTTTCTCCTCGTTCAGGGCAGGCTCTTCACTCCACGCCTATCAGCGACCGAAGAAACAGGGTTCGTTTCGTGATGACCATATCAACGCGCGCTCAGATCAGCCGCGCCACTGGGGATACATATCCCGGAGAGCATCGCGATTTCGGATTGAGAGGACGAGTCATTGGACTCTCCCACGGCCCCCAAGGAATGCAGTTCCAGGACGAGATATCCTGTCGCAAAAGTAAGAACGACCAGAGCCACCAGAGGCAAAGCAATCGCTATCCGGAGGCTTCTCATTCCTTGCTGACCTCCTTTACTATGTGGTTCACGAAAATGTCAACAACCCATTCGGAATTATTCCAATACATTTCCCAAAAGGTTGCGGCGAAAATGCCTGGTCTGGGATTTGCGAACACATTGAGGACATCACTCTTCCAGCCTTTGCCAGATGCATACGCAAGCGCTGAATTGAATACCTCCTGTAGCATTGCTTTGCGCCAGGCGGGAGTATCGCCGGAAAATGTTGTACCGGTTAATATCCCAAGGCCGATCTTGGAGGCAAAGGCAGTGAATCTCTTTTTCACACCGCCTAAAGTTGCCGCGTAATATAGCCGTAGATTCTCCGCTAAGGTTTTCGAGTTATCCAGCGTCATCGCTTGAGCATCGGCGTTTCCCGCGCTGTCCGCCAAGCTTGTATAACGATTGTAGTACGTGTCCAAGATCGGCGACCTCACCATTGCGGTATCGCGAAGGCTCGCGGTGCTGTCATGAATATATTCGGTGACAACGCTACCGAGGTCGCCGATAAAAGTAGCCGCTTCAACGTTGGACCGAAGTTTTATTGTTCCCGCAGCGAGATTGACGGGCGCTGGATGTTTAGCTGCGTCTACGCCAGCGAGAGTGTGCCCAATATCGGTGCTTTTTCCATTGATGGATAGCACCTGTTTAGACCGAAGGTACTTGATCGCCCCTTTCCAGGCTGGGTGCGACCAACTCGGCGGGAGCTTAGTGTTAGCGGCGCCTGGAATAAGGATGTTCCAAACGCCACCGCCCACAACCGCACCGGCATAGGTTTGCGCTGATGACGATGAATCGTAATAAAGCTTGCGGAATGCGGTGATTCGATCATCAAGGCTGTAACCATCTGCAATTGCCGCGCTTTCCAGCGCCTCGAACTGAAGAAAATAACTATCGAGGTCAGCGCCTGCACCGGTTAGTATAGCCGGGCCGTAGACTTGACGCCGAACCCGCTCCGGGCTGTCAAAAAGAGGTTGACTTTGATGCTGCACGACATGTGCTAATTCATGTGCTACTAAGCGACGCCCCTCGGCAGACGCCGGCGCGAACTGTCCGGCGCCGAACGCGATGTCCCACCCTGCCGTATACGCCCGCGCCTGCATCGCTATCGCCGACTCCGCCGCTCTCTCATCCGTATGCACCCGCACCTTGCTGAAGTCATACCCAAACCGCGGCTCCATAAACGCGCGAGCCTGCGCGTCGAGAGGCTGGCCTGGCGAGCGCAAAACTTCGTGAACAATGGGCGGCGCTTCGATTCCACCCATCGCGGCTTGCCCAGCGGCCTTCATCTGCACGCGGGCATGTTCATCTTCTGGATGTTTTTTCTTACAGTCGTCGCAGGTTCCACTGCAGGCGCAGGCTCGCTGGACACCGGCGACCCCGCCGAAAACTGTATGGGGCGTAGTAACGCCGGGAACATTCGCGCTGGGCTCGGGCATGCGCATCACCTGCTCGGCCACGCGGTCTGCTTCCTGCTCGTATGCGTCTCCGGGCATGTTGATTGTGAGTTTGCGCTGGATGCCCCGCACTGGCGTGTGAAAAACCGGTATGCTGGCGAAATTGTAGATGAAGCCAAGATGGCCGGCAGCCGCGCCCGCCTCGCTGCTGGAGCCGGCCGCATCTGGTTGGGGGCCAGCCTGCAATAACCGCAGCACCGCCTGGTTGCCAATCGTGCGCTGCAAATTCAGAATTGGATGCTCTTGATGACCTACCGAATGAGCCAGGACCTTGGGCCTGGCCGTGTCGGAAGATGTCCGCTGCGGAGCCTGCTTCTGTTTCGCCGAAAAGACGCTCATACTGGATAGTGCCGGCGCCAGCGGAAACGTTACAGCCGACCTGTGGTTTCTTTTCAGTGGCGGGCTCACGTGGGACCCGGGTAAATCACCTGGATTGGCCAAAAAATACCCAATTTAAATTTGAGTTCGTGCCCGATTCGCGTTCTTTATTCCAAAGTCCACCTTTTTCGTGGCGCTACGTTCAGATGACAGGGGAGATAAAAGGTCGCAAAACGGGGCAATCCGCATCACTGATACGCAGGAACCGAAGCCATATTGCTTGTTGATTCATTGATCTTCGATAAAAGCTCAGTATTTTGTTCAAAAATGCCCGGTCTCGCAACTTCGCCCACAATCAGCACCGCCGGGGCGGCCACTCGCGAGGTAAATTGCAGCTCGAAGAGTGTTAGAAAACGTACCTGCTGCTCCCTGCGGCAGGCGTTGGAGATAAGGGCGCAAGGCGTAGTTCCAGACAAGCCGAGTTCCACAAGCTCCTCAACCGTTGTGCTGTAGTCAGGACCGGGCATGTAGATGGCATAGGTGGTCTGTTGCGGATTCAGCAGGGTGCGTGAGAGCGATTTGCCCTGCGTATGATGAGCAGTCATCAGGACCAGCGTCGACGCAGTACGGCGGTCCGTAAGCGTCAGGCTCGCTGCCGAGGCCGCTGCCGCGGATGCAGTGATGCCGGGAACAATTTCGAATGGAACATTCGCATCGCGCAAGGCATCCAGCTCTTCCCCCAGGCGTCCGAAAACTGACGGATCACCCGATTTCAGCCGCGCGACCCATTTCCCCTCACCTGCGAACGAGACCATCAGGTCATTGATCTGCTCTTGTGTGATGGAATGGCTTCCGCAACGTTTGCCAACACCAACGAGCTGCGCCTGTGGCGATGCCAGTTCAAGAATTTCCCGCGGCACCAGATCGTCGTGCAGTATCACATCCGCGCCGCGTAATACAGATGCCGCTCGTAGCGTAAGCAGGTCAGCCGCCCCAGGACCGGCGCCGACAATGGAAACTTTCCCGGTCATAAAGTTATGCGCTTCTCCGTTGCGCGTTTGCCTGTTCGTTCTCCCAGTGGTGTACAGCTTCCACCAGGCTGGCCACTAATTTGTCGACGTTGCCGATCATATTCAAGCCATCGCGTTGGTGTTCCTTTAATACTTCTCTTATTTTTGCGGCCAAGGCTGAGTCGCTCATATTTGCCTCCGTGATTCCTGATTGTAAACCGGTGCAGGTTTGGTATGGGCCAGCAGGTGCAACATCTCTTTGCGCCTTTCACCAGGCGGCAGCACGGTGAGCAATCCAGCACGAACCCGACCCAGCCAACTGGTCCACGATTCGTATTCCGGCCCATATTGCTGCTCCAGCTCTTTCCGGATTTTCTGCGCCAGCGCCGGGCTGTTGCCCCCGGTTGAAATGGCGATTTGGAACTCGCCCCGGCTCACTACGGCGGGAGCATAGAAATCGCAATTCTGAGGATCGTCTACGGCATTGGAAAGAATGCCGGCCTCCCTGGCTTCCTGATACACAGTCTGATTCACGGCCTTGGAATCCGTGGCGGCAATCACCAGGAAGTAACCACGTACCATGCCCGGGCGGTATTCACTTGCCTCATGCTTCAAGATCCCCTGATTTGCCCACCCTTGTATCTTTTCCCTGAGTTGCGGAGAAACTACCGTAACATCCGTGGCCGAGCGCAGCAGGCCCAACAGCTTTTCCTCGGCAATCTGTCCACCGCCAACGACCAACACTTTTTTCTCTTCGAGCTTCAGGAATATCGGATAAAGACTCATGCACGCTCCTTCAAGTGCAACCCGCACTCTGTCTTTTGCACTCCAGCCCAGCGTCCGGCACGCGGGTCATCGCCCTTGGCAACTGGACGGGTGCAATGGGTGCAACCGATGCTGGGATAACCAAGTTCATGAAGCGGGTTATAAGGCACCTGGTTTTCATGGATGTACTGCCAAACCTGGTCCGACGTCCAATCGGCCAGAGGATTCAATTTTACCAGGCCAAAATTGATGTCAAACTCAACCTTGCCGGCATTGGCGCGATACGCTGTCTGGTCCCTGCGAATGCCGGTAATCCAGGCTTGCAGCTCCCCTAGCTTTGCCTTTAACGGCTCCACCTTGCGAAGATTGCAGCACCGGTCGGGGCTATGCTTCCAAAGTTGCGGGCCGAACTGCTCTTCCTGCTCCTGGGCAGTCAGTTGAGATCGCCTGCGATCCACTTGAATTCCGTATTTCTTCTCGATCGTGCGGATCAGGTCGTAGGTTTCCTGAAAAAGGAACTCCGTATCCAGAGTGAATACCTGGAAGCTCGACTGCACGCTGGCAGCCAAGTCGATCAAGACGACATCCTCTGCGCCAAAGCTCGAGGCCAAGGCGATAGAGTTTCCGAAGCGCTCAAAGCCCCAGCGCAAAACCTCTTGTGGCTTCCACGCTTCGGCAACGGTTTTGATTTCATCAAATTTCATCCGCCATACCTCAAAACGCTCAAAGCCCGGCTTCTATTTCGTGCGGCGGCCGCCCCGGCGCAGGGTCGCGCAGTACCGGCGGCAACACTTCCCCAGCCAGGAAAGAGCGCAGCTCAGTATCCGAATGCCGCCCAAAAAACTGGCGCAGGTTCTCTCCCGGCTCGCGCAGGTCGAGGTAGTTGTGCAAAATGCGTTCCATGGCATCCGGCACGTCATAACCCGCGCAGCGATAACCTATGGGCCGCGCAAAGCCCGCGTATTGGCCCACGGAGCCGCCGAGGCAGAAGTAGTAGGCGTCCACCATTTGGCCGTTGACTTTGATCTTTTTTCCTTCCAGCCCGATATCCGCCAGGCGATGCTGTCCGCAGCTGTTCGGGCAGCCGGTGACATTGAGCCGCAGTTCCTGATCGAAGCCCGGCAAACGTTCTTCTAATTCTTCCACCAGCCAGCGCGTAAATGCCTTAGTCTCGGTAATCGCCAGTTTGCAGAACTCTGAGCCGGTGCAGGCTACTGCCCCGCGCCAGAAGGGTGAGGCTGCTACGTGCAAACCAGCAAGTTCCAGTTCGAGCGCCAGGGCCTGCGCTTTTCCCCTGGGCACGTTGATAATGACAAGATTTTGAGTGTTCGTGGTGCGAAGCTCGCCGGTGCCGTAGCGTTCAGCCAGGTTGGCGGCGGCTCGCATCTGCTCAGGCGTGATTCTTCCGCGCAGCACCGAGGCTCCTACGTAGAACAACCCTGGTTGCAGTTGAGGACGAATTCCAACGTGGTCGCGAAAGATATCGGCTGGTACCTCTTCAGGTTCTGCGGGATCGAGCGCGAAGCCCAGCTTTCTCTCTACTTCAGCTAAAAAGGATTCGGCTGTCCAACCGTATTGCAGGAACAGAAACTTCAAGCGGGCCCGTTCACGGTTCTCACGCAGGCAACTGGCTTCGCGGAACAGCTCAGTCACAGCCTTAAGCACGGGCAGCACCTGTTCCCAGCGAATGAATGCATTCAGACGAACAGCTAAATGAGGATCGGTGGAGAGTCCACCGCCTACGCGCAGCGAGAATCCGACTTCGCTTCCACGCACCACCGGAGTGAAAGCCACATCGTTGATTTCCGGGTACGCGCACCAGTCCCGGCATCCGCTGATGCTGATTTTGTACTTCCTCGGCAGGTTGTAATAGTCAGGGTTGCCGACAAGGAATTCCGTGGCTTGCAATACCAGCGGGGAAGCATCGCAAATCTCATGAGCGTCTACGCCGGCCAGCGGGCACCCGGTAATGTTGCGAGTAACGTCTCCGCAAGTGGCCATGGTGGTGAGCCCATGCGCCACAAGTGAATCAATGATCTCAGGCAAAGTCTCGATGGTGATCCAATGCAACTGAATATTCTGGCGCACCGTGATATCGGCAATGCCTCGGCCGTATTTTTCTGTGAGGTCAGCGATGGCGCGAAGCTGGCTGGAGCGGAGAATTCCGTTGGAAAGGCGGATTCTCACCATGAAGTAAGGGAGTGATTTACCTTCGCCACCCGATCCACCAAGAACCCCGGCGCCGTCACCCTGTGTATAAACTCCCCACCAGCGGAAGTAGGTCTTGATCCATTCCTCGGGAATTGAGGTGTACCCATGCCGCGCAAAATTCCGTACTTCATCCAGGCATTCCCAGGGATTCTTGACCGACTTCAGTCTCTCTGCCTTCTGTGCCTTGGTCTCTTTCGGTTGTGCTACTACGCTCATAACTTGATTTCCTGTCAACTTCGGTGCTAAAAGCAAAAGGCCCATCGCTTTCTCCGGCGATGGGCCTGTTCCTAAACTAGAAAAATTGCGTTTTAGGTTACAGCACGGTTAGCCAGAGACATGCCTGTCGCTTGACAACAACAGATACACATGTTCTGGCTGGAAAAATTCATAACAAAGTGATCTTACTTTCTATGCAAGAGCTTTGTCAATACGAAGTTTACGGGTTTACGGGGGATGAATGAAGCTCCAATTTCTCGGATGCGGTGACGCTTTAGGGAGCGGCGGCCGTTTCAACACATGTTTCTACGTTCAGCATCCAGCCGGGGGATTCCTGATCGATTGCGGGGCAACATCACTGGTGGCGATCCGCAAGTTTGGCGTCGACCCGAATACCATCAGCTTGATTCTAATTTCTCATCTTCATGGCGACCATTTTGCAGGCCTGCCGTTTCTCATTCCCGCTCTCTCAGCGAGCGGCCGGAGAACACCGCTAACCATCGCTGGACCTCCAGGATTGCGTGATCGGCTCTTGGCAACCATGGAGAATTTCTTCCCCGGCTCAAGCACCGCAGATCGTCCGTTTGAATGGAGCGTCAGGGAACTGGAACCCGAACTGAAGCAAGAAGTGGAAGGGGTTGCGGTAACGCCATATCTGGTTAAACATCCCTGCGGCGCACCGCCTTTTGCGTTGCGCATAAAGGTCGATGGCAAAATCCTGTGTTACTCCGGTGACACGGAATGGGTAGACAACTTGATCTGCGCTGCGAAAGGAGCCGATCTCTTCATCGCCGAAGCGTACTCACCTGCAAAGTCTCCTAAGCCGCATCTGGATTTCGCAACCCTGAGCGCCCACCTTCCCGAAATCGGAGCAAGGCGGGTGATCCTGACTCATATGCACACGAGTATGCTGGCCGAAGCATCAACCACAGGCTGTGAGCTTGCGGAGGATGGCAAAATCATTTCCATCTGAAGCCGCATCACACCGGGTCGATCTCTCCATTACGAATCATGGATTCGGCAATCTCGCGAGCTTTGCGCACGGGTTCACCTGCATTGGGTCCAACGATATCTTTCGGTGGGTTGGCCAATAGCTTTTCCAACTCTTCATCAAAGAGGCGAGTGATCAGCTCAGGCGTGTGGATCACCGGCTTACCGGAATCATCTACGACGTTGATCTTCTGGCTGTGCTGCATGCGTTGTGCGATCATCAGGCGATAGATGCGGTCAGTGGCCAGGTCTTCCATGTAGCCATCAAGTAGGCTGGCCCCTTTGCCGTTTAGTACGCCATTCCGGTATCGGATCACCGTGCGAATGGCGGCGCGAGTTCCAGTAACAGACTTCTGCCCCACTCCGTGGGGAATCGGACGCAGATCCGGATATCGCTCTTGCCCCGGTTTGCGAAATCCTAGCTGATTCGGATACGGAAATTGGTTGACTGCAATCTCATTCTGGTCAGGATGGCCGGTCCATGCGCCATCCATGCCGCAGACCGATTCATTTTTCTTGTCCTGCTCCAGGACCGCCAGCGCACGCGCGTTTAGCTCAGGATCTTCCCGGCTGGGAAAGAGAGCCGTCATTCCACCGATCGAGAGGCAGCCCCGCTTATGGCAAATCTCAGGCATTAACTCGCGCAGGTTCTGGAAAAACTTTACATCGTGAGGAATAGTATTACGGTTCGGCAATACCCACTCAGGATCGTTCAAATTAAAGTTGATCAGGCTGGCCATGTAATCCCAGCGTCCCAGGTTCAGTCCCAAGATGTGGTCGCGCAGATTGTAGAGAAACTCCTCCATCTGATACGCCAGAGGATGGGACTCGACCAGCGCCATGCATTTGATGGTGTCCGGCGCCCAGCCTTTCCCTTTGGCAACGGCTTTGAAGACATCATTCCACCACAGGGCCTCCTCGGCTGACTCTGATTTCGGTACGTAGATGCTCAGTGGATGCTTCATTTCGCCAGCATCGATGTCGAAGACAAGCCGGCACAGATCATAGAGCGAGGCCGAAGAAAGCTCAGTAGGATTGCCAGGAATGATTCCACGCTGGTTCAGATGCAAGCCGCGTACCCGTACCCAGATGACGGTTTTACTGGGCGCAATATTGACCTGCCGATCACGCTTCTTGTCGAAATAGCTGAGTTGTCCGCGCAAAGCGCTCAGGCTGTTGGCGATGCCGCGCTCCAGGATCGCCCAGGTGTTGGCCATAGAGTCTTCGAGATCGACCATCACGCCCGGTGCGCCGGAATTGAGCATCTTGACTACCAGTTCGCCATCGTCAGCAGGGCCGGTCATTTGATTACGCTGGTCCTGACACCAGTCAGGCAAGGTGATCTTCCAGTCTCCTTGAACGGCAGGCGAGGGCGGCAAGTGAGCGGGTTTCTTGCCGGCCAGCGAGGCATCGAGCACCTGTTTGCGCTTGCGCACCAGCTCCTGTTGCCGTCCAGTGAATTGCTTATGCAGCGGTAAATAGAAATCGATGAACCCCTTGGGCAGATGTTGCTCTGGACGGAAATCAGGGGACGGAGTATTGGTCTCAAAACCGCGCAATTGGGTCTGGGTATCGGCAACGTTGGCTGGCATGGATGGGCTCCTTCGGACTTACGATTAGACAACCATGCTAAGGAGGCGGTTGTTTGCCTGTCAAATAGTGCAGCGCCTGTGAAAAATTTGTGGAGAAAGAGATGCCTATAGGGAATAAAAGCCCAGCTTTGGAAGCCCATAGATGATATTTTTAGAAGAGAATCTTGATGTCATCCTCACTCACTCCGCACCTTCCTTCTGAATGCCCCATATGTGATGGCACTGGCTGGAAAACACTTCAATACCCGGACCGGGCCAGCCGGGTAACTCGCTGTGATTGCCAAGTCAACGCCCGCACTGAAAAATTGCTGAAGGCCGCTCGTCTGCCCACCCGTTACGAGCACTGCACCCTTGCCGAATTCGATATTCATTTTGGGGGTGCACATCGTTCCCTGGCGGCCGCCCGCTTGGCGGCAGGACGCTTTGTAGAAGAATATCCAATCGAGAAGACAGGATTGCTTTTGATCGGACCGATCGGGGTAGGTAAGACCCATTTGGCAGTAGGCATTATCCAGGAATTGCTCCGCAGCAAGGGTGTGCCATGCCTCTTTTGTGACTACCGCGAACTGCTCAAGCAAATTCAAAACTCCTACAATGCCAGCGTACAAACCACGGAACTGGAAGTATTGCGGCCTGTGTTTGACGCTGAAATTTTAGTCCTGGATGAACTGGGCGCGGTGAAACCCACAGAATGGGTTTGGGACACAGTAAGCCACATTCTGAATACCCGCTACAACGACAAGCGAACCACAATCATTACCACAAACTTTTCCGATCAGCCTGCTGGGCAAGCCTCCAGGCCCAGAGGATCAGCGCGCGAAGAGACACTCGGTGACCGCATCGGCGAGCGCATGCGATCGCGCCTGCATGAGATGTGCCGCGTAGTGCCAATGGATGGTTGCGACTTCCGCCAAAAAGTTCAGAGCGCCAATTTTCGATAGATATTGCTGTATGTAACAATGTTGTTGTGGTTGGCCCAGATTCTGCAACGCAATTCAGATCAAAATTCTCTGTCGTCCCCTTCGGGGACTCTGGCGGTTTCTCGGCGTTACCCAGCACTGATGTGCTGGGTTACTCTCGGTCGTCCTTTCGGGACTTCTTCTCCGCGTCTCCGCGCCTCCGCGGTGAGATTGGGGTTCCGTGCTGACCCACTCCATAGCGTTCTCTACTGATAACGCCAGTGATTTCTTTCATCAATTTCCCGCAAAACCTGCTGTCTTTGTCCTGCGTGGAATCGACCAACCAGCCGAGCCTTATGTCGCCAAGACCACTAATCTTCGCAAGCGGTTACTGAGACTCTTGTCACCGCCGGAATCGCAGAGCAAGCGCTTGAACCTGCGTGAGCGCGTTGGTCAGATCGAGTATTCCCTGACTGGTTCGGATTTTGAATCCACTCTGCTGCTCTACAAATCTTTGCGCAAAGAGTTTTCTGAGAGCTACCAGAAACGCCTGCGCCTTCGTTCTGCGCCGGTGATCCGGTTCAACTTGGACAATCCCTACCCTCGCGCGTACGTCACCACGCGGATCGGACGCCTTACCGGGCGCTCCGTTTATTACGGCCCTTTTCGTTCACGATTGATCGCGGAAAAGTTCCTGAATGATTCTTTGGACCTCTTCAAAATTCGCCGCTGCACGTTTGAATTGCATCCCGATCCGGCTTTTCCAGGTTGCGTGTACTCCGAGATGAAGATGTGCCTTGCGCCCTGCTTTAAGGGCTGCACCGATGAAGCTTATATGGCCGAAGTCGAACGGGTACGAAGTTACTTTGAATCGGGCGGCGAGTCCTTGGTTCAGGAGCTACAGGCCGAGCGCGACCGCCTTTCCGCCGATCTCGACTTCGAAGGAGCTGCGCGGCAGCACGAAAAGGTCACTAAGGTTAAAGGCATTGTCTCCGCTTGTGATGAAATTTACCGCCGGTTAGACCACATTGATGCGATCCTCGTTCAACCCTCGGCTGAGCCAAGGTCGGTGGCGCTTTTCCGGTTCAGCCAAGGATCACATACGGGGCCGGTGCATTTAGCCATGGAAACAGACGACACAGGGGAAGCACGAGATGAGTCACAGCCGATTGAAGCCCGGCTGCGTGAAGCGGTTGAAAAGCTCGTCTCGGCGGGAGCACGCTCCTTACAGCAGTTCTCCGAGGAGTTGGCAATCCTTCGGCGCTGGTACTATCGCTCGCATAAAACCGGAGAGATATTCTTCGCCAATCATCAGGGCACACTTCCGATGAGGAGAATTGCCAACAGTCTCGTAAGAGTCCACCAGGGCGTGAAAGAAACGGTGATCCAATCGCCGGAGCAACCAGCGCAGGGCTGAACCCACGCGTTGTTATTTTTCTTTCAGCTTCAGCTTTCCTTTGTTTTCTTCAAGGAAATTGCGGAGGTTATCAGCCTGATCGAGAAGCCGGATCCATTGCTCGTAATAAAGGGTGACCGGGAACCGTCCCAGGCCATAGACGCTGACTCCACCTTTTTCGCTCACGCGGAATTCGAGCGATCCGGTGCGGCGCCCGGCGGTCTTTTCAAGTTCGGCAAGGCGGGCTTTTAGTTCTTCGTATGTCGGTTCTGCCATTTATGCTCCTCTGCTTGTGGGACTCTATCTTAGCAAAAACTTTTTCGAGGCCAGAGGGCCCTTTCAAAGAAAGTGCCCTCTGAGTATCAGCGTCTAGCGATTCGCTTGCGAATCGCGGGCCTTTAGGCAGACGTTCATGGCCTGATCGCCCCTATGAACCCAACGCTTGATTGCGTACCCTCTAAGGCGACGTACACAAATAGAGGTATTAGATCTGCTCGCGTACGCCGGCAAGGCTTGTGATCTGAATCTCTCCTTTACCTGTACTGCTTATCGTCGCCGCAGGGGATTGACCGTGAGCCATAAATATGGGAGCATCAAGGCAATGAAAACAACTCTCGAAATTCCCGATACCATTTTTCGCCGCGCCAAATCCGTCGCTGCGGAACGGGGAATCCCGCTCCGGGCGCTCATCACGGAGGCACTGGCGGACAAGCTCCGGGCTGACCATGGCGACAGTAAGCCCTGGATGAGTGCCTTCGGGAAGCTTCGGCGCCTGCGCCGGGAAACAGCGAAGATCAACCGCATCATTGAAGAAGAATTCGAACAAATCGAAGCCGAGGACCGGTTGTGATTTTGGACACAAATGGACTTTCCGCCGTAGCGGACGGAGATCCGGCCCTTGAACCGATTCTTCGCAAAGCAATACAGGTCGCTATTCCTGTTGTCGTTTTGGGAGAATACCGATATGGGATTTCCCAATCCCGCGACCGGAACCGCTACCAGCAGTGGCTGTCTGAATACCTGTCTAAATTTCGCATCCTCGACATCGATGAGGGAACGACAATCTCCTACTCTGCGGTTCGTCTGGAGCTAAAGAAGGCCGGAACACCGATTCCATCGAATGATGTTTGGATTGCGGCGCTGTGCCGCCAGCATTCTCTCCCTGTCGTGAGCCGCGACCGGCATTTCGACGCTGTCCCGGGGATCAGAAGGCTCCACTGGTGACTTTGAAATGCAGATAACGATCCGGGAAGCGAAAAAAGATGATTTGCCAGGCGTCTTAAAAGTATATGGGCAGCCGGATATGGACGCAGGGAGCCTCTTGACGCTCGAAGAAGCGGAGAAGATTTACAGCGCTTTTCAGCAATATCCTTCCTATAGGCTCTATGTCGCCGTTGACGGCGAAAAGATTGTCGGGACTTTTGCTTTGCTGATCATGCACAACCTGGCCCACCTGGGAAAAAAGTCAGCCGTTGTCGAGGACGTTGGCGTCTTGCCCGAATTTCAAGGACACGGAGTCGGCAAGCTCATGATGCAGTTTGCCATGGAGGAAGCCAAAGCCCACCGTTGCTACAAGTTGGTTCTTTCCTCCAACGCCAAGCGTGAACGGGCACACCAATTCTACGACTCACTCGGATTCGACCGGCACGGCTACAGTTTTCGAGTTGATTTCTCAGGAAATGATCAATAACGCCGATGCAAACCCCAAGCCTAATTAGACAATGATGGGCCTGGAATCATGCGTGTGGTTATCAAATTACCCAATTATCAGTTTACCCAATTACCCAATCTACTAGACGGCCGTCTTCTTAGCCTTGGCCATGTTCTCGATCATGTAGGTGGCGAACTCGCTGGTTTTTACCTTCGTGGCTCCGGGCATCTGGCGTTCAAAGTCGTAGGTTACCTTTTTCTGCTGGATGGTCGCTTCCAGTGAATCTTCAATCAGGCGGGCAGCCTCGCTCCATCCCATGTGGTCGAGCATCATCACGCCCGAGAGCATGACCGATCCCGGGTTGATCACGTCGAGGTCTGCATATTTCGGGGCTGTACCATGAGTGGCCTCAAAGACTGCATGTTCGTCGCTCACGTTAGCGCCGGGCGCAATGCCCAATCCACCCACCTGCGCGGCGCAGGCGTCGGAAATATAATCGCCGTTCAAATTGGACGTGGCCAGGATCGAATATTCCGCCGGACGAATAATGACCTGCTGGAAAATAGAATCGGCAATACGATCGTTGACCATGATCTTCTTCTTCCACACGCCATTGCCATGGCTTTTGCCGATTTTTTCAAGCACGCCCCGAACTTCCTCGTAGGCTTCCTTGCGGGCAGCCTCGGTTGCAAAGCTCAGCCCCGGCTCCACCAGGGCCGCATTCTGCTCGATGGTCAGGTTGGGGTTCTTATCTTTGTTGTCGAGAATCCAGCTTTCGCGCTCGGTCACAACCTGATCGCGGAACTCTTCCGTGGCCAGTTCGTAGCCCCAGTTGCGGAATGCCCCTTCGGTATATTTCTGGACGTTGCCTTTGTGGACTAGCGTAACCGTCTTGCGGTTCCGAGCAATTGCATGACGGATTGCCGCTCGTACCAGGCGCTTGGTCCCAAAAATTGAAATCGGCTTAATAGCCACTCCGGAATCTTCCCGAACTTTCTTTTGCTTTCCAGTAAGCATCTGGGTATTGATGAAGTCGATGAGCTTCTTGGCTTCGGCTGTGCCTTGTTGCCACTCGATGCCGATATAAACATCTTCGGTGTTCTCGCGGAAGATCACGACATCGAGGGCCTCAGGCTTCTTGACCGGCGAAGGAACGCCCTGGTAATAACGCACCGGACGAATACAGGAATACAGATCGAGCACTTGGCGCAAAGTCACATTCAAGGACCGGAAGCCGCCGCCGATCGGAGTCGTCAATGGGCCTTTGATCGCAACACGAAGATCGCGGATCGCATCCACGGTGCCCTGCGGCAGCCAATCACCGAACTTCGTAAACGCCTTTTCACCTGCAACTACCTCGTACCAGTGAATCTTGCGCTTGCCGTTGTAGGCACGCTCCACCGCCGCGTCAAAGACGCGCACCGACGCAGCCCAAATGTCGCGTCCGGTTCCGTCACCCTCGATAAAAGGAATAATAGGGTTATCGGGGATCTGAAGCTTGCCGTCTTTGAATGTGATCGGCGCGCCTCCAGCCGGAAGCGGGACTTGATTGTATGCAGGTAACATTGCCATTCCTCCACGGAGATGAATCTTTTAGATTATGCAAACTTTCTACGGTAACACCGGAGGACAGATGGCGCAAACGGCCTTAAGTTCTGACAGTGCTGCAGTTTGAAAATCAAGAAAAAATTTAAGGGCGGCCACTAAGCCGCCCGTGAATGTTGGAATATGATTGCCGATCTATTATGCTGCAGCAGTATGCGGCTTGATTTTCTTGATCTTCTGCCGCAGGCTCTTTTCAGCGTGATTCAATTCATAAGCGGATTGCAAATTCATCCAGAATTCAGGTGATGTGCGAAAAAACTTACCAAGCATGATTGCCATGTCCGCGCTCACGCCTGTCTTCTCTAGAATTATGTCGCTAACTCTCTGAGCGTTAACCCCGATTGCTTTGGCAAGTGCATACCCCGATATACGCATTGGCTCAAGAAATTCCTCTTTCAGAAT
Source organism: Candidatus Angelobacter sp. (assembly GCA_035939495.1). Taxonomy (GTDB): domain Bacteria; phylum Acidobacteriota; class Terriglobia; order Terriglobales; family Acidobacteriaceae; genus Angelobacter. The sequence continues at coordinate 27,060 of DASZFU010000146.1, read as the reverse complement.
CTCACCGGGATGAATGGCCCAAGAAAGGTGCGCCCGTCTTTCGTAAGCCATATTGATCCTTTCAGTCGTGATAATCAGTTATTTCTACTCCGTAAGCATGGCCGTCTTGCCACCTAAAGCAGATTCTGAATTGATCGTTAATCCGGATTGCGTGCTGTCCCTCGCGATCATCGCGGAGTGGGTGAAGTTTATTGTTTGGCGGAATCTACTTCCGTGCCCCTGCAGGTGTCTTGCTATGAGCGGCCGCAGCGGCCTGCTTCTGTTCAGGAGTGGGCAAAGGCGGCTCCGGCACAGTCATGGCCTTGAGCCCAAGTTCTTTGCGCAGTTCGGCTTCAATCTTTGCGGCGATGTCTTTATTTTCTCTCAGGAACTGCTTGGCATTTTCGCGGCCCTGGCCGATTCGTTCGCCCTTGTAGCTATACCAGGCTCCGGATTTCTCGACCAGGTTCTTGTCCACGCCCAGGTCAACTATGTCGCCTTCGCGCGAGATTCCTTCGCCATACATAATGTCGAACTCAGCTTCGCGGAATGGCGCGGCCGTCTTGTTCTTGACCACTTTGACCTTGGTGCGTGAGCCGACGACCACGTCACCATCTTTAATGGCAGCGATGCGGCGGATATCGACTCGAACCGAAGAGTAGAACTTAAGGGCACGGCCGCCGGTTGTGGTCTCAGGGTTACCAAACATGACCCCGATCTTTTCTCGAATCTGATTGATGAAAACCATGCAGGTCCGCGACTTGGAAACAATACCGGTCAGCTTGCGTAGCGCTTGCGACATCAACCGCGCCTGCAATCCCATGTGGCTGTCGCCCATCTCGCCATCCAGCTCTGCTTTGGGAACCAGGGCAGCGACCGAATCCACCACCAGCACGTCAATGGCATTGGAGCGCACCAGGGCCTCGGCGATTTCCAGCGCCTGCTCGCCATAATCGGGCTGCGAGACCAGCAGATTGTCTACATCCACGCCCAGCTTCTTGGCATAAATAGGATCGAGCGCATGTTCGGCATCCACAAAAGCCGCCATTCCTCCTTGCTTCTGGGCTTCAGCGATCACCTGAAGGGCAACTGTCGTCTTGCCGCTGGATTCAGGGCCAAAGATCTCAACCACGCGTCCCCGGGGAAAGCCGCCTACCCCTAACGCGGCGTCGAATGAAATAGAACCTGTTGGAATGATTGCGATGGGGACAATTGCTTCTTTGCTCCCCAGCCGCATGATGGAACCTTTGCCAAATTGTTTTTCAATCTGCGTGAGGGTCAGCTCGATTGCCTTGTTCTTTTCAGCTCTTTCGTCAGCCATGATTTTCGTCCCTGCGGCACACGAACCAGGAGGCTACGCTCTTCCTAAGTTGGTCTGCTTTGATTTGGGGTCTCCTTGTGAGTAGTGTCGGACTTTGCGATTTTTTGGATTATACACGTTCATTGAAGGCGAAGAAAAGGGGAAAAATAGCTTACTGCCGATTTCCGCCTTCAGATCAGTGGCGTCTGCGGAGATCAGTCGTAAGCCAGTATTGATCCGCGTTCTTCCGCGTTAATCCGCGGTAAAAAAACGGGTTTGGTTGTGGCTCCGCTACCCTGTGACCTCTGTGGTAAATCTTTATTTCCCTTTGCCGGTTAATTAATTTTGACTTTCTTTATAGAATGATCAACACTCACCCCGAGAGGAGCTTTCCATGCCAATCGCCATCAATCAGGGTGTCAAGATTTTCTGGAATGAAGAGGGTGCGGGAGAGCCGCTCTTGCTCATTATGGGGCTGGGATATTCTTCGGCTGCTTGGTATCGTACGCGTCCGGTTTTATCGAGCAAGTTTCGGACGATTGCTCTTGACAATCGAGGAGTTGGCCAGAGCGACATGCCACCGGGGCCTTATCCGATTGCGGTCATGGCTTCCGATGCGGCTGCGGTGCTCGATGCTGCTGGTGTCGAAAGTGCGCATGTGTTTGGCATCTCTATGGGTGGCATGATCGCGCAGGAATTTGCCCTGCAATATCCTGATCGTGTGCGTTCCTTGATTCTGGGCTGCACCGCTGCCGGCGGACCTACTGCCGTGCGCGCCGAGCCGGAAGTCACCGACATGATCATGGCCCGAGGCTCCATGACGCCGGAGCAGGCTGCCCAGGCCGCGATACCGTTTATCTATGATCCCGGCACACCACGGCGTCTGATCGAGGAAGACCTGGCGGTGCGCAGGCCTTGGTTTCCGCGTCCAGAAGCTTACAATGCACAGCTAAAGGGAATTCTTGCCTGGTCCTCCTATGACCGTCTTACGCAGATAGCTGCCCCGACTCTGGTGATTCATGGCGAGTCCGACCGGCTGGTGCCGTCCGGCAATGGAAAGCTGATCGCTGAAAAAATCCCCGGCGCCCGGCTGGTAATGCTTCCTCAAGCCAGTCATATCTTCATCACCGATCAGGCCCAGAGAACGCAACGGGCCATCATGGAATTTCTGGAAGAGCAGAATACCCAACAGCCTGCTGTGAGTGTTCAGGCAGGCCGGGGTATCTGAGCTTGGTTCAGGCAGCCATGGAGGATTCGGAGGCAGAGGTCTGTTTCGGAAACATGGTCTGCACTCTCTCCAGCAGTCTCTGTGGATCATCGGAGATTGTGCCTTCGAGGTTGGCCGCCTCATCGCCAGCCATCACCAGACACTGCTGCTGCGGAGTTTGCTTCTTGATTGCGGTGCAGAACTCCAGGGCCTGCTCTTTTTCGTCGCGAGGGTTCACAACGATCAAGTCATAAGCTCCTGGTTTGCACCGGGTGAGCGCTTGCTGCATGTTCAACGCAGGAAAAGCAGAGAAACCATGGGACCTGAGAATGTTGATTCTCTCTTTCCGGCTTTTGGGATCATTGTCCACCATGAGGATCTTGATCTTCTTGGGCTGTGACGCGCGTTCAGGATGTTCGGGACGCAAGTTGGTGAAGGGGAGCTTAGTTCTTGGTTCCATAGCCTGCTACTTTCCTCCGGGGAAGATTCCAGGGGCCACAGTAGGAGAGAGGCTGCTAGCCCGCTGGAGGTTGCCACAGACTGAAAAGAGAGAACCCATTCGCTTCGCTCAGGGCAAGCTCTTATCTTGATAGGAATCAAAGGGTTAAAGGGAGGTTAAGGCGTTTCTTCCGGCTGGTGGGAACATTCGATGTTCAATGGTTATAATCTTCCCTAATGGTTCGCGACGGAATCTATTACGCGCTGGGAATGCTGCTGGTCGCCGCTTTACTGTGGTGGCTGCAGGCCTATGCATTTATCGCATTTCCGTTGCTGGTGGGAGTGTTTTTTCTGTGGTTCTTCCGCGACCCGGCACGGGAAATCCCGGCCGCACCCGGTTTGATTGTTTCACCCGCGGACGGCAAGGTTACCGATATTTCCACGGTTCAGCTCAATGGCAAGCCCTGCACGCGCATCAGTATCTTTCTTAATGTCTTTGATGTTCATGTGAACCGCTCCCCCATTAGCGGGTTGATCAGGGAAGTGGTCTATAAGCCCGGCAAGTTCGGCAATGCCATGGGCGCGATCTCTGCGGAGCAGAATGAGCAGAACATTGTGACCGTGGAAGGCGAAGGCATGTTGGTGGTATTCAAACAGATTGCTGGAATACTTGCGCGGCGCATTGTCTTCACGAAAAAGATCGGAGACGTGATTGGCCGGGGCGAGAGAGTGGGCTTGATCAAATTCGGGTCGCGTACAGATGTCATCTTTCCCAACGTTGCCGAAGTTCAGATTAAAGTAGGTGATCGAGTCAAGGGCGGTATCTCTATTCTCGCCAAGGCTCCAGTTCCAGAGATCATCCTGTCGCACATGAGAGAACATTCCGAGGTGGTGCACTAAATGCCCTACCGCCGTCGCTGGGACGATCAATTTCCGGAAAGAAGGCGGCGCTTCCGTAAAGGCATTCATCTCTTGCCTTCGATCTTTACGGCAGCCAACATCGGCGCCGGCTACTATGCCATCTCGCAGACGTTCCGGGGCGGCGCAATCGCACAGGCTCTGAAGGAAGCCACAATAGGTGGCCGGGCGTTTGATCCGGCGACGGCTGCCGCCATGGCGCATCATTTTGATTATGCGGCTTTGGCCCTGGGCGTGGCTGTAATCGCAGACGGCCTCGATGGCAGGATCGCCCGCATGACCAATACTGCCAGCGACTTTGGCAGGGAATTTGATTCCTTGGCCGACGTGATTACTTTCGGCCTTGCCCCGGCTTTGCTTGCCTGGGTTTGGGGTTTCCGGATACTGCATGAGATTCGGTTTCCTGAGTTGCATTTCCAGCTTGAACAGTTAGGCTTGGTGGCAAGCTTTATTTTCCTGGTTGCTGGAGCAAGCCGCCTGGCGCGATTCAATATTCAGACCAATCCCCAACCCTCAAATCCCGGACGCCCGGACCGAAAATATTTTGTGGGCATGCCAATTCCCGCCGGCGCAGGCGTGCTGGCCTCAGTAGTTCATTTCACCCGCGGGCAGCCGCTCGAGTCTTGGTGGCTGGCGCCATTTTGGCTTCTGCTGATCGTCGTGGCCGGCCTTTTGATGGTAAGTACCTGGAGGTTCTACAGCTTCAAGGAGATTCGCCTGGGTGGAGGACATCCGTTTCAAACACTGGTGTTCGTGTGCGGCGGCGTCGCGGTGTTGTGGTTCTTTTCCCAGTACGTGCTTTTGATCATTGCCATGAGTTATATGTTCAGCGGCATCCTCACGAGATTCTTATATGTCTTGCGCCGGCGCCGCTTGGAAAATGCTTACAAGGAACTGCCTGAAGCCAGATGAAAACTGAAAACCCGACCAAGACCGAAGGGCAAAAATGGGGCAACCTGTTTCGTGTGGCCATCGTGGGCGCTGCCACGCTCAAAGGCAAAGAACTGAAGGAAGTCCTGGAAGAGAAGAATTTTCCCGCGATGGACATCAAGCTGCTCGATGACGACGAATCATTGGGCCAACTCGATCAAGTGCAGGATGAAGTATCGTTTATCCAGCCGGTCACGCGTGACCAATTGGCAACCACCGATTTTACTTTCTTCGCATCGGACGAAAACTTCACCCGGCTCTACTGGAAGCTGGCCCGGGATGCGGGGAGCGCCATCGTGGACCTCTCCTATTCGCTGGATACCGAGATGAATGCGCCCATCTGCGCCCCCTGGGTGCAGCGGGAGCTTGGACAGCAGACCCAGATGAACTTGGAGTCGACGGCCATGGTTATAGCTCATCCGGCGGCGGCGGTGTTGAGCTTGCTGGTGTTGCGGGCGCAAAAGGCTGGGCCGATTCGCAGCGTGGTAGCGACGATCTTTGAACCGGTTTCGGAACAAGGCCGGCAGGCCATGGACGAACTGCATGAGCAGACCGTCAACCTGCTTTCTTTTCAGCCAATGCCCACCGAGGTTTTCGATTCCCAAGTGGCTTTCAATTTGATCGGCCGTTATGGAAAAGCCTCCAAGCGGAGCCTGGAAGCCGTGGAACATCGTATTGGGAACCATGTCCGCAAGCTCCTCGAAGACCGCGCTCCTATTCCGTCTTTAATGCTGCTGCAAGCGCCGGTATTCCATGCGCATACGTTTTCCATCTACGTCGAGCTGGACAAGAAGATTTCTGTGGGTGACTTTTCCCAGGCCATTGCCGGTGAGCACGTGGAGCTTGCCCGGGCTGCCGAGGACTCGCCCAGCAACGTGAACGTTGCCGGCAAAGACGAGATCCTGGTGGCAGTGCGGCGCGATGTGTGGCACGAAAACGGTTTCTGGCTGTGGGCCGCGGTGGATAATCTTCGCCTCGCCGCCATTACCGCAGTGGAATGTGCAACCGCGCTGGCTGCGGTAAGGCCGCACGGAAAAGTTCAATGAATTCAACGCAAAAATATCTTGCATATTGCCTGCTCGGCTTGGTTTGTCTGGCAGCGGGTTGCGGCTACCACACCGTGGGCCGCGCCAATCGCCTGCCCGCGAATGTCCGAACCATCGCTATTCCAGGGTTTAAGAACCAGACTCAAACCTACCGCATTGAGCAAATGCTTACCGCAGAGGTGGTGCGCGAATTCATCAGCCGGACAAAGTTCCAGGTAGTGAATAACGCTTCTGACACCAGCGATGCGACCTTGAGCGGCTCCGTGGTTTCGGCCGTAGCATCGCCTCTAACGTATGACGCGAATACCGGCCGCGCTTCGAGCGCCGTGGTGACCGTCACCATGAAGGTGTCGTTGACCGATCGCTCCGGGCGGGTACTGTTTGAGAATCCCAATTACACCTTTCGCGAGCAGTACCAGGTGGCGCGCGAGATTGCCAGTTTTTTCGATGAAGAGACGCCGGCCTTGCAAAGAATGTCGCGCGACTTCGCCCGCACGCTGGTCAGCGATATCCTGGAGGCCTACTGATGCCGGGCCGCAGCTTTGCGCCCTCGGAGCGGTTTCTCTCCGAGGTAACCAACCGCAAGCTGAAGCCTGCTTACGTCTTCGTTGGCGACGAGATTTTCTTCCGCGACCAATGCCGCCAGGCGCTCCTTCAACACCTTGTGCCCCAGGATTTGCGCGAGTTCAGCATCAACGATGTGGACCTTGGCGAAACCAGCCTTGCAGAGGTTCTCGACCGCGCGCAGACTCCTTCGCTCATGGCCCCTTTCCAGGTATTTTTCATTCGCGGAGTCAAGAACCTGTACGGACGCGGTTCGCACGCGGAAGAGTTTGCGGCGATTCAAAAGTATGTGAAAGATCCGAATCCGGCGGCGGTGTTGATCTTTGTGGCCGACCATATCAGCATCCCGGCAGACGTTCGGCGGATGGACTTCGCCGACAAAGAGCGCTATGAGCGCATCCGCGAAACGCTGGGAGAGTACTGCAGGCTGGTAGAGCTGGCCCGGGTCGACGAAAGTGAAGGCGTTCGCTGGGTGATTGAAGCGGCCCAGAAAGAAAACGTAAAAATCGATCAGGATGCAGCGCGGGAATTAGTGGACGCGCTAGGCGCCGACATGATGATGGTCAGCCGCGAATTGGAAAAACTGATCCTCTATGTGAATGAAAAGAAGCGCATCACCCTGGGCGATGTTGAAACGCTGGTACTGGCGGCCAAGCAGCGATCTCTCTACGAGCTTACGGATGCCATTTCACAAAAAGACAAGGCCCGCGCCCTGTCTGTGCTGGAGGCGATGATGTCGTCTGGCGACGGAGAAGATGCTGCCATCGGACATCTTTATTTGCTGGCCCGCACATTCAGGCAGATGCTCGTTATCCTCGAGAAAAATGTGCGCGACTCACGGGCCATCTGGCAGGCGCTGTGGCAAGGCTTCCGTCTGCCTCCATTCGCTGCCGAAGATGTAATTCGCCAGGCTCGGCGCTACAAGTCGCGCCGTGAACTCACCCACGCCATCAGACTGGTCGCGCGTGCCGACCTGGCACTCCGCTCCAACCCGCCCAGCAAGCGGTTGGTTTTAGATCAGCTTGTTATGCAACTCGCGGAAGAACCAAAGATCGGCGTCGCCGAGTGGCAGCAGGAAGAGTTGCCGGTTTAGGGATTGGGTAAGTGGGTAATTTGGTAATCGCGTAATTGAAAACCTGAGACGAATCCTTCGATACTTTGCGGAACCTCACAACTCTTACTTCAACGGGTCACAGTCTGAGGTTTATGCCGGTCTTTCTGCGGCTGGGTTTGTTCTACGAGGTTTCCCTGGCAAACAGCCATTTGAGCGATCACAGAATGTTCCTGCTTTTTAATCGATCTGGCCAGCGACATGGCGCCATCAAAGTGTGTGCGGCCTAAGATGCCAAAGCTTTTGAAGTCAGACAGATTTGCCGGCCAGCCGCTTTGCTGTGCAGTCGAGGCCATCTGGCTTACAGGCGTGAATGGAGACTCTTTGCGGTTGGTGGCTCCATCCGACTGATTGAGTGCTTCTACTGCCAATTGCAGAATGACCAGGCTTCTGGTTTCGTCAATGTCAGCGGCTGTTTCGGCCAAAAGCAGGAATGCCTTCGCCTTCTGTACCGTAGTCTCCGCCTTGGCTATGTTCCTCTCTGCGATATCCAAAATTTCGGCTGCTCGAACATTGTCTTTCTTCTTGAGCAGGGTTCGGACGATCAGGCTGAACATGGTGGCTTGCTGGCGTGGGTCAGCAAGCGCTGCCGTGTATTCGTAGGCAGCATGAATGTCTCCCCGATTCAAAGCGAGCGTGGCTGCCCTGCTTCTGACTCCTGACTCCACGCTCTGCCGGAGTTGCTCGTTATGGATCGAACCGGCGATCGAGAGAGCATGCTCGAAGTCGCCCTGAATCGAAGCCTGCAAAGCGGCGCGATGATAAAGAAGGTCTCGCTCTTCCACTTTGACCAAGGTATCGGCTGCCTGCACGATCTCCTTTGGCTGCGCCCCAACGGTAAGATTGGCCACCAGGGCGCGCTTTGCCGCATCCGGAATTGTGGCCACGGTTTGTTCAAGACCAGTTGTAATAGCAGCGGCAGCATCGGGAAGATATTGCTTGAAATACGGCAGCAGTTGTACCAGGGGCAGATAGTTAGGCAATCCAGGCTTATACCGAGTGGACTCCTGATCGGGAGCCGGGTTTGCCAGCATGGTTTGAAATGCGAATTGCAGAAAGTTGACGGCCATCCCTGCGTCCGGCGCGGGGATTGTTTGTATCTGTGGGGATGAGCCGTCTTCGCTGCCCGAGTCCAGACTGGCGCCTGTGTTATTCGAACTATCTGCCGAAGCGACGGGATTGCTCATTTGCGGGCCAAATACATAACGAGCCAGGAAGCCAAGACTGCGTCCAAAGCTCTCCTGATCTTTTGCTGCCATTGCAAGGGATTGGTTGAATAAACTATCCGCCTCCGCAGGGGCTGCAACGCGGATCATACGGAGTGCGTCGATCAGTTCAGGCGTGACCCCGGCTGCCAAACCTGCTTGTGCCAGGGCAATGGCGCGTCGCAAATCCACGCCTGCCATGTTGACCGCCATGCCGGAATACAGAGATGGATCGTTGGTTTGGTCTTTTTCGCCGGTCTTGAGAAATGACTTGAGCATCTCTTCCGCCAACGCTGGATCACGCTGGGAAAGCATGCGCAATAGTTGACCTCGAAGCTGCGATTTCTGCTGTTGAGAGGAATTCTTGTGTTCAGGTTCGTTTGAAATCGCATCAATCGAGTTCAGCGCTTCGAGGAAATATCGGCGGGCGCGCGCTTTGTCGTAGTCCCACAGTATGTCTGCTATCTGGGCCTGCGTCTTGATCCTGAAAGCTTCGTCCGGGAAACCTTTTGCGATCTGTACCAGGTCGACCAGGGTCCAGAGAGCACGCTGCTTTTCGTTCAGGCGCGTGGTTTGGGCGCCGGCTGTTTTCGCAGATGGATTTTTAGAATTCACATTCTGCGCAAAGGTAAGCTGGCAAAGCGCCAGTATCATCGTCACAGCAAAGCCTGTCATTGATCGGAGCATCGGAGTCGCCTTTCCCGGCAGCTTTTGTAATCGGCAAGTCAAGGCTCCCACCGGCCGGCAGGAGCCTTGGTTGAAGGTGAACGGTTGCTTTACGTCAACCGCATATTGGGGACACCAGGTCTTCGCAGCCCGGGGTGTGCTCCGTGGGACAAGATATACAATCAGCCCCCGGACTTCTCTGTCGCTGCCCCACAATCGTTGTGGTTGTATTGTTGCCGCAGGTTGTGGTGATGAGGTCACGCTCAACCTGCACACAAGTGAAGTTAGAGTTAAGGAACTGCCCGGTGCAATAAGTCGTTACGGTTGTTACCGGGGTGCAGCAAGGACGACCCTCAGTACCGCAGGTCGTCGAGCGAGTACATCCGTCGACGCCCTGGATTTCACCAGGAGGGCAAGGGCCCGGTACGTCACAGGACGTGCCGCAGTCAACATTTGAGTTGCATACGGTGGTATCGAAGCAACTCATGCTTTGTGCCTGTGCCGGGGCCGCACTTGCCAGGAAACACGCTATTCCGAGCACTGTACACCAGACCAGGGTTTTTGAATTGAATCGCATTGGTCATTTTCCTTTCGTGTTCGTTTTTGGACTTACCTGCTGCCTTGAAGGGGCAGACTCCGATACACCTGAATCGAGTGCCTGATTCAGGTGGCCATTACTTTGATGGAATGCGGTTTTGCGCATCCCGCGTGACTGGCGATGGTTCAGAAATGGAAGTTGAGGCTTTGGACGCACCTGTGCGCTGCAGCTCTTCGTCGATCAATTGGGCAAAATCGGTAAACGGAGCAGCCCCACTCAGCATGCGGCCATTGACAAAGAACGTAGGAGTGCCACTGATTCCGTAGCTCACGCCTTCATCGCGATCGGCCCGCCATTTCTTGCTGTACTTCTCCGTGTCAAGGCATTGACTGAACTGCCCGGCATCGAGACCTATTTCCGAGGCGTATTTCTTGAGGTCGGCAACTTTCAGGTTCGTCTGGTTGGCAAACAATTTGTCGTGCATCGGCCAGAACTTGCCCTGGTCTTGCGCGCAAGAGGCAGCTTCCGCGGCCTTGGCGGCATTCTGGTGGAAGTCAAGTGGAAAGTCGCGGAAGACAACTCGAACCTGTCCGGCATAGGTTTGTTCGATCTGCTTCAGGGTTTCGGCCGTACGGCCGCAGAAAGGACACTGGAAATCGGCGAACTCGACAATCGTGATTGGAGCAGTTTGCGGCCCTCGGGCGCGGGCATCCTCGGAATTTACTTTGACTCGCGGCGGTTCGAGAAATATCTGTATGGCCGATGCGCTCCGCAGGTCTTTGAGAAAGTCGCTCCTGCGCAAATTGAGTCGTGCCTGATGCAGGTTGCTCTCGATCTGCTTCAGGACCTCAGCCTCACTCTTGTCGCCATACTTGTCTTTCGTACTTTCGTAGATGGCCCGTAGTTGCTCCTCTGTGGCTGGCCGTATTCTGCCTTCGATCTCTTTCTCGGTAAGTTGCTGGACGCTGATGCCCCGGCGAGCGGCCTCTTTTTCCAGCAGCATGCGGTCGATGACATCATCCACAGCCTGACGTTTAAGCTTGTATTCCTGCGAGCGGAGCGCAATGAGCCGGCTTCGGACGGCCGCTTCGACCTCGGAAGCTGCAATCTCTTTGCCATCCACGATGGCAATCCGTGGGGAGGTGGCCACCGGATCCGATGGATGTTTTGCAGCCTGTGCGGTCGCTACCAGGCTCGTGGTGAGTATAAAAATCGCAGCCAGAGAACAGATTTTGCGTTGGGTTGTCATGATCCCGATTCCTTTCCTGAAGTCAACAGACACGAATGGTGTGGTGAGTTCGTAGGATTCCCACGAGCGGGATTTTTCGAACTCAAGGTAGGTGGTCTGAGCTGGCGGAAAATTACAGAGTTTTTTTAGGAAGTTTAGTCGCGAAGGGGATTAGTGCTTTGAACCGCGTCCCTATTCCCCCCAATGTCATCCTGAACGTAGCGCAGCAAGGAACCTAACAACAACTATGATGGGCGCGGAGTGAAGGACCCCGAGAATGCTTAGGGCTTAATTACAGATACGAGGTGTTCTACCCGCGTTTATACCAAGAGGGTTCCGATGGGTTACCACACTCTCTACGCAAGACTTAAAATTCAATACTTCAACGACTTCGGTCAAAAACCTCGTATCTGCAATTAAGCCTGAAACATCATCGGGGTCCTTCACTGCGCGCCGATCATAAACGTAGTTTGTGAGTTTTTTTACGCGCTCCGTTCAGATGACAGGGAATAAGGGCATCGCAAAAACGGACCATTTTCTAAAGGTAAGTGACATTGGGCTTTTCGTCCCTGCGGCCTGCTGAAGCGAAATTATTAAAAGCACCCTTTTTCACGCGGTGACAGCACGAGTGAAAGTAAGAGAAAAAAGAAAGCTCTATTCAGTTCAAAGAACCGGGCATTCCTATGTTAAAACCAGCAGCTATTTCGCTGTTGCCAGACGGGCGCCCAGGCGTGATTTGTACCGGCCAGCGGTATTTTTGTGGATCACGCCGTTCTTGGCCGCGCGGTCAATCATGGAAACTGTCTCTTGAAACAGTGATTTTGCCTGGGCCGAATCATTGGAAGCCAAAGCCTGGCGGAATTTACGCAAGGCGGTGCGAAAACGGGATTTGTTGAGGCGGTTCTGCGCGGTGCGCTTTTCTGTCTGCCGGGCGCGCTTCAGCGCGGAAAAATGATTTGCCATGGGTGCTGGTTATGTCCTCTTTAGGATTTGTTCGGAAGTAAGCCGAAGTGTTTATTTTACTGGCATTTAGAGAGTTCGGTCAAACTGGCTGTTGGGGTTTCAAGCTTCCCTGCAATTCCCTGCAATGAACCCGCCGGAATGCCAACTCATGATCTGGTATGATTAAGCCTGCGTTAGAATGTCCTCTCGACCGGATAGACACGCCGCTCCTGTTCGCCTGCCTATTTCTGCTGAGAACACCCTTAATGCATAGCGCGCCACAAAGGAAGCAAAATGAAGAAGATTTTCGTTGGCAACTTTCCGTTTAGCATGACGGAAGATGAGCTTAGGTCAATGTTTGAACCCTATGGCAAGGTTGATAGCGCCTCCGTAGTTACTGATCGTGACACCGGACGTTCCCGGGGATTTGGATTCGTGGAAATGCCCGACAATAACGAGGCCGACAATGCAATTGCCGCCCTTAACGGCAAAGATTCCGGCGGACGTTCGCTCACCGTCAACGAAGCCCGACCCAAAATGGACCGTGGCGGCCCACGCGGTGGACGCGGCGGCCCCAGCCGCGATGACTATCGAGGTCACGTGCGCCAGCCTCGGGAACCTCGCTGGTAGCCGGATCTCATCACTGGCGGCTCTTTACAGCGTAGCAATGATGCCTGGAATTGCGTGAAAGCCAGGCACAATGGCTGTGGCTCCCTGGAATGCGCAGCTCTGTGTGAGAGGGTTTGGAACCACCACACAACGCAGTCCCGCAGCCAGCGCAGAAGTCAAACCTCGCTCTGAATCTTCGATTACCACACAACGGTTGGCAGGCAGGTTCAGACGTTGCAACGCAATCTGGTAAGGCTCCGGGTGGGGTTTCAGGTTTTGGCAATCTTCCGAGGCAAGGATAAATTCAAAGAACCCCAGGAGACCATTGCGTTCATGAGTGATCTCCACATGCTCACGGCGAGAGCTGGTCACCACCGCCATTCGCACTCTCCCGGAGAAACTCTGCAATACCGGCAGGACATTAGGAAAGACGCTGCGCTCGGTGCGCAGCAGGTTTGAGTACATTAGGTTTCGTTCATCGCGAAGAGCGGCCACCTGTTCCCGGTTCCATCCCTGGGCCGCAACCAGATCAAGAGTGCTGCGTCCCTTACGCATAGCGTAATCCAGATACAACTCCGGGGTGAGATCGACTCCCGCACAGGCCAGCGCCACACGCGTGGCCTGGTAGAACAAGCCTTCTGTGTCAACCAGAACGCCGTCGTTGTCCCATAGGATTGCCTCGACCATGGTTAGAGAAATGAGGGCATGAGTATCAGTTACCGCGATGATCAATGGATTTTTCTCTTGCGTTTGACCTTATCCATCTCTGCAAATAAGGAATCGAGGTCCCCTTCGATATTCAAAGATCCGCGAACGCGCGGCCGTTTTCCCCTCCATTTGTCAATGCGCTTACCGACTGCTCGTAGTCCAAAAGAGCCTTGTTCGCGCAATTAAAGGCCTTGAGTATGCTCCACAAGGGTGCCTGGATGCTTCCATCAAAGATTAGCGCCAGAGCCGTCATGCCGAAGTCCGACACCACTAGTGCATGCAACAATGGATGAAGTTTCTGGGGATCAAGAAGCTGCAAATACTGGCCAGAATCGGCGGCTTCAACTGCCACTCTTAGATAGCGTTTCTGCAACTCCTCCATATCGCGGAAGTTGAGTCCAACCTGTGCTCCAGCTTCGGGGAACTGGGCCAGGGCTTTTGCGAGCGTAATAACATACTTGGATTTGAACTCACTTGATCCCAGTACACCCAAAAGCAGAGATAACACTTCGAGGCGAACAGGGGCGTACTGCATTGCAAATTCATCGAACAAACGGTCAAAATCAGCCGGTTCTGTTTGCGTAAAAAGAGGAACAAACCAATCCTTCTTCGCCTGTTCCAGCATTCGTACCGCTTTTTCAGAAACTGCTGGCGACCTTTGTCCAAGTTTCCAAAACTTCTCGACGGTGTTCACTGTCACGAACAAGGTCTGGGTGGTCAGCGGTATGGCTTCCACGTTGAGGCTCATGGCTTCTATTATAGTCAGTAACATGCCCTCAGAACGAGAATGCAACGCCCAGGGAGAACTCATTCTTCAATTTCGATTCGCTGGTCTTCAAACTTGGTAGCGTCACCCCGTTCGATGTCGGATAGCCTTACGCAAATGGGCAACACCATTTGCGTGATTGGCTTAAGCACCAATCAATTTCCAATATCCCGTCGCGACCAGTAGCGTCACCACGACAACCATCGCATAAACACTGGCCAGGCGCAGCCTTTGGCTTGCGCTGAATGCTTCTCCGGCGGTGATGCCGTCGCCCATGGCGATCCAGATGTTCTGGTAGGGCACCCAGAAAGGCACAGCCGCAAGAACCAGCGGAGCCATCACTATCAACGGTGAAATTCCAGCCTTTGTCGTCACATCCGACACTGGCAGAAACAGTACCGGGATGGCGATGAAGCCAGTAGGATCAAGAAAGCGCAAGAGAAACATGGCGACAGCCATTACGATGGCGAGAACGACGATGCTGAACGTAAGTTTCCCAGCCAAAGGGGTAATGAACGTGGCCATCCAGTCGGTGAGCTTGTAGTCTTGCAGCACATTGGCAAGACTGAAGATTCCTCCCAGAAAAAGCAGGAGAGTCCACGAGACTCCGTTGGTTACATCGTTATCCTTGATGATGCCCGCCAGGGCGAAAACGGCCAATGCGAACATTCCAACCAGAAAACCGGGCATATGGTGGATGCGGTCGGTGGCCCAGTATGCAATCGAAAGAAGCACGACTGCGGCAGTGACCCACTCAGTCGGCTTGAAATGGCCCAGGGACCGCAGTTCGCGTCTGGCAAAATCACTGGAGATTTCCAGCTTCGCTTCCGGACGAAGCACCAACTGATTCAACACAATCAAGAGCACGCAAAGCAGAATGGTGGGCACGGACATTACCTTGGCATACCCGATCCAGCTTAGAGGAAGATGCTTGATCTGAAAGACGGAATCCACGACCGGGCCAAAGAGAGAGCCATATAAAAAGGCGCAGCCCGGTACCACTGCCATTTCTACAGCAGTAATCATGATGAGAGCCGATCCCCGGCTGCGTCGTTCGAGTCCTAAGGATTGGACGAGGGCATAAGCGATCGGAACTATGATCGCGGTTCGCACTGTCATGGAGGGAATGCCCAAAGCCAACGTAAGTCCAATCGCGAGGAAAGCGAAAAGTATCCCCGGATAGGTTGCAGGAAATAATGACAAGATGTAATACGACAGGCGTTGGGCAAGGCCCGTGCGCTGCATGGCAAAGCCGTAGAAGAGAACACAAAGCAGAATCCAGAATTGCGGGCTGGCGAAACCGCTCAAGACCAACGGAGTCTTGACCGGAACCAGCAGCATAAGCGCCATCATCAGGATCGAGGCGATGCCGTTGTTCATTACTTGAAATATCCAGAGCACCACAGTAAAAGCAACGATGGCCAGAACAGATTGGGCCGGACGTCCAAGCCCGTGCGGCGTGGGCAGCAGGAAAATCAAGCTGCCAATCGCCAGTGCGATGCCCAAACCAATCCATTTTCGCAGTGAGTGGGATTCCGATACCTTAACTGCGGTGCTGGTTGGCATTGAAACCATCCTTACTTTTCCTTTAGCCCTAAGGGAACATTGGCCATGAGTACAGTTGAAGGTACATCGGAAAGCCCACCACCGGAGCGGCGTGCCAAATTGTCACTGAAAACACAGCACTTCTTGCGATATTAAATTTAATGATTGCAATTTTCTAATGAAGAGGTATCCTTGTTGACAATTTAACACCAGAGATGGTGTTAGTGGAGGAGGGCGGGGTAGCAGTGCTCAGCTAAGTATTGCTACCCCTAGTTAAAAGTGCGTGACTCCTGAACTTTCATTGGGGGGAAGGGAATGTTTAGGAGGGTAAGGGGTAGCTTCCACTTTTTTACGAGTGCGCTACCCCTTTTAATTGCCCAGGTATAAGGAGAAGGTTGAGTGCAATGTACAGCACCCCAGGCTGTACAGTTAAAAAATTTTATTTTGTTCTGCTTTCAGAACAACTGAAATTAACCTCTTTGTTTATCAATCAGTTGCGATTTTGGCGGAAGTACTTTTCCAGGGCTTGGCCGGTGTGAGATTTCTTAATTTTGGAAACCTGGCTGGGTGAGCCTTGAGCCACAATACGTCCGCCTTCTTCGCCTCCTTCGGGACCAAGATCGATGATCCAATCGGCGTTGCGAATTACGTCCAGATTGTGCTCGATGATCACGATGGAGTTTCCGAGATCGGTGAGCCGGTGGATCACCTCCAGCAGTTTGTTTACGTCGTCAAAATGCAGTCCGGTCGTGGGTTCGTCGAGCAGGTAGAGCGTACGTCCAGTCTGCCGCTTTGAAAGCTCTTTAGCCAGTTTCATTCGCTGAGCTTCGCCTCCTGAAAGTGTCACCGCAGACTGGCCCAGCTTGATGTATCCCAGACCGACATCATCGAGGGTCTGGAGCTTCTGGCGTATCTGCGGGATGTCTTCGAGGATGGGCAGTGCATCGGAAACCGCGGTTTCCAGCAAATCTGCAATCGAGTATCCCTTGAATTTGACTGACATCGTCTCGTGGTTGTAACGCTTTCCTCCACAGATTTCGCAGAGCACATAGACATCAGGCAGGAAGTTCATTTCGATACGGCGCTCGCCTTCGCCCTGGCAGTGTTCGCACCGGCCGCCGGAGACGTTAAACGAAAAACGTCCGGCCTTATAACCACGTTCGCGGGATTCCGGCAGCATGGCATAAAGATCCCGGATATGCGTAAAAACGCCGGTGTAAGTCGCTGGATTTGATCGTGGGGTTCTTCCGATTGGGGCTTGGTCGATACGGATGACTTTATCAATGTGCTCCCCGCCCACGATTGCCTTGTGTGCCCCAGGTTCTTCGCGGGAGCGATAGAGCTGCTTGGCCAGAGCTTTATAAAGCGTGTCGTTCACCAGCGTGGATTTTCCCGAACCGGAAACCCCGGTGACCACGGTGATCACGCCCAGAGGAAAGGTGACATCAATCGACCGAAGATTATTGGCGCGTGCTCCCAGCACCGTAATCGCCTTGCCATTCGAAGGACGCGGCTCGAACCGCGCAGCGATTGACTTCGCTCCCGAGATGTACTGCCCGGTAATCGATTGCGGCTGCTGCATGATTTCGTCGGGAGTGCCGTGGGCAACCAATTCACCTCCGTGAAGACCGGCGCCGGGACCGAGATCGATCACGTAGTCGGCGCGGCGAATCGTCTCCTCATCGTGCTCCACTACCAGCACCGTATTTCCCAGGTCGCGCAATGATTCCAGCGCTCTCAGGAGACGGTTGTTGTCACGATGATGCAGGCCGATCGAGGGCTCGTCCAATACATAGAGCACGCCGCGCAGCTTCGAGCCAATTTGCGTCGCCAGACGGATGCGCTGGCCTTCTCCTCCGGACAAAGTGGCGGCGGAACGATTGAGCGCCATGTATCCAAGTCCCACTGCGTTCAGGAATTCGAGTCGTTCGCCGATCTCATGCAGCACACGGCCGGCAATGGCCTTTTCGCGCTCTGACAATTGGATTTTGGAAACTGCCTCCACCGCTCGCCACACCGGCAAAGCCGTGAAATCGGCAATCGAGAGACCATTGACCTTGACCGCCAGGCTTTCAGGACGCAGCCTCTTTCCTTGGCAGTGCTGACAAGTCGTGGCCGACATGTAGGCCAGCAGCCAGTCGCGATAACTCTCAGATGTTGACTCTTCTATATTTTGATTGAGGAAGCCGATCACGCCGCGAAATCCGATCCGCGGCGCTTCCTTCTCGCCCGGCCCAAAAAGCAATAGATTCTGGATCTTCGGCGAAAATTTCTCAAACGGAGTGGAAAGATCAAGTTTGAACGCTGCTGCGACGATGTCGAGCATCCGCTGCAGATACGTGGAGCCGGAACCGGGTCCGAGGGCGCCATCGAGAAGCGGTTTTGACCAGTCCACAATGATCTTGGCGGGATCGAAATCGTATTTGCTGCCAAGCCCATTGCATTCCGCGCAGGCTCCATAGACGCTGTTGAAAGAGAACGAGCGGGGTTCCAGTGCCGGTATATTGATGCCGCAATCCGGGCACGCCATTCGCGAGGAATACAGATGCTCCAGCCCACCCACGACCGACACCAGCACCAATCCATTGGCCAGCTTCATCGCCGTGTTTACGGATTGTTCCAGCCGCTTCTCAATGCCGGGCTTGACCAGCAGACGGTCGATCACCACTTCGATCGTGTGGTTCTTACGTTTATCAAGCTGGATGCCCTCTAGTTCCTCATCCAGGCGCCGCAGCTCTCCATCGATGCGGGCGCGCACATAGCCCTGCTCGACGAGCTTCGCAAGCTCGGCTTTGAATTCCCCTTTGCGGCCCCGGACAAAAGGCGCCATGATCATGACTCGCTCTTCCGCCTTCAATTGCAGGACGCGCTGCATGATCTGTTCGGCAGATTGGCGGGAGATGGCCTTGCCGCACTGGGGGCAGTGAGGGACGCCCACAGACGAATACAACAGGCGTAAATAGTCATAAATCTCAGTGATTGTCCCTACAGTCGAGCGTGGGCTGCGGGAAGTAGTCTTTTGTTCAATGGAGATAGCAGGGCTCAGGCCGTCGATGGAATCGACGTCGGGACGCTCCATCTGGTCGAGGAACTGGCGGGCATAAGCAGAAAGCGTCTCCACGTAGCGCCGCTGACCCTCGGCATAAATTGTGTCAAAGGCCAACGACGACTTGCCGGAACCGCTCAGTCCGGTGATGACCGTAAGCGTGTTGCGGGGTATTTCGACCGAGATGTTCTTAAGATTGTGCTGGCGGGCGCCGCGCACCGTAATCTTACTAATAAACATGGAAAAATGACCGATATTCAATTTCAAGCTGGGCAAAAGGGTTGCTCCGCGGGATGGAATGCTCACAGCGGGATCCCGGGAGGTCAATGCACAGCTCTACTCCGTATCTTATTTGTCAACACTGCGGGGGTCAATGCGCGGTACAGTAGGGGATAAAGCTTAACCTTGTGACTTCAGTTACTTGCAGGAAAAGTGACCAAAGTCCAGGATGAGGTTGAACGCTGGTGACGGAGACTTTAGAAGGCGCTTGGCAGAGAATCCTCTCACCGGCAAACCAACCGGGTACTCACAATTTTACATCTTAAGATTTAGACAATGAAAACGGTAATGGTATCAACCACTCTCTTTTTGACTGTGACTCTGGCGCTTGCCTTTGGCATCGCGTGCGGCTATGCCGCAATTGTTCTCATTTTACGGGCCTTCGGCCACAGACCCCGGACAACCGAACAGGCCCCCGCAACCGCGGCTATGGCAACTTCGGCCTCCGGGACAATGCCGTAATTGCCGTCGTGAGTTTGTCCACTCGCGAGGTGCTTAGCTCGAATTACTGCAGGTGTTGCTTTATCCTCCCCCTTCCTTCCTGGTCGCTTCTCTAACCATTCTTCTCTGTGGTCTCCGCACTACGAGGCGCTTTGAAATCGTGCTCTTGCCCACAATTCTCGTAGGCTAAATCAAACACTAAAACCCTTTAGCCACGAATACACGCGAATTAACACGAATGAAGATCAAAATAAAATAAGAAAGAAAAAGAGATAAGAGACAAGAGGAGTAATTGAAAAGGAACGTTTTCAATTTTTTTATTCGTGTTAATTCGCGTGTATTCGCGGCTAAAAAGGGTCTTGGTTGTGTTCCGCTGCGTTGTCACCTCGGTGGTAAATTTGGCTTCCCTTTGCGCCTCTTTTGCAATGGAATGTTTAGTCGTGGCTCTGCCCACGCTGTGATACTGTGAAATTCAAAATGTCCTATTACTCGCTCCTTCTGTCGCTGCTCTTTTTCACGAATGTCACTCTTGCGCAGACACAGCATCCTGCACACCCCCCGGCCAAGAAACAAATCGGAGCAGTGGCCAGTGCCGAGGCGGCTCATCTCAATAATCTTGGTGCGGCCTATATGAACCAGCAGCAGTTTGCGCGGGCATTGAACTTGTTTCGGCGGGCTGCAGCGCTCGATCCAAAATTGGAAATTGCCAAAGTCAATGAAGGCATAGCTCTGGCCAATCTGCAGAAGTACGGTGCGGCCATCAAGGTCCTGACTGTTTTGGCGAACAAGGGCCACGGCAACGCGTCTGCCTGGTACACGCTGGGATTGGTATACAAGAACCAGGCAGACTCCAGGAGATCGCTGGAAGCCTTCGAAGCCGCCGCCAAACTTCTACCCAGTGATCCTGACGTCTTCTATTTCATCGGCCTGGCACAGTCAGAGCTGGACCAAAACGACCAAGCAGTTACAGCCTTGCAGCACGCGTTGGAGTTGAATTCTTTCCATGCCTCCGCTGAATTCGGGATGGCTCGCGCCTATCAGCGTTTGGGCGAAGCCGACAAGGCTCGCCAGCATCTCGCGCGCTTTCAGCACCTGGTGCAGGCGAAGATGGGTGTGCCTATGAGCTTGACCTATGGCGACCAAGGAGAGCTTTCGCTCGCGCTCACGGTGGCCAGCGCCGCCCAGCCTTCGTCTACCCCAATTCCGGTGCGCTTTTCCGATATTTCCCGTGATGCAGGGATCACTGCTTCTTCAAAAGAATCGGCTTCGAAAACGGAAGCGAATCCAATTGGCTCTGGAGCATGCTTTCTTGATTTCGATCACGATGGACATCCCGATCTGTTTCTCGCCGATGGTGGAGCCAATGGAGGAATGGCGCTTCTTCACAACACCGGGCGAGGCAAATTCGAGGATGTCACGCAAAAAGCCGGCCTCGATCCCAAGTTGCATGCTGTTTCCTGTGCTGCCGGTGACTACGACAACGATGGCAACACCGATCTGGCAGTCGCAACCAGAGACCGTGTTTTACTTCTTCATAACGAAGGCAACGGCACATTTAAGGACGTGACCGAAGCGGCCGGCATCCATTTTCAAAGCGCTCCACTTGCGGTCACATTTGTCGATTACGACCACGATGGCGATCTCGATCTGTTTGTGACCAGCCGCGAGGCGCGGCAAAATGCAGTCTGGCGCAACAACGGCAATAACACGTTCAAGGATGTCACGAGTGATCTCGACCTGGTTGCCGATGTGCCTCTTTTTGGCGTAACTTCCACCGATTTCAATAACGATCGTGCGATTGACCTGATCTATGCTGGCGCGAAACCGAAGGTCTTGCTCAATCCACGCGAAGGCAAATGGAGCGCTGCCCAGGTCTGGGATTCGGCCAAGCTGCCCCCAGCAACCAGCGCCATCATTCTCGATTTCGATAAAGACGGCTGGATGGATGTAGCTCTTACCCACGATGGCTCTCCCGGCATTACGCTATGGCGCAACGTGAACGGCAAGAGCGTAGAGCAGGTGCAACTCCCTATCAAGAACTGGCGGCGGGCTTGGGGCGTGACGGCACTCGATTACGACAACGATGGATGGATCGACCTTGCCGCCGTAGGTGAAACGGAAGATGGACACGGAGAGATCCGCCTATTCCGTAATGTAGGCAAGAGCGGATTCAGGGACGTAACCACCGACGTTGGTCTGGACGCGATCAAGCTGGACTCACCGCGCGCGCTGCTCGCCGCGGATGTCGATGGCGACGGCGGCACAGACTTGCTCGTGACTCAATCTCGCGGCCCGGCACTCCTGCTGCATAACAACGGCGGCAATCGCAACAATTTTCTCCACGTCTCTCTCAAAGGATTTGCCGATAACAAGAGCGCCGTTGGGACCAAGGTAGAAGTCTTTGCCGGCGCACTCTGGCAAAAGTGGGAAATCAGCGGATCAGGCTATCTCAGCCAAAGCTCGACCGACCTGGTAGTCGGCTTGGGCAAAGAGCGCAGAGTGGACACGGTGCGCGTGTTGTGGCCTACAGGTGTCATCCAGGATGAAGCTCAAATTGCCGCCAACAGTTCTACAAAGATTTTGGAGATTGATCGCCGGGGAAGCTCTTGTCCGGTGTTGTGGGTCTGGGACGGCACGCGCTATCGTTTCATCGCCGATATGTTGGGCGCAGGCGTTGTCGGTCATTGGGTCGGCCCAGGAGAACGCAATGTTCCCGATTCCACCGAGTACATCAAGATCGATGGCGAACATGTTGTGCGACGAAACGGCCTCTTGAGTTTTCGCTTCATGGAGCCACTGGAAGAGGTGGTTTACCTGGACCAGGTGCGCCTGCTGGCCATCGACCATCCGCGAGACTTGCAGGTGTATCCAAATGAATACTTTGCCAGCAATCCGCCATTTCCGGAGTTCAAGGTCATTGCGAGCCGCCATGCGCGTCCTGTGGCGGGGGCCTGGGACGAGCGTGGCAATGACGTTCTCGAAAAGTTGCTTCGGCGTGACCGGCGCTATGTAACCGGCTTTGAGTTGCTGCCCTACACCGGATTCACCAGGACGCATTCGCTCGAAATCGAATTGCCCGATGCTTACCAGAGAGGACCCTTGCGTCTCCTGCTCTACGGCTATATCGAATATTTCACGGCCAACTCCATGTACGCAGCCTGGCAAGGAGGTATCACTCCGATTGCTCCGTTTATTGAAGCTCGCGACTCGAATGGCAAATGGATTCGAGTGGTCGATGATATGGGTTTTCCAGCAGGACTGCCGCGAAGCACGGCTGTCGACCTGACGGGAAAGCTCCCTTCGGGTACCAAACGGCTGCGGATTACAACCAACTTGCAGATTTACTGGGACCAAATCCTGGTGGACACCACTCCAGAGCAGCCAGAAGCAATCAAAGTAGCAGACGTTCCTCTCTCACAGGCACGGCTCTCATTTCGTGGCTATCCACGAATGCGGGAATACCAATCTCCCGGCGAGTTTGAGTTCACCTACAACCGGGTCAGCCGCACCGGACCTTTCACGCGTCCGATCGGCGCTTATACACGTTTGGGAGATGTCCACGACCTGCTGCTTAAGTCGGATGACCGTTTTGTTGTCTTTGGGAGTGGCGATGAGGTTCAGTTGGAGTTCGACCCCGCTTTTTTGCCGCCGTTGCCGAAGGGGTGGAAGCGTGATTACTTCTTCTTTGCCGATGGCTACGAAAAAGACATGGACTTCTATGCTGCTGAGGGTGATTTCGTAAACCCACTTCCTTTTCATCGCATGAGCGGATATCCATATTCAACAGAAAATGACTTACAGGACAGCCATCAAATTGGCGATCTGCTGAATTATGACACCAGGTTCTTTTCTGGCCTAGCTTCAGGTTCTTATCGTTTTAGATTTCCAGAGCGCTTGAAGCGTGTTTTCAAGGGGCGCGAAAAATGAAAATGCTCGTTGTTGGTGACTCAGGGAGTTCGTAGCCGCCGTGTAATATCCTGTCCACAGAGCCCAAAGTGGCGAATGTTCCAGGTATAGAAAACCGGTATGAGTATCGATGTATCGAGAAAGGCTCTCATTCCTGCTTGCCGAGGTTCGCCTGATCGCGTTCCTCGCGAATCTGTTGGAGAATCTCGTCAGTCGCGGAAGCCGGAAGGGGATCTCCGGTATGCAACACCCACACGCCCTGCTTCTTTCTCATTGAACCCGATCCGCGAATTGGACGCAGAGTGATCTGCTCCCCAGCGCTTTCCAGATCGATGGTATCACCAGGTTGCAAATGCAATTCTTCCCGCAACGATTCGGGAATCATCACGCGGCCGGCTTCATCTATGATAGTGCGAGCATTCATTGTGATGCTTTCGAGGGTTTATTCAACTAAGATCGATTTTATTTTAACAAAGTATATAGTAGGTGAGATATGGAGGAAATTGCAGCAGGAAAATTCAAAGCTCGCTGTTTGAGCATCGTTGACCAAGTTAAGCGAACGCGACAACCGGTCCTTATTACCAAGCATGGAAAGCCGGTTGCCAAGCTTGTTCCTGCAGACCTTCCGGGCGATGACATTTTTGGGTACATGGCAGACAAAGTAAAGATCGTAGGGGATATCGTCACTCCAATCACACCGATGGAAGATTGGGAACGTAAGTGTCCTGAGTAGTCCTTTATGTTTCGCTTCCGCAAGAGCTGTATTAAAAATAGGATTTGCCCCCGGAAGCTCCATGAGACAAAATTTTCCTTTGAGCTTTTTCGGAAGGGGTTAAGCAATGGCAGTGTGTCTATATTGTGGACGAAAAACACACTGGTTTACCAACGTTCACAGTCGCTGCGTTGAGTTGGCTCAAAGTGGTTATTCTCTGCTTGTCGGTGAGATTGCTTCCGCCGTATCCACGGCCAAGCCATTTGCAGAAGTCCAGGTAACGTTGAAGCAAATCTCTGCGCAGCATCGAGTTCCCGCTGATAAGATGCGCGATGCGATTAAAGAGGGATGGGCCAAAGCCGCTGATCGGATCGGTATATCCGAACCGTTAGATGTGCATCGACACTCAGCGATGGCGCATTTTTACGAGGAAGCAGGCATAGCTGGAAAGGAACTCGCCAACACTGACGGATTCAAGACGGCGACGACCAGCCTGATGCTCTGGTGTACCATGACTGGCAATCCCTTACCAACCGATCATCCTCATCCGTTCACCGTGGATAGAGATGAGATTCCACTGGTGTTCTTTGGAAGCGTTGTTTACTCACACAAGATTGGAACGAGAGCCTATGGCAAGAATAATCTTGGTGCAAGTACTCCTTGTGGATTTGGCCGCTACTATCCGTATACCAGCTTCATGGCAGAGCGGGCAGACATCGCAGTGCTCAAAGAAATTGATTACGGCGGAATGCTGTTTACGACCAACAATATCTATTTTGGCGGTGAATATAAGAGTTTTCGGATTCCGTATGAAGGTCTTGTCAAGCTCAGGCCCTTCGCTGACAGCCTTGAAGTATCCCGAGATGGGGCCGGTGTGGCAGTGTGAAGTGTTTACCGTCGTGAACGCGTGGCCCAAGTGCGGGTGGTTCTTATTTAATTTGGCTCATTTCCTCACACAGCCAGAAGCGAGGAGGCTCTATATCAAAAAAAGCATCGACGGCAGTGCAGAGGAACGGTCCGCACACGTGGAACATTCTCCGACTTTTCATAGCCAGGAGAAAAAGTGGGATGTCTTTATCTCACATGCGAGTGAAGATAAGGATGAGTTGGTACGTCCACTCGCAGCAGCGTTGAAGGACGCCCACGTTTCCGTGTGGTATGACGAATTTTCGTTAAAGCTCGGAGATAGCTTAAGAAAATCGATCGATCATGGACTTGCCAACTCTCGTTACGGCATTGTCGTGCTCAGTAAGAATTTCTTTGCAAAACATTGGCCAACACAGGAATTGAACGGCTTAGCGACCAAGGAGGTCGGTGAGGACAAGGTCATTTTGCCGATCTGGCGCCACGTGACATTTGAAGAGGTTCGAGCATTCTCTCCAATCCTCGCTGATAGACTTGCTGAAAATTCTTCGGTTGGACTTGAGAGGTTGGTACGGCGAATTGTTGAGGTGACTGGATCAAGGCAATGAAGTGGAGTTGAGATTTCCGATCTTGGGAAGGGTCCAAGCCAAGCTGGTACTAATGTAACTTTATTACGGCGGTGGGAGCAGGCAGACTGTTCTCAGAAACCCCGATGGCGTTTCTTTCAAGTCATCCAGTCATTTTCCGATATACAATACGCTGCTTGATGTGTCTATGAACCGTATCCATCATTCGGCTTCGTCGACTAGAGATTGGACGGAGCAGGGGATCAGAGAGCTTGTTCTGGAGCGGCTGCCGGCCATGAGCCTGACAGTGGCAGCGGTCTTTTTCGGATACACGATCTCCGATTGGTTCACCTTGCCTTACCCGGTCTCCGCCATCAACAGTATCCATGCGGCTGGATTGACGGTAATCTACCTTGTCATTTGGCGCATGGCTTCATGGAACAAGATTGGCCTGCGATACGTCCATGCTGTCTATGCCTTAATGGGGCTGCTCGCCCTGTCGATCTCCTTCACCACCATGGCGTTGCTGCATGATGGCCACCTGAGCCTCAACCTGTTGCTGGTCATCTTTACGGCCAGCATCTGTTTCGGTTCCAGGTTCTGGTTCGGGTTGCTTGCCGCGGTGGTGGCGGCTGGCTGGAGCGTTTTTCTCTGGATGCAAAAGAGCTCTGTTTCCATGCACTATAGCGAAGCCTTATATGGCGGCCTATTGCTGTCTGTGGTGTCGCATGAACTGACTCGCAGGTCGATGGCGCGGTTACAGAAACTGAAGCGCCAAAGCCAGGAAGACGTTGCCAGAATGGCGGAGCTAGTGACGCAGTTAGAAGCGGCGAAGGGGCAGGCGGAACAGGCAGCCCACGCCAAGAGTGAGTTCCTGGCCTGTATGAGCCATGAGATACGTACTCCGATGAATGGGGCGCTGGGAATGTCCTCACTGCTGCTGGATTCAGGCCTCAAACCGGAACAACAGGATTATGCGCTGGATATTCACGATTCGGCTAAGGCACTGCTGAGCGTAATCAACGACATTCTGGATTTCTCCAAAATCGAGGCCGGGAAGTTCACGCTGGATAGTTCTGATTTCAACCCGGATGAAGTGTTACAGGAAGTGATGCGAATGATGGCCGTTCCGGCCCATGAGAAGGGGCTGGAATTGCTCTACGATGTTCGAACGAGTCTGCCGGATATCGTAGTGGGCGACGCCGGAAGACTGCGTCAGGTTATGGTCAACCTGCTGGGCAACGCGATCAAGTTCACCGACTCCGGCGAGGTGTCTCTGACAGTGGAAGACCTGCCGCAGGAAGGGCATGGCTGCGCAATGCGCTTTTCGGTCTCGGACACCGGCCCCGGAATCCCGCCCGAATCCAGAGACGCCATCTTCGGCGCATTTGTCCAGGGGGATGGATCGCACACGCGGCGATACGGCGGCACTGGTCTGGGTCTGTCGATCTCATCACGACTGGTGAGCTTCATGGGCGGCCACCTCCGGGTGGATAGTGAAGTGGGTCGGCGAAGCACGTTCCATTTCACGGCCAGCTTCGGCCTT
>DASZFU010000145.1:0-2837 GCA_035939495.1 Candidatus Angelobacter sp. | reverse complement strand
ACATGTACTGGACGGCGAAATCCGGGCGGAACTCCTTCTTCGCAAGTTCCACCTGCGATTCCGTCTTGGCCAGCATTGCTTCTTGAGCTTTAACGTCAGGATTTTGCTGTTTTGCCAGACTTAACAAATCGGAAGCGCTGTACGTGAGGGTTCTCGCGGCCAGAGGTTCGGTCTGGATGTCAGGACTCTCCTGCGTTCTGTTGAGCAGTTCTTTTAGTTGAGCCTCAAGCTGTCCCACCTCGCGGTGGTGCATCGTAATTTCCTGAAGAATCTTGGTGCTCTGCAACTGGGCCTTCAAGACTTCCTGCTGATTGCCCTGTCCCACGCCATACCGTGATTCGACGATTTGCTCGACATCTTTCAACAACTGATCATTGCGTTCCAGCACGGACAAAGTCTGCTGAAGGTACGCCAGTTGGAAGTAAGCAGCCTTGAGCTTGTCGGTCACCATCCGGCGCATTGACTCGATTTGTACCCGGCGCACATCGGCCTCGCGGTTGGCCACTTGGCCGCGCAAGCCACGCTTTCCAGGATATGGGATCTCCTGAGAGGCACCCAAACCGACATAGGCGAACTCGCTATTCGTGTAGCCCGCAAATGGACGGGGGCTTCCCACAGCAAACTGCTGGACAGTGACTTGCGTGTCCGGCAGCGCAGACACCTGAGGCGCGACGTGAGTTGCCGCCGCATAACCGTGTTCCGCCACAGCTATTTCGGGACTATTCTGCTCGGCCTCGCGGATTAAATCCTTTAAGCTGGCGGGTGAGGCCGCGCGGCGAGTGTCGCCTACCGCGCTACCACTCTGCTGACCCTGCTGGGCCATACCTGAACTGCCGAGCAACAAGACGATTCCGAGCCGTAGAAGTGCCATGGCGCGGATGCGCCCCCGCGCCAATTGACGCGGAAAAGCACAAAGAGCTTTCATCTTTCCTCCAAATCGAAAAAATACGAATCGCGCGGAGACACAAAGTCCCCGCGTCAGGAAAGCGCAAGCTGACTAGATTCTCAGAATGGAAGTTTCGAGGGGTGGTGATTCCGGGGGAGCGTGCGCGTCTGACGAAGTGACAAACTGTGAAATAAGGTCCGGCAGGCCGATTATTTCACTGACCGGCAGGATAGCCAGCGTGGCCTGATCGGGTGCAGAAATCTGATCACGCGAGTTGCTGAGGTAGGGATCACTGTCCCGAACTGTTGTCTTGCAGCAGGAGTGCGAAGCTGGCATCTTTCCGCATTCGCCTGCCATTTTGCGACAGCATTCTCGCTCCTCAGTCGTAAGCGTGGCGTCCGGGTGCAAACAAGCCATCAGCGGTGACGCAAATATCGAAAGCGCCCACAGCAATGCAGCAAGTTTGCAGACTGATCTCACCTCTGGACAGTGTATCGGGTGGTGGGTATCCAATGCAATTGAGGCATTTTCGGTAGTGGGTCAGTTTCTTTTCCACAGGTACTTGCAGCTTATTGTAGAGGCAAGGTTTAGCGTGATAATCGGCTAATCATGCGACAGGCGCTCAGCATTTCGGAACTGTTTGATGGGAGCGAGAGAGCATTGCTTATGGAATTGCGCGACGAAAGCGAGAACCTGATCCCGGTTGCAAGGCTAAGGGAAAAGCGGAAAAGTACATCAGCAGGCCAGTTGGTCGCGGTTGAGTTTCAATCCGTTCAGATTGCCAAGGACGGTCACCGCAATCGATTCGGTGCGGAAAAACTCGTTGGCCAACTCTTTCAGCTCTTCCACCGTAACGCTCTCGATCTTCTCCAGCAGCTCATCCATGGTGAAAAAGCGGTCGAAATACATTTCCTGCCGAGCGAGGTTGGACATGCGCGCCGTAGAAGATTCCAGCGATAGCATTAAGCTTCCCTTCAACTGGTCCTTGGAACGACGTAACTCCTCCGCCGGCACTTCGTTTACTTTGAGTTTTTTGAACTCGGAAACGACGGACTGAACCACCTTGCCCGCTGACTCGCGTGAAGTTCCCGCATAAACTGAGAGACAGCCCGTATCACGGTAGGGATTGAGATCGCTATAAATGGCATAGGCCAGCCCCTGCCGCTCGCGAATGTTCTGGAAGAGGCGCGAACTCATTCCGCCGCCCAGCAATGTATTCAAAATATATGATGCGTGCCGTTTTTCGTGTGCGATCGGATGCGAGGGGACGCCCACGCAAATCTGCACCTGCTCCAGCGCTTTTTTGTTGCGCATGATGATGCGCGGAGCCGTTTTCGGGTGCGGGCTGTGGAAGCCGTTCTTCATCGGCTTCATGTGCTCAAAGTGCTTGGCGACCAGTTCGGCGAATTGCGCGTGCTTCAGATTGCCGGCGGCGCAAACGATCAGGTTCCCGGGGGCGAAGCGCTGTTTGTAAAAATCCAGCACCGGGTCGCGCTCAAACTTCCTCACGGTTTCCTTGGTGCCAAGGATGGGTTGGCCCAGGGCATGGTCCTTCCAAAAATTCTGGGTGAAGATTTCGTGGACGAGGTAGTCCGGGCTGTCCTCGTCCATCTTGATTTCTTCCAGGATCACACCGCGTTCGCGGCCAATATCCGCGGCATCGAACACCGGATTCAGCACCAGATCGCTGAGGACCTCCATCGCGATCGGCAAATGCTCGTCCAGAACCTTTACGTTAAAGCAGATGCACTCCTTGGCGGTAAAGGCATCCATGTTGCCGCCGATGGAATCGATCTGACGCGCAATGTCTTCGGCAGAACGATGCTTCGTCCCTTTGAAGACCATGTGCTCGATAAAGTGGGAGATGCCATTCCATTGCAAATCTTCGTCCCGCGATCCGGTTTTGATCCATATCCCGATGGAAACGGAGCGAATGTGCTGCATCTCCTCA
>DASZFU010000144.1:0-3021 GCA_035939495.1 Candidatus Angelobacter sp. | reverse complement strand
AAAAGGCACACCCTCTTTCTTCGTCAGCTCATGGTATTCCTGAATGTATGTGGCTTTACGAACCACACGCCCAGGCATCGGCCAATCATTGATGCCGAGTTTTATGACCATCAAAAGATGAACAGCGATAAAGACGATGAGTAGTCCGGGGATCAGAAATACGTGCACGGCGAAGAATCGCGAGAGGGTCGCTCCCGCGATGATGGGACCGCCCAACATAAGGTTAACGATCGCGGGTCCAACGAGTGGGACCCTGCTGGCGATGGAGGCGCCAATTCCCAAGCCCCAGTAGGCGTCCTGGTCAAATCGCAAAACTTGACCGCTGAAGGCCATGCCAAGCGTCATCAGCAAAAGGAATACACCGATAATCCAGGTCAACTCTCGCGGAAACTTGTAGGCGCCAAAAAGGAACACTTGAACCATGTGCAGTAGAACGATGGCGACCATGAAGTTCGAACCCCAGCCGTGGAGCGCGCGGACAAACCAACCGAGCTGAATCCCGTGATTCAGAACTTGAAGGCTGTTCCAGGCCTCCCCAGCGGAAGGCACATAGATCAGCGCGAGTAGAATTCCAGTGAAAATTTGAAGAATGAAAACAACGAAAGCAGCACTTCCGAAAACATAAAACCAGCTTGCGGTGTCTCGCGGAACAGGATGCTCGGCGGTCTCACGGAGGGTCTGACCGACCTGGAGACGCGCATCGAGCCACTCGCCGATTTGTTTGATCAGCCGCATCGCCGTGTCTCCAAGGTGACCAGGGATGTCTGCGATTTCTGGCCGGGCGTGGGCAATTCTCCGGCTTTGATGAAAAGCTTTCCGCCTTCAATCTTGTAGTGATACTGGAACAGCCCGCGTTCCGGAGGACCGGACGCTCGGGAGCCATCCTGATAATAG
This sequence comes from Candidatus Angelobacter sp., assembly GCA_035939495.1. Classification (GTDB taxonomy): domain Bacteria; phylum Acidobacteriota; class Terriglobia; order Terriglobales; family Acidobacteriaceae; genus Angelobacter. The sequence continues at coordinate 2,127 of DASZFU010000144.1, read as the reverse complement.
GCACCCCCATGACAAGGGCACATAAACAAATTGGATTGCGGGAACCAGCGAACGGGGCAGCCCAAATGAGCGCAGTTGATAGCGAAAACCTGAAAGGTATTGCCATCCACATTGCGGACCCAGCACGGAATATCTCCCGTTTTTCCGTCCCAGAGATTCACGATTGGATTTCGATAGGTGGCGAAGCGCGTCTGGCCCGCGGGAAACTGGGCCAGATCGCCAAGAGAAAGCCACGATTCGTACCCTTGCTTCTTCTCGCGGGCCACAGGAGACAAGATGTAGCGAATGATAGGCACAGCGAGCAGCGCGGCCACAATACCGTTGAGCAAGACTCCCACTTTCATGAGGAGTTCGCGGCGGGAAAGACCATCCGGAAGAGTCATCGAAGTTCACCCACTGATTTTTCAGAATGTTGATAAGGCTGGCCGGGATATTTCGCGCGCTGGGAAGCGAGCCAAGCCACGACGTCGGAAACATCTTGTGCGGACATGGGTTTCCCCGGCACGTCGTCGCGCCAGTCAGGAGCGCCCAGTTCGGGGCGGCCCACGATGACGGCAGTTCGGAGGCCCTGATTGCTGACAAGAGCAAGATAGGACCCATCTACAATTGAACTGGCCTTGGGACCGCCGCGGCCCTCAGGGCCGTGGCAAGATGCGCAGTAGGCAGAAAAGACTCCCGATCCATGCGAGGCATCGCCGGGATTCGGCGCCGAGTACGGCGGTACATTTTCACCGCGCAGCGCATCAGGCTTGGACCACTGCTCCCGAATGCCGCGCACGATAACTTCGATCTGTTGATCGGTGAGCATCCCGCCGGCAGTTTTCGCGAACGCAGGCATGAGAGTACCCGCCACGCCATTTGTCGTGACATTTCGGAGAGCGGAATCGTCCGCAATCGCAAGGTAAACCGGATCCGCGAGGGCAATCGAAGCTCCACCCTTTCCATAGGGCCCATGGCAGCCGGCGCAGTTATGCGCGTAAAGAGAGTCGAAATTTGAAATGTCTTCCGGATCGATCGGAATGGCATCGGAAGCGGGCCGACCGGGCGAATTACTACATCCGAAGCAAGCGAATGCAAGTAGCAGCAGCAGGCCGAAGAGCTTTGAACGGCCACTCATGGCCGATCGCCCCGCGGATGTTTTTCGCCTGCTGTTGCTGGAGTCTCGATTCCCGCACGCATGGCAAAGGGCATAAATTGCCTGACGCGCACACGCTCCTGGCGAACGACAACCAAGCCGGCGACGATGCCAAAGGCGAACTGCGAGGCGATAAACCACCGCCAGTCGATCTTTTCATCGAGCAGTGGATTTATGAGCCCGAGAACGCTGTGCAGTAGCCCAGTCCACATGACAGGAGCGATGACTCCCCCAAGAAGAATCGGCCGGCGAGGAAACATCGGAAGCATTGCTCCATAGAGAAGGCCAACCAGCATCGAAGTAAGCAGATGGAGAAAGACAGCGAGCAGAAAGCTGCCGAGATGGAATGCATTGAGGGATGCGGATTCCATCCTGACGGATTGGGAGTAGATGGTCGCCGCCAAAAGGTTGATGGGATACCAGATACTCCCCTGTTTGAGTATTCCGTAGAGGGAAGCAAGAAGCGCCATAGCAACGCTTCCGGCCAGCCCGCCCTTTATGCCGGCGGAAACAGGATAGGTTTCGAGGGGGAGAAGCGCTCGGGGAAGATCCGGCGCTATGGGAAGCCTTGCCACATGGGGATGAGCCGTTGTGATAGAAACGTACTCAGCAACGATCGGCACTTCAACGTGTTTTTCGTGCGGCAGGATATCGCCAAACCATCCAACGCATCCAGCTACGATGAGAATGGTCCCCAGGAGGCTGACCGCACTGGTCGTAACCAGGCCGGCGAAGAGCAACGTCATGCCAAAAGCGAGAACGATCGGCCAAGCCGTGGGGGCGGGCAACCTGATTGTTCCGGCCTTCGGCGCTTCCGCTGGTTGATCAGCACGAGCCATTCGAATCGTCCCTCCCTAGCGTCCGATCACATAAACAACGGTGAACACAACGATCCAGACCGCATCCACAAAGTGCCAATAGAGTGAAAAAACGTCGACGCGATCACCGTGGGACTGCTTGACTTTGCCGAGCAGGGTCAAGACCATGGCAAT
>DASZFU010000143.1:0-14304 GCA_035939495.1 Candidatus Angelobacter sp. | reverse complement strand
GATTCTCCAGGTCGGCTCCTACAAGTTGCGCAAGAAGCGTATCTTTAAGATGGCGCCTTTGCATCACCACTTTGAGCTGGTGGGATGGTCGGAATCGAAGATCATCATCCGGTTCTGGATTGCCGCCCTGGTGTTTGCACTCTTTGCACTCACCACGCTGAAGTTGCGCTAGAAGATCGTCAAGTCATGGCAAAATGGGGTTCAAGATGGAGTTGAAGAACAAACGGGTGCTGGTGGTAGGCCTGGGCCGTTCTGGCGTGACTGCTGCGATTTTTCTTCAGGAGCAGGGCGCATCCGTCATCGTCTCCGATACCAAGACAGAAACGCAGTTGCAGCATGAAGTTTCGCTCCTGCTGGACCGGGGCATTTCCATTGAGACCGGCCACCACGGCGAACGAACCTTTCGTGATCAGGACCTGATTGTGGTCAGCCCCGGTGTACCTTCCGACCAACCGCAGCTTCAACAGGCACGCGCTTTGGGCATTCCAGTGATCGGGGAAGTCGAGCTTGCCTGTCGTTTCCTGAAGGGGAAGATTGTCGCCATCACCGGCTCCAACGGAAAGACGACTACCACGACGCTGGCCGGGGATATCCTCACTAAAAGCGGGAAAATGGCTTTGGTGGGCGGCAATATCGGGGTGCCGGTAATCTCGCTCATCGGGCAGTCGAGCGCCGATGGTTTCAATGTGCTGGAAATCTCCAGCTTTCAGCTGGAAACCATTCAACAGTTCAAGCCGCACGTTGCTGTAATCCTGAATATTACCCCCGACCACCTGGATCGCCATCACACCTTTCAGGCCTATGTCGATTCCAAGGCGCGGATCTTCGAGAACCAGCAACCTGGCGATTTTGGGATTTTGAATGCCGACGACCCCACCTGCGTTGGCTTGAAAAGCAAAGTCAAAGGCAAGTTGTACTGGTTTAGCCGCAAGCAACGCGTGGAAAATGGCGCGTCGGTTTCGAATGATCAGGTCATCTTTCACGACGATGGCCAGGAAACGCCGGTGCTGCCGCTGAGCGACATCAATCTCAAAGGAGCGCACAACCTGGAGAACGTGCTGGCTGCAGTGTGCATCGGCATGATTGCGGGTTGTGCGCCGGATCAAGTTCGCAAAGCGGTGGCGGAATTCCACGGTGTCGAGCACCGGCTCGAACTGACAGCGACGATTCAGGGTGTTGCTTTCTACAACGACTCCAAGGCGACCAACGTGGATGCGACGATCAAAGCACTTGAATCGTTCCCTGGAAATATCCACTTGATTCTTGGCGGCAAAGATAAAGGCAGCGACTATACCCTGCTCAATTCCCTGCTGAGGACGAGAACCAAGCGCACTTACCTCATCGGCGCGGCAGCAGAAAAGATTGCAGCGCAGATTCAGGGCGCTACGCCCATCGTCTATTCGGGCACGCTGGAGCAGGCCGTGCGCCAGGCGTTTGACGCAGCGGCATCCGGGGACATCGTGCTTCTCGCCCCTGCCTGCGCCAGCTTCGATCAATTTGAGAACTACGAGCAACGGGGCCGGGTCTTCAAAGAGTTGGTGGCCGCCCTTGCGGCTAAATCCAACCAGCCGGTCACGCTGGGAGGCAGAGGCTAGTGGCAAAGCGAGTCGGCATCGATAAATGGTTGTTCGGCTCCACCCTGCTGTTGGTGGTGATTGGCGTCGTGATGGTTTTCAGCGCGTCGGCAGTCATGGCCGGCGACCGCTTCGGCTCTCCTTATTATTTCCTGCTGCGCCAACTGGGCTGGGCTGCCGCAGGATTGGCCGCCATGACGATCATCATGAACCTCGATTATCGTCGCTGGAAGCATCCAGCTATCGTCTTTACCCTTCTTGGGCTGACTACGTTGCTGCTGGTTGCGGTGTTTTTTCTTGATCGCTCTCATAACACGCATCGCTGGGTCCGGCTGGGGGCTATGTCATTTCAGCCGTCGGAGCTGGCCAAGCCTGCCTTGATTCTCTTCCTGGCATTCTTTCTCGAAAACCGTCTTAAGTCGATCGATGACTGGCGGCATACGCTGCTACCAGCGATCGTCCCGGCAGCGCTGTTCGCAATCCTGATCGTCAAGCAGCCGGACTTGGGCACTGCTGTGGTTTGTCTCACAGTGACTGCAACCATCCTTTATCTGGCAGGCATGAGGCTCCGGTACTTCGCATACGCGCTCCTTCCGATTCTGCCAGTGCTTTATTACCTGCTCTTTCATGTAGGCTGGCGTCGCGAACGCATTCTCGCCTATCTCAACCCTTGGGCCGATCCTCAAGGGCGCGGCTTTCACGTGGTCCAATCGCTCATCGCTGTTGGGACCGGCGGTGTGACCGGCATCGGATTGATGGAAGGAAAGCAAAAGCTCTTCTATCTGCCGGAACCGCATACGGATTTCATCTATGCCGTTGCTGCCGAAGAACTGGGGCTGATCGGCGCAGTTTTCATTGCGGTATTATTTTTCATCTTCGCCTATCGCGGATTCCGCACAGCCCTTCGCATGCGTGATCCCTTCGGACGCTTTCTGGCCGCCGGCATCACGACCATGATCGTAGTGCAGGCGTTCTTCAACATGAGCGTAGTTCTGGCGCTGCTGCCCACGAAAGGCATCCCGCTGCCTTTTATCTCTTACGGCGGATCATCGCTGTTCGTAATGCTGGCCAGTGTGGGCGTGCTGCTCAACATCACCCAGCATACGGAGTGAAGGAAATCACCGAATTCGGACGTCAATTGCTGGCGGGTAACACTGACTGGATTCATTCAAGCGGTAATGTGGACATCTGGCTCGGTGGAGTACATCTTTCAGGTGCTGAGGCCCGTTGGCGCTGGAACAATGATTTGCAAACCTTAATTTCCTAGAACCGTTCTCCCATCACGCAATGCTGAATTTGTATCCGAGATGCTCCTCGAAATCCTCGTTGCAGTCGGGACAAAGAAACACCTGTGACAAGCTCTGTGCGGTTATGAAGGAATGCCCCTTGGGACAGAACACCAGGAAAGTACCGTTTTTCATAAGTTGTTTGCCTGGATTCCACGCTAGGGTAAATTATGATATATGTCAAATATATGCTTTGATAAACTTGGATAGGAAAAGACTATGGAAGTCCATCAGCTTCGGTATTTTTGCGCAGTGGTCGAAACCGGCAGCTTCACTCGCGCCGCCGCCCGGGAGCATGTAGCCCAGCCGTCGCTTTCGCAGCAGATCATGAAGCTCGAAGAGGAATTAGGAGCCTTGCTGTTTGAGCGGCTGGGACGAACGGTGCGCGTGACCGATCTAGGGCAGACTTTCCTGCCACGCGCACGGGCCATCTTACGGGAGTTGCAGGCTGCAAAGGATGAAGTGGTAGAACGAAAATCTTCCGTCTCGGGACCGGTTGCCATCGGTGTAATCCCTACCATTGCTCCTTATTTCCTGCCCACGCGCATCGCTACCTTTACTCGCAAGTTTCCAGATTCATCTCTGTCGGTTGTGGAAGATATTACCTTGGGATTGATGGACCGGCTGCGGGCCGGCACCATCGACCTGGCCCTGATGGCTCTGCCATTGCGCGGGCATGATTTCGAGTCATTTCCGCTGCGCACAGAACGTCTCTTTGCGATTTTGCCCAAAGGACATGAACTGGCCCGGAAACGTACTCTGACATTGAAGGAGTTGCGCGATGAACCTTTTCTGTTGCTGCGCGACGACCATTGTTTTCGCGAAACCACCATGGAGGTCTGCCAACGCGCCCGCGTTCTCCCGCAAATCGTTTTTGAAAGCGGACAGTTCAGCAGCATCCTGGGCATGGTGGGCGCGGGCTTGGGAATCTCAATCGTGCCGGAAATGGCATTGGAGCGCCGCCCCGATTGTAGCTTTGTCGTGATAAGCGATGAAAAAGCATCGCGCACGATCGGCGTAGCGACCATTAAAGGCCACTTCTTGAGCAGAGCACAGAAGGCCTTTATGGCCCATCTGCGTACTAATGCCCAGGCACGGCCTCAGCGAACGCACCAGGAGCCTGATCTCCACGAACCTGGCTAGACGACTTTTGAAATTCAGGCGCCCGGGGCAGCGCCAGATTCTTTCCACTTCGTGCTCAAGCGGAAATTTTATTATGAAGTTAAGGTTGACGTTTTCGGTCAAACTATTAGATTGGGACTGGGTCTGGTATCAAATCAAGGATCGGTGGCACACCGGTGAGTTGGAAGGTATTCGGTCCCGAGCCACCGCTGACCTGTTGAATTTCATTCGCCGTTAACTGGCGGGCGCCGATGCGTCCGAGAACTCTTGCGTTTTCTTTCGACATCTTAAGTTCCTTTCTGGGTCTATGCAAATGCATTTCAAACTAAAACCCAGATTAGGATAAATAAAAACTCGTACCGTGCGTCGTCTTGGCCACAAAAAAGTGTGAAGCTTTTCATCACGCAGGTGGCTCAATTGCGCCACCTGCGTGATGAGTAGCTATGAGTCGAAGTCAGGTATTGCATCAAGGATGGGTGGATGTCCGGTAATTTTGAAAGTGCGCGTCGCTCCGCCACTGACTTGTTGGATTTCTTCCATCGTCAATTCACGGGCGCCTACGCGTCCAAGGACTCTTGCATGGTGTTTCGACATTTTCTTTTCATGCTCCTTTTAGGGTTTGGCAAGTGAATTTGGCTCCAAAAGCCGCAGGTAAGGATACTCGCAATGTTCATGTCGTGGCCATGCATTGAGAGAACAAGTGGAATTCGTGAAGCGGCAGTTCATCACGGCCAATCATCGCCGTGATGGAATTGGGTCCAGTCGCTATTGCAAAAAGCGTTTATGAAATCCAATACAAATTCATCCTGCGGTTTTTGTAAGAGAGTCACGCGAAGTAGTTTTACTCGTGATAGTGTGCTGCCTTGACGAATATTGTTAGCGAAGCCTGCATCTCGAGTAAAGCAAAGATCAAAGCTATCTCGTGCGAATTCATAAAGCGTTCCGTTGTCTAATCCCTCTAATCTCAAAGTATGGACTGATTCCACTTCGTGACCTTGCGTGCGCAACGCAAGCACGAGTTTCCGAGGAAGATTCTCGTCTAATAAAATTTTCAAGCTGGCTGTAAATCTTTCCTGTGGGCAAGCTCGGCAAGGGCGCCACGCACCGATTCTTCCGTCAAGCTGGGATATGCATCTACTATCTGAGCAACCGACATGCCGGCAGCGAGTGATTCAAGAATTAAAGCTACGGAAATCCGCGTACCACGCACTCGCGGTCTGCCTCCAAGATGCCCAGCGTCAGCGACAATCCAATGATCCATACACTCCCAGCTTACTCCAGTCGAATCATAGGCTCAAGCTCCAATCGGGTCAATCCAATCGGGTCAATTGAAGTGGTTCTTGCTGGTCCTGAGCAGCGCCACGAAATCGCAACACCCTTTATAATCGAAAGTTTATGCCGCAATTGTTTTATTGCGGCCATTTCATCAAGACAAGGAACTTCTTTTGGCGCTCGACTTTTTAGGTGATCTTCGTCGTACCCACATGTGCGGGGAGCTTCGCGCACACCATGCCGGCGAACAGGTTGTCCTGATGGGCTGGATTAACCGGCGTCGCGATCTCGGCAATGTGATCTTCATTGATGTGCGGGACCGTACTGGAATCTCGCAGCTTGTCTTTGACAAAGGCGAGAACGCTGCTGTCCATGAGAAAGCCAGCAGTCTGCGTTCAGAATATGTCGTGGCGGTGACGGGCAAGGTGCGCCGTCGTGACCCGGACACGGTAAACGAGAACATCGCGACTGGCCAGATTGAAATCGTTGTGCAGGAACTGAAATTACTGAATGACTCCAAGCATCCGCCGTTCTTGCCGGGTGAAGCCGGGCCGGTCAACGAAGAAGCGCGTCTCAAGTACCGCTATATCGATCTGCGGCGCCCGGAGATGCAGTTCAATATAGAGCTGCGGCATAAGGTGTCTCTGGCCATTCGCCAGAATTTGTCCAGCAAAGGATTCTTTGAGATCGAAACTCCATTCATGACTCGCTCCACACCGGAGGGAGCGCGCGACTACCTGGTGCCCAGCCGCGTGTACCCGGGGTCGTTTTATGCGTTGCCGCAGTCGCCGCAGCTTTTCAAGCAGATCCTGATGATTTCGGGTTTCGACAAATACTTTCAGGTCGTCCGCTGTTTTCGCGATGAAGACCTGCGCGCCGATCGCCAGCCTGAGTTCACACAGATCGACCTGGAGATGAGCTTCCCTCAGCCCGATCGAGTCTTCGAGGTGGTGGAAGGCTTCCTGCAAGCGGCTTTCAAAGCGGCAGGCCATGACTTGAATGCGCCATTTCTGCGCATGACCCATGACGAGGCGATTCGCAAATACGGAATCGACAAGCCCGACATGCGGCTGCCGGCGATGACCGATATCCAAAGGGCATTTACTCCAGAAGAATTTGCGGAGTTGAGAATCGATAGCACCATGCCGGCGGTAGCCATCCGCATACCTGGCGTTGGAAAGTTGTCGGACCGCGAGAAAAAAGAGCTTCGTCCGCTTGGGGAAGAGCTTAGCAAGAGAAACAAAGATTTTGCAGGCGTGCTTTACGATTTCGTTCAACTGGAAAAAAAGTATCCGCAGATCGCGACCAGAATTCGTGAGATGTGTGCCGCAGGGCCCGATGACCTGATCGTGCCGGTGGTTACGATCGCGTCGGCCGATGGTGCGCCGAAGAATTGGTCGCAGCGAAACAGAAAGGCGCAGTACACCTCGGCGGGCGAGGCGCGTCTTGAATTGGCGCGTAAATACGCCGACCGCCACAAAGCCTTCGAGAGAAATGGAAACGTCGAGCATGACTTCCGCTTCCTCTGGGTGACGGACTTTCCCATGTTCGAGTACGACGACAAGGAAGGGCGCTGGAACGCCGCCCATCATCCCTTCACTTCCCCGCATGAGGCTGACATGGACAAGCTCGAATCCGATCCCGGAGCCGTGCGGGCGCTGGCTTATGACGTGGTGCTTAACGGTACCGAGTTGGGGTCAGGGTCGATCCGTATCCATCGGCAGGATATCCAGAAGATCATCTTCCGCGCACTGGGCATGAGCGATGAGGAGGCCCGCTCGCGCTTCGGCTTCTTCCTGGATGCGCTCGAATATGGAACACCGCCTCATGGAGGAATTGCTCTTGGCCTTGACCGGATTGTGATGATCCTGGCGGGAGCCGACAGCTTGCGCGAGGTCATTCCATTTCCCAAGACTGCCAAAGCAGTTGACATGATGGTGGATGCTCCTACGCCTGTCAGCGAGGCGCAATTGAGGGAGTTGGGGATCAGAGTAAAGTAGAGGACGGAAGAGCCAGAGTCGCTTGCGTTCTGCTCTTCCGTTCCGCGGCTATTATCTGATGTTTGTTCACTGCCTGGTCGCTATATATCCGTGTTCCACGCCGGCAGCGGTGAAGAAATCGCCCACAATTGTGCCTTCGGCGTTGATCCCGTCCCCGTCTGTGGAGGCGGCGCCGGGGAAATCCAACTGCATGAATATTCCGTTCTGGTCCAGGAACCCGTGGCCATTCCCGGCAGCATCGGTGAAGCTGCCGATGATGTTCGAGCGGGCATTCAAGCCAAAAGCAAACGCGGAGGTGGAGCCCGGCGGATTTATTTGCGTGAAGACATTTCCTGTCTTGAGGAAGGCACGCTCTGCTCCAGCGGCATCTGCAAACGCGCCCACAATCTCGCTACGGTCGTTGATGCCAAACGCGACCGTGTTGGTCCCGCGGGGAAAATCGATCTGGGAAAATGTGCCTGAAACCTTCACAAAGCCATGCGTGCGCCCGGCCGTATCGGTGAAACTGCCGGCAATCTCACGCGAATCATTGATGCTCAAAGCCTGAGTTGATGTGGACCCCGGAAAATCTATCTGGGTGAATGTGCCATTCTCGCGCAGCAGTCCGTGCTGGACTCCGGAGGCATCTGTGAAAGCACCCACAATGTCGTCACGGTTGTTCAGGCCCACGGTCTTGGTTGCCGTTGCCCCCGGAAAATCGAGCTGCGTGAACGCGCCCTGACTGTGAAAAAAGCCGTGCTGTCTGCCCGCCTGATCAAAGAAGAAACCAACAATATTTCCACGAGCATTGATGTTATCCGCCTCCGTAGAGGCGCTGTTGGGAACGTCAAAAAGTTGGAAGTTGAAAGAGGAGGTTTGCGCATGAATCGGCACAATGCCGAGAACCAAAAGTGGAAGAAGCAGGAGTTTCTTGAACATGATCTATCCTTTCGATGGGAGTTATTAGCCAAACCAGAGAGGGAGCAGGAGATGGGTTGCCCTTGAGTCACCTGCTCCCGCCTTTGGCCAAGGGCCAAAGGCAATTTGCCGATTGACTCTACGGCACTGTGACTTTTGTGCCGGTGAAATTGAACGTTCCCCCTGGGGTTCCACCGCCATCCAAGGGATTGCCATTGGCCGTGAAGAAGGTGAGCGTGATGCTTCCCTGTACCTGGTTCGCGGGAACACCGGCGTTGAACTTGTAATCCACGCGGGCGCTTCCTTCAGTAGCGAAGGGGAAAGAGAAGTCAATTGTCCTGGCGTCCAGCCCGCCTCCGGAGGAATGCTCCCACACGCCGAGCTGGCTGCTGAACGGAACCGGGCCGCCCTCCTGGCCGGAGTCGATTACGGCCATGGAATGGTCGCTGTGCAACGTAATCACCGAGCGCGATGCAAACGCCCCGGTGGTGGCGTCGGTAATGGTGATCAGAAAAGTCCCGGAGGGGGCGTCACTCGCGGCGGCCTTCTGCGGGTGAAGGGCAGTCCAGCCAAGACCGGCTAGAAGGCCCGCAGCTAACACAGCGAAAATGCGAACTTGTTTCATCATAAGTCTTCCTTTCTTGTGTTGTGAGTAGTTAGTACTTAGTAGTTAGCAAAGACCAAGAACCGAGCAGTCTGATTGCTGCTGCTTTTTCGTCGTTGTAGCCTTGCTTGTTGAGGGTTACGGTTCGCCCACGTAGTCAGTGCTGAGCAGGAACGTGTTCTGTCCCAACTGCAGGTTTAGGTTTGCGCTCAGCGTTGAAGAGACGGTGAGCTTCAAGAGCTGATTGTTCAGGTCGAACGGTGTGGCCACCGGAATGGTGACGGTTTGCTCGCCGGTGCAGAGCGAGAGCAGTTGCGTGGTTTGTCCCAGCGTGCGCACCGAGCCGCCATTCAGATCGGTCGCAGCCACGGTATAGGTAACCAGCACGCCCAGGCCAAGCGTGCAGGGCATGTGGAATTGGAAGACGGCTTCCTTCTCGAAGGTCCCGGTATAGGGCTGATCGGTGTACCAGCTGGGTGAGCTCAGCAGGTTCAGAGCCAGGTTCTGCGTAGGCGGAGGCGTCTGGTTCATGACGCGGCCTCCGGCCGGGGCGTTCTGGAGGTTTAGCCTAATAGGTGATGCAGAGATGGCTGCGCCACTCATACCGCGGGTCGGGGAGACCCTCGCGTCGTCTCCTTCGTCGGCCTGGTCATCCTCGTGTTCGTGGTTCTTGCGGGCGTGGCGAGGCTGAGTAGCCACGGCGAACGGATGGTCCCCTACCACTACTGTGGTGGCAACGGTGTTGGTGGCGGTGGCAATCACCGATACGGTGTTGTCGCTCTCGTTGGCGACATAAGCCTGATGGCCATCCGCAGTCACCGCCACGTCGATTGGGCGGTTCCCCACCAGGACGGCGGCGATCACCGTGTTGGTAGAAGTGTCAATCACTGAGACGGTGTTGCCGCCCGTGTTGGTAATGTAGACGTGCTTGCCATCGGGAGTGATGGCCAGGCCGAGGGGAGAAGCTCCCACTGGAATCGTATCCGTGACGGCGTTGGTGGCGGTATCAATCACTGATACGGTGTTACCGCTGAAATTGGTAACGTAGGCGTGCTTGCCGTTGGGAGTGATGGCGATGTCGATAGGATTGGACCCCACTGAGACCGTGGTGAGTACCGTGTTGGTCGCGGCATCGATCACTGAGACAGTGTCGTCAACTTCATTGGCCACGTATACACGAGCGCTATCGGGCGTGACGGCTACGCCGTGCGGATCTAATCCAACGGTGATCGTGGCCGTGACCGTGTTGCTGGCGGTGGCAATCACCGATACGGTATTCGCGGTTGCACTTGATACGTAGACGTGGTGGCCATCGGGAGCCACGGCCAGAAACTCTGTTTGACCCCCGACAGGAATTGTTGCGGTAACGGCGTTGGTGGAGGTGTCGATCACGCTTACAGTGCCAAATCCACTCACGACATAGACATGCTTCCCGTCGGGCGCGACGGCGGCGTCGCTGGAAGCACTTCCTACCGCAATCGTAGCCACGAGGGTGTTGTTGGCTGTGTCGATCACCGAGACCGTGCCGGCGAACAAGTTGACGACATAAGCGCGTTTGAGGTTGGCGGCGGTGGCTGTGCCGGCCGAGGCCAGCACTATTACCGCCAGGGCTAGAGCGAAGAACTTCTTAAGCATTTTTTTGTCCTTTCGGTGAAAACAAAGTAGTTAGTTGTGAGGGAGATTGGGTAATTGGGTAATTGAGTAATTTGGTAATTGAGTAATTTGAATTCTCCATGCCTCACCACCCAATCACCCGATCCGCTTTTGGTTTCCCGATTTAGCTCGCGGCTTCTTTCAGAACTCCGCTGTGGTCGTGCCGGTGTTGTGTCCGATCTTCAGTCCAACCGTTGCCGGATCGGGACCAGTCACGTTGGCTCCGTGCACGTCCACTACATAGGTGAATTGGGTACTGCTGCCGTGGACAGCCTTGATGTTGAAGTTCACTCCCAGGCCGTTGACGGCGCCGTTAAAGACGAAATGCATGTTTCCGCCTACCTGCCTGAAGCTGCCCGCAGGAATGGTGAGGGAGAAACTGTTGACGGTAAGGGTGAGCGCTTGATGGGCGAGGTCAATGCCACCGGTATTTGCGCCCAGGGTGAAGTCGCCCTGTTCATGGAGGTTGTTGTTGATGACCAGGTTGTCGATGGTGAAGGCGGCAAAGCGCGTGCTCAGGTTGGCGATGGTCAGGTCCTGCGGGCCGCTCGCTACGGGAATCCCCGCCGCGGTTACCGCATTCGTAGCGGTATCAATCATTGAGGCCGTGCTGTTATCGCTCACAGCCACATAGACGTCAGCACCGTCCGGGGTAACGGCGATTCCTGTGGGAGATGAGCCCACCGGAATTATTGTGGTCAGGGTGTTGGTGGCCGTAGCAAGCACTCCAACAGAGCCGCTGGTCAAGCCAGACACGTAGACGTGGCTTCCGTCGGGAGTGACCGCCAGCCGGAAGTCGATCCCGTCAAAGGGTATGGTGGCGGAGACAGTGTTGCTGGCGGTGTTGATGGCCACAACCTGTCCAGGCGTATCACACCCAACATACACTTTCGTGCCGTCTGGAGTAATTACCATTGCGTCAGGCGTGCAGCCGATAGGGATGGGAGATCCCACTATGGTATTGCTGGCTGTATCAATGATGGAGACACTCCCGACTTGGGCTCCAACATAAAGATGGGCGCCGTCCGGTGTAATCGCGAGAGAATCGGGAAAGCCTGTGACCGGGATAGAAGTGGCCTCCACGGTGTTGGTCGCGGTGTCAACGATGAACACCCCGTTGATCTGGTCAGCCACGTAAAGATGCGCACCGTCCGGTGAGATGGCCAAGCCAAGTGGCGCTACCCCTACAAGGACCGAGGTGACTGGCGTGTTGGTGGCCGCATCAATCACCAGGACAGTCCCAGGGACCTCGTATAAAGCGTAGACGCGGGCGCCGTCAGGCGAGGCTACGATGACCGACGCCAATGAGAACTGGTTAGGATCCACGGGTATGGTCGCAGCAACCGTATTCGCGGGAATGTTAAGCACGGTGATGCCGTCAAATCCGAGCACATAGCCCACGGTTTGGGCGTGAAGGGCGGGAATGCTCAAAACGAGCAGGACAAGCAGCAGGAATCTCTTGAACATAGTTTTATCCTTTCGGTGGAAAGCAGCAATTGGCATTTAGCAGTTGGCAGTCAGCAATGGCCAAGGTCTAAGGGTTAATTTGGACCTTGCTATCTTTTGGCTTCTTGGCGTAGATACCCGTAGCTGTAGCTGGCAGCTAATTACTTTTTGCTTCGTTAAGACTCAGCCGTAGCCGGGTGTTGGTGGTTGACCTTCAGCGCCACCTGAATTCCTATGTTGAGGTGAGCATATAGGTGAGAAAAGTTATCCAGTTTCGGTAATTCCATCTTGCGCTTTGCGGAAATGGTCAGAATCATCCAGGGCAGAGTACATTATTCTGTATGGATAAGATGTGATCTGAATCACATTATAAGTGTCTGGCGCAAAATTGTTAAAGCCATTCGCTATGGATAAATCAGTTTATTTTTGAACCGCACAATTATTAGGTTGTTCTTATATTTCCCGTTATGGGCATGGTTGTTTTAACAGTCCTTTAACATGATCTGATCTGGAAGCGGTGTGCGACACGAAAGTGAGACTGCGCTTATCGACAGGTGATGGTGAACAATCCGACAGCCTTGGCAGTGAATTTATTCAAGAGCCGCCGACATCCCGCTTTTGGCAATTTCTAATTCTTAATTTCTAATTTGAAGACCAAGGGCTTACCGCGGATTTGCGCGGATGAACGCGGATCGTAATCTACCATTGATTTTCACTGAAACCACTGATGGGAATTTCTAGGACAACTCCCGAACTTTTGCTGTGTTGAGCACAGAGGACATGCCTTTTGAGCATTACCGCAGCATAAGATTACCTCGCTTTATACTCGGACCTGACATTCACAACTGGGCCTCTCGCGTCTGAACTCTGTTTCGACTCTATCGCTGTGAAATCACGGCAATAGGTAATTGTGGATCGTAACTCTCGGAAACCACGACCGGGTGTTGTTGGTCGCTCGTTTCCTGCTTTACGTGATCTTTAACGTAGGTGAAAAGTTCATCCAGGGAAATAATTCCATCTTTGTTTAGATCAGCACCTCCCTGTAACCCTTGCAGCAAAAACCACGTAAATACCCCGTGGCCTCCGCCCCATTTATGGCTTTCCAAAGAGGTTTCCCCGGAACGGGCGGAAGTGAAAATAGCTGTCCCGGGTTTGGATCGTTTCACCAATTCCTCTAGGGCACGATTGGTTGATTCCGACGCAGAATAAACCAGGTCTCGCCGCCCTCCAGTTCCGATCGCCTCGCTGTGACAGGCATCGCTTAATACAACCACTCGCTGGGCCACCAGATTCTCCTTTAGAGCAGTTTCAATCTCTCTCATCGGCAAGGCTGTCCCGGCGATGTCGTTGACTTGCGTGTCATGGGTAATGAAGTAGACGTTATCCGGCCGTTTTGGGTCAGGCGCGCCGTGACCGGCAAGATAGATCACCACGGTGTCGTCAACATCGGGCTTTTGCAGGAAACTGCGCAGGGCCCTGGTGATGCCAGCCGTTGTGGCCTGTTCATTCAGCAACACTAACTTCCTCTCAGCAGAAAATCCACCTAAGGCGCTGGTGGAAAGGGCATCGGATAGAGCTTGCGCGTCGTGATCGGCGTAGTCCAGTTTAGGGATCTTCGTATCCTGGTATTTCGACACGCCGACAATCAATGCCCATCTCTTGCCGGAGGATGGAGTTCTCGTAGGAAGCGGTCCTGCGGCCGGCACTTTAATGATGCGGGATTCTTCCTCGACGATCCCAGGAATATTTTCGACCCGGATAGCGACAATATTCGTGCCCGGCTCGAGCGTTAGGGTTCGCTCGACTTTCAACGAGCGGGTTCCAGCCCCTTGCTTGTCTCCTGGGGAGAGCAGTGCTCGCTGGGATTTCTCAAATCCCCCGTTAACCAAGAGCTCTGCAGACTTGATTCCTACGTCATCGTCAATATCGGCCTTGAGCATGACTTGGGTATTCTGTGCAGCTCCATTCTGCGCAGGCGAGATGATGCTGATGCGCGGATGAGAGGGAGCCACCGGTCCCCGAGCCGACGGCTGCGACGAGTCTGCCACGATCCAGGGACGGAGTTCTGCCACTGCCCGAGGCAAGTCTTCCAGGGCGCACTGCTGGCACAAGATTCCCCGGACATCAACTCCCGCTGTTTCTACGTCCAGCATCTGTGTGCTGATGGTAATGGAGGTTCCCAGCTTGCTGACGCTTCCGAAGATCATCTTGCGGGCATTTAAGATTTTCCCGATCTGGGCTGCCATCGCCTGGTCGGTACGGCCGGAATGTTGAAAGTCCTGCTCTTTCAGAATCTGTTCGATGCGCGTCCTATCTACGAGCCGCACGCCACCGCTTCCAGCGATCTCGTTGCGCAACATGTCAGAAACAGCGCGGGCAGCTCCAGGCTCGATCCCTTCAGGATCTAGGTCCATGATGGCGAGTACCAGGGTGCCATTCGCAGGAATCAG
>DASZFU010000142.1:0-46391 GCA_035939495.1 Candidatus Angelobacter sp. | reverse complement strand
AAGCCGTTGAACAACGAGGAGCGGGTGACGAAGTGGCCGGTCGTCCCGCCGTTGGCGTTGGCGGTGACGCCACCATAGGTGCAGTTGGCATTGATGGTGGTGTTCCACACCACGTTGATCGCTGTCGTTCCCACCGGAGCGGGCATGGTGATGGCCGTGCCATTTTGATTGGTGAAGCTTAAGCCGCTGATCGTGATCGCCGGATTCTGTACGGCCACGGTGACCTGGAGACTGGCGGTGTTTGTAGAGCTATTGATATCAGTGCATACGATAGTCTGGGTATCACTGAAGCCGTTGAACAACGATGAACGGGTGACAAAGTGACCGGCGGTCCCACCGTTGGCATTAGCCGTGACGCCACCGTAGGTGCAGTTGGCGTTGATGTTGGTGTTCCAGACTACGTTGATCGCCGTCGTGCCCACCGGGGCGGGCATGGTGATGGCCGTGCCGTTCTGGTTGGTGAAACTCAGCCCACTGATGACAATCGTCGAGTTCTGGACCGCCACGATCACTTGCAAGCTGGCGGTGTTCGAAGAATTACTGACATCAGTGCAGACGATGGTCTGAGTGTCGCTAAAGCCGTTGGTCAACCCGGAGCGGGTCACGAAGTGGCCGGTGGTTCCGCCATTGGCGTTGGCAGCGATTCCACCGTAAGTGCAGTTGGCATTGATGTTGGTGTTCCAGCCGACATTGATGGTGGTGGTTCCAGTTGGCGCCGGCATGGTGATAGGAGTGGCATTCTGATCGGTGAAAAACACCCCGCTGATCGCAATCTGGGGATTCACTGTCAGAGTCAGGGGAGCGCTCTGCGTAATTGTTGGATTCGCGCTTGTACCGGTGATTGTGAGTCCGTAGGAACCCGTAGTCACGTTGCTCGGAAGCGTTAGCGTCATCGTTGTGGCGCCCGCTCCAGTCACTGACGGGGGATTGAAACTGGCAGTAGCTCCGCCTGGCAAACCGCTCACGCTGAAGTTCACAGCCGAGCTGAATCCATTCTGCGCCGCCACGTTCACGGTGTAGTTCGAGGCCGTTCCGGCGGTCTGTGTAGCCGTTCCCGGCGCGCTCAAGGTGAAGGTGGGAGCCGACGCAGGTATGGTGAATGAGCCGAACATCGCTCCAGAAACCTGACCGACCCCATTGCTTGCGGCCGCGGCAACATTCAAGGTTCCGGAGAATACTGCCGGGTTGAAACTCACTCCGAAGTTCACTGTTAAAGTGTTACCGTTGACACTCGCCGAGCTTGATGAGTTGGTGCTGCAGAACGCACTACCCACGGCGACCTGGAATGTGTTGTTGTTCGGGTGATAGAAGATTTGACAAGTCGGGTTTGCCGTATTCGAAACAAACAGGTTCAATTGAGCCAACTGCACATCTCCGCTCATGGGGCCGGTAGCAGTCATCGTGAAGGTGCCAGATGCGCCGCTGGGTGGAACCGCCCCTGTCATCGACAAGGGATCGTGGGCGACGTTGAATGTCGCGCCAGCCGATTGAGGCACCGCGTTTCCATTGATCGTCGCGGTGGCGTTCACAGTGAATGCAGTCACCCCGGTTGGCGTGGTGGTCGATCCAGTGATCGTCATTGTCGTGGATCCCGGACCCGTCACGGTCGCCGGGTTGAAAATTGCGGCGGCCCCTGGCGGCAGTCCAGAAGCGCTAAAGCTTGTCGAAGAGTTAAAGCCGTTCTGCCCTGTCACGGTCACCGCATAGGAGGCGGGCGTTCCCACCTCGACTGGCGCCGTGCTCTGGGGGCCCACAGTAATGGAATAGCTGGGCGCCGTGGTGACCGTGTAAGTTCCGGTGCTAACCAGGCTGTCAGCCAGGCCCGCACGGAAAGCCACAGCCTTGATCGTGGTTGTGCTTCCGATACTGATTGGTCCCGTGTACAAAGTCCCATGGGTCTCGGTTGGCTCGGTATCATCGAGCGTATAGCGAATAGAGGCATTCGCTGTGGCTGAACTGATGATTACGCTTTGCGGCGAATTGTAAGTGACCGGTGGAGGACTGAATGTTGGAGCGGCAACCTGGTTGCCGACTAAAGCCGCTTTCAGTTCCAAGATGGAGATGATCCAGGAACTTGACGCGGTTCCCAGGTTGAAGGCTGCCGTTTGTGCACCAACAGCATTCAGGTTCTCTTCCTGGGCTTCAACATGCTGGCCGTCAAATTGGACCAGTGTATATCCGCTACCCGCCATGATCGCATTCTGCGGGACCGTTTCATCAGCCAGGAAGGCCATGACGAGCGAACCGGCGGAGGGTGTGAAACTGGCCGATGCCGGCGTGGTCGTAGCGCCAGCCACTGCTCCATCCTGGGTCGAGGTTATCCCGAGAGCGGCATTTGATGCGATTCCTGAGTATTCGAAAACCGTGATTCCCAGATCCGCACCTCCGCCAGCGACAGTCACTGTGTTAGGACCACCGGTGATGTTCAGCGCATACCAGAGCGCAACCGTCACAATACCGGAACTGGATGTGGAGAGCGGCACTGCATTGTAGGTATTTCCGAGCGAATCCGACACCGTCGTTGTACCGGCGAAAGCCCATGATGCGACAACCACGATCGCGTTACCTGCAGTGTTATTGCTGGCGAACGTGGCCGTATTGCCTGGGTAGGTATGTGCGAACTGCACTCGCGAAACACTGGCTACCCCCGAACCGGGCACACTTAGACGTAAAGCCGTTGATCGACGTACTGCAGGTCTGGAACTCGAGCCGTTCACAGAAAGCATGTAGACGCCGGGGACAACGCTGTTCGCCACTGCCAGCGTTAGCGTACGTGATCCGGATCCTGTGCCCGAGGCCGGACTAAATGTCGCCGTCACGCCCGCCGGCAAACCAGAGATACTTAGCGCGACAGCCGCGTTGAATCCGTTTTGGGCGGTGACCGTGACCGTATACTGAGCCGAACTTCCCGGATTTACAGTTGACGGTCCCTGAGCAGAGATGGCAAACCCGCTGTCCGCATGGTTCTCGATCGCGATGACGCGCCCGCCAAGCCGGATGTACTCCTTCGAAGGAGACGTTGGATCGATCGTTTGGGCAAGCACTGTGGGCGCTAAAGAGATGACCAAAAACACAGCCAAGGCCAGTAAAGCGCGGAGCATAGATGCGCTGTTGGGGAGGCCCACAGAAAACTTGGTTGCCATAATCGTCACCCGCTTCCCTTCGTAAGTCACGGTTCAAATCGCGGAGATTTATACGCTGCGCGGATTCTCAATGGTGTTTTGGAATGCCTTGTTGCAGAAACGCAACAAATGTTGTCGAACAGGCAGGCGTTGTCTGCCGCATCTCATTGTGGAACTTGGGGTTTAGCAGGTGGCGTGAATCGCTCAGGCCCAGAACGGAACTAGCGTGCGATGCATCAAGTGTAGTTGCGAAAATGATACAAACCCTACGGATGGTGATCTTTCAGGAGTTATTCCAGGTCGGATAATTCTCGAGTTATAGCCGGTTTTAAGAAATATTGATATTCGCCGGTAAATCATTGGTAAATAGGGAGATTACGGAAAATGTGAGACCTGATGTAAGGTTTGCATCTGAAGTGATTTTCACCCCCTTCACCTGTACAATGTGGCGGCGTAATTCTGGAAGTAAGGAGAAGCGGCACCTGTGGCAACCCCTGGCCAAAAGCTGCGTGCCCTACGCGAGTCGTTACAGCTCACGCTTCGTGACGTCGAAACTGCGAGCAATAAGATTGCCCAGGAACATGCCAACGAAGAGTTTGCCGTTCCTTTTAGCCGCCTCTTCGGCATTGAGGCGAAGGGCGTTGTGCCCAACATTTATCGCTTATATTCCTTGTCGATCATCTACCACACCGATCTTCTCCAACTCATGTCCTGGTACGGGGTCGATGTCCAGAGCATTCCTTCAGATTTGAAATTTGGACAAAGCCCCACCACCCATCGGCTTGACGCCAATCTTGCCTCGCAATCCGTACACATGCCGGTGGAACTCGATCCTTCCTTTAGCCCGACGCGCACTGTCAACTTCACCATGCTGGTTCGCAAATGGGGAAGCGTGCCCATGGCGTATCTGGAAGGCCTGAGCAAAGAAAACTTCCTGTATGCCTATGTGGGGACGGAAGATTACACCATGTATCCGCTGATCATGCCGGGCAGCTTTCTTCAGGTGGACGAATCGCGCTGCGACGTGCTCTCGCACGGCTGGCGGTCGGAGCATGAGCGGCCTATTTACTTGATTGAGACCCGCAACGACGGATTCCGGGTGGGTTGGTGCTCTCTAGCTGAAACATATCTCGTGATTCACCCGCACCCGCTTTCGTCAACAGTGGTGAAGGCCTATCGCCATCCTCAAGATGGGGAAGTGATCGGACAAGTCGTGGCCGTTACGATGCGCCTCGTCACGCCCGATGATCAGGTCTCTCAGTCAGACAGGAAAGCACGTAAAGAACCATCTTTAAATGTGCTTCACACCCACCCTCTTGGTTCTCAGGAGAAGCAGCCTTGAATTTTTCCGACAACGTTCGGATTAACCCATCCGAGGGGGCAGCGGCCTCTTGGGCCGAGCTGCCAATCTCATCGGCCAGCTCGGGAATTGGCTTGCGCAGCACGTCGATGAAAACTGAGCTATGGACTTCGCTCATCGATTGTTGCAGCGCCTCGCCGCCATACATCCTGGCTAGGCCCCAGTGGAAATATTTGCCATCCGGCTCTCGTGAATTGGCCAGATATTCCAACTGGGCAAGGGTTGAGAGCTGGTTTAAGGCGTTTTCCCGCAAACGTTGTGAGGCGGTCTTCATAGAAACCAGATCAAGTATATAGCGATTCGAAATCAATAGGTGATGCGATATGACCAAACGTTCCATCAGGCCGCGGACGATCTACATAGTCGCATACGTGCTGTTTTCGACAATCTGGCCGGTCGCCGTTGAGATTCCTCGAATGCAATACAACGTTCATTCCTGGACGTTCGATTTCATTGAAGTGCTTGTGCCGCTGCTGCCGCTGGCCGGGCTTTGCCTATTGATTTTTCGCCGGTCCTTTCATCGCGTATTGCCGATGTACGCTGTTTATGTGGTGTATAGCTGCGTTCATCAGATTATTTATATGTTCGTTGACCCCATGGTGTTCCATACCCAGGTCGGATTCTTCCTGGGTGTGATCACAACTTTAGTGCAGGTCATTCTCATCTATTCAATTCTTCGCCGGTTGTGCAGCCAGGTCCCGCGTTTTCTGCAGGTGGCGAATTGGCTGTTCATCGCGGCGATGGGCGTATTTGTAACCATGGCAGTGGTTTCCACTTTGCGAATGCAAGCTCATCCGGGCTTTTCCCAGGGAGGTATCCACAGCTCTGCAATCATCAGTTCGAAGATTGTCTTATGTGGGTTGATTTTATTTGTTTTGATCGTCAAACAGTCATTTGGACTTGCGGGAGACAATCCTTTGCTGCTGATCGTCCTTGGATTTGGTCTGGTGGAAGCCTTTGACTTGATCATAGCTCCCATTTTTTTGTATTACGGAATTCATCGACTGGCCTTGATGTATACCTACGAAGCGATCGCCGGTGGCACGGCCGCCGTGGAGGTTGCGCTGGGTTACCTAGCTATACTGCATCATTCCGAAGAATCAAGCGCCGCTACGCAAACAGCCCTGGAATTCTCTCGACAGCAACTCGATATCATGAGCGGAGCCTTTGCGCGGCTTGTTTATAAGCGTGAAGCATGACGATTCTTCTTGTCTTGGTCGCGTGCGGTCTGATCGCATCTACAGCAGTGCTGTGGGCATTCCGGTCAGTCCACGCGCCGGCCCTGTCGGAACTGGAAAAACATATTCAACCGGTCGATCTTGCAATCCTGGCCAATTTGCTTGATCCTCAGCAGGAACAATATCTGAAGAAAAATCTTAAGACCAAGCAATTCATTCGATACAAGCTGATGCGATTGTCGGTTGCGCGATATTACATGGCCCGTGCATCGAGGAACGCAGCGGTCCTGATGAATGTAGGCAGAGTAGCCGCCCGCAGCCAAAACCCAGGCATGTCGAATGCCGGACGCGCGCTGGCCGAAGCCGCGCTGCGTCTCAGAATCTACGCCGCTTTCGCCCCCGTCATGCTGGCCTTGCAGTTAGTCGTGCCCAATCCACGCCGCTCGTTCACATCGTTTGTTGATGGCTACAACAGAATGAAGCACAGTGTGGCTCAGTTGACCGACCTTGAGGCGCCGTTCCAGAGTGACGTTGTGTTGCGGTCGCTGTAAGGCCAATAAAGTCGGACTCGTGAGTAAGCTTCGAGGGAGAGACGGCCAATCCAGCGAAGATAACAACCATAACCGACAAAAAGGCTCTCGAACAAGACTTATTTTCTTTATGGTTTGATATTCTCCGCGTCTCCGTGTTGGATCTTGGTTTTTGGTTGAAGCTCCACTGCACTCGTGGTCTGTGGAATGGTTATCTCCCCCGCGGCAAAAACACAAAACGGTCGATGGCGATCCGGGCGCTGGCGCCAGCCCGTCGAGGACTCAATCGGAACACGATTGTTATTTCATCAAACTGACGAATCGCCGCACTCGGCGGTACCTCGAAATCGAGCGTTTCTTCTACCGGTTCAGCATCGTCGCCTTTGTCGCCCGGCAGCTTCGATGTAACCATGAGTCGTCCTAAAGAAACGCGTGACTTGGCCGGGAGTCGCCGGTTCCTCAACTGCAGTTCTAACGAAACCGTCCCCGGATGGCTGTCGGCATTGCGAACCACTACCTGGATCCTGCGGCAGCAATTTAAATCGACGAGAGAGGAGAGGTCTTGGTGGGCCTCCATCAGTAAAGGATATGGATCGGAAGAATGCATGCCCATCCTTTCCGGACTTCCCTTGGCCCTATAGGAATGCTCGGGCGGGTGAGTATCTGGGAATTTAAAGAACCAATACACTCCGTGAAAGGGGATACTCCAGGGATTATCCCGGCTGGTTACAACCAAGCTTACTGGCGTTTCGGGAGGAGGAGGAGGAGCAAGCAGGATCGCTCGGGGTTCATCCGGCCAAAGAATTACGCCTTTGAGAGCGCCAGTCGCGTTCGGGTCTTTCACCTCGGTGGGTTGAGCAGGTGGCGAAGATTGCACGGTTTGGCCCCCAAACATCTGATGAAGCAGCAGACGAAACAGCGATCCCGCTCTGGCAGCATCGCCCAGGATCCCTTCCAAAAAGGGCGTCAGGCCGGCGGCAGTGAGTATGAGTGCCAGAGACAGCGCCAGCCACAAAAACGATGCTCGTTTCCTGGGTGAGTTGGATCGGCCAGAAGGCAGGGGAAACGACCATGCCAACAGGATAGTGCTCAAACCCAGCATCGTCGCAGCCAGGAGTTTATATCCGGCAACGGCGATCATCACTCCAACCTGAAGGCAGACTGCGATAAGAAAAGGGCGAAGCAAGGGCCAGAATGCCGGCGGGGGATCGGCGCCCTTGAACATTATGTTGGGGAGGGACTCGCCCGTGCTTGCAGGTTGCCTGAAAAGGTCACCTTCACGCTCCGCAGAACCGAAATGGCGGAAAGCCCGGGTTACGGTTGCCGCCATGACAACCACGAGCCCCAAAACCCACGGAGACTTCAAGAACCCAAAGACGGCCAGCGGCGCAAGCCACGCCGTGCCTGTCATAAGTCGCACTGTGATCTCGCCGCTGCTGAATAGGGTTCTGCGGGGGACAAGGGCAAACCCGATCCAAACCACCCCGGCGCAAGCTACAAGGACGAGAAGCACATATCCGACGGTAGAGACCAGAAGCCCGTCCCACGTTAGAAGATGTTGTGGAGGTACAGGGCAGGCCCACCAAGCGAGGCAGACGGCAGCAAACAAGCCAGCCCAAGCCGGTATCCATTCGGCGGCCGATCGCGAAGCTAAACCTTTGATATTTTCGGCGGCGTTCACGCAGCAACACTCGTCTGCATTCTGCAACAGACACCGTCAGGCTTGGCTTGGTTCCTGATTTATCGAATGTTACTTGTCCCCACCCTGCTGGCGCTGCCTCCGTTCCTGCATTTCTTTCTGCAGATCATCGAACTTCTTTTTTTGGTCGTCGTTCAAAATCTCACGGATTTTGGCATTGGCGGCTTCCCGCACGGAGCGCCCTTTCGCCATTTTGTCCTCGCGCGACATGGAATCGTCCTGCATCAGCTTCTGCATCTGCGCGCGTGTATCTTCCAGAATGGGCTTGATCTTGGCCTGCTGGTCATCGGTAAGGCTGAGTCTCTCGGTCAGGCCTTTCAATTGCTCTTCGACGCTCTGGCCGCGCCGGCGTCCTTGTTGATCTCCGCCCCCGCCCTGGGGAGGTGGGGTCTGTTGCGCTAAGGCTCCCACTGCAAACATGCATACCACAAGCAAAATCACATTCTTGATCGATTTCATGGGTACCGTCTCCTTCGAGGTTATAAACCGGAGCGCATTATAAAGTCAGGGAGCAAGGTTTGTTGTAAGGCTTTGTAAAGCTTTTTGGGTGTAAATCACAGCTCTGGATTTACCGGATCCTCCACCCATTGATCGGACCACCATGAAAGAATTTCTCTGGAGTCATAACGCCATCGCGTTTGAATACCAGTCCATCCTTCATAACGAAAACCACTGTCCTCAGGGCATCGATATCTTCAAGGGGATTTCCTTTCACGGCGATGAGATCGGCAGGGAACCCGGCCTTAATCGGTCCGCGTTTGTCGTAGATGTCGGTGACCTTATAGCCATTAACGGTCATTATTTTCAGGATTTCTTTGTCGGGAATGGCGGCGGCTTTCCAGCTCTTCAGGAAATTGATGACCACTTCACCACGGGTCATTCCTTCCACGTAGTAATCTGCGTCGGTGGAAAACGCCATCTTCACGCCACGCGCGTAAGCGCTTTTCATGCCCGCAACGGTGCGATCAAATGCGGGCTGTGATCCACGATATGCGGTAAAAGGCGTCTCCGTTCCGACACGCCAGATTCCTTTTTGGGCCATTATTTTATGGATATCGTCGGTCAAAGCGATGTCATGCTCTATCGACCAGATGCCGGCCTCGATTGCGCGACGCGCGCCCTCCTGGGTTTGTACGTGCCCGGCCACCTTCAATCCGCCGGCATTGGCGGCCTCTTTGATGAACAGCTTCATTTCGTCCACGGAGTAAGGATATGGCTTGCAGTCGACACAGATCTTGATCACCTTGGCCCCAAACAATACATTTTGGCGGACAGCCTTGACGATCTCGTCAGGAGTATCGGCATCCAGATATTCGGGATAAACAATGTTGTGCTCCTTCACCATCTCCGGCGTCGGATAGAATTGCCCTCCCATCCCTCCGATGATGATGCCGGAGTTGATGATCGTGGGACCCGGCAGCCAGCCTTGTTCGATAGCGACTCGCAGGGCCGTATCGGCGTACATTCCGTTGTTGCCCAAGTCCCGTACGACAGTAAAACCCGAAGAAAGCATTTGCATGCCATTGGAAGCCGCCTGGATGGCCCGCAACGCCGTCGAATCCTGGATGTAGGTGTAGTAGTAAACGTCGTTCTCAGGAACCTTCTTGTAAGTAAGAGCGAGGTGATTATGGGCATCCACCAGCCCCGGTAATACGGAATACTGCGATAGATCAATCACCTCCACACCGGCCGGAATGGTCAGGTCAGCGCCGATGGCGGCAATTCGTCCGTCCTTCACGGCGATCATTTGGTTCTCGGAGGCCGTGCCAGTTTCGGGGTCAATGAGGCGTCCAGCGCGGATCACATACGCAGTGCCTTTGCTGGAGGGTAAGGGGGTGGGTGCAGGTTGTTGTGCTGCCCCCATGATCGAGAGCAGCACAACCCAAGTGATGATGAGCCGGTTGAGCATGGTGACTCCTTATCTCCCAAACATCGGATAATGGCTGGCTGCCCCCATAAAAAACAGCATCGGAAAAGTGAGGACAAAATTGATTCGGGTAGCAAGCAGGCTCAAGCGCGCTACTGTCGCCGCCTCTGGAGGCATGGAACCTTCAGTTGTCCAGCGAATCAGCTTTTTCTGCATTCGCCAGACGAGCCCCCAAACATTGAGCATCATGAACCAGCCAAGCCCGCCGCCAAGCCCAATCGACAACAACCGGCTGCTCTCCCATCCATGAGAGTTCAGCTCAAGATAAAGGTACGCCGCTGCCGCCACGGTAATGCCCATGACTATGCCTAAAACCCAGCCGTTCCGCAGCCCCTCTACAGGAGCCATCAACATTCCCATCTCAATGACAAAGGCCACAGTCCAGATGCCAAAAAACGTTCCAATGGCAGTGCCTCCACTTGTTTGAGCATTGCGCGCATCAGCGCCTACAATCATCATCCAATACCAGATACCAGCCAAAACCGTCACCACCGAGGCCCAGCGGAACCACCAGAGCGCTCCGGGCATGAGTACCGGCACAACTTTCGAACGTGTAGCGGGATCGATCTTCTGCATGAAGGGAATGTTGACCAGATTGAAGAAGTAGAGCAGACCAACCCAGGTAATCCCCGCAATGAAGTGGACAAACCGCAGCACGATCTGAAGATCGGCTGTAGGGCCCTGCCAGAGACTCACATGGGGTGAACTCAGAAAGAAGCAAAGTAAGGACATTCATCTCTCCTGGTGCTGCGATGGCTGTTGCAATATGTTTTTGAATTACCGCGAAGTAAGCGAATTTTTTCCGGTGCCCCAAAGCCGTGCAATCATTGAGTTTAAAATACCTTTATTTCAAGTAGTTACGAAGTCCTTGCTGAGCTTTCTTGAACTTTTACAGCTTTGTCATTTCACTTTCATGAAATTGCAATAAATAAACGCGCCCGGACTGGTCCCCAACCACAAATCTGTTGTCATCTCCTAACACAGCGCAGCAAACAATTCTATGTTCACCTGAGAATGCTGCAAGCTCTTTAGCTTCGCATTGCCAAGCACGCAGACGGCTCTTGTTGCGAAGGGCTAAGACAGCCCGCTTGCCTTCCCCACTAATTGCAACGGCGCCTTCACGTGAGAGTTACTTAAGCTAGATAGATACTCGATTGCTCGCGTAAACCCCCACACCTTCACACCACCATTACTGGAAGCAGACACCAAGAATTTACCGCCACTCATTATGGCTGCCGGGTGCAATTCTCCAAAATACCGATTCATTTTTGTGCACTCTATCGAGCTACTAGCATCCCATACGTTTAGCGTTTTTCTGTTTGAAAGAATTACATCACTTTCAGCACGCCCCACTTCAATTATATCGAAGTAAGACTGAAAAGTTGAGGTCGATTTGCTTGTATATTCACTCCATATCTTTATCCCATTATCATAAGATTCAGAGACCACTCTTTCTCCATCATTTGTAATTCCCACAATCGTAATCGGGCCTTTAGATATGGCTTCCTTTCGAGCTTTACTTTTAGTTTTTAGATCCCATATTTTGATCGTACGATCGTCTGATGCAGAAATTGCCTCTTGTCCATTAGCCGTAATTGCAACAGCATTCACCGGTCCGCGGTGCCCAACCAGAGTGTTTATCTCCGTTCCTGTGGATAAATCCCATACTTTGAGAGTCGTGTCCGTTGACGCAGACACTGCGCGATTTCCATCCGCTGTAATCGCAATTGCGGTAACTGACTCGATATGACCCTCAAGTCTGTGAACTTGAATTGCTCTGGCAATATCCCAAACAATCAATGTCTTGTCCTTCGAAGCTGAAACGGCATAAGTATTGTCTGGTGTAATTGCCACTGCATTCACTTCATCAGTATGGCCTAACAAAAAATGAATTATATTGCCGTTCGTCAGATCCCATATTCCAAGAGTTGAATCTGCGGAAGCCGATATTGCTTTGGTTCCATCATCCGTGATGGTCACCGCATTGATAGCAGCAGAATGTCCAATCAAGTCGTAAATCTTAGTGCGGTTCTGCAAATTCCATATCTTTAAAATACCATCCTTCGAGCCAGCGATGACACGATCTGAAGAGTGAGCAACGGTAAGCGTTGTCACTGAATCTAAGTCACTAGCCAGAGTATACAGTGGTCCCCGTACAGATTCTTCGCCAATTCTTGTCGGCCAATCCTTAGATTCTTGATCGATAGACCATACTTTAATTGTTTTGTCATCGGAAACGGAGATCGCATGCCTCCCATCACCAGTAATGGCAACGGCGGACACCCAATCGGCGTGACCAGCTAAGGTAAATAATTCCTCTGCAGTTTCAAGGTTCCAAACTTTAAGTGTAGTGTCGTAAGATGCGGACACAGCCAATGGATGGCCGCTCGCTTCATTAATTGCTATGCTACTCACTGCGTAGATGTGTGACGTAAGATCTGCATGTTTTTCGCCTCGATGCAAATTCCAAACTTTCAAAGTCTCTTCTGCAGAGATGGATATTGCCAGTTTTTCGTCTCGAGTAATAACAACCTTCGTTACCTCGCTGTCATGATCAGCTAACGTGAGGAGTACCGATGACTCGCCTGCTTGGGGCAATGTTGACCACAAAGGTTCTAGCCAAGCTTGTTTCTGAGCGTTTCGCAGAGCGATTGTAAATCCATCTATGATACTGGACGACACTGATTTTAGTCGGCCACACACTTGTCCAGTTAGTTGATTTGAATCTCTCGCTAAAGCAGGTGCCGCAAGTCGCAGTGATTGTCTAACCAATTGCAAATCCGAGTTTGCTGGTACGAATTCGTAATCGGCAAGTAAGGCAAAAACTCCTTTTATTTCAAGCCTAGATCGCGCTAATTTGGCCCTTATCCACTGAGGATTCAAAAGCAAATACTGTAAATCCTCTATTCTGCCAGCTTCTCGTAGGTGATAGGCCAGCCAGGAAAAATAGTATGCATCTGCGGAGTTGCCACCTTCAATCCAGTCGAATTCGCGCAATTGGCCATCTTTCCGGTTATCCTGTATCACGATCTCATCACTGAGAAACATCGAGGAATACTTCCATGACTCTGCTAACTTTGAATGCACTTTGGATGCATTCGACAATTGACTAGCAAGATATTGCCTCATAACGCTGTGGAGTTTGATATGCGTTGCACTGAGGTGATGGAGGAGCGAGAAATTTGCGAGTTTATCACATAATTTCAATGTCCTGATAGGACTGAAGTTTGCGGTTGCTTCCCAAAGTATTGTCACGAGTGCAAGAGGAATATTTAAATCCTGAGGAAAAATTGCTAGCTCTTTATACCTCTCCACATCATCGCCTAAATGGCGCAACGTAACGGTCATCGTGACTGCGACCGCCTCGCTGCGTTTTTCTGGAAGAGAAGCATCAAACGCTGTAAGGCCGTTTTCCCTAAGGTCTTTACTGACAAAGTCGAGAGCATCGGTTAACGGTTCACTAAGATCAATAACACGATGACGAATCACTCCATTTGCTAGACTCAGCAACATCGGCCAGTCTCCCAGGTTTGACGCAAGTTCACGGAGTAAGCGTTTTTCATTGCTATTTGGTTCAAGTCCAGCACTTAAAAGTGTGATCGCTTCGTCTTGGTGCATTGCGTCGACACTGACCCGTCGGGCTCTAGTTGGGAGTGCATTCAAAATTCTCGTGGTCAATAAGTAGCCACAACTCCCACGTGCACTAAGAAAAAGGTCTAGATGCGTACTCTTCCAGACATCGTCAATGACGATTAATATATTGCGATTTGCCAAGAGCTCCCTAAGGCCGTTGGCAGCTGCGTCCTCGGTTTGGAAACCTGGGCGCTTTCCACTTAAAACCTCTATGAGGTCGATAACTTTAAGGATAAGAGAGCCTGGATTCTCGCCTAAAGTTACCCATAAAATGCCATCGTGAAAGATTTCCTGAACGCGTTCGCTATGGCATAACGCTCGCGCGATCGTAGTTTTGCCAAAGCCACCCGCGCCTTGGAGTGCAGCTGTAATCGCTACGGGTTCCTTTAACTCCTTTGGCTTCTTTTCGCCCCGATCGCTTAAATATTCGATGAGCTGATTAAATTCTTTGGGACGATCAACAAAATGTTCTGGCAAATCTGCAACCATGAAGGGCACACGAGGGGTCTCACATCGGACATTGAGGTCATTGACAAATTTTTCCCATTGCAGATCAAGATCATAGAAGTGCTGGTCTCTTATCCAACTTGGTAAGCCGGCAAAATCGAGCCCTTGGGAGCCTATTACGGGATAGACGCAGACTCCCCTTTGTCGTGCATAACGCCATTCTTTACGAACCGTCTCGGACTTCAAAGCATCTGCCGTCATCACTAATACCATGAATTCGACGACGTCAAGCGCTTCGGTGATTTGTATCCACCAGTTTCGGCCACCTTGCTCGGAGATGACATCTTGCCAGAGAGGAATTTCAGGATGTTGCTCTTGAAGGCGTATTCGCAGGTCACATGCAAATCTCAACCCATCGGAGCGACAATAGGAGATAAATACCCTTGGTCTATCGTGCATTTCGACAGTAAGGTTAACAAAATTCCAGCAGAAAAATTCAGAAATCCAGAAGGGTTATTGATAAATTCTTTACAAAATTAGGAGTTCAGAATAACGAAACGGCTGAAATAAAGCGCCAAACTCCCTGGGCTGCCAAGATGCTGGCAAGGCGAGCCGCAATGCCCTGGACTACCTTCGTCAGACTTTCGGAAGATACCTCGAGCCAAGCAAAGAACGAGTTCTCCCAATCGCACAAATACTGTCGGAAAAGGCCATAGAACCTCAGAATCATCTAATAGTGGAAAATGCAAATCAAGCCCGCGTTAGCATAGTCGCTACTGTCGGCCATAAATCTTTTTCCGAATTTGCCACGCTGACCAAGCCGGTACTCATGTTATCTTGTCCCTGCGCAAAAGAGTTGCCTGAATGCGGACATTTGCCTTGCGAAACTTCAACCGGCTATAAGCTTCCAGTTAATTGTTTGTTGCTGGAATCGCGTACAACCAAGACCACTCCCCGCCATTGCCATGCTATCCAGGTGAGAGGTTCCATGCTGTCCAGAGATCATTGCTTCGGGTGTTTGTTTCTTTGTCTATCAGGCCACTGCAAACTCCGCATGGCTTATCTGGGCGGCGATGCATCGCTGCAGCAAAGGACTCCCCATGGCCGTGGTCGATGGTTGCGCTGGCGGGCATCGTTATCTGTATTCCTCGGCGCAATCGTCGTTCCGCTTGGGTGCTCATGGCTGGTTGGCCTGCTGGCAATCACCGGTACCCTCGTAGCTTGTGGAGGGGGAGCAACTGGGCCGCCTGTTCCCATGACACCCACACCGCCAGGAACCTATGCGCTTACAGTAACGGCCAGCACTGGTAACGCGAGTCATAACATGACGCTTACATTGAATGTTAAGTGAAATTTGAGGCATTGCCAAAATTGCCATAAGTGCCAGAATTGCCAAAATTGCGGGCACGGAAACGAAGCCCCAAGTCAAACGAAGCAGAATCACTGAACTGAATCACCATTCAGTCTCTGCTTTGTTAAGATCCAGAAACATTTGTGGTTCACAGCATGAGATAGAAGAGTTCAGCGCCCAACGGAACCTCATTAAAACGATTCTTCATGGCATACTAGTAGCATGAATGCAAAGCCACAATTAGCCCTAGAGCCAGCGTTCGACGAAGTTGCTGAATGGATCGAAGCCTTCGATCAGGTTGTAAATCAGGAAGGACCAGTTCAGGGAACGCGACTGATCGAGGCTCTCACTCAACGGGCCCGGGCCGCCGGCGTCGAAGTGCCGGTGCAGCTCAATACACCTTATGTCAACACCATCCCCATAGAAGAAGAGGCGCCTTATCCTGGAGATCGCACTCTGGAGCGCCGTATCGAAAGCCTCGTGCGCTGGAACGCCATGGCCATGGTCCACCACCAGAATAAAAGAGATCAGGGCATTGGCGGCCATATCTCGACCTATTCTTCTTTAGCCACTCTGCTCGAGGTAGGCTTCAATCATTTTTTCCACGCCACATACGGCGATCAACCGGGTGACTTTGTTTATTTCCAGGGCCACGCTTCTCCCGGCGTTTATGCTCGGGCCTTCCTTGAAGGGCGGCTCACGGAACAACATCTTGAGAACTTTCGCCATGAACTGCGCGAGGAGCCGGGGCTTTCGTCGTATCCGCATCCCTGGCTGATGCCGGAATTCTGGCGCTTCCCGACGGTTTCCATGGGACTTGGCCCGATCAATGCAATCTATCAGGCACGCTTCATGCGTTACCTGGAGAATCGCGGCCTGATTCCCAAAACACCCCGCAAGGTATGGGCGTTCGTCGGCGACGGCGAGACCGACGAACCCGAAGCGATGGGATCGCTGACGCTTGCGACCCGCGAAAAGCTCGACAACCTTATTTTTGTGGTCAACTGCAATCTTCAGCGTCTCGATGGTCCCGTGCGCGGCAATGGAAAGATCATCAACGAACTCGAAGCTGCATTCCGTGGCGCCGGCTGGAACGTGATCAAAGTCATCTGGGGTTCAGGGTGGGACCAGTTGTTGGCCCACGATACTACCGGTCATCTGCTTCGCGTCATGGAAGAATGCGTCGATGGCGAATATCAGAGCTTCCGGGCCAAAGACGGCGCGTTCATTCGCAAAGAGTTCTTTGGAAAATATCCCGAATCTCTGGCCCTGGTCGCCAATATGACTGACGATGATATCTGGCGTTTGCAGCGTGGCGGCCATGATCCCATCAAGGTCTATAACGCCTACAAGCGGGCTGTCGAACATCGGGGCGCGCCCACGGTGATTCTAGCCAAGACGATCAAAGGCTATGGCCTGGGCACGGCACAAGCTCGCAACGCCACCCACCAGGAAAAGAAGCTGACCGATGATGCCTTGGCGTCCTTCCGCATGCGTTTCGACATCCCCATTCCCGAAAAAGCAGCCTACGACGGTTCTCCCTATCGCCCCGAGCCGGACAGCCCCGAAGTCGTATATATAAAAGAGAGACGGCAAAAGCTGGGCGGTTACACGCCCACGCGTGATGTACCCAAATTGGAATTTCAGGCTCCGCCGCTGGAATTCTTTAATGAGTTCCTTGAAGGCTCGAAAGGCCGTCCGGTCTCGACCACTACAGGGTATGTAAGCATCCTGCGGAACCTGATGAAAGAGCCCAAGATCGGCAAGCTGATCGTGCCCATCATTCCCGATGAAGGCCGCACCTTTGGCATGGAATCCATCATCCGCCAGGTGGGAATCTATGCCAGCCAGGGACAGCTCTACAAACCGCACGATGCCGACATCCTGCTCTACTACCGCGAAGAAAAAGACGGACAGATTCTGGAAGAAGGAATCACGGAAGCAGGCTCCATGGCGTCGTTTGCCGCCGCGGGCACGGCCTATTCGAACTACCACGTGCCCATGGTTCCGTTCTTCACGTTCTACTCGATGTTTGGCTTTCAGCGAATCGGCGACCTGATCTGGGCTTTCGCCGACTCGCGTGGCAAGGGCTTCCTCATGGGTGGCACTGCCGGACGCACCACGATGTTGGGTGAAGGTCTCCAGCATCAGGACGGACACAGTGTTGTGCTCTCCAGCGTGGTACCCACATGCGCCACCTATGATGCGGCCTTCGTTTACGAGGTCGCGGCCATTGTTCAAGACGGATTGCGCCGCATGTATCAGGAAGGCGAAGACCTTTTCTACTACATCACCCTCTACAACGAAGACTATGCGATGCCGGCGATGCCCGAAAACAGTCGTGAAGGAATCGTGCGCGGCATCTACAAATACAAGGCAGCAGAAAGTGGCCCGGCAGCGGCCCAACTCTTCGGCAGCGGCGCCATTTTGAATGAAGCCCTGCGCGCCCAGCAAATCCTGGCGGAAAAATACAATCTGCCCGCCGATGTTTGGAGCGTAACCAGCTACAACGAACTGCGCCGTGATGCCCTGGCTGTAGAACGCTGGAATCGTTTGCACCCGGCAGAAGCCCCAAAGCGTCCTTATATTCTGGAAGCTCTGGAGGGAAGCGGCTCCGAGAATGCTTTTAAGGCTTCGGAAGGCGCAGAAGCGGCCGGCAAATCCAAAGGAGCAAAGACCAAAACAGCTAAATCGAGCAAATCTTCGCCGGGCGAAGCGACGCCGATCATCGCCGCCACCGACTACATGAAGATCGTTCCCGACCAGTTATCACCCTGGCTGGGTTCACGACTCGTAACACTAGGCACAGACGGCTTCGGCCGCAGCGATAACCGCAAATACCTGCGGCAGCATTTCGAGATCAATGCCGAATCGATCGTTGCTGCAACACTCTCGCGCCTGGCCCACGATGGCAAATTCGACCCCGCCGAAGCAACCAAAGCCATGCAAGACCTGGGAGTAAACGCGGAAAAGATTGATCCGGCAAAGGCGTGATGTAACCTGAGCAGACTGCGGAGGAACCGCAGAGTACGCAGAAGACGCAGAGGAATTTTGAGATACAACACCCAAGTTTCCTCTGCGTTCTTTGCTATTTCTGTGCTCTCTCCGGTGGATTTTTGTCGGTTTAAAGAATCCCCCCATTTTTCTCTGCGGTTTCTGCGCACTCTGCGGTTGACTTTGGTTTTGATCTTCTCCGTGTCTCTGAGTCTCCGTGGTGGGTTCTTGTTTTTGGGTTGTGGCTCCGCTAAGTTGTGACCTCTTGGTAATTGCTTTTGATTTCCTCTGCGCCTTCTGCGCACTCTGCGGTGAACCAATCCGGATTCATCCGCATAAATCAGTGGAAAAACCTTACTGCCTGGCAATCGCCGTCGCTCTTCCACGCAAGACATACTTCTGGATCTTGCCCGTAGCCGTCTTAGGCAGTTCGGCCAAAAACGTGAAGCTATGCGGCACTTTGAAGTGGGCCATATTGGCCCGGGCAAACTCCCGCAACTCTTCTTCGGTTGCGGTCTGACCTGACCTCAAAACTACAAAAGCTCGAGCCGCCTCGCCCCATTTTTCATGGGGGAAGCCGGCCACCGCTACTTCCTGAATCGCCGGATGCCGCAACAGGATACTTTCAACTTCCACCGAAGAGATGTTTTCGCCACCGCTGATGATCACATCCTTCAGCCGGTCGCGAATCTCGATGTACCCATCAGGATGGACCACGGCGCCATCGCCGCTATAAAACCAGCCGTTGCGTATCGCCTTGGCCGTTGCTTCCGGGTCGTTGTAGTATCCCTTCATAATCACATTGCCGGCCGCGGCGATCTCTCCCATGGTCTGGCCGTCATGCGGAACTTCATTGCCCTTTTCATCGAGCACGCGCACCTCCCCTGAAGTGATCAACTCCACCCCCTGGCGCGCTTTGAGTTCGCAGCGTTCGCGAAGCGAAAGTTTTTGGTGCTCAGGACGCGGCTCGCAGATCGTGATAAAAGGCGAAGTCTCAGTCAAGCCGTACACATGGTTCACCGTCCAGCCAAACTCGTTTTCGATGCGTTCGATGGTGGCCGCTGCCGGCGGCGCTCCTGCGGTGACAACGCGGACACCCGGACGCACCGTGCGGCGCAGCTCTTCCGGAGCATTGGCCAAAAAAATCAACACCGTGGGAGCGGCGGACAAAAAGGTGACCTGCTCCTGGTTGATCTTCTCCAGTGCCAAACGAGCCTCGACCTTGGGTAGGCAGATGTGGGTCGCGCCCACGGCCGTCACCGTCCATATAAAGGTCCAGCCATTGGCGTGGAACATCGGCAAAGTCCACAAGTAGCGATCGGCAGGCGTCATGTGGAAATGGACGAGCGTGCCCACCACATTCATATAGGCGTTGCGATGGGTGATCATTACGCCCTTAGGCCGCGAGGTGGTCCCGCTGGTGTAGTTGATCGTGGCCAAATCGTTTTCCTGAATCGTGGGCCGGTCGAACTCCGCGGGCGAGGTTTTCAAAATCGTCTCGTAATCGAGCCAGCCATCGCGGGCCTTGGTTGCGGTGTCATGCAGGGCCACAAAGTGCTCGACCTTGGGTATCTGAGAACGAATACTGTCCACCGCCTCCAGGTAGTCAGGATGCGCGCAGACCAACTTGGCCCCGCTGTGCTGAATGATGTAGGAGAAATCGTCAGCCGTCAGCCGGTAGTTCACCGGGACCAGGATGGCCCCAATCTGCAAGACCGAGTAAAAAGACTCCAACTGCGCATGGGTATTGGGCGCAATATAGGCAACACGGTCCCCCTGCTTGACTCCCAACCGTTGCAGGGCCGCCGACCAGCGGTCGCACCGCTCAAGAAACTGGCCGTAAGTCAGCCGCAAATCACCGTCGATAACCGCTTCACGGTTCGCATAGAGCCGCCGTGCCCGGCGGGCAAACTCCAGCGGAGTCAGCGCGATTTCCATGTATGCCTCCCAAGAGTCGTTGGTTCAACCCCGTTCGCACGAATTATAACCCCCCGGAATCGGGTGACCGGTTCATCGGTGATTGGTAGAAGTTGACAGAGTCTCAGATCAAGGGCACTCGCCAACCAGAATTCTGTAGCGGGAAAATGACAAAAATTCCTCTTGACAGATTATACTATGTAATACATAGTATGTATTACACACTATATGATCCACAGTACACAGTCCGACGTCGATCTCTTCGAAAACCTTCGGTTGGAGCTACGTCGGGGCTGTCTGGTTTTGGCTGTCCTGGCCCATCTGCGGACTGAGCATTATGGCTACACCCTGCGCAAGGCCCTGGCCGACCACGGATTGGATATCGATGAAGGAACGCTCTATCCGCTTCTGCGCCGGCTGGAAAGTCAGGGTCTGCTCTCCAGCGAATGGCGCGAAGAGAACAAGCGCAACAAACGTTTTTATCGCCTCTCACCGCAGGGAGAGACGATCCTCGCGAAGCTGCTGGACGAATGGAACAACATCAACGCATCGCTGACCCGAATCTTGCAGGAGGTTTAGAAACATGGAAATGCTTGACCAATACCTGAAGACCATCAAATCGCTTCTACCCAAGGAGCAGCAGGACGACATCATTCAAGAGCTATCGGAAAATCTCAGGTCGCAAATCGAAGATCGTGAGGCAGAACTTGGGCGTCCCCTGACCCAAGCCGAGCAGGAAGATATGATTCAACAGCACGGCAATCCTCTGGTTGTGGCCGGACGCTACCAGCAGCAGAACCGCAGCGTGGCTTTCGGACGCCAACTGATCGGCCCCGTCCTGTTCCCGCTCTATATAAAGATACTTTGCTTAAACCTGGGGCTTACCGCCGCTACCATTTTTGCAATCGGCTTGGCCATGGGACGAGGATTGGAGTTTGGCAGCTTTCTGATTCATGGCCTGATCCAGTTTGCCATCGTGACGCTGATATTCAGCACCGCTGAAAAATATCTTCAGCGCTCCAAAGACCGGTGGAACCCAAAAGATTTCGGCATCCAGGGCAAGGGAATGCCAATACCTGCTCTGTTGCTGGGAGCATTTTCGAAACGCGCCACCGCCAAGGACCCAACCAGAGTACCGCGTTCGGAGTCTGTCGTGCTGATCATCTTCAACGTGATCTTCGCCCTCTGGTGGATTCCGATCGTTTCCAATCTGCTGCAAAAAACCTTTGTCATCCAGGGCATGCCCCTGAGACTTGGACCGGGAAGCAGCATGTTGTACCTTCCCATCCTGCTGCTGTCGATTGCCGGAACCATGGTGACGGCGGTGAACCTGGTTCGTCCGAAATGGCTGTGGCTGCGGGCGTCCTGGCACACGCTATCGAGCGCCATCTTCGTCGCGATCCTGGGTCTTTCTCTTAAAGCCGGCAACTGGGTCGTATTCGCCGGCAATGCGGGCCAGCCAGAACGGCTTCAGAGAATTGTCGAGAGAATCAATCATGGGTTCGGCATCAGCATGTCCATTGCGGTAATCGTTTCCGTGTTGGTATTCCTGATCGAACTATGGAAGCTGCTTCGCCTTCGGCGCGGCCACTCGCTCCCCATAGCTCCCATCAACGGCGTGGAGCTGTCGTGATTCACTGCAACGACATCACAAAAACCTTCGATGACCTGGTGGCGGTGGACCATGTGTCTTTCGAAATTCAGTCCGGGATTTGCGCCTTGCTGGGCCCCAATGGCGCGGGAAAATCGACGCTCGTCAAAGTGCTCACCGGCTTGCTTCCACCGGACTCCGGCGAAGTACGCATTGCCGGCCTCGACGTCAAAACCCAATCCTTGCTGCTACGCCGAAGGATCGGCGTGGTCCCTGAAGACCTTGGACTCTTTGATTCGCTGACCATCCAGGAGCACCTCGAACTGGCCGGCCCGATTTACGGGCTTAGCTCCGCTGCAACGAGTGACCGCGCAGACTCGCTGCTGCGGGTTCTTGGCCTCGACGATGCGCGCGATACCTTTCTCGAGGAGTGCTCCCATGGCATGAGAAAGAAAACCGCTCTGGCGCTGGCGCTGTTGCACAATCCGCAAGTTCTTTTTCTCGACGAGCCATTTGAAGGGATCGATCCCGTCGCTTCGAAGACCATCCAGGACTTGTTGCGAGCCGTCGCCGGCCGGGGCATTGCCGTTTTTCTGACCTCGCACATCCTCTCGATTGTCGACCGGCTGGCCACGGAGATCATGATGATCCGCAAGGGAAAGATCGTGTGGAACTCGACTGCTCAGGCCGTATCGCGTCCGCTGGAAGAAGTGTATTTCGAACTGGTTGAATCGGCGCCACTGGAGGACCTGGCTTGGCTGCGATCATCGCCATCCTGAAAGCATTGGGGCGGGTGGTCAAGCGCGATCTGCGGACCCTGCGCTCCATTCAATTCAACAACTTCTTTCTGTTTGCCATGCTGTTGACCTACAGCTCGCTGGCCAGCGGCAGAAGGCCCGCCGGGGCTGCTCCCTTTTTATTGCTGCTGGTGTTGGTTCTGTTGTTTCCGTTGTCCTCCGATCCGCTGGCGAAGATACCGGAAGTCCGCCTGGCGTTATGGCCCTTGACTCGCGGCCAGTGGTGGAGACTCCGTGTCGCCAGCCTGGGGTTGAGCCCGGTCCTGTGGGCAGCATTGCTGGTTGTGGCTGCCACCCGTAATCTTTTGCTGGCAGCAATATTGGTGTTGTTCGCGGTGATCGCACAGAGTCTTCTGCTGCTGATGAGTTCTTTGGCCCGGCGGGCGCCACGCTGGAACCCCTATCGGTATGTGCCCCAGCTACCGGGAACTCTCGGAGGCCTGGTCCGCAACAATGTGCGGCAGATGCTTACCCTGCTCGATCTCTATGTAGCGATGATGGTAGCGATCGCAGGCGCAGCCTATCGCTTCCTGAGCGATCACCCCGAACCACGGGCGCTGCCGATTATGGCATTTGTGGTAGGCCTGGCCTTGAGCACCT
This sequence comes from Candidatus Angelobacter sp., assembly GCA_035939495.1. Classification (GTDB taxonomy): domain Bacteria; phylum Acidobacteriota; class Terriglobia; order Terriglobales; family Acidobacteriaceae; genus Angelobacter. Next base: position 23,245 of record DASZFU010000142.1, on the reverse strand, counting down.
ACGCTCAATGTTTCTTCGGACTCGACTCAGCCTCGGCATTAACCCGCTATCGCCTGCTGCCCTTGCGCGGATGGCAGATTCTCCTGGCCAAAGACATCGCATTCCTCGGAATTCTATTCCTGCTGGTTCTGCCGTTGAGTCCTGTGGCCGGGCTGGCATTTGGATTGGCAGCAGTTGCCATCGGACGCTATCCGTCAATCTCAATACGGCTGCAACAAAAGCCGTGGCGCTTCACCAGCGGAGATTTCCGCTTCGGAGCTTTGCAAATGATTCTGGCAACCGCGTTAGGATTCGCCGTCTATGAAAACGGAAAATGGTTCTTCATCGTGGTGGTCGTCGTCTACATAACTTCTCTCCTGGTCGGCGGATGGCTTTGGGAGCGCGAACCTCATAGCCTGTCCTGAGAGGTTGTGAGTCGAAAGATTTTGTCGAGCCTGCGCGTCGCTGGTAAAATCGAAACAGCACGTTGTATCCACCGAAGGGGCTATAGCTCAGCTGGGAGAGCGCATCGTTCGCAACGATGAGGTCGTCGGTTCGATCCCGACTAGCTCCACCATTTTAAATCCCGATAAATCAGGCACTTGGGAGTTGTCGGCGGAATTGGACTCTGCTGCAAAAGTGGGGTTTGTGTCGTGGTTTGTGTCGTAACCTTCCGGTCTTGACTTGTTTTGCCTGCTTGCCAGTGAGTCCAGCGCCTTGCGTTTAGCGTCTACCCGAACATGGGAATAGTGTGCAAGCATCTTGGGCGAGACGTGTCCTGCAATACTCATGACCGTGGAATCACTGGCTTGAGACTCGGCAAGTTCGGTGATGGCATGATGTCTCAAGTCATGGAACCGAAGTTTAGGGAGTCCCGCAGCAGCCCTCATATTGCGCCATGCGGTTCTCCAGCTATTCTGTGGCCGTGACGGGTCAATGTGGCCAGCTTCACAGGCAGGAAATACGTAGTGGTCAAGCTGTACCTCGCCAAGCTGCCTTGCCCGTTGGTAGAGGGAAAGGACGGCGCTTAGGGCATCGGCATTGAGCGGAATTAGCCTCTCCCCAGCTTCCGTCTTGCTTCGCCGGACAGTCAGCGACTTATCAAGCAAGTCAACATCCCGCCAGTGCAGCCCTTTGATCTCACAGCCTCTCATCGTGGTATTGAGTGCAAGCACGGCAGCCCAATAAGCTGTCTGCCACTCCGGGCGACTTGCTGCCACTTTGAGCAAACGCAGTTTTTCATCGTAGGAAAGAGCACGTCCTATGCTGTGGCGCAACGGCAGGGGCTTGATCTCATCGGCAAACAGATGCCATCTCTTAGCCTTCTTGAGTACTCCCCTTATGATGTCCAGTTCCCGATTGACCGTAGCATTGGCAATGTTCTTTGCCTTGCGGTTACGAATGTATTCCTGAACGTCAGCAGGAGTGATGCGGGAAACAATCACATCTCCAAACGTCCTGTTAACAATCCTCGCCCGTTCTTTCTCCGTTCTCACACTCAGAGCCGCTAACCGTGAAAGCCTATCGGTCAAGAATTGCTTGGCAGCTTCACAGAACGGCATACGGGCAATGGCTTGTCTTCCATTGGCGATCTTCCCAGCTTCCGCAGCAGCAATCAGCTTTCTTTCTGCGGCTTGCGCTTCTCGCCAATCACTTGTCTTGAGGGACCCACGGTATCTCACACCGTCAACATAGAAGTGTGTATGCCATGTCTTCCCCCTCTTGTAGAGACTCATTTTGCACCTCGTTTCGGTTGTTGTTTTTTGCCGCTACCTTTTGGGCGTCCACCCAGCTTGCCCCATTCACGCATCTTGGAAACAAACTCCCGTTTGCCCCATTTCTTGCGTCTGGCTGCTGCACTGAGTTTGCCCAATTCGCTTGCGGCTTTATTTTTGTTTGGCATGAATCGGACACTAACCTATCGCTAGGTTATTTGCAAGAGAATTTTTGCGGAAAAATTTTACTTGCTGAGGAAAAAAAGTCCCTATGGGATTCCTGCTGAGACTTTAAGCTTCCGTCTTGGGGGTCACTTCTGGCGAAACCAACCCTTTACTTCTGGTCGATTGTGCAATTTGGAAAAAGGGCGTGGGTATCTCTTGCTTTATTGTCAGCTAGCTGTCTTGTTAAAATATCGTGCTACTTCAGAATATGGGTCCTATTGCCGAATTGCTAGGGGGCATCATAGAATGCCGGTTTGACGGTATGGATATTGAAGAACTTAAGAGATTGGCTCTGGGCATTATCCAGTTAGTGGAAGAACTGCACTTTGAGAATATGTCTCTAAAGACAATTCTCCAGAATGCCGTCCCTCGTCCCAACGAGCCACCCCTGAAGCAACAGCTTCGAGACGTAATGAACAGCCCAGAAAATCGGCAGATAATTCATCAACAACTTGCGGTTATTTATGAAAGCCTTAATAGAGCCGCCGAAGAAGCTGAAATTGTTGATCTGCTAGCGCGACTCCCGCCGATGGGTGAGCCGAACTAGATCGGGGTTAGCAACACACCAGTTAATAATGGGCTAAAACTGAGTTACTGGCATTTTGAATATTGGCGAATTAAGGTAATTTGATTGTGAGCCAGAAAAAGATAAAGGAGAGCTAAGAGTTGCCATGCCCTCATAAGACGGATGGACGATATGAAGCGAGGATGTTTCGCAGAGGAGCAAAATGCAAAGTCCCAAGACACCCAAGAAAAACCGAACGTTGCGTTTGCGCCAGTTCATGATGCAAGTATACCAAGGCAACCCTCTCCATGCCAAGACTGGGTTCTAGCGCTAGATAGACCGGCGTGATCGCCGTCTTGCCGTACTTCCAGCCCTCCTAGCCCACTTCCCCGCAACCCCCTGAATCCGCACAGAGTCCAATATGCCCTCTTTGCGCCAGCTTCCGGCATCGTGGCCACGGTTTATATATGAACGTCTGGGGTGCCCCCAGCGTGGGGAGTCGCGGACAGACGGTCTAGGAAGAATCGGCTTGTTTGGCCCCAAGCCGTAGATTCTGCTCAATTTTCAACCTGAGAAATGCTTATGCCGCTTCCAGCGTGGAAGCCGAGTCGCCCAGCATCCCGCACACGCGAACTATGGCCTTCAAGAAGGCCAACTAGTTCGTTCGTGCGTTCTGCCATCAGAGATAATGACCGCGAACAAAGCACACTTCTCCGGCACCGCATAAATGCAGTGGTTTGGGTCAATCAGCGAACAGAAACGAACTAGCGCCCCAGTTTGCCACCCAATGTGAACTGGTGTCCGAACAACTGGACTATTCCTTGCCTTGTTCTCCTAATTGCTTCCGTATCTTTTGAACATAACGAGTAGTACAGCCGACATGTGCGGCGATCTCCTCGTTAGTCTCTCCTGTATCCAATTCGATGGCCTCTTTCACCGCTCCATAGACTTGGCCTTTTGGCCAGCCTTTGCCAACATACCGGAATCCCCGCACCTCGTCGCCCTCAGTTTCCAATTGCAGCGTGAAGTTCGCGTCCTGAGCGCCAGCTTTGCTGTCAATGTCAATGTGTACGAGGTTGTCTCTCTTCTGGTAATGTGCAGCGGTCATGTAGTTGGCCGTTTGTGTGATTGTTCCGGCAGCGCGTTTTGCTTTTTTGTCCCACGGTGAATGCGTAACGACGATCAGCGGACAGATGCGGGATACACGTACAACCAGAGCATTGACATCGGCCATTTGATCCTGGCGCAACCAGTCCCTACCTCCCAGTAGGCTTTGCAGAGTACTGAGCACAATAAAATCTGGCTTGTGGATGGCAAGAAGCCTAAATATCTCATCCTGCTTTTCCACCAGATCAAACGCTTGAACACATGAATAGAGGAATCCCGGTAGGTCGCGGTCTAAACCCAAACCACGAGCCAAGCCTCTGACGCGGCCTTCCACCATCCATTGTGGGTCTTCGGTTTCGATGAAGAGAGACCGGGTTACATTGGCAGCAGGAAAGTGCTTCCACACCTGCTTTGTGGCAACTGCTTCCATACAGGCAGAAAGTAGAGAAAGGGATTTCATGGAATGTGGATGTGCTGACACCAACGTAGCACTGTCTTTGAGCAGTAAGTCTTCTATAACCCAAGGTGGACGTGTTGCCGGTTTAGCAAGGGCATCCGCAACGGTATGAACTGGGAAAAACTCCTCATGACGCCTTGCCTTGCAACGGATTTCTGTCTCGGATGTGTCGGCTACCGCAAGATCAGCGCCTTGCAGTTCCTGTTGTTCCGCAATGACGGACGACTCAACAAAAGTCATAATGCACTCCCGCAGAAAATTGGATTTTATGGTGCTTGAGAGGCTGGCTTACGGGAGTGTTTTCTAGGTGAGGACTCTCGGTCTTCCAGGGGGTCTGGCCAATCGCTGTTTGGGCTTAGCGGGTCAGACTGCCTATATATTGCCGGGTCTCTACCGGGTAACTCCCTGGCTCTTTTGCCGGGGTTGTCTTATGGACTTAGAAGCGTTAAACGCTATGCCGACTCAACAATAATAAATTACCGGGTGGCACAGGATCAAGCCCATTCTCAATGAAAAAGGGCATCCCATTTGCGGAATGCCCCAAGGGTGAAATGCGCTGGCTCCTATCAGTGGATTCCCGGACGGGTTAGAGTTTTTCTTTCGCGTACGCAATATAAGAAACCGGGTTCCCGGCCATGATCTCCCGTAACGCGAACTTCTGTCTTCCGATTTCCACTGCAATTCTTCCAATCGCCAGTCCAACAGCACCCGCTGCCGAAGCGATAGCGAATAGCGGGGAGTTCAAGTAAGCCGACAAGAAAGACCCGGCGACCCCACCAGCAATCAGCTTTGAATCCAGCAGTGCTGTCATTGCCGCAGTCTTGGCTTCGAAGCCCCACTTTTTGACGGCTGCTTCATAATCCGCGAGTCTCATGAGAATGTCATCTTCAATAAATGCCGCCGGCTTTCCAGCATAGTTTTCATAGGCAAACAGGCGAAGGCGACGTAACTTCTCCCTTGCTTCAGTATCCCGACGCAACTCAATTATTTGCTGCCAAGGCGTATTCTTGGTATTAATCAGCTTTAATGAGGCAAGCGTGATAGCAACATCAGAACCCTCGGTCTCATCATTGGTAATTTGGTCTATAGAGGCATTAACAGCCACTGATGAAAGGTTAAAGTCGTCTACAAATTGCATGACTGCCAACGCATTGGGCGATTGCTTCACGAGTTCCAGATCAGGGTCCAGTTCGTTAGTTGTGCTGTTCGTGAACGACTCCTGTTTGCTCCGACGAACGGCAGCTATCTCAATCAAAAAGCGACACATGGAGAGGTTAGCTCCCGTTAGCCTATCCTCAAAATTAGTAGTCCGTAATTCAGGAGGCAGCATTTCCGGGTATGAACCAAGAACCAAACAAAAATCTTTCCAAAAATCGCCCGGTGTCTTTAATTGCACACACGCATCCACGATGCCACCGATGGGAATCACGTTATCAAAATAAATCAGCGCGTCTTTTAGATCCCAAAGAGAAATTACTGTCTTGTTGAAGACTGCCATGCAAGAAACATCGCCCCTGGTTTCAGTATATCTCTTCGTCTGCCAATCGGGACTGGCGACGCTTAAGCGATCAAAAAAGGCAGCCAAGGAATAACCCTGACTGCCGATTGGGTGGTGCGGGTGGTGCGTCTACTTGTTCCGTGCTTTTTTGGCGGGTGCATGGTTCTCGAATCGGCTATCCCACTCCCGGCAAAGACGGCCAAAGTGAGCCGCTTCCCTTTGTTCCTGATCTCTCAGGGCTGCGGTCAATTCGTGATTGGCTCTGGCCCTGAGTTCTTCAGCAATGTTGCGGAATGTCCGGAGATAATCGCGCCTATAGAACTCCTGTCTCTCCAGACGTTCGAAGACTTCAAGTGTGAGAGAGAATGCCCGATTCAAGTCGTAGACGGCTTCGTAAAGATGCGTCTTTCGGCGGTAGTTAAGGCGACGGCGCTTGGGTTGCGCCAGAGGGATAGAGCGTTTAACTTTGGTATCAGCCATGTTGCCCTCCAGGGGGCGATCTGGTTAGGGTGCGCTCGGTGTACAAGACCGGGCGTTACCCGTTGGTTAAGTGTTTTTCCGTTCCTTGTTGCTTCTGGGTTCCTGCCGTGATGAATTTACGGCAGGATTCCCCGGAGTCTCCCAGATGAATTCAGGACGTGTCAAGCATTTCAATTTTTGTGTCGTAACTTGTGTCGTAACTATGGCATTCCTAAGCCCCTATTTGGAGGTTTACGGGTGCCACTCAGCCGCAAAAAAAGGCAGCGAATATGCGTCAAACCCGCATAAACACTGCCCCTCTGTATCACTTGGATTTTTTAGGTTTTATCTTGCTTTTTTGAGGTTGGATAGTTCGCAACGATGAGGTCGTCGGTTCGATCCCGACTAGCTCCACCAAATCTTCCCGTGGTATTTTCAATGGTTTCAACAGGGTCCCTGCCGGAGAGCTTACTGCTAGCTTTCGCTTATTGGTCAAATAAACCTGATAGCTGCGAATCTCTTCCGGTCCCAGCAGCTCTGGCGACTGCTTGAAGTACCGAGCGAATAGCGTGACCTGTTGCAGGTAAGAAGTTTGCGTGCTGCTGAGATTTTGCATCTTCTCGGTCATGCGTTGGCGAAGAATGGTCATGAAGAAACTCCTTTGCGAAATGGAAATATGCTGCAAGCAGAAACTCCATGCTTTCGTAACGGAGTAAGAGAAGGAAAGGAAAGAGGAGAAAACGATCAAACGAGAAGGTCTTTTGCAGAAATGAGATCAAGGGGACGACCGACCGGTTTTATCTCTATACTGTCGCGAGGTCATTTACCTTCCAAAGCCACCTTTCCGGCAAATCGCTTCTGAAGACACGCTAGCACAGATTGCTGAATTCCAGGGCTCCCTGTCTGGGGAATTGGCATGTCGGCCAGTTTTTTGTCCGTGCGCAACAACAAGGGGCGCCAATTGTTGTCAAAGTACATGAAACGGGAGTCTTTAGAAATATTAGGAAGGGGATCTCTAAATAGATGTGCTGTGACGTTGCGAAACCGGTTATATTCTGCACAGTCAATCGTGCGGTCGGAGCTACCTGCCGGGAGTGCAATCAATAACTTCGTGGGATCACATTTTTTCAGAATGGTATCCAGCTCCCAGACAAGGCCCTCCGAATCTCCGGCCTGGATCACTATGAATCCTGCGCGATCTAAGAGTTCTGTCACTCGCTCCTGCCATTCCTCATTGGATAGATATAAACGTGCAGCACCACTCGGGGGGACGCTCTCTTTAGGATCGCCGATGGCTATAAACGGCCCAATTGAATCCAAAGTTCTTGCAAGCTTCTCTTCAAAAGATTTCCTGGACAATTGAACTAAAAAAGTTGGTAGGGCGCCTGGTACCGCCTGCGGTTGTCCCCGAGCATCGGCCTTGAACGACCGGAGATATAGGACCGGAGGCCGCCGATCAGAGGCCAATACATCGACCGCTCGTAGCCGCCGTAAAGATCTGCCAAGATCGATAAGGTAGGTAGCTAAGAGAAATACTACCACGGCAGCTCCGAGGATCCACAGCGACGATGTGCTGGCATCGGAATCAGAAGCTGCGATAAGTAATACGAGAACGCTGCAAATCAGGATAAGCGTGCCCACCAGAATGAGAATTCCGCCCAAAGCCGGTCGTCGTTTCCAATGCGGGCGAGCATGTGAAGAGCCGCGGCCCCTCTGCGGAAGTTTTCCTGAAATAGGATTGTCTTTCACGGACATAGGGTCAGCGTCTTACTGAAACGCCATACTGTTGATTCTACAGCGGTGAAGATCACACAATCGCATAAGGAGATTCCAATGTCCCGGTGATGACTGCACCTCTGCGGTAAAAGAAATATTTTCAGTCAGAATTCAACTCCGCGCATATCCCCATCGGGAGGAAAACATAGAGTTGCATGACTAGCCTTCACAACTATTCCGCGACCACCCTGGATGTTAAAGTCCTCTTCTACCGCGCAGCGGTTTAGTCCAAGCGAATTGATGGTAAGGACGCCGTTATGAGAAGGAAAGCCCCGCAGGCTAGAAGCAATATGCGGCGTAGGAATTCAAGCCTTACCTGTGGGTCCATCCTCCGGCCATAGCAGTGCTGGTTCGCTCAAAAGCAGGTCTTGCAGTTTGGAGCCGGCATGGAGCGCGTCGTTCACAGCATTGAAGATTGCGCACCGGCCAGCAATCGCCAGTAGGTCCTTCGCTGCCGTAATACTCTTCCGTTCTGTCTTAGCGAACGAGACAATCGCATTCCAAATTGGCTCGGAATCGAACCTGTGGGTTTTGAATTTTCCATTGGGAAGCACTCGTAGAAAGGATTGGGGAAAACGTGTACTACCGGCCTCCATCAGAAGCATGCGCGAGTAGGCAAGTGGGAGAAATTCGACGCAGTGCGCGGCCACTCTTGGCTCCATGTCTTCTTGAACGAGAACGCGGAACATCTCTTCATCCTTCAGTGCTGGGGTAGAGCGGAAAAGCTGCACCGCGCGAGAGATGCATGACACAATCGCTTCTGTTTCCGCAGCAGTCGCTTCAGGTTGGCTGGTGCCGCGAAACCATCGTTTGAAATCCACCATTTCAGCTCCGAATCGAACAGACGTTTATCATAATCGTGCGGCTGCTCCAGGAGAAGTCAATTTTGACATTAGTAGATTGTCTTGTATAGTAGTTTATCTACTATGTCACCCAAACCCTCCGACCGAATTGAACTCTTGCAGGGAACGCTGGATCTTCTGGTCTTGCGCAGTCTGCTTTTCGGCCCGCTCCACGGACACGGGATCACCAAGGCGATTCAACGGAACTCCGACGAGTTGCTGCAGGTCGACCACGGATCCCTCTATCCGGCCTTATACCGGCTTGAACAGAAGAAATGGATCAGCGGCAAGTGGCAGCAGTCCGGCAAAGATCGACCGATGAAGTTCTACCGATTGACCGCAGCCGGCAAGAAGCAACTTGGCATCGAGCAGAGCAAATGGGAGCAGATGGCGAAGGCCATTCGACTGGTTCTGATCCGCGAGGTGGAGTGATGTGGGAACGCATCCAATGGTGGCTCAGCCGTCGATCGCGGGAGTCGTCCATGCAACGGGAGTTGGAGGCGCACATCGCCTGCGAGGCGGAAGAACACATCGATCGCGGACTGGATCCTGCTGCTGCTCGCGAGGCCGCGATCAAGGCCTTCGGTAACCGCGCCATCATGATGGAAGACGCGCGGCGCGTGTGGACTTGGGCGTGGCTCGGACATCTTACCCAAGACCTTAAATACGCGCTGCGCAATTTGCGCAGGAGTCCGGGCTTTACCGCGGTTACGATCATTACGCTCGCGCTCGGCATCGGCGCCAATGCGGCGATTTTCAGTTTTGTGAATGCCGTGTTGCTCAAGCCTCTCCCATATCCAGATCCGGAGCGAATCGTCAGCGTGTGGGAAAAGCTTCCGGGCGGAGGTAGCAACCCCATTTCCACTCTGAACTTCCTCGATTGGGAGCGTCAGAATCGCTGTTTTCAATTTCTCTCAGCCATCGCTTTCGACAAGGTGACCTGGACCGGCTCGGACAGGCCCGAGGAGCTTCATGTTCACAGAGTCTCGGCATCGTATTTCAAGGTGCTGAGCGTGGGCGCCGAGCTGGGACGCACGTTTGCTCCGGACGAGGACCAGGTTGGTAACGATCAGGAAGTAGTGCTCTCGAACCGCATTTGGCGGAGCCGGTTTGCCGGCGACCCCAAAGTTCTCGGCCGCCAGATCACGCTGGATGCAAAAAGTTACACGATCATCGGCGTGCTTCCGGCGGACAGTACGTTTGACCGGACCTGGGGCGTAATGTGGCTGCCTCTGGCTTTCACACCCGCGAACATGACACGCAATTATCACTGGCTTTCCGCCCTTGCTCGCCTGGAGCCCGGCGTCACTCTGAAACAGGCCCGCGACCAAATGGAGACGATTGGAGCGCGCATTGCTTCCCTGTACCCGGATTCGAATAAGGATATGGGCGTAACGGTTGACCCTTATATCGATCAGGTGGTTCAGCCGGATCTCCGCCGCTCGCTTTGGGTGCTGTTCGCAGCGGTGGGAGCCGTGCTGCTGATCGGGTGTGCCAATCTTGCCAATCTAACCCTGGCGCGGGGTACAGGCCGCGAACACGAGATGGCCATTCGTTCAGCATTGGGCGCGCGCCGCCTGCGTCTGATCCGGCAGTTGCTTACGGAAAACATATTTCTCGGAATCCTCGGTGGCCTGGCGGGCCTGGCGCTGGGCAATGCATTCATGCACGGAATGAAAGTGTGGTTGCCGCCTGACATGCTGCCACCGCAAGCCAACGTCCGCATGGACTACGGCGTGTTGCTTTTCACCATGGCGATCGGAATCCTCACGGGAATCCTTTTCGGCTTGGCGCCCGCGCTCAGCGGCACGCGGCCCGATCTTGCCGGATCGCTGAAGGAGCGTGGGCGAGCGACGGCCGGGCGTACACCGCGCCGGATGAGGACAGCCCTGGTGGTTGCCGAAGTAGCGCTGTCATTTGTATTGCTCGCGGGCGCCGGCCTGCTGATCCGAAGCTTCAACAGGCTTGCAAGCCTCAACCCGGGCGTGGATACAACCAATGTTCTTGCGATGGATCTTCCCATGCCGCTGACAGAATTCACGAACAGCACGACCCTGACGAACTATCTCCGGGAAGTGACCCAGAAGGTCAGAAGCGTGCCCGGAGTGCGGGACGTCGCCATCACTGATAAACCGCCGATGGAAGGCTTTGCCAACGGCGCGCCTTTCCTGATCGAGGGGCGGGATTCTTCATCCTACTCGCGGCGCCCTGTCTGTGGGTTCAAGGTGGTCGGGCCGTCATATTTTGATACGGTTGGCATGAGATTGTTGAAGGGACGCAGCCTTGACGAGAACGATGTTACCGGCAGCGTGCCTGTTACCGTGATCAATGAAACTATGGCGAAGACTTACTTCAAAGGCGAAGATCCCATCGGTCAGCGCATCTTGATTCGGCAGCACGTGTTCGGAAAGCCTGGTCGCGGCCCGGATATCCCTTGGCAGGTCGTGGGAGTGGTAAAGGACGAGAGAGTCGGCGGGAAAGCTGGCGGCTTTAGCCTCGACGAGGAGATTCCGGTCGTCTACGTCACGTTCTATCAAAATCCCGGCGCCAGCAATAGCCTGGTAATTCGTGCCGCCATGAATCCGTTGCTCTTAAGCGGATCGATCGAACAAGCAATCTGGAAAGTGAACAAATACCAGGCAGTGGCGAACATCGAAACTTTGGGAGAAATCCAGTCACAATCGGTAGCGCCAGCCCGGCTTCGCACTGCGCTGTTGGCCATCTTCGCCGGTATCGCGCTTCTGCTGGCTGCCGTCGGGATCTACGGTGTTGTCTCCTATTCGGTGGCGCAAAGAGTGCGTGAAATGGCCATTCGCCTGGCTCTTGGCGCATCACCGGGCGATCTGCTGAAGCTGGTGACCGGAAAAACGATGCTCACCGTCCTGGTTGGACTCGCTCTCGGCGGGGGCGCGGCCCTCGCGCTTACGCGCGTATTGGCGAGCTTGCTCTACGCGATAAGCCCGACGGACCGAGTGACGTGGGTCGTCGCTGCGGCGTTGCTCGCGGCGGTGGCGCTCTTGGCCTGCTATCTTCCAGCCCGGCGCGCGACGAAGGTGGACCCCCTGACGATTTTGCGCTTTGAGTAGTGCCGGAGCAGATCGCAATGCGTTAAAGCCAAATATCCTTTACGGATAAAATGGCGTACGATCAAATAGATCGTGCGGCTTCAGCATCCATCCTGTCCACATAATCAGAGCCACTCCGTGCCAAGCGCCGTTGATCTTCTCGCCGTCTTCGTCCCGAGGATGGTGATGGACAGATCCTCGATACCACAAAACGATATCGGCATTTGCGACTGGCTGCGGCGGGGTGACATAGGAAACGAGGTCCTTGGCGCTCATTTCCGTGGGATTATAAAGCGTCACCCAGAAGTCATTGGTTGTAAACGGTTCCTGGTGCTGAGCTAGTCCGCCGGTCGGCAGAGGAATGAGTTGAAACTCGGTTTTATGACCTTTGCCATTCACCAAAAAGGCGTCAGAGACGTTCAGGGAATGGAAATTGCGCGGGTTCCATTGCATGCCCTTTTCGTTTGCGATCAGCGGTTCAGTATCGGTAGCGGTCGGTCCGGGCAGGTTCTCCGTGTGTGTGCCCAGCGCGACAGAGTCGTTCGGCCAGCCGTTCAAGTCCACATCCAGCCGCCAGATGGGGTTATGCACATGAGTTTCGCCTTCACGACCCGGCAAGTTGTGTGAGGTTGCGCCCACTCGCCCCATCACGATTCCATCATCGCGAAATGTCCACTCAATTACGTAGTTGTAATTGGCAGCGGCCAGTGCCGACCATAACACGAGTTCCTGGCCACGATAAACGGCAGAATCCGCCTTCCATGAAAGACCGCGATCGTGAACCTCCTTGCAGACGTTACTTGCAAGCACAGTTCCGCCCGCTGATGCAGGACAATCTTGCAGACCAATGGGCGTCAATCCAAAACCGAATCCGACGTCGTAGTAGCGTGGGCTTCCAGTGTGGTAGGGAACAAAAATCTCTGAAACCCTGCCGTCCCACAGCACGAACAGCCAAGGTTTCGAAGGCGATGTGCGGAAGTAAGCCCAATGAATCAGCAAGCCATTTCCAGGAACTGTTTGCCAACAGAGACGCCAGTGAGTGATCTCGGGACCGCTGGTTGGAAATTGCTGGTCGACCAGATTGGCACCGGAACAAGGCATAGCCGGAGGAGGTGTTTGCGCCAGAGCACCCACTCCCGAAAAACAGGTCACCAGAAGCAGCAGTGTACGAACAAGAAATTGGTCTTTCATCGTGATTCGCTCCTATCCACGGTTACGTGCTTCTCAGTTAAATCAACTGTGACGACGGGCCTGCTCAAAAAATCTGTGCCTCTGCGGAAAAACAACTGCAGGCAGCGATGCTTGGAACAGGCATCCTTGGGATCAGTAGTTCGAATGGGAAGGCCGGTGACTATGTTTTCAGAAGCGGCTGCTGAAGCAGTGTTGTTATGGAGTTCCGGAACATGAAATGTCTGGGCCGCGGGGCCAAGCTCCCTTTGCACTTCAGCATCACGCAATGCCAATTGAAAAGCATCGTTCAGGTCATCGTTCGTAAACGGCACCTGCGCCGCGGTCAGGCGCTGCACCTCGGCAGCTCTGTTCTGGTGCAAATGCACAATCACACGGACGCCAATCTCACCTTCCGGGCGAAAGAGAATGACTTCAATGGCGCGCTGATGGAGATCAATTTTGTCCGGAGGTTCTCCCTGTTTAATCAACACAGGAGTTGCGGAAACTAAACGAATCCCTCGCTCTCCAAGCAGTTCTTTTACTTTTGGCTCAGCGCGAGCGATCCGGTCAGCGGCGGCTTCTTCGTCTGTTGTGATTGCATCCAAAGCTTGACGGCCCTGAGTGCCAGGCGCACTCTGGTCTGTGTGTTGAAATGCCCAAAGGGTATTGCTTGGATATCCTGAAGCGCCCAAAAGAGTAATTGTAACGAGCATCCTTTTGAAAGTTCCCCATCCAGGCAAATAAGCAGCTATTTGCATGTCAGACCTCCAATATTCAAATCATAAGTCAGATAGTCATCTATCCGGCCTTTGCTTCCTTTCCGAAAGGGGAATCGGCAAATGAACGCGTTAAAAGTGGTCAGTCACCGAGCTTGGTCCAATGCCGGTTTCCACGATTGCCGAGACGTTTGAATCCAGGGATGAATTGTGTGGAGTATGGCTGAGTGATTGAATAATGTCAAGAGAAAGCTACATATCTATTACATTTCGAAAATGCACACCCCGGAAAATACGACTTTCTTAAAAATCTTTACTCACGAACATATTTTGCGCCTTGGCAGTCTTAAGTCAGATGACGCTGGTATATTTATTAGTAAATTCTAATTAAAAAGGCGCACCCAGGAGCGCGAAAAGTTGGTTTAGTGTTGGTTCAAAGTTACCAAGGGGGTGGGGGGTGGTGCCCCGATTATTAATATCCCCTAACTTACGATCTTGAGAACGCTCAAGGGTGTTTCGGATAGAGCTACGCCATCCGAAAATTAGCCACGCCAGTTAAGGTCCGCGCGAATGACCCGGAATTGTAGATCCTTCCCCGTTCGCTACGCTCAGGGTCAGGATTTCGCCTGCGGGCTCCCGCTTCACTCACGCCCGCATTGCGGCTCAAGTTAAGGTCCGCGCGAATGACCGAGAATCTTGCACAACCAAAGCCGATACTACCATCATACCGTCATTGTGTCAAGAATAACTTAGTAGTAGTTTTATGGCAGGCTCAGGGGACAACCTGCCTGTGACCAGCGGCGACAGCCGCCAGAGTTCTTGAAAAATTTGAAGAAATAGATCGGTGGCCAAGTGTTTTTGGTAGCTGTGTCGCCCCGCTGGGGCTTGGGTTTCTTTGTTTTCTGGCCCCGGCGCTCACGCACCGGTCTAACTTCTTTCGCGCCGCTGGCGCTTGGGTTCCGTTGTGCAAGCCGTCCGGGCGCTTACGTACCAACTAGCCAGGGGCTTCGCCCCTGATACCCCAAGGGAGTCAGGAGCCAGAAGTCAGGAGACGTAAGGGCCATCGCTAACGGGTACAAAATTCACGTTTCGACGGGCATAACGACCTAAAGCCATGCCCCTGAGAGATTGGTTGAGATTCTCGGGAATTCATAACGCTGAACACCCAGTCATATTTGCGAACTGGGCTTCGGGATTGGAGGCAAGGGTTTGCCTGTTAGACTCTTTGTTACCAGACCAGCCAAGAAGTCTGCGAACGGAATAATATTCTCGCCAACACTCGCTTGTTCAAGCGCCTCCATATAGTTTTTGCGATCACTGACCGGTATCACTGTCCATGGATATCCGCCGGAGGCCAGCATGAGGTTCATCAAAAAACGCCCCATGCGTCCATTACCATCCATATAAGGATGAATATAGACAAAAATGAAATGCGCCAGCACCACTCGCGCCGCTGGCACCGTTTCTTCCTGCAAGAGTTCGAAGAGCACGGGCATCGCATCCCGCACTGCCTCGCGATTGAGCGGCACATGCTTTGACCGGCGAATGTAGACTTGGGTATTTCGATATCCAGCGAGATCGGCAGGTCTCAATAAACCTGCTGTAACGCTCGGAGCAAAGATCTCCCGGTACCAAGTCCGGTGATCTTCATCTGCGACAAAGCCTGAATTTTCGCCATGCAAAACCCTGCCAACACTGTTGCGGACAGCTTGAAACGCCTGCCAATATCCACGCGCAGCCATCGCATTCCGTTGCTCTCTATCCTCCAAGTGCTTTTCAGGATTCCATCCGCCACGGCGAACCCGCTCAATCAATTCAGGCGTAACGCGATATCCCTCGATGGACAATGAATGATAAGCATCTGTTGGATAAACACCATCAACGCGTTTCATGTAAGCGCTGATATTCCGCGGCAAACCTGGGGCAGGGGGAAAGCGATTGATAATCGGCCCTCTCATCTTCTGCCATAAAAGGCGTATGCGGTTTACATACGGAGATGTTTCGCGGACGGGCAGTATTAAAGATGGCCGATCTGTGAACGGGTCAGTTTCACGGACATCATACCCGGCGGCGGACATCGTCTTCATAATTTCATCGGCAACGCGATCACGCCGGGCGTTGCGGAATGCGCCGGCGAGACGACCGGCAATCTTGCTGTGCCCACCTTCCAAGAGCCGGGCGAGCAGGGCTGAAGGATCGCGGACCATCGACAGCACAGCGCGGGCGTCAGTTGAGTTTGTAGAGAAATAATTGGCCGAACTTCCAATCAAGGCCGATTCTAAGGAAAAAACACGCATTCGTTCTTTTTCTTCCCGATCCGCCAGTGCAGGCAGAGCGGAGCGAAGGTCCAGGAGAGAAGTTCCGTGCGGTAGCCTGGTGACTTTATTGCGGGCTTTGGGAGACCTCACAACAAGCTGTCGAGGCACCGTCCAGTTGCCTCCGTGCAGGGAAAGCGACTGTTCAGGCGAGAGGCACCAGTTATTCTTAAACCGCGCTTGCAGATACGCAGAGCAAAAACGCCAGAACGATGCATACCAGGGCGTACTGTCTCCTCTGACTTCGTCCGGACGGGCCGGGATATACCAACCCTTGATAACCTCCTGGAGGAAGCCATTGGCCAGAAGACGCTCTCGATGGGTGCGTGACAAGTCCCTTGCCCGTATGGCAGCCGCTCCACTCGAATTTTGGAGCTGATGCAAAGCTTCCAAAGATTGTGCGAGCTTTTCCGATGGCGCCGCCATATATGCCGTCCCAATATTCGCTTATTGTGCTGTTCTAAAATTAGCTTATTATGTTGTTTCATTTTTAGCTTATCATGAATATCTCCGTCCTCCATTCGAGCCGCAAATGGTATTCCGAAACATTATCGAGCCATACGCTCCTCGGAAGTCATATTCGTGTCCTTGCTGTGGTTTCAAGACGCTGCACGGGCGAGGAGGATACGAGATATGCCCGGTTTGCTTCTGGGAGGATGACGGCCAGGACGACCACGACGCCGACGAAGTGCGGGGCGGACCAAACCACACACTTAGCCTTACCCAAGCAAGGATCAACTTCCGTACGGTTGGCGCGTGCGATGTCGATTTTCTCAGCAAGGTACGGCGTCCGCTGCCAGACGAAGAGAGATAGCTGGTGATACCTTCAATTTCACTCACAAGCCGTTCTGAGTGCAATCGCTGTCTTCGACACTTACGCTCTGGCATACTTCAAGGATGCTAACGGCAAATGAGGTATCTGCTCTGGTAGAGCTAGAATTGAAGGGCATCACCGATCCCGCTCCTCGCTAGAATCCGTGAGCTTTTGGTTCTTCCTTATCCGGTCGAACGAGATTGGGACTATGGTCGTCTTGGCGAGAAATTCACGTGCTGGACGGTGCTGGAACATCCACAGTCCAATACCGGCATTGCATACTGCCCACAAAGCTTTGGCCCGTCCGACCCTTGGGGGCTAATTTTCTTGACGGGCGGATACCAAGGGATCGGGATGGACAGTGGTTGGTTTCCGACTTTGGAATCAGCTATGCGAGATAGCATGGCGTGGGATCGCCCTAATCCAGAGAATTACGAAGCTCCGTAACGATCACCGTCGACAAATCACCATTATTCACGACAACAGCATCGAGCGGGAGCCCCCTTCACCAAAAATGCGGAAGAACCGGTTTTGAGTGATTGCTGAGGACTTAAGCCTCTAAGATCATCTTGGTCATATATCGATGATTGTAATGATGGCGGGACTTCCGGGTACGGGCAAGAGCACGTTAGCGCGAACCATTGCACAGAGACTGGCGGGCGCGGTGCTCGATAAAGACATCATTCGAGCGGCGCTTTTCTCGCCGGCTCACATTGAATATTCACGCGTCCAAGACGATTTTTGCCAGGAGATTATGCTTGACACAGCCGCATACCTGCTGGAAAAGAACAGTTCGCTCTTCGTCTTCCTGGATGGACGAACCTTCTCCCTGCGTTATCAGCGCCAGCGGGTGATCGAGTTTTGCTCGCAACGGAGAATCGAGTGGGTCCTGTTGGAATGCATCTGCGCCGAGCCAACCGCCCTCGGACGTTGCAGAGAGCGCTCGCCGAGCAGACGCACCCGCCATGAACCGCACGCCTGAGCTGTACCATCAGATTCGACAAGCGTGGGAGCCGATTGATCTGCCCAAACTGCTCCTCAATACGGACGAAAGCCTGGATTCCTGTGCTGAGCAAGCAATGCGATATCTCGTGGGAGAGATCAGGCCGAGGTGACAAATCAAACAAAACGGTCAGAAAAGAAGCTTTGGTAGCCCAAACCGTTTCCAATTGGCACCAGACCGTTACTTGGCTACGCGAAATGGACTTGTTAAGACGCGAGAGTAGCTTTCGTGCAGCCTAGTTGCCTCCGGATGCGCGTGTTCAACGGGTACTTGCGTTGTCTTATGCCCGCCTTCGGCTTTCAGCAGAGAAGTGATCTCGAATGCTCTCAATTTCTTATCTGAAATCGGTCCAAGAGAACTGGCTCATCTACCCGAGGCAGATATTGATCCCCACTGTTTTACGCGAACACGGATTCCTATCGGCATGAATCGGTTGCCAAAACCCGAGTATTTCAACGCATGAGTAAAAATGAGTACGAGTCAAAGAACTCTGCTTTCGTCGGCATTAATGAGCGAACGCGTGCATTGCTGGCGGCTGAATCGAGGAAATTGGCTATGAATTTGGTCGCTGTCTGAGACGCCCACACAGCCATTTCTTTGGTCTGAACCTGCACTATCCATCCACCGCTGTACGACTTAATTAACCTAACAACTTCGGCTTGTTTGGTGTGAGCTAGGAGTCCCCTGCCGACAAGACGCTCAACCACTTTAGGCCATGGCTTCAAATGAACAATGGAGTTTCGCAACTCGGTCAACAACACAAAATCCTTATATAAAGCTTTATTGCGATCATAGGCCCCACCACAAAGCACCCAGTGAGCGAGTTCATACTTAGACCGCACTGAAGCTTTCGATTCTTCGGCGTCAGTCATAATATGGGAGAAGACGACAATCGGGTCTGGCTGTGGCGATGCGTTGCAGAGTTGAGCTGCCATTTCGACCTTCTCGTTTATGAAGGCTTCGAGGGCTACTGAGGCAAGAATGACGCTGTGCAAAGCTTCCGGCTTGCCGCTTTCCCGTGTCTGTGATGCCTGTATGCTCTGGGCTGCCTTGTCCGCAAGTATCAGGAAGTGAAGGGAGTTTTGGAGGACCCCGATCCTCTTAGGTTTATTCACTGCACGCCTCGGTTCGAAAGGTAACAAAGAACTTATATCAGAGAAAGCAACTGCTCACTCCCAAAACTGCATTGAACCATGATCATGGCCTTATCGTCTGACCCTAATTAAACCGCGAGAACTTGAACTGGTCCAAAATCGATCGCAGGATTAAGGCAAGCCCAATTTCTTTCTGGCCATACGCGCTGGTAAGATGATATTCAAGGAAGATGGCGATGGATTACGGACAACTTCAGGAGTTTGCTCGCAAGCATGGACCTGTTTCTATAATGGACACGCAAGGCACCCTGCCGAGTGGCGATCCAGATACTCACGATCTTATCCAACGAGCGGACCGCTTCCTCTGGGACGGACTTTTTCGCGAAAGAGCGGAAATGGAAGCGCTCCTCTCGCAAAGCGAACGCGGACTAAGACCAGGGTGTGAGCTATGTGAGCAGCTTGAGACCGCATTAATTGCCGCCCGAGAACAAGACCGTAAGGAAGGTAGCTTAGATCAGAAAAACACAAATCCTGCGCTATGGCGATTCCAAGACCATCGTCTATCGCATTAACCTGCTGTAGTAGCCTTGCCCAGGGACTCTCCAGAAGCCCTCTCACGTCCCTTTATCAGGCGTTCCCGCAAATTGACTGGTATATCTGCACACACGAATTCAATCTCTTTTGGCACACGCCCGGCTGCGAATTCCTTTTCGCACTGGTCACACATGTCGCGTTCTGTAAGCACTATGATACGGCGTTTTGCTTCCACCATCGTGAGGAACAGCATGTCTGAACGAAGCTTGAGCATTTTCCCAACCGCATAATTTCCACCAGAAGTCTTTGCTCCACTCGTTGAAATGGTCGCTACGATGGAACGGTCTTCGCTGACAGCATCGAAATCGAATACACCACCTGATCGGAGTTGCAAACGTTCCCGAGAAAATCTGACACCGAATTGTCCGGACATCCAGTTACGTCGTACCCAATCTTCAACTTCCAATTGGACGCGAGTGTCTGCCATCGATTTGGGTTCCTTTTTCGGATTCCAATCCTGTCGCTTGCGCTACGGTAAATATACGCTATGCTCTCATAAAACCAAATTGGGAGTAGTCGATGCCGTCGATAACACAAGAGCGAATTGGTGAATTTGTTAAAACTGCCTTTGAAGTACTGGCTGAAAATGATGGGCACTTGCCCAGCCGCGATGTTATTCGGCTCGCCGAGCCAAGATTGAAGCTCACCGACTATGAACGTGAAATACTTCCAAACAAGGGCATGGCACGTTGGGAGAATTCTTTGCAATGGTATACGTTTGATTCAGTCAAAGCCGACTGGCTCATCAAGCGTAACGGCGTTTGGTATCTCACTGCGGAAGGTAAAAAAGCACTAAGTCTAAGTGCGATCGACTTTTTCAAAACAGCGGCACAGAAGTCCAAAGAAGCACTCAAAGCAAGAAAAGCCTCACAGCCGGAGTCGGTACCGGCAGAAAACGCAGAACTGGATGAAATCAGCGCTGGCGATACTAGCGCCATGCGCTTCGTGACAACAGCCTTCGAAAACGCAGAATCTACGGCACGCTCCGGGATAGAGGACTACATCAACGCGCTCGGGGCCGTATGAATTTCAGGACCTGGTAGCGGCTCTGTTGCGTGGTATGGGCTATTACACGCCGTTCGTTGCCCCTCGTGGAAAAGATGGTGGCGTTGATATTTTTGCCTATCGCGATCCACTGGGGAGCGTTGCTCCACGGCTAAAGATTCAGGTCAAACACCGGCAAAAGCAGAAAGTTGCAGTCAACGAAGTCCGCGAATTAGTCAGTTTATTAACCAAAGACGGCGATGCTGGCTTGATCGTATCATCCGGGGGATTTACCAGTGAGGCTGAGGCCGAAATTCGGCGGGCATCACGGCACGTTGAGAAGATGGACCTAAATGACCTGATTAAACTATGGGACGACCATTACGACGACATGGAAGAGAAAGATCGCAGACTTATGCCAATTCGGCGGATTGCATTTCTGGCGCCTGGGGAGCGCGTGTGATAGCTTGCGTCGGAAATACAGCGGTAATAATTATCGTGGAAGATAGAGCCAATCAAGATATTTACACAATCCTTGAAGATCAGGATACAGTGATGCGTCGTTGACTCCACATCGATTTAGCTGATTGGTCAGGTCGGCGAAGTTCGCTCTTGGGATGACTAACTGTGTCAAGCGAGCTTTGTAGGTGCCATTGCTCTCAAGAGGAATAAACTGATTGGCGTGATCACAGTGATGAACCGTAAACCAACCACCCTGGGCGGTAATTCTCTTCGCTATGTGAGAAGGCTGGAATACAGTGGTTCGATCACATTTTAGTGGCCCTGCTTCAAGATCCATTGATTTTACAAGATCACTGTCTTCCCATCGAAAAAGCCAAACTGACCCATCGCCCTGATACCAATGAAAGCGAGATTCCTGTATCGCAAACCACAAACCTATAAGTGGGAACTCCGTCCAATCAAGCATCCTTGTGGCCATGCCATGATGTTGCGCAATGGCTAGGAGCTGCCATTTGTTTGTAGGGGGAATTTCCAAATGAGGCCTACATCTTCGATCGAACTGCTTAACAAGATCCAGTTCAATGTCGCACAACATTCTTGGTATGCTCTGAACATTTCCTGATTGTCGGGCAATCCTCGGAAGTAGCGCCTTGCCAAATGGCTGGCCTCTATATAAGAATCTATCTCCACAGTTCTTCTCGACATATTCGAGCAACTGAGCTACAGACTGAATCTTCGGTTGTGAATCTTCGGGCTCCATCTTTTCACATATTTTATCGCGGAAAATCTATAAAAGAGGTTTTGGTTGTGGCTCTGCTACTCTGTGGCTGATTTGCCGGTCTGCTTACTCCGCTTTGGGTGCTTCTTGGAATGATGCGCCATGAGTTCAGACTTTCCCGCAACCTTCACCAGTCCTCTCCAGCTTTGGAGGGCCAGAAATCCCATCAAAGACTTCGGCAGATGGCCAAATGGGAAGCGCGTACATCCGCCGGTCGCGCAATCCATGTTCACCACCACCGGATCCGTGGCTCCAGATCGCCAAAGGAGGAGCCGCTGTTCGCCATGCCAGCGATACAGCAGAGGAAAATAAGCGATCAGACCGATAATACTCTGATGATTGTAATGATGGCGGGACTTCCAGGTACGGGCAAAAGCACGTTAGCGCGACCCCTTGCACAGAGACGGGCGGGCTCGATACTCCGATAAAGACATCATTCGAGCAGCGCTTTTCGGGCTAGCCCGGGCTAAAGCCGGCTAAAGCCCGTAAGTTTATTGGACTTTTCGGCGCGGCTGAAGTGCTTGCGGAAAAGCGCATTTTCGCAGCCACCAGCGGGCTGCAGGGGCTAAAGCCGGCTAAAGCCCGATTGACTTTTAACTCTTACGGCACGGCTAAAGCTCCTTCGGCGCACCTCAGGACAGGCTATGCCCTGATACCTTCAAAGGCTAAAGCCGTTGAATTTCCGCAAGCTCCTGAAGTCGTGCCCTGATACCTTCAGATGCTAAAGCATTTTTGAGACAGGTCTTAAAGAGACCAAGCATAAATGCGGTTAATTTGCCTTATGGTTTTCGGAATAATCAGATAATACTCCAATGATTGTAATGATGGCCGGCCTTCCGGGTACGGGCAAAAGCACGTTGGCGCGAACCCTGGCACAGAGACTGGCGGGCGCGGTGCTCGATAAAGACATCATTCGAGCAGCACTTTTCGAGTCAGCCCACATTGAATATTCACGCGCTCAAGACGATTTTTGCCAGGAGATTATGCTCGATACAGCCGCATACCTGCTGGAAAAAAACAGTTCGCTCTTCGTCTTCCTGGATGGACGAACCTTCTCCCTGGGTTATCAGCGGCAGCGGGTGATCGAGTTTTGTTCGCAACGGAGAATCGAGTGGGGCCTATTGGAATGCACCTGCGCCGAGCCGACCGCTCTCGAACGCCTGCAGAGAGCGGTCGCGGAGCAAACTCACCCCGCCATGAACCGCACGCCTGAGCTATACCATCAGCTTCGACAAGCGTGGGAGCCGATCGAGCTGCCCAAACTGCTCCTCGATACGGACGAAAGCCTGGATTCCTGTGCTGAGCAGGCAATGCGATATCTCGTGGGAGCGAGCAGGCCGAGGTGACAATTAAACAATAACCGTCAGAAAAGAGCTTATATCTTCATTCCTGGTCCTTTTTTGAAAGATCCATTGTTCTAATTGAATAGAAGCCATCTCAAAAATGCTTATAACCAGCGAAAACTCCAAACCCCAGGGGCTAAAGCCTAATGTCACTTACTTTCGGCTGCGAACGACCGGCTTCTGCCTTGCAAAAATCGAGCGTTGCCGAGTTGCCTCTTAATCTGACGTGGAATATTTATGCATTCTCGGGGTCCTTCAGCCGCAAAGAACGCGGCTTCAGGATGACAGCGCGTTTTAGAGGGAAAATTTATGCTCAACCGGCGAAAAGTAAGTGACATTAGGCT
>DASZFU010000141.1:0-136339 GCA_035939495.1 Candidatus Angelobacter sp. | reverse complement strand
ATAGTTTGTAAGTTTTTTCACGCGCTACGTTCAGGATGACAGGGGAATAAGGGCATCGCAAAAACGGACTATTTTCTAAAAGTAAGTGACATTGGGCTAAAGCCCGATTGACTTTTAACCTCTTACGGCACGGCTAAAGCCGTTGAATTTCCGCAAGCTCTAAAGTCGTGCCCTGACACCTTCAGATGCTAAAGCATTTTTGAGACAGGTTCTAGAATTTGCGAGAAAAAGCACGATTTCAAAGCGCCTCGTAGTACGAAGGAACACGAAGGAAATCAAAACCTACCACAGAACACCGCAGAAGGCCGCAGAAAAGGATTTGGGCTTTGCTCTGGTCGATGAAGATCCCTTAAGTAATCGATTCTTGCCAGCTTTCAGCGATAATAGTATTCGTTGAAGCTAACAGATTCGCGTTCATTCGCGTGTATTCGTGGCTAAATAGGTTGGAAACTAACCATGCGCACGAACAGGTCTTCCTTTAGCCAAGACTGTACGCGGGCTGAATGCTGAGTGCCGAATGCTGAGTGCTTCAAGGAGCAACTCCATGAGAATCGTGTGCCTGGGAGGTGGTCCTGCCGGGCTTTATTTCTCCATCCTGGCCAAGAAAGCCAATCCCTCCTGGGAGATCAC
Source organism: Candidatus Angelobacter sp. (assembly GCA_035939495.1). GTDB lineage: Bacteria > Acidobacteriota > Terriglobia > Terriglobales > Acidobacteriaceae > Angelobacter. The sequence goes on along the minus strand of DASZFU010000141.1, from coordinate 135,709 downwards.
CGTCATCGAACGTAACCGGTGCGACGATACCTTTGGCTGGGGCGTGGTCTTTTCAGATAAAACCATGGATGGATTCAAGGCCGCCGATGAGGAGACTCACGCCGAAATCACCAAGGCATTTCGCCACTGGGACAACATCGACGTTCACTTCAAGGGCCGCAAGCTTACTTCCGGGGGCCACGGCTTCTGTGGCATCGGAAGGATCAAGCTGTTGCAGATTTTTCAGCGCCGTGCAGCCCAACTGGGCGTGAAACTCGTTTTTCAAACTGAGGTGAGCTCGCCTGATCCGTATTCCGGGAATTATGACTTGGTAATCGCCTCCGATGGTGTCTCTTCCGTAACTCGCAAGAGATATGAGGAGGTCTTCAAGCCCAACATCCAAGTCCGGCAGAATCGCTTTATCTGGCTGGGCAGCAAAATGAAGCTCGACGCCTTTACCTTCGATTTCAAGGCGACCGAATGGGGCTGGTTCAACCTTCATGCCTATCGCTTCGATGAAGATTGGTCCACCTTCATTATTGAGACTCCAGAGAAGAATTGGCTCCAGGCCGGCATCGACAAAATGGAAGCGGAGCAGTCCATCGCCCTCTGCGAAGAATTGTTTGCCGAGCGGCTGGATGGCAACCCTCTAATTTCCAACGCTCGCCATCTGCGCGGTCCGGCGATGTGGCTCAAGTTCAACCGCATTCTGTGTGAAAAATGGTTTCACAAAAACATTGTGCTGATTGGCGACGCAGCCCATACCGCGCATTTCGGCATCGGCTCGGGCACCAAGCTTGCCATGGAAGACGCCATTGCCCTGGCCCGCGTTCTTACCGGTCACGAGCGCGACATTCATGGCGCGCTGCAACTCTACCAGGAAGAACGGGAGGTTGAAGCACTCAAGCTGCAAAGCGCGGCGCGCAATCGTATGGAGTGGTTCGAACAGGTTGAGCGCTACGTGCATCTCGATGCCGAGCAATTTACCTATAGTCTGCTCACCGGGAGCCAACGCATTGGGCACGAAAACCTCAAGCTGCGCGATGCCAGTTACGTGGAGGGGGTCGAGAGATGGTTTGCCGAGCGCAATGGCATCGCTCGTCCGCGGCCTCCGATGTTTACGCCTATTTCCATTCGCGGCCTTACGCTCAAAAACCGCGTGATTGTCTCGCCGATGGCAACCTACATGGCCGAAGACGGTATGCCCACCGATTTCCACCTGGTGCATCTGGCTTCGCGGGCCATGGGTGGCGCAGCTATGGTCGTGACCGAGATGACCTGCGTCTCGCCCGATGCCCGCATCACTCCCGCTTGCCCAGGCATGTGGAACGATATGCAGCGCGACTCCTGGAAGCGCATTGTAGGTTTCGTCCACCAACAGACCGATGCGCGGATTGCCTTGCAACTTGGCCACGCCGGCCGCAAAGGATCGACCCGGCGCGGCTGGGATGCGATCGATCAGCCCCTTGATTCGGACAACTGGCCGCTGGTCTCCGCCTCTCCGCTTTCTTATATAGAAGGAGTCTCGCAGACTCCGCGGGAAGCCACGCGCTGCGATATGGACCGCATCAAGGCCGATTTTGTGGCAGCCACGTTGCGTGGGATAAGCGCCGGTTTCGACTGGCTCGAACTGCACTGTGCTCACGGTTATCTGCTTTCGAGCTTTATCTCCCCGCTCACTAACCAACGTACCGACGAATACGGAGGCACCCTCGAAAATCGCTGCCGCTTTCCTCTGGAGGTATTTCGGGCCATGCGCGAGGTTTGGCCCAAAGAACGTCCCATGAGCGTGCGTATCTCCGCGCACGATTGGGTGCCGGGCGGCCTGACCCCCGAGGATGCGTCAGAGGTCGCGCGTCTGTTCAAAGCAGCAAGCGCCGATGTGATTGACTGCTCTTCCGGCCAGGTCAGCAAGGCCGAACAACCGGTCTACGGGCGAATGTTCCAGGTTCCCTTTTCCGATCGCATTCGTAACGAGGTCGGGATTGCCACCATCGCGGTTGGCAACATCTTCGAAGGCGACCACGTCAACACCATCATCGCTGCCGGCAGGGCCGACCTGTGCGCTGTTGCGCGCCCCCATCTGGCCGATCCCGCGTGGACGCTGCACGAAGCCGCGAAACAAGGCTACGCCGACATAAGCTGGCCCAAACAATACCTGAGCGGCAAACAGCAACTCGAACGCAACCTGGCCCGCGCCCAATTGCTCATGCAAGTGTGACGGGAGTCAGGTTTTTTCTTCAACTCGGACGCTACTACAGATTTTAAGTCAATCTAGAATTTGCGCGAGAAATCACGATTTCAAAACACCCCGTAGTACGGGGATCGCCCAGTGATCGAGAAACAGTGGGGAAACCGTTGGGTGCATTTCCGCTATGCCTGTTCCAAGACGTAAAAAAGTTTTCTAACAGTCTTCCGGTTAGCCTAAACTCGTGTCCGTGAGCGCTCGTAAAGAGTCCGAAAAGAGTGTGACCCACAGGGGTCCCAAAATCGAAAGGGTGCCGCTTTCAACCCTGCGGTCTCGACGGCGGGGCAAGCACCATGATTTGATGCAGCAGGTTTTAAAGGAATTGGCCGACCTGCCACGCGAGTCCGCACTCAAAGTTCCCCTTGGAAACTATTCGGCGAAGGACTTGCGTTCGGCAGTGTCGCGGGCTGCGGCCTCGGCAAACATCAAGATCTCAACCACCTCCGACCGCGATCATCTATATGTCTGGAAACGTGTTTGAGCTTAACGAATAACCCATCGACATATTGATGCAGGGCAACAGGGATTCCGGAATTTCAAAGCCCCCGGACGACGTTCGATACTCCCTAGTGGAGCAAGCGAGGCCCAAGGGCTAAGAGAATAACACCTGCCGCTGGGACAGGCGCAGCATTAGTATCGCCTAATATGTAACAAAGCTGACACGCCAAGTTCTGCCACTTGCCAGCTATATTCCCCAATCATCGTCGATCGTTTTTTTCAATAACTTACATGTATTTTGCCGCCGGCGGTTTAGGCGATCTAGAGGCTTGAATTTCGCCAGTTCATCTTGTGAGTTTTGCACCTGCATTATTTTTTTGAAACTCGCGTAACGTTTTGCCGTTGGTGTCACTACTGGATGACAGCAAACGTGACCGTTGGCTGCAGTTGGATGGATTGGAAAATGTTAAAGCGTTCTCCCCCTTATGACCATCTGTGACAAACAAGCTGAGAGGATGGCTTACCCAACACGACTTGATTCGGGACCATGGTTCACGGTCGGCGAACAGTTGGATGGTCTTTCCGCTTATCAGCGGATACGAGATGCCCGCAGTAGAAGCGTCAACTCGTGTCGCCCTTATTGTGTATATGTTCACGTCCCATTTTGCCACTCTATATGCAACTTCTGTGCGCTTTACACTCACGGCGTTGGAGCCAACGCAGAAGATCGGTTCGATGAATACATTGACGTTGTCTTGCGCTCACTCCCGCACAACCCATGGTATGGTTCTGATGAGGCTCCTACCACGGTGCACTTCGGCGGTGGAACACCGCTCTCTCTTGGCGTAAAGCGATTTACAAGGCTCGTCCGCGCCCTCACGGAAGCTTTTGGAACATCCAGTGCCTGTGAATGGGCCGTGGAGACGACGACCTCTTCGTTGGATGGCGCGACTGTCGACGCGTTGGAAGGGCTTCAGTTTCGCCGCATTCACCTTGGAATCCAAACCTTGGACGACACGACAAGAGCCCGAATCGGCCGGCGTGAATCTGGTGCCACAGCTATACAGCGAATTGTTGCCCTTGAGGCCCGGGGGTTTTTGACGTCGGTGGATCTGATTCTCGGCCTGGACGGTGTTGATGGGGCCATCCTCACAGAGGATCTCCGAAGGCTGTACGAAGCCGGTGTCCGAATGTTTTCGATTTGCGAACTGCGTGAACGCAGCCGCAAGGCCTCTGTTTCCGGACAGGGCGAGCGTGAAAAGTCCCAGCGAAACTACGCTTTCTGGCGAATGATTTGGGATTTCATGGAGGAAGTTGGCCTGTCCCCGATCCATGTCGGACAGTTCGCATGCACTCAGGCGGACAATCTCTATTTTACCCATCCGGCGCGTGGAGAGGACTGCGTGGCAATTGGTCCTTATGCTCATGGGAGCGCAAAGGAAGTTGCATACGGGAACCATTTGCTGCCCCACTACTATGAAGCAGTCCGAGCGGGCCGCTCGCCGATTGCTTTGGGAGTTGATTATCGCGCTGCTGAACTGGCCGTGTGTGCTCTGGAACGTGAACTGCTCACGCACAGCGTCTCCCAAGCGGTCCTCCGCGGCGTGCTAGAAGCATATCCCAATCGGTTCGAGAGCATCCTCGATTCCTGGCTTACAAACGACCTTATCCGCGAAGTAGACGATGGCCTCGGATTGGCGTTAACGGTTTGTGGTAGCTGGTTTGTTGGCAACATGATCTTGGAGACGCGAATCATGGCTGAATTGTGCCAATCCAATCAGAGGGCTTCTTTTTGATGAGGCATGAAATGTCTGAGTGCGCTGCCACGACAACCCGGATTCATCGAGAACTGCCGATATTCCGCCTGGACAAAGGTGATGAGGTTGTCCTATATACACCCGGAAGTGCTCGACTGACCTCGCGGGCAATGGCGTTTGAGGTTGAACAAGCGTTCGCCGGAGGTCCTATCCCGAGTCTTCAGGCACGTAGTATGGCGGCCAAACTGGTGTGCGATGGGTTAGCGGCTTCCCATACCTGGCAAGATTTGACAACCAGCCCTTTCGAACCAGAGTGCCTGACTCTGTACCTGAGCAACCGCTGCAATCTAGCATGTACCTACTGTTATTCAATGCCACCAGACGAGAGTCGTGCGCGTGCCCGATCGCGTATACGTCCTGAAGCACGTGCCAATGCAGTGCTTCCCGTCCTTACTAAGGCCAGCTTTCCTGTCCTTTCCGAGGAGGCAATTAAGGCTGCGGCGCGGCTCGTGGCCGGTTGTTGTGCAACCAAAGGCAAGCCGCTGACTCTTGTACTGCATGGTGGCGGCGAACCAACCATGCATTGGGAACTGCTACAACGTGTGTGGACTACGTGCTCCACGATTGCCCACGAGAACGGCGTGAGCCTCTGGTCATACATCGCGACTCACGGCGTACTTGCCGAAGATCGAGTCCGCTGGTTGGCGGGACACTTCAATCTAATAGGGCTTTCCTGTGACGGCCCACCTGCTATTCAGAATGAGAACCGGCCGTCTGCAGCCAATACAGCCACGTCGGCAACCGTCGAGCGGACCGCGCAGGTGCTGAAGAGCCAAGCCGCAGACTATGTAATCCGCTCAACCATCACTCCCGAGGCTGTCACTCGCCAAACCGAGATCCTGGAATACCTTTGCGATCGCTTATCGGCACGAACCGTGCGATTCGAACCGGTCTATGACGGCCGGCGCACTTCGGGTGGGCAATTCCAGCCCAAAGATGCCGATGCTTTCGTCTCACATTTTCTAAAAGCGCGAACCGTGGCGGAGGAGCGAGGATGCGATCTTCAACTCTCCGGTGTCCACGTCAACGAGATTCACGGACCGTTCTGCAATCCGTTGCGTCAAGTGCTCCAACTCACCCCGGACGGCAAAGCCTCGGCATGTTTTCTGAGCGTGGGTAACGATGATGTCGCCGATAACACTATGGTGATGGGGCGACTTGATCCGATTACGGGCACATTCCTTATCGATCAAGAGCGCGTTGCCCTGCAAAGGCAGCAGGCGGCCCAAATTCCCGCACATTGTGAGGAGTGTCACAACATCTACCATTGTGCCAGAGACTGCCCAGACATCTGCCTGCTCGCTGGGCACTCGGCTCCCGAAGCCAGCGAGGGGTTCCGTTGCCGGGTGCAGAAGCTCGTCGCCCGGCATGAAATCTTTGAGATGGCAACCATTACGGGTCGGGATGCAAAGTTACAGGACGTTGAATTGGAGGTGATATGAAAGAGGCGGAAACAAATGAACCTGAGTCCAATCATGAAGAAGAGGCTAATCCAAAGCCTCATGTGTTCGCGATCAAACGTGGCGCCAGCGTTTGGAGCAAACGGGAGTTCCTGAAGACTGCCGCCAGTGGGATTGTCACCGCGGCAGTCATTGGCTGCTCCCCAAAAAATGCGGATAACGCGTCCGCCTTTCCCTCGAAAGATCCGAACAACGCAATCCCGCCTTTCGTGGTGGGTGGCACGACCTATCGCCTCATTGATCTGAAAGACTACAACGGAACGCTGCCACCGACGGGTGTCAACCTTGGAGTTGTGGGGTATGTCCAGGCCGATTTTTACTTTCGTTATTTCAATGAGCAAGGGCGTCAGGCAGTAAATCAACATGAATCCAAGGTTGGTGACAAAGCTGCTCTTTCGGGAATGAAATCCCTTGCCACATCTCTGGCGGCTAGGGGCAACGCCCAGCCTACCGAGCAAAGCCAGTTTGCAGAGCTCTTCTCGGCGATTAAATTGGACACAGAGAAGAGTGCAACCTCCTCAGGCCGGAGAATGCAGGGGTCTAACGCACGCGTAGAGGCTCGTGGGCGCCGGATGCAGGGATCGGCCGCGAGTGGCGCGATTTCGGGAAGGCGGATGCAGGGCGCGGAAGGACGAGTCGAAGCGGGAAGTCCGCAGCGAAATCTGGGGACCCTGACAATCAACGGCCAGCGATACGAAAATTCGCGAATTGTGGAGTCGTACACGGACGGCTATACAAGGCTTGCCCACGCAGACGGAGTTGCAGTGGTTCGAACCGATGCGCTCCCGGAAGTCGTGCAAATGCAACTGCCGCACCCTGTTGCTAACCCTTCGCGAAGACCTACAACAGTGCCGAAGACAACAACTGTTGTACCGTCGGCACCAATCAGGCCAGTCGAACCGGTTAGGCCGGTCGAGCCAAGTAGATCTGCCGAACCGGTCAGGCCCGTCGAGCCAAGTCGACCTGCCGAACCCGTCAGGCCAGTCGAACCAAGCAGACCTTCCGAAGGCACATACACTTCACACTACTGGAGACCGAATTAGGATTTTTCGGCGGATGAACTGATTTATGAGCACAATAGGAAGACGAGGCTTTTTCAAATATGCGCTCGATGAAATCGTCGCCACGTTTGACGAATGTCGTGGCCGACGAAGTTTCAAACTCACTGAATTGGCCGGCTTATCCGACGACCAACTCGGTCGATTGGTGCCGGCCATCATGGACGCCTCTAATGTGAGCACTGATGGCACTCACTTCGTTGTCAGACATCCCAACGGCCAGAAAGCGGTGCTCTTCAAATTGGGCTCGATGGAAGAAGATATATGGTCCAGGCTGGACGGACAATCCAGCGTCCGACAAATCGCCAATTCCCTGGCCTTCGAGTGGAATGAAACCAGCGAGGCGGCGTTCGCAATCACGCGCAGAGTGTTCCTGCAGCTTGCCACGGAACAAATCTGTATTCCCTGCAATCCGGTCGAATCATGAAACGAGCCTCCCATTTCGCTGTCCCAATTCTGGATAAGTGGCTGGTGCATTTTCCGTTGCATCAAGTCACGGCCCTGGTCGACGAAGCCGCAATGCGCGAAATACTCAGGTCGGTGTTCCTTGAATCTGATCCAGGTGGCTTCCTGACATCACTTCGACACGACATCGTGACACCTCCGCTTGATTATCCGTCCCCAAAAGACGGCCCATTCGACCCAAGTATGCTCGCGATTGTGACAACACGCGGCTGCAACATCAACTGCGTCTACTGCGATTTTGGGGGGCCGACATCGAAGAAGATTTATATGGACCCGGCGATTGCGGTTGCGGCAATCGACTGGATGGCTGAACAGCTTGTGGCGCGGGGCCGAAAGCTGTTCTTTCTGCATCTCTTTGGGGGAGAACCGCTCATTGCGGGCGACTTAGTGGATATTATTGTACATCGACTCAGATATGTGTGTGCCAGCAAAGCACTCAAGCCATTCATCGATGTTTCAACCAACGGTGTGATGAGTTTGGAGCGGGCGAGATGGGTCGGAGAGTTCCTGGACTCGGTCATTCTCTCTTTTGATGGACCTTCCGAATTCCAAAATCGCAATCGTCCCGGAAATCACGGGAAAGACACCTTCGAAGCCGTTGATCGAACCGCCAGGCACCTGAGTTCCACGAAGATTGAGCTGTGTCTTAGAGCTTGCGTGACGAGGGAATCGGTCCTGCGCATGCCGGAAATCACGCGCTGGATGATCGAATCTTATCATCCATCGATCATCAACTTTGAACCGCTTACGGAAAATGACTTATCAGCCACCGCCGGGTTGGGAGCGGCAGATCCGTTTGACTATGCCAGAATGTGGATGGTATCGAAGCGGATCGCGGAAGAATTCGGTGTGCGGCTTGTATATTCAGCAACCGAATCGGACGTGCCTCGTCTTTCGTCATGTCCCGTTGGAAGCGACGCTGTTGTCATTACGCCGGATGGAGACCTCAACGGGTGTTACTTGCAACCGGACGACTGGTTGAAGCGAGGCATGGATATGACACTGGGCCGGGTTTCAGCCGGACACGCTATTGAGATTCGACCGGAGAGGGCACATAATCTGCGTCACATGATCCTGGATAAGCCCCGGTGTCGTGGATGCCTGTGCCAGTGGTCCTGCGCAGGCGGATGCCATGTCAGTAACACATACTTGAATTGTTCTGAGAACTATATCGACTTCTGTGTCCAGACACGACTCATAACTGTGTGTCTTCTTCTCGAACAGCTTGGCGAGTCTACCGTTGTAGATGAACTGCTGTTGGATACGGAAGCCATGCGGCGTGTCGCAATGCATAACTGGGATGTGATCGGAGAGACCGCATGAACAGTCACTTTGTACAGATAAACGCCCCGACGTTCCGATGTGCCCCCGGAGTCGCTTGGAGTGCGGAATCTGACGGCATCCGGCTGGTAGCGCCGGATCGATCATTCACAGTCAGACTAGCCTATCCTGAAGCTGCGTTGTGGGACTTCATGGCGCGCGGCGTGAGCGAGACCCGCGCAACCGTCATGATGAAGCACATCGCCGGATTCCCCGACGATGTTGCCGCATCCCGGTTTATTGCCGAGTGTCTGCAAGGGTGGCACAAGCAGGGCCTGATCACGCCAGGCTGAGTCAAATCGATTTGTTTACACCGCGAGCTGAGAACCATGCCTCTCCTCAGAACGACTGAGAAGATTTTTATCGGATACTCGCAACCAACGGCCCAGCACAAGGACGCCGCAGAGCGAGTTATTGCGAGCATCAACAATGCCAATCGGCATAAACAGATTCAGCTCTACGTTTGCGAGTATCGGCGGATGGTCGTAGACTCCTTGCCTCTCCAAGCTGGTATTGACCGGGAGATAGAAGCCTGCGATCTCGTCATTCTTCTCTTTGGCGCCGATGTGGGGCCTGGTCTCGCCTGGGAAACGAGCTTCACACTTGAACTCTTAAAGACGGGCAAAATCTACAAGATCTTGCCCTACGTGTTCACTGAACATGCCGACGACGAGCCATCCTCGAGAAAGAGCCTGGAAGTCGAGCGATTCTACAACAGCAATAATGTGTTGTTTTACAAGATCGATCGGGCACCGGCCTTTGAAGATCTCCTAATGAACCATATTGAATTGTGGCTGGCTGAGGAAGAACGCATCGTCGAACGTCAACGGGATTTTCTTAGGAGAGGCCTTCTTCGGCATTTCGCCATCGACGATATCGTGTTTGGCGACGACATCCGAGAGATCAAGAAGCGGGATAAAGACGATCTGAGCCCATCGCCTGCGACAGAAGAAGCCTATCGCAATTACGTGCAAGGCAGCGATGACATGATTCGTGAGGAACCGGTACATTACTATTTGATCGCTCGGCATCTGAGGGATGCTGCACTTAGGAACAAACACGAGCTTTTCTCAAGGGCCGAGTTCATCAATCCGATCCATCAATACCTGGCAGCGCTCCTGCGGCAGTCTGATTCCGCGGTGCGCGACAAAGTAATCGCGCAATACGAGGAGTGGCTGAGGTCGAGACCGACGTTGAGCGAAAGAACACGTAGCTTCGCGGCATTTCAACTCGGCATGCTGCAAGCCAGGAAATCGGCTGCTCTTCTGTTGGCGGTTGCGCGAAATCACGGAGAACTCAAATCGGTTCGCCACTACGCGATCTACGCGCTGGGCATGCTGCGACAACGCAGCATGATCGTGCCGTTGATGGACCTCTATCAAGACGAAACCGACGCCGTGATCAGGGACGCCCTCGTCAACTCGATCCTGTTCATGATGGGAGTCACCGAGTAACCAAAAGCCATTGTGGAGGAATATTGTGTCTTTCTCACTTTTCAGGCGCGGTCTTCTAGTCGCTTTGGCAGTTCTGGCCATGGCTACGGTTCCAGTGCCAATGGCCCGTTATACCCAGGACAAGGGGCCATTAGTCACAGAGGATGTACTGTTCTACGCACCGACCCCGCCCGTTCGATTGCAGCGAGTCCTGACAGAGTCGGCGCCTACAGCCGCGTTGGTAGTGGCACTGCCTGAAGGAGAAGTGCTCGGGAATTCCCACAAGGAGGCCTTCTTTCTTCGGCTGATACAAATCGCGACACGTTATGTCGACGTACTTGTCCTTATCAACCGCGACGAACCTCTCGCGATTCTCAAAATCAAGGAGTTGATTGCAAGACATATCAGCGATTCGGATAGAGTACTGAAACGAGTTATCTTCTTTCGAGGCATGATCGACACAGAATGGGTCAGAGACTATGGACCATTGTTCGGTCTTGGTGATGACAATAGACTCGTCCTGCTCGACAACATGTACCGGGATCTTCGGAGTGAAGGACGAACGGAACGAATGCTTCTCAGCTTAGGGTTTGTTAAGACCGTAGAGGAACCAACAAGAATGTCACAGCCCGCAAACCCGGAGGTCCGTGCAAATGGACAGTATCTTTCAGACTACGGGGAGTTTTGGCGACGAAATGATGATGCGGCACCGCTCTACTTCAATGAGTTCCTCTACTTACAAACACATCGATTCTCCCCTCTGGTTCGCCCGCCACTAGAGCTCTCGGGCGGCGATCTTGCGTTCACTGAAAGCGGGCAGATGTTCACGTCAACACGAACATTGGAGTTGAACGGCGGCGAGGAACGGAGGTTCAGCCGCTTGGTACGAGAGTATTTCAATGTGGACCATGTAAGCTACCTGCGGCCGCTGCCAAACAGCATCTGGCACATCGATATGTTCTTCAGAATCGCAAGCCCCCGCGTCGTCATGCTCGGGGATTTCTCGGATGCTGGCAAGAGTGAATCTGGTTATCTAAAACTGCTCCATCGAGAGGCGAAAGAGATTCTTGAATGGAATCGAGTACTGATCGAAGAGAGATTGCCTGGCGTAGAGGTGGTGCGGGTACCGATGCCCCCAATCGTCCAACCAAACGGGAGACCAGCCAGCGCGGGCCGGACAGGAATCGCTGAACTCGACTCGGCGATCGAAACGACCGGGGCCAGATTGAAGCCTCTATCCACGGTCGTCTATCGTAGTTTCCTGAACAGCGTTTTCATCAACAGGGGGCGGGGTCATTCCGTAGTACTGGTGCCCACCTTCAGCGGACTCCGCGGCATGGAGAGTCGTGTACGGGAAGCCTATCATCGAGCGTATCCCGGTGCTGATGTCCACTTTATCAATGCGGATGCACTGGCTGAGGATTTTGGAGGTATACATTGTGTCACGTTAACCATTCCAGCGTTAGCCTACCGGCCCCTCTAGTCTCAATGTCTTCCAGGTTCGAAAGGCAGTAAAGGATATACCTGCAACGCTTTGAATTCAAAGGGAGAGCAGAAGCTCAGCGCAAGTTTGTTGCCCATAACCAGAAGAGATCATCTATGGAGTCCATCAGTTTTGGCTGTCAGAATTGGCGGAAGCCCACCAGCCATCGGGATATTTCGCCGTTTCAGAAATCAATAGAAATCTTGCTAACCTTCAGAATTTCACGCTCGTAAACATCACTAAGTCACCTGGGAAAGAGATGCTGTTGATAGCAGCAAACGACCGAGCAGACCAGGTAAAAGGATACGTTGGCTTGGCTAATCTGGAGAGCGAGGGCGACATATTTCAAGATGCAAACGGCTCAACGTCGGGAGCCGTTTGCGGCTTCATCGTTTGCTTTACTTGGTCCCGGTCACCGTCGCCGTAAATACCTCTTCCATCAAGAGATTGCTCTTGCATCCGCTGGCAGAATCCAGGTTCAGACGGCTGTCTGTCCAAATGGGATGAGACACGCCTCCAAATGAAGACAGGCCTTCGTAGTCTCCTTGCTGGTTGACCAGGTCGATGCCCGCGCACGGGAACATGCCGCCGCAGTCGTGCTCGTTGGAACTCACCGTTGTGATACGGTGTTGGGGGAACTAAAGCTCAGGCCGCCGTTGACCGACTGGGTAAAGAAGATGTCCGTTTGAAAGCGAAAGCCGGTGATGTCATTGCGAGTATCGTAGAAAGAGAAGTTGACGTCCCCGTTCACCGGGTCTACCGCCATCCAGTGATTGAAACGATCCACGTTCGGCAGGGGATCGGCAACCGTCACGGGAGCACTCCAAGTGACGCCCCGGTTATCCGAGAACGAGAAGAAGATGTCAGTATTTCCGCTTGGCTTACTGTCCATCCAGGAGCAATAGAGACGCCCGCGATGGGCGCCGCTGGAGAGGTCGGCGGCGCAAGCCGGATAAACCAGCGCACCCCGGAATGATTCCGCCGGAATATTGGATTGCAGCGCCAGGTTCTTGGTGGCCAGCACGCTCTGGGAGTCAAACGTCAAGCCACCGTCCAGGGAACGGTTGACGCCCTTCTGTTTTGCCATTGCCGAAAAAGACCACAATGTAGCTGTAAAAAAGATTGCCTTGCGAATCGAAGGCCAGACTGGGATCGGATCCAAAATCACTGGAGTTGGCGCACTTGGTGGGGGGAAGGGGCAGGTCCTGGCCAACCCAGATCGCACCGCCGTCGTTCGATGAATACCCCCGCATGGGATTACGAAATATTTCGTTCGATTCCTCCGGCCAGATTTTGCGGATGAACAGGGTTCGTGGCAACTCGGCGCAGTTCCACCCAGCGGCAATTATGGCCTGATCAGTTTCAGGCATCTTGCCTATTGAGAACTTGAAGCGAGAGAACTCCCCTATGGCAATGCACAACATATTTCTCGTGCTCTCTGCGGTAACGTTCCTGCTTGCGCTGGTGATTGCCGTGTCGATGCGCCGATCAAGATTCTCCGGCTACGGCGAGATCGTCAAAGACGTGGACCGTCTCTCGCGCACGCTGCTGCAATCGGAGACTTTTCGCGATGGCGCCGACCTGGTCATCAGGGGAAACCATGGCCGGTGGCCGGTACTGGTGCGCTTCTCATCGGCAGAGGAGTCTTCCGCTCTGAGCATTACTTTGCATGCGCCTGCAAACTTTCAGATGCTGGTGGCGCCGGTATCGGCGCGCAAACCTGAAACGGGAACGAGAATCCGGACAGTGGATGGTCTCTTTGATTTCAAATTCTGCACTACCAGCGAGCAGCCCATGGTGGCGCGGATGTTTGTTGCCGGCGCGGGAACAGTGCAGCTCATCAAAAAACTTTGCTGGGCCTCTTTTACATCGCTGCGAATCGGTCCCGGTGAATTGGAACTGCTGGTTCGCCCCTGCAATATCGCTAATGTCTTTGACTACGTTCAGCAGCACCTTGCGACCATGGAGAAGCTGGCCGAGAGCCTTCGCGCCATGCCTGGGGCCGATACCATTCGCATTGTGCCTTTCCGTAAGCCCGGCAGCCGAATGTTGAAAGCGGCCGTGGCGATGGCCTTGTCAATCGCGCTGCTGGAAGCGAGCCATCTCTCCGCATCCGGTCCGGGGCAGGAGCAGGTTTTTGCTTCACAACCGCCAGCCCATGAAGGCGTGCTGCCTTCCGATGCGGCCAACATCCTTTATTTGAAGGGGTGGCGCCTGGCCCAGGAAGCGGATTTCGATGCGAATGAAATGGGTGGCTGCGCGCCCAGGGCGCGGCTTCCGGAGCAACCCTGCATGGCAGCTTCACCGGCAACACCACTCATGATGTTGCGTATATTCTCGCCAGTGACGAAGGAATGAAACGGATCGTGGTCCTGAGCGAAGGAAGATTAGTCTATGATCGGCGTTACCGGCAAATTCTCGCCGCGGCCAGGGTGCCGGCCGCAGATTTGAACGCGATCGAATGGCGCGATCCTTTGCTCTCCAAGCCTGATGGAGACGGCCTGCTGATTGTGACCAAGCCGGGGGATTCCACGGCGAACCTGATCCTTGCGTTTAAAGATGGCAGCCTGATGCTGGGCGCGCCCATGAACTATCAAAAGTTGGCCTTTTGACCGAAACAGGTTTGGCGTCGAACGGGCATCTATTAAGGATTTCAAACGTAACCGAAGCCCCTTGGCTGCAGAGGGCTCTGGATCGCTCCAGGTACTTTTAAGAACAATATTTCCTTTCGTCTCAACCCCGGGGCAACGTGTCCTGGCAAATTTCACCCCCGGCGATACCACCGGCTTCAACCGGGTTCGGTCTTGTCGGTGAACGCTGAGGCATCCATCACTTTCGGCTACGACCAGAGCTTTGCTCGCGCCACCAGCCTCAATGGCAAGCCGATTCCGAGATATCATGGCGTCACGGTCAGCGTTGCCGATGCACTATCGATCTGGACACCGTTCAAGGTCGTGACGGCCGTCAGTGTCAGTTGGCCTGTGCAAGCCATCGTCATGGGAAAACTGAAGTTTTGCGAGGAACCGGGAGTAACAGTCATTGGAACCGAACCGCCCTGGTTCTCGCACGGCCCACTCAGAGTGTAGTTGAAAACGACATTCTGGGTTGAAGTGGAACAACTGCGAATTGTCGCGTTGAGATTTGAATTGTTGCCCAACCGCACGCTGGCTGGATTAAAAGCCAAGCTCAAAATATGGCATTGAGAGACGGCTACAAACGACGGCATGGTTCCGGTTATGCTGGTCGCCGTGATCTTGTTGGTGGCCGTTGAAATTGCTGAGACGGTATCCGCAACGGCGTTGGCAATAAAAACCTGCGCGCCGTCAGAGGTTATCGCAATTCCCTGAGGGCCACTCAAGCCGGGTATGGTAGCGGTAACTGTGTTTGTGGCCGTGGAAATCACCGAAACGGTATTGTCGGCTCCATTGGAGACATACAGAAGACTGCCGTTGGGCGTTATAGCAAGGCCATCGGGAATCTGCCCTACAGAAATGGCAGTAGTCGCGGTGTTGGTGGCAGTAGAAATGACTGTAATTTTGTTGCTGATTTCGTTGGTTATATAGACGGTCTTGCCGTCGGGAGTAATAGCGGCCTCCAGTGGTCCTGACATGGAGGAATGCGTGATTGTGGAAGTGACGGTGTTGGTGGCGGTAGCCACGACATTGACCACATTGTTGAAGTTAGCGATATAGACATGCGCGTTGTCCGGAGTGACAACCGCACCCAAGGGTGCGCCGCCCACGGTGAGGGTTGCTGTAACCCGGTTGGTGGAGGTATCAATTACAGATACTGTGCCATCGTTGGAATTGGGCACATAGACACGCGTGCCATCAGGGCTGATTGCAGCCAAAGTAGCGCCATGCCCCACGGTGATGGTAGCGGCAATGGTATTTGTAGCGGTGTTGATGACCGATACCGTGCCAGGGCTCAGATTGGAATTGACGACATAGACCTTTGTGCCATCAGGAGACATGACCAGACCGACGGGGCCATTGAATCCGGAAACCGTTGTCACCGGTTGGTGCGTCGTTGCGTTAATGACTGAAACGGTATTGCCCACATTGTTAGTGATGTACACATTGGGATTCTGTGCAAATACATTTGCAGGCAGCACAGTGAAAATGGCCAACGTCAAAGCTATATGAATTCCTAATCTCATACCCGGCTTTGCATGGAAAAAGCTTGGAAGGTTTCGCATGGCTTTCCCCTTCAAATTAAAATCCTTTAAGAAATTCTACGTGGATGCGGCATGAAGGCAACGGTACCCAGGTAACTGCGGCGAGATTAGTAATTTGGGCTTGACTGAGCCCCTTTTACCTACGATAGTTGAATTGTACGTTCGATAGAAGACCTTGCTTGCTGGCGCAACAAGGTCTCCCTTTTTTCGCCTCAGTGCACTCAAAAACCTGGCCCTCGGGAGAGTCGGGTTTTTGTCCTTCAACAACGCGCCGGTCGTGTGCGAAACCCATTTGGCAATGGAATAGCCGTGGTGCAAGACCACGCGCTCGAAGTCGAAGCCGAGCGCCTGAGGGCTACGCTGTTCCGCACCTTCGGTGCTAACGATGCTGCAATTTCGGCTCGGCTACGGCGGTATCCTGGGTGAGGTTGATCTCCATCGTTCCTTCATCATCTTTGCTAACTGCCGGTCCTGGAAATCTCTTTGTCTTTCCCAGAGCGTTGGTGAACTCGATTTTTATGACTCCATTTTCTGTGACTTTGATCGCGTACTGAAAAGTTTTGCCCGGCGCAAGAGAAGGAATTCCAAATGTGGCGCTGGGATAGTCGATGATGATGTTGGATATTTTCTCCGGGCTATTGTTGATTACGTTCACCTTGATCACGCGCGAGCGCGCGCAGCCTGCCAGCAGCAGTATCAGGAAGGCAATGCGGGTTTTTCTCATTATTTCTTTTCGATGGCGCGGGCGCTCAGCACTACGCCGTTGCGGTTATCGTGGAGCTTGAGGGGGAAGACCAGGATGTTCCAGTTCCAGCGGTCGGACTTGGTGGGCAGGTGGGGAAGTCCACGGAAGCTGCGATCGACGTAGGTCTCGCGGGTGTCGGCAACAGTGCGAATAATGTCTTTCCACTCTCCGCCCAATTCGGGAAATTCCTCGAACATGTTCTTGCCGGTAAACCCGGTGCGCTTCTTTTCATAGAGACGGGCAAAGTATTCATTTACGTAGAGCCAGTTGCCATCGCGGTCGAGGATTTCCATAACTACATCCTCGCCGATCGCCATGGCAATTCGTGAATAAAAAAAGCTGCGAGCATCTACGACAACAGGCTTGCCCCGGCGTTTGGCCTCGAACGAATGCAGGGCGGCCAGCAGATCATCGACCGAGCTATAGCCTTTGAGCAGGTGCATGTCTTCAACGCCCCCAAACTTGCGCTCCAGGGTGGCGGAAAGAATGATGATGGGAACCTGGGGCCGCTTGTCGCGCAACGATTGCGCGACTTCCGTGCCAAACTTGCCGGCGCCCAAATGATAATCGAGAACGGCAATATCGATCTTATCCAGGTGGGCCTCTGCCTCTTCTACCGATGAAGAGGTGATTGCCTCATAGCCGTTTTGGCGCAATATGGCTGCCCGTAAGATGAGGTTGTCCTGCCGGTCGTCGAGCAGGAGCACCGAGATTGGTTTTTTCGCTTCGGCTTTGCCTGAATCCATGCGGTGATCGCTTATCGGGGGTCGTGCTTCATTCTGGTTCGTGCTGTTTTTTGCTTCCAGTCTCTCTTCTCGACGGATTAGATGCTGCCCGAACCGCTTTGGCCAACTCAGGTAGTTTAGTAAATATGGCAACGCTCCGCAGCCATTGTTTGTTATCGAAAGCCGGGGAACCGCTGATCATCCTGCCCGGCTCGATATCATGAGAGGTTCCGCTCTGGGCTGTAACAATCACTCCATCCCCAAGTTTGCAGTGCCCGGCGATGCCCACCTGTCCCGCGAGGATCACGTTGCGCCCCAGTTCGGTGGAGCCGGCCATGCCTACCTGGGCGCAGAGCATAGAGTTTTCACCCACCGTGCAGTTATGGCCGACCTGCACCAGGTTGTCGATCCTGGCGCCTCGACCGATGCGGCTTTCGCCGAGGCTGGCGCGGTCAATGCAG
This sequence comes from Candidatus Angelobacter sp., assembly GCA_035939495.1. Classification (GTDB taxonomy): domain Bacteria; phylum Acidobacteriota; class Terriglobia; order Terriglobales; family Acidobacteriaceae; genus Angelobacter. The sequence goes on along the minus strand of DASZFU010000141.1, from coordinate 117,900 downwards.
GAATTGGCCTGAATTTCGACATCATCCTCGATTACCACCTTGCCGGTCTGCGGGATTTTTTGCCAGCGGCCAGCATCATCCTTGGCAAAGCCGAAGCCGTCGGAGCCAATCACGACGCCATTATGGAGCAACACGTTATTGCCGATCTCGCAGTATTCCCGTATCGAGACATGCGCATGGGCAAAGAAGTTGTCTCCAATTTTCACTCCCCGATAGATGACGACATGCGGCAACAGGGTACAGCCTTGGCCAATCTTGACGTCCGCTTCGATGGTCACATAAGGACCGATGGAGGTCCCTTCTCCTATCTCTGCTGAGGGATCGATGACGGCCGTGGGATGAATACCGGGTGTGTACTGTACCGGAGTATGGAACAAGGCCACCGCGCGGGCATATCCAAATTGTGGATTTTTGGTGCGCAGCAGTGGTATGCCGGCCGGCTGAAAATGCTCGTCAACAATGATGGCCGAAGCCTTTGTGTTTTTGGCTAAAGGAGCGTATTTGGGATTGGAGACAAACGTGATTTGTCCCGGAACAGCGGATTCAAGCGTGGCAATGCCGTGTATATCCATGTCGGCGTCGCCGGGTTCCAGGCGGGCCCCAATTTTCGTGGCTAATTCAATGAGCTTCATTGCTTTCAAATTATGGCAGTTTTGGCATTCATGGCAATTTTGGCAATCCGGCGCGGATCATTCGTTGAACAGCGCCACCTGCTGCGCATCCTCTGCCCGTTTTCTTCGTGCCTGGGGATGGCCAATGACTGCCAGCACGCTAATCTCTTCCAGCGCGGTCTTGGGAACGAAGATACGCTGGATATTGCCGCGTGTGTCGGGGGGAGTGATCAGGTATCCCTCGGGAAGGACCTGGCTGAGGTCGTTGGGCATCATGCCTTCCACGATGTCGTTGTCGATAAACTTTAGACGCACCCACAAGCCTTCGGTGCGCGGACGGGTTGTAAAAGTCTTGCGCGCCGGAACGACGGCATCATTGAAATCGCGGACAAAGTCCACGCTCTTGATTTCGCGCAGATCGATCAAGACCACCTTGCCCGAAGGATTCAGCAGTTCGAGTTTGCCCTCCACGATGTAATTGGGTGAAACGTATCCACCAGCAGAATCGCGCCCCAGCTTGCGTACGATCACTTTTTTGTGGGTGGAAGGCATCTCTTGCTGATTGATTTTCGCATGAACCGAGGGGGTATCAAGGCATACATCAGGTGTTTTTCTGCGCGACGGTAGCCAAACGGTTAACCTTTATGGTATGGTCTGTAGTTTACTTGTCATCGCCCAAGAATCATCTAAGTCTTGTGTAAAGTGCAACTTACAAAAAATTGTAGAAATCGGTTTATGGCCTTGGGAGTGGCCGGGGAGCTACGAGTGTACTTGGCGGGACAAGCGTAAAACCTGAATGGCCGACTTTATTTATCTTATGGAAACCCGGCTGTCGCCGGACCAGCAAAAGGCGCTGACGCAGGTCACAGAAGTTGCCCGCGCTCAGCAACTCAATGTATATCTCACGGGCGGAGCCGTCCGCGACATCCTCAGCGGCTTCATCATCCGCGATCTGGATTTTTCCATTCAAGGAAACACCCTTAAGCTACAAAAGGAATTTGAAAAGGCCGGCGCCGTAGTCGAGTCGATTGACGAGCCGACGCGAACCCTTCATCTGCTTTTGAATGGCAATGTTCGCGCCGAGATTACCAGCACGCGTTCGGAGAAATACGAAAAGCCCGGTAAGCCTCCGGAGATCACTCCAGGAACAATTTACGACGACATGCGGCGCCGCGATTTTACAGTGAATGCGATGGCGCTTTCGTTGAATCCTGGATCCCGAGGTTTGCTTACCGACCCTTTCAATGGCGTGGCTGACATTGAAGCCAAATTGCTGCGTATTTTGCATAACTATGCTTTTTTTGAAGAGCCGTCGCGCCTGATTCGAGCCACCCGCTTGGCTACCCGTTTCCACTGGACGCTCGAAGAGCGCACCCAGGCCCGATATGATGCAGCCAGGGAAAACAATTACATAGAAAACATCTCCGACCGCACTTTGGGTCATGAGATCCAGCAGCTTAGTCATGAGGAAAATCCGCTGGATGTATTGAAAACCCTGGAAAAAGAAGGCTGGTTGAAGGTGCTGATGCCGCACTTTTCCATATCCAAAGTGGATACGGCGGGCCTGACGCAGCTCTTCAAGACCAAGCAGCAGATGCAGGAAATCGGCTTGAATCCCGATGCCAGCCCCCTCGTCATGTACTTCCTGATGCGCAAGATGGGCGACAAAGAGGTTTCCGGAATCCAGAAGCAGATCCCCAACAAAGGATTTATAGAGCGCTGGCGCAATCTTGAAGATGAGGCGAAAGATTTCTCCAAGCAGCTCATGGCCAAAGAACTGGGAACGCCATCCCACGCATGGAAATTCCTGATGCAGAGCCGCCCGGAGACGCTTCTGTTTACTGCGATCACCGCGCGGGCCGGAGCCGTTGAACAGCGCATCAAGAACTTCCTGACCAAGTGGCCTCTGACCCGGCAAAAACTGCCATTCCCCGAAATGGCGGAGATGCGCATCACGCCCGAGCTTCCGGACTACAAGAAAATCCTCGACGAGGCTTTCCTGCTTCTGCTCGATGGCAAGCTGCGCAATCACACCGAGATTGTCAAGTTCCTGGAACCATACAAGCCGCCTGAGCCTCCGCCGCCACCTGCTCCGGTACGCCGTGGACGGGCAGCCAAAAAAGAAGCACCGAAGGCGGAAGGAGCCGTCCCCAAAAAACGCGGACGCAAACCTAAAGCCGCAACCATAGCTGCGGCCGCCGCCGGAGCAACACCTGCGCCTGCTGCTGCTCCGCCCGCAGATAAACCGGCGGCAGAAGCAAAGCCAAAAGCACCGGTCAAGCCGGAAGCTCCGAAACCTGAAGCGGCAAAGGCTTCAGCAAAGACCGCTACGAAAGCGCCAGCAGCAAAGCAACCAGCCAAGCCGGCAAAAGCAAAGACCAAACCAGCAGCCAAGCCCAAGCCGGCGAAAAAGAAGCCCGCGCCTGCCAAGAAGAAGGCTGGGAAGAAGAAATAAGTTCGCGGCTGGTTAACTGAGTTTTCTAAGCCGCCAAAGAGCTAATTTACGCTGCGCTTGATCCGCGCCTTTCTGCGGTTGACTTGATTTTGATCTTCTCCGCGTCTCCCGTGGTGGGTTTTGTCTTTGATTTTCCTTTGCGTACTTTGCGGTTGATCCTTTTGGTTGTTCTTCTGCGTTCTCTGCGCACTCTGCGGTTTAATTCTCGATCTCCCTTTGCGGTCAACCATCGTCTGTGGAAATCAGAGCTGAAATTCGGGGTGGTTTCTACCTTTATAATGGAGCCAGTACCTGCCCATGCCAGAATTCGTCCATCTTCATCTCCACACCGATTATTCGCTTCTTGATGGCGCATGCAATGTCGAGAAACTTGTAAACCGGGTCTCGGAAATTGGCCAAAAAGCTGTGGCGATGACCGACCATGGAAACATCTATGGCGTGGTTGAATTCGTGGATTTTGCCCAGAAAAAGGGAGTCAAGCCGATCATTGGCTGCGAACTTTATGTCTGCAAAAAAGACGATCATCGCGCGCCGCCTGAAGGAGACACCTACAACCACCTGCTGGTGCTGGCGGAAAATGAAGAGGGCTATCAAAACCTGATCAAGATCACCTCCGAGGCATCGCTACATGGCTTTTATTACAAGCCGCGCGTGAGCAAGAAATTCCTTGCGGAGCATTCCAAAGGATTGATCGGGCTTTCCGGTTGTCTGGCGGGCGAGGTGTGTGAACACCTGCTGGCCGGTAAATATGAGGCTGCTCGCGATGCTGCCGGGTTTTACCGCGAGTTGTTTGGCAAAGACAACTTCTTCATGGAAATCCAGGACCAGGGCCTGCCCGAAGAACATCGCATTCATGCCGATCTTTTCCGGCTGGAAAAAGAGCTGGGCATCCCCATGGTGGCCACCAACGACAGCCACTATCTCTGCGAAGACGATGCTCACGCGCAGGACGTCTTGATCTGTGTCCAAACCGGGAAATCCATTCACGATACCAATCGACTGAAGTTCCACGGCGACCAGTTTTTCGTGAAGACCGCCGACCAGATGGCCCAGGTTTTCCGTGACCGGCCCGACGTCGTCCAGCGCACTCTGGCCATCGCCGAACGTTGTGACTTCAAGCTCAACAAGGTCAAAAATCCTTTTCCGGAATTTCAGGTGCCTTCGGGTCACACCCTTGATAGTTATTTCGAGCACGTTGCCCGTGAAGGCTTTGCACGCCGCTGGGAGGTGTTGCATGAGCTGGAAGCCGCAGGGCGGCTGAAGAAATCGCATTCGGATTATGAGCAGCGTCTGTCCCTGGAGATCGACATCATTACGAAGATGAGGTTCTCGGGGTATTTCCTCATCGTTTGGGACTTCATCCGCTATGCGCGGGAAAATCAAATTCCTGTTGGTCCGGGACGCGGTTCCGCTGCCGGCGCGCTCGTTGCTTATGCGATGGGCATCACGAATATCGATCCTTTGCAGAATGAATTGCTGTTCGAGCGGTTCTTGAATCCGGAGCGCGTCTCGCTGCCTGATATTGATATCGACTTCTGCATGAACCGGCGCGGCCGGGTCATTGATTACGTTACGCAAAAATATGGCCGCGAAAATGTCGCCCAAATCATCACTTTCGGCACTATGGCGGCCAAAGCCGCGATCAAAGATGTTGGCCGCGCGATGGACATTCCCTACAACGACGTAGACCGCGTGGCCAAGATGGTGCCCGCTACGCTAGACATCACCATCGAAAAGGCGCTCAAAGATTCTCCCGGCTTGCAGCAGGCTTATGAGGGCGAGCCGCAGGTCAGGGAATTGATCGATACCGCGCTGAAACTGGAAGGCCTGGTGCGCAACTCCGGCGTCCATGCGGCAGGGGTGGTTATCTCACCTAAGCCGCTCACGGAATTGGTACCGCTGCACAAGACCAAAAACGATGAAATCGTGACCGCCTTTGACATGAAGGCGGTAGAGAAGATGGGCCTGTTGAAGATGGATTTTCTGGGGCTCACTACGCTCACCATCATTGACGACGCGCTCAAGCTGATCGCCCAGCGGCATGGTCCCATTGATCTCGACCAGGTCCCTTGGGATGACGCCCAAACTTACGAACGGGTCTTCCACGCCGGTTTGACGTCCGGCATATTCCAGTTTGAATCGGGCGGCATGACCGATGTGTTGCGCCGCTACAAACCAAATTCAGTCGAAGACCTCACCGCCCTCAATGCCCTCTATCGTCCAGGACCGATTCAAGGCGGCATGATCGATGATTTCATCGAGCGCAAATGGGGCCGCCGCAAAGTCGAATACGAATTGCCGGAACTGGAGCCGCTGCTGAAAGAGACGCTGGGCGTGATTGTTTACCAGGAACAGGTGATGCAGATCGCCAACGTACTCGCCGGCTATTCGTTGGGCGAAGCCGATCTGCTGCGCCGCGCCATGGGCAAGAAGATTGCTTCGGAGATGGCGGCGCAGCGCGAGCGATTTGTAAAAGGCGCAGTGGAAAAAGGTTTTCCGGAAAAGAAAATCGTCAAGCTTTTCGATCTGATGGAGCAGTTCGCCGGATACGGATTCAACAAGTCGCACTCCGCCGCGTATGCCTTACTGGCTTATCACACGGCCTATCTCAAGACCCATTATCCGGTCGAATTCATGGCCGCGCTGCTCACCTCACAAACCAGCAATACCGATAACGTGGTGAAGTACATCAACGAATGTCGCGAAATGGGCATTCCCGTCGAGCCGCCGGACATCAACGTCAGCGACGCGTTTTTCACGCCCCATGACAATGCCATCCGCTTCGGCCTGGCCGCGGTCAAGAACGTCGGCGGCAATGCCATTGAATCCATTGTCGCTGCCCGGCAAAAGACCGGCCACTTCCGCTCCGTTTTCGAGTTCTGCGAAAAAGTCGATCTACGCCTGCTGAATAAGCGTGTCATCGAGTCATTGATCAAAAGTGGCGCTATGGATTCTTTCGGCCATCGCGCTCAGCTCATGGCCGTGACTGAGAAAGCTGTGGAGCGCGCTCAAAAGTCGCAGCGCGATGCCGAGCTTGGCCAGCATGGACTGTTTGGTGTCTTCCAGCAAGATGAGCCTTCGCTCGCAGACAAAGAAAAACTTCCTTCGATTCCGGAGTGGGATGAGCACCAGCGCCTGAGCTACGAAAAGGAAGTGCTGGGCTTCTTTATTACCGGGCATCCACTGGAGAAGTACAGAGAGAAGTTGCAGGACTTCAATGCTTTGACGGTCGAAGCGATCCTGGCCATGAAGAGCGGTACGGGCCGCGACGAGCTCAATACTGCCGGCGTCATTACAGGCGTGCGCCCCCTGAAATCGAAAAAAGGAGAGATGTACGCCCAGGCTGCCTTGGAAGATATGACCGGCGCCGTAGAGGCGATTGTCTTTCCTGAGGCCTACAAGCGGCTCCAGGGAATGCTCAAACAGGAAATTCCCATGCTGGTGCGGTGCAGCGTCCGCGTGGAAGAAGGTTCCAATCCGAAGATCACGTTGAGCCAGCTTCAATCACTGGAAGAGGCCCAGCCGAAACTGCCACGGGCTATCAGAATTACCATCCCACTGGAGACTGCTACTCCAGGCACGGTAGATGCGCTCCACTCCATCTGCCAGGAGCGCCAAGGCGAAGCTAAAGTGATGTTTAATGTGGAACGCCGGGGCGACTTTATGGTCGTGATGGAAGCCGACGGATATAATGTTTGTCCAGACCGCTCTTTCAGAAATCGAGTGGAAGAGCTGTGTGGTCCAGGCAGCGTGAGAATAATCGATTAGTACCAAAGGCTAAGGGCTGTCTTCCCAGGAGCTCTATTGGATCCGGCAGTTAAAGCACAGAGGCAGTTGGCGGAGATCGAACAACAGATTGCCCATCTTGAGGCCAAGGCGGGCAATGATCAGAATGCCCACCTCGAGCTCAAGCATCTTCAGCATCAGGTCCAGTTCCTGCGCGAACAGATTCGCGCCAAGGTGAATGCCTGGCAAAAAACCGAGCTTGCCCGCCATGCGCAACGCCCGTTTACCCTTGACTACATGGAGCGCCTGTTCACCGATGTCAGCGAGATCCACGGCGACCGCTCATACGGCGATGATCCCGCAGTGGTTTGCTTCATGGCCCGCTATCACGGCGATGAGGTGATGGTCATTGGCCATCAGAAAGGCCGCGATACCAAGCAGCGTGTCCACCGGAATTTTGGCCAGGCCAACCCGGAAGGTTATCGCAAATCGCTGCGTTGCATGAAGCTGGCGGAAAAGTTTGGACGCCCACTTCTGACTTTTGTAGATACGCCGGGAGCGTTCCCAGGGTTGGGAGCGGAGGAGCGCGGGCAGGCAGAGGCCATTGCCCGCAACCTGCGCGAGATGTCCCGAATTGAAACGCCCATCTTGACCACGATCACCGGCGAGGGCGGCAGTGGCGGAGCTTTGGCCCTGGCGGTGGCCGATCGTGTTTTCATGATGGAAAACTCTGTCTATTCGGTGATTACTCCCGAAGGCTGCGCTTCCATTATGTGGCGCGATGCCAGCAAAAAAGAAATTGCCGCCCAGGCCCTGCGCATTACTCCTTTGGATTTGAAAGAGTTAGGCATCATTGATGAGATCATTCCCGAGCCTGATGGCGGTGCTCATGCAGACCACGATGCTGCGGCAGCCCTGGTGGACGAGGTACTTTACCGACATTACAATCAGTTGAAGTCCGTTCCTGCGGTTACGCTGGTTGAGGACCGTTACAACAAATTCCGTAATATGGCGAAATTTCTTACCGAAGAATGAGCACTGGCGCGCCTTCTCGAACCGGGATTTCTTGCCAGGCGGAAGCCCCGTGCCGTGTTGACCTCGCTGGAGGCACACTGGATATATGGCCGCTCTATCTTTTCCATCCAGGGGCCGTTACCGTCAATTTTGCTGTCAATGTTCTTACCCGATGCCGCATTACCGCCATAGCAGGCAAGCGCATCCGTTTGCGGTCCATTGATACCAAGCGCGAAGAGGAGTTCAGCAATCTTGACGCGCTGTGTTCAGCGCGCAAGTACAGGCATGGCCTGGCTGTGCAACTTCTCCGGTTTTTTGCTCCTGAAGGCGGGCTGGAGCTCGAGACCGATTCCCAATCTCCCGCTGGAGCCGGTATCTCAGGATCGTCGGCGCTCATGATCGCTACGTCGGCAGCTCTTGCCCGGTTCACCGGCCGTGAGATAAGACATGAACAGATACGCGTAATTGCCCAGAATGTTGAGGCCCAGGTTATTCGAGTGCCTACGGGGTGCCAGGATTACTATCCCGCACTTTATGGTGGAGTGAGCGCGATTCATCTCGATCCGGATGGCATTCATCGGGAAGTAATTGGCATTGCCGCGGAGGAGATCGATAACCGCTTCGTCCTGGCCTATACAGGTGCGCCGCGCCAGTCGGGCATTAATAATTGGGAAGTCTTCAAGGCCCACATCAATGGGGACCGCCGCATTTTCCGCAACTTCGAGCGAATCTCGCAGATCGCGCAATCCATGCACGAGGCGCTGGTCCAGGGGGATTGGCAAAATGTTGCCAAACTCATGCGCGAGGAGTGGAAGCTGCGCAAAACCAATGCACCGGGCATTACTACTCCTCTCATCGAAAAGACAGTAAGCGCGGCCACCCAGAGCGGAGCGGTGTCGGCAAAAGTCTGCGGGGCAGGCGGCGGAGGCTGCGTCGTCTTCCTGACCGAGCCGGAGGCCCGGGAAAAAGTGGTAGAGTCCATTCGCAAATGTGGATGCCAGGTGCTTCCGGCGAAGGTGGCGACTGAAGGGTTGACGATTTCGAACTGACTTACACCAATCTTACACCGGATTAAGATGAGTTCCCCCGGATACCCGCGACGGGTCTAGGATTCTCGCCAATCTTCATCGGACTTTAACATTCTTTATTCCGGATGCTGGTCTGACTGCTGTATACTATTCCCAAAATCGACAACTTCTTTCTGTTGTACAAATTTCAGCGGCACCGTATGTCTAAGCATGTTCCATCTATTTTGTCTATTTCCTATGATGAGTCTCTTCTGCGAACCCGGCACTGGATTCTGGAAACTGCGGGCTTCGACGTAACTTCGGCTCTTGGCTTTGCCCAAGCAGCCAGTCATGCCCAAAGCGGCGCTTTCGACCTTGTGATCGTCGGTCACTCGATTCCGGCCCAGGATAAACAAGCGTTGCTTGAGATGTTGCAAAATCATCATCACGGTCGCATTCTTGCGCTTTGTAAGTCAGGCGACGAACGTGTTGATGGTGTGGCTCATTGGCTTGAGTCCTGGGAAGGGCCTGAAGCGCTCGTAAGTGCTGTCCGCAAAATTCTTCATGTGTCTCCGGCTTCAAGCACAACACAGCGGTTCTTGAGACTGTCCCTGATATCCCACTCCGGTCAGTCGGATCATAAAGAGCATTGGGCATTACCCAAGCGCCGGCGAAAGTGGGAATCTTACTGAAATACGCACTATCATTCTAATGATGTTTCATTCGATTGAAGGGATGGCGGCCCGATTGTCGTTTTACCATGTATGAGAAGCTCAATAATAATTGAGAGGTTTACATGCTCTTAGTCACCTTTCATGGCGGCAAGCCGTCCAGCAATGTTCCTAATCCGGTTCACAATGTCTACGCCTATAAGGATAGTGGCGGTGATCCAGTAGAGACCAAGGTATTGCACGGAGCCGACAGTTATTTGAAAGACGCAGAGCTTCGCGGATTGGCGTGGGCCTATAACCATCTTTATGTCGCCAATGGAAGAAAAGACACGAATACTGTTCTTCGCTTCAAGGGATCGGGGACCAAGTACGACTTCACTAACGTTTTTGCCTCACGTGAAGGCGGTTCGGGACAAAGTGGGATCGATTCCATCTTTCATCCTTATGCGCTCACGTTCGACAATGCGCAATACTGCTACGTGTCAAGCCAGGATACCGATGTCGTAAGCCGGCTGGTGATCAGCGATAGCACCGGCAAAACCGGAAGCGCGGCCCCGATTCCATCGGGGTTGCCGGCCGGCGGCACTTTCTTTTCAGGCACGTTCGTAGCCTGCTCCCAAGGAAAACTCCCCGGACTTTCGGCAACTACGCCGGTCGCAACTCCCCAAGGCCTCGAAGTCGAAATAGAAAATGGCAAGGTACAACACTCGGTGCGAGATGTGCTTTTGACTGGAGGGCTGCTCTATGTTTGTGATGAAGCAGCGAGCCTGGTCAAGGCCTATGATGTAAACGGGAATTGCAAGCTCGTGAGTAACAGCGTTCCCAGCCCGGCACACCTTCTCCTCAACCATGGGCAGCTTTATGTGAGCGGCGGTGATGCGGTGATGAGCGCGCCTCTGAATTCCTCCTCAATCAAATTCACGGCAGTGGCGGACGTTGACGGCAAAGGCGCCTCTGGCATGGCGTTCAATGCTAAGGGAGATAAGTTCTTTGTCGCCGATCGGAAGAAGAATGAAGTTCACAGCTACGATGTAAGCAGTACCGGAATCTTCAGCAACAAGAAAAAGATCATCAAGGATATGCCTGACAATCCAGAGTTTATCTATTACGTCTCGGGTTGATTGCCTAGAGCAATATTTCAAAAAAGGCAGTGCACTTGATTTGGTCAAGCCCCCAGAGGCTGAAGCCCAATGTCACTTACTTTGCAGAGATGTCTCCTCTCTGCGACCCATTCCCCTTGATGTCATCCTGAACGCAGCGCGAGGAGAGAGCGCAAAGCCACGAGGATGATGGGCGCGGAGTGAAGGACCCCGACAATGTTTCGCGTTGATTTGCAGATACGAGGTGTTCTACCCGCGTTTGTACCGAGAAGATTTCGATTGTTAACCACATTACTTACGCAAGATTTAAGATCAACATACTTCAACGACTTCGGTCAAATACCTCGGATCGGCAATTTAGACTGACACATTATCGGGGTCCTTCACTCCGCGCCCATCAGAAAGTAGTCTGTGAGTTTTTTCACGCGCTCCGTTCAGGATGACAGGAGATGAGGGCATGAAAAAAACGGACCTTTTGCTAAAGTAAGTGACATTGGGCTGAAGCCCAATTTTACTGAACCTTTCGGCACGAATAAATTCATTCCCTGACACAAACCTATTTTTGAAACATGCTCCATTAAGCAACAGGGACGGTACTCAACGAGCCTAACTCGATCATCTGTGCTCCGGCCTTGGTACCTAAGTCTGCCAGGCGCCTATGGTGGGTAAAGAACAACACTTGGGTAGACTTTGCCAGTTCTCCAATGACCTGCAACGCCGCTGAGGAGCGCGCGTCGTCGCTATTGATGAGAAGATCGTCGAAAATCACCGGACAAGGCCCAACTGTTTTAACGTGATGCTCGATAGCAGCGAGCCGCAGAGCGAGATACATCTGATCGCGGGTGCCGTCGCTCAACCCTTCGACATGCACGCGTTCGTCATTGTGTCGAATGGCCACCAGCACTGGTTTGTCGTCATCGCCAAAATCACTGGTTAGGCTGGAATGACGGCCGTCCGTTAGACGGGCAAACAACTCGCTTGCCCGCGTCAAAATCGGGCCCTGATGTTTTTTGCGGTATGACTCAATGGCTTGCCGCAGCACCTCCGACGCCAGCCGCAGGCGCAGGTAGTGTGCAATCGCCGGACGAAGCTGCGCCAGCGCCTCTTCCGCCTTCTGCGACTGAAGCGCCGATTCTTCGCTTGTTTCCAGACCTTCAAATTCAGTTTTCAACTCGCCATGCCGGCTGGCGGCTTGGGAAATGTCATCGACAGAGTTGGTGAGACGATTTGCCTTGGTAGCGATCTCGGACTGTAAAGAATCAAGATCATGGGCTGCTGCTTCCTGTTCGATCTGCGCCAGGTCGGCGATAGCATTTCTCTCGATCAGCCCCGCGGAAATCCGCTTGTGCTCTTGCTGCAAAGCTGACTTCTGCTCAGAAACTGTGATGGCGGTTTCGAGCTGCTGATCATCCTCGCAGTTCGCCAGCGCCTTTAACTTCCCCAGCGTGGCGGACGCCTGTTGCGCCCTTTCGCGGCAAGCGGCCAGTGTGGATCTGTCTTTATTATTTTGTTCCCGTAACGTTTTCTGTGCCGTTCCAGCATCGCGCAATTCCAGCAACTGGGAATGCAATTGCCTGACGGATGCATCCGAGGCAAGAGAAGCGTATAACGGGCCAAGAGCGACGGCTACTTGTGAAGCCCGCTTTTCAAAGGCATCGATATTGTCGCCAATTCTCTTGATGCGATATTGCAGGCCCTTGGCCTCATCAAGCTGCTGAAACACCTTTTCCAGAACCGCAAGCGCTCTTGCCACCTGATCGGGACTGCTGGTTTCAGGCAGTGCCAGGGCGCGAACATAGGGAGACCACTTCTGCGACCACGCCTGCAAACGCTGGTTGCACTCATCCAGTTTTCCCCGGCGCCTCTCTACGGAGAGAGATTTCAGTTGCCGTTGAATATCGTCCCTGGCGCGCCTCTCACTCTCTCTTTGTTTTGCAAAGGCCTCGGCCATCTTGAGCAGGATAGGAAGAGACTCTTGGTCAGGCGGGCCATCGGGCTGCAGCGCAGCCCACTTTGCCGTGATCTGAGCGGCCGCAGAGGTGGCGCGTTGCTGGAGCGATTGAAGCTCCTCTTCCCTTTCGCGTGCTTGTTCGTATTGAGCAAGAATGGATTGCCGTGCCTGCATCCACTCTTTCATCTCCGATGGGGAGAGCGGCGCTGAGCCAAGCGCAGTCCATTCGTTGGCCCATCGTTCTCGTAATTCGCCTTCCGCGCCCTCCAGCCGCTCTAGTTCTTTTTCGATCCTTTGCTGATCGGCGCGCGCTAAAGCAATCTCCTTCATCAGGCGATCATGAATCACAACATCGCGCGCATGGGCAAAGCGGATGTCCGCTATTTCGTCCGCCTTACGAAGCTGGTCTGCGAATGTGTCCGCCAAAGAGCTGGAGGAGCCGGACTGCCGCCTTGCTTCTTCCCGCGAAATCTTCTTGTCGAAGGTTGAAGCGCGAACCAATTGCCATAGCAGGTCGCGACGGGCGCGGACGCTGGACAATTCACCTTCGCCTGCTCCTGCGATTTGCGCGGTCAAGCTCCCTAGTTCTCCTTCTTTTTGGCGTATCGTTTCCAAGGCATTGGCATGACGCAGCGATAAACTTCTGCGCGTCTCTATCAGGCTCTCCCACTCTTTCGCGTATTGATCAATGGTGGCCAGCAGAGGAGTCTTGAGGCTTTCCAGTTCCTCAATCGTTCCGGTCCATTCAGCCGTCTTTCGCATCTCACGCTGCGTGTTTTTGGTGAGCCGCTCGATGTCCGACTGCAGCTTGGCCGCCACACGATCTGTATCGCCTAGCGATTTCGCATGTTCGATGGCCGCCACCAAGGCCGCTGGATCAGCCAGGTCGGGATGCCGGGCAAGCTGCTCCTCCAGGCGTTGCTGTTCTTGCGCAATGTTTCTCAGCTCTTCTTCCGCGGTCGTCAAGTCTGCGGTCAGGCCCTTGTGCTCACCCACCAGCTTGAGAATCTCCTCCTTGGATGAATACACATTCTTTAAATTTTCCGCCTCGCTCACCGGCTGCGCCCAGATTTCTTCCCAAGCCCTTTGCGCTGTTTCAATGGCTTCATCGCGCTGGCGCAGCCGCTTCGTCCTGTCGCTAACGCTCTGGGTATAGGCGCTCATGCCCGTATTCAGTTCTTCAATCTCTTTTTCATGATCTTTAAGCAGGCTGTTGGCAGGAAGCTCCTGAATCCGCCTTTCCCTCAGGGCAATGTCCTGGGTAAGCGTGCTGATCTGGCTATTGGCGTTAGCGAGCATGGCCACTGCTTCATCGTGTTGCCTGCCGGTATCCGCCGGCAAAATTGGAACCGATTCCAAAGCGGCTAGCGCTGTTCGCATAGCTTGCAGACGGGCCAGGTCGGGCTTATTGCTCTCGATCCTCCGCAACCGCACCAGTTCCTGTTGCAGAGAACGAGATTCCTCTTTGAGTTTTGCCAGCCGCTGCCTTGCGGTTTCTAGTTCGGCTTGCTTCTCTTTTACGGTCCCGGCAGATATCGCCAGCTTGCGAATCTCTGACCGGGCTTGCTTGTATTCGTCAATGACTCTGCCAATCGTCTTTTTGCTGGACTTGGGAGAGAAAAGCTCTTTGGCGTCGCCATCCAGTTTATCCAGCACATGTCTTAATTCCTGCAGCCCGGCAGCTTGAAAGAGCGCGCTGCCAACATCGCCCTGGCCGCGAAGCAGTTCTTCGCCGCCTTCGCGCAGGCGATCATGGGTCAGCCCAAAGAATTGCTCGAAGCGCTTACGGTCCAGTTCACGCAAAAACGGGGCCAGGGCATCTTCGGCAATCTGACCGTCGATGGGATTCAGCAGAGTTCCGCTGGTGCCTTTACGCCGGCGGAAGGAAAAGCGCTCCCGGCCCTCTGAAATGGTCGCGCCGATTCGCAGTTCTGAATTCTTACAACTATGAGCATCCGGCGTCTTGACCGGAACGCCGAAAAACAAGGCAGAGATGCCCCGGAGCAAAGTCGATTTGCCGGCTTCATTGTCCCCATACATAAGGTAGTAATCCGGCTGCCGCGCAGGGAACTCGATCTGCTGGCCGCAGAAGTGCCCAAAGCGAATCAGGTCAATGCTATCGAGCCTCACAGCGCCTCCAGGGCCGATAGGCGAGCCAACAACAGTTCCTCAGCTTCTTCGATCGCGCCGCGCAGGACAGGCCCATCCAAGCTGATCGGCTCTGCTCCTTCGGTGAGTTCATTGGGCAGCTTCCTGGCGAGTTCGGTGATGGCATCCCAATTCGCCATGGTTGCAGGCTGCTCACGTAGCGCGGCCACGATGCGAGCGATTTCCCCGATGGGATCATCACGCTCAATCAACCCCTGGCGGTTAAGCCGTGGCAGAGTCGCCAACTGCACGCGCTCCACCCAGAGCAAGCCGTTGCCACACTCATTGGAAATGCTGATAACCTCATTGCGAACCAGGTCAGGATCGCGGCTTAATGCGGCGTGCGCATCAGAAGCCCCTGTGATCTTCACGCGAATGGCGCTGACTCGCTCGTTGCTCGATGGAAAGACAGTTTGCAACTCGTTCCTGAGCTTGTCGTAAACGTCATCGGCAGTCTGGCAGCCGTAAGCATCGACATTGACCTCAAGCCAGGGAACCACCGAAGTAGGAATCTGCTCGATAGAGACGGTTCCCGTATCGGAAATTGTCACCAGCTCCGAACTTTTCTCGCCCTGTTCTTTGCCATGGCGTCCCTGAATGTTGCCGGGATAGACGATATAAGGATCGGTGCACAAGACTTGCCGGTTATGGACGTGCCCCAGCGCCCAATATTGATAACCTTTGTTCTTCAGTTCTTCGAGCGAACACGGCGCATAGTTGGCGTGCTCGGAAATGCCGGAAAGATTGGTGTGCAGCATTCCGATGTTGAAAAACTCCGGCCTCGGTGGCGGATAGTTGGCCGCCAGATCGTCCATGACTTCGGGAGTGGGGAAGCTTTGCCCGTGAACGGCCACTCCCAGCTTCTCATTCAAAACCGTTTGCGGCTCGGTCGCGCTGAGGACGCGAACGTTCCCCGGTGGGCGAAGCTGCTTGGTCAGCTTGCTTGCGGCATCATGATTGCCATAGATGAGGTAGACATCGATCCCGGCATCTTTGAGCTGGACCATCTGCTTGTTAAAAAACAGCGCCGATTCGAAACTCTTAAGCCCGGTATCATAAAGGTCTCCGGCAATCACAAGGAAATCAACCTTCTCGGCAATAGCAGCGCTGAGCACTTTTTCAAATGCGCGCCGCGTAGCATTGCGAATCTCATGCACCGGCGCGCCGGAATAGAGAGCCAACCCCTGAAGAGGAGTATCGAGATGAACGTCGGCGCAGTGTATGAATTTCATGGAGTCGGGTTACCCGATAGCACAATTTTCTTTAGACAATACAGCCTAGAGTTAGCCAATGTAAATGAAGAAAATCCTCGTTGGCGGTTTCGATCGGTTCGACGGCCACGTTGAGCCGTTATCGCGGCATCTGAGCTGCGAGGCGAAACCCGATGGAACGCAATTCGATCCCAGCGAATGCGCTGGCCGCTGATGCCAACTTTGAAGAAGCCCGGCAAATGCGCGATGATCTTAGGCATCCCAGCGGTACTGAGAACCAGATTTGAGGGAGATGGAATCTGGGCAAAGAAAATTCGAGGCAACCACCAACCGCCACGCAAACCACTGAGTCAAATACGCATTAATTATTTCGATGGCTAAGCAAAAAGCACCTTCAGGGACGACGAAGCCAGAGAATTGAAATGCGACGCGCAACTTTTTGAAAGTCCTGGTCGGCTGTCACCAGGGTTGCATGATTCGCGAGCGCGAGCGCAGCGGCAAAGCTGTCCAGGTAGCGTAGCTGGTGCCGGACTCTTATCTCGGCGCCCGCAACTGCATCATCCGGGGTCACGGGTACCAATTCAATCCGCAAACTTGTTGTGATTGTTTTTGCCTGTTGTGCAGATGCCTCCCCCTGGAGACGCAAGATCACTGCATAGGTCTCCCCCCAATTCACAGATGACATTAGCAGCGAATGCCCGGTCGCATGGGCTTCTTTTAATAGACGGCTGATTTTCTCGAAGCCTGGATCCTTCTGGAAAAAGATCACCAGGGCGCTGGCGTCAAGAACATAGGTCTTACTCATCGCTCGCGCTCGCGGCGGCGATCCTCAAGCAGAGCCTCAAGAAGAGATGGTCCACCGGCAAGGCATCCGCAGGCGTGGTCTATAAAATCTTCTGTTAGCGGCTGCAAAATCAGACGGCCATTGTCCTCAGTCAAACGGATACGGGTGCCTTTCTTGATTTTCAGACGACGACGCACTGCGGCCGGTATAACAAGTTGGCCTTTAGACGTGACCGTAGCAAATTCTCCATTCATTCTTACATTTTATATCAGGTAAGACATAGCATATATCTCCTTACACGGCTTGCTGCAACAACCTGATAGTTGGTTATCTTTCTTAGTACCACGAGGAGCTTTGAAATCGTGATTTTTCTCACAAATTCTAGGTTGGTTTAAACCCCGAATCTTCTCTGCGGTCTCTGCGTATTCTGCGGTTGAAGCTTTGCCTCTAATCTTCTCCACGCCTCCGCGGTGCACGGGTTTTCTCCGTGTTTCTCAGTGCCTTCGTGTCTCCGTGGTGTGTTTTGCTTCTTGCTTGGGTTTGCTTTTGAATCTTGGCCCATCACACCCCAAAAAGATTCGGGCTCAGCTTGGAATACTTGTTCTCCTGGGCCCACAAATTGAGCGAGACGCTCGCCAGTTCATCGACGACCGGCACGGCATGTCCATTCTTGGAAAGGTCGATGGATTTGATGTAGGTGCGGCAGGTATCGCAAGCTTCCACGCGCACGTAATCAAACTCGCTGGCGATGAAGACGGGCAACAGGTCTTTATTCTCTTCGCCGCAACTGGGACAGACGACCCGGCGAAAGTTCCACTCGGTGGAGCAGAGCGAGCAGATCAAAGAACGCTTGGCGCCATCGCCTTCGGGACGCAACACTCCCACTTGCGGTTTGGAATTGCAAAACGGACACAACGGCGGACTGGATTCTGTATGCGAAATCGTCCGGCCGGCAAGATATTCTGCCTGGGGCTGCAGCAGAGCATGGACAAAAAATGCACACTCGGGTGAAAGCTCCTGCCGCTCCGGTTGCCACCCGCCGGAAAGCAGCTCCAGCCATTCTTCATGGCTTAAGTCTGCAAGTTCCTGGGCAGTCTGCTGGAGCACCGCAGAACCAGCTTGTCTCACCACGGCAAGCAAGCCGGGCACGTGGGAAAGCAGCCCGTTAACGGAGTGATCTTCGGATTTAGCAAGCGCCTCACACACGCTCTTTTGAAAACGCGCTAACTCCTGATAGAAGCGGAGCAACTGGGAAACAGACGCATGTTTCTGTGCCAGTTCACCCGCGCGCGCAATGCGGCGGTCGAAGCTGAATCCCGCCATGAAATCCCTATTTCCTGCGTCCCGTGATCTTTTCGTACCACAACCGGTGATGTTGCCGCGCCCAGTTGGCAGAAACGGTGCCGTCCAGCATTCCCTTCATGCTGCCCGGAGTCACGAACACGCTCATGTAGACGTGAATCAGGAACCCGGCGATGGTAAGCAGCGCGGTGGCTGAGTGGATAAACACAATGATCGGCCGTATCCACATCAAGTTGCGCGGTACCTCCTCGGGAAACCACAGGACGATTCCAGTCAACAGCAGGATGATCGATCCATAGAACATGACCCACCAGAACTGCTTTTGACCGGCATTGAAACGATGCTGCGGCGGCATCTTGTCGTCGCGGTTCTCGACGTAATCCTTGACATGCTTTTGCCACTCTTTATCTTCTTTGGTGGCAATCATGTCGCCTTTCCACTTGGAGTGCATCCAGAAGATGGTGATCATGTAGAGCACCCCCATCCACGGATGCCAGAACCGGATCGTCGGTCCGCCGCCCAAGACCGCCGCCAGCCAATACATGTGGGGCGTAAAGAGCGCCAGGCCGGTCGTCAGGAGATAGGTATAGGCAATCGCGTTGATCCAGTGATAAATACGCTCCTGGAACGTGTAGCGAACGACCTGCTCTTCAGGAATCGAAATGCTTGGACGTACGACGGCTCCGCCGCTCATGGTCTCTTCTCCTCGACTTTATCAACATGCTTGGGCCCGTACTTCACGCGATGGATAAAGACACCCAGCACGCCGAAGATCATTCCCATTCCCCCCAGCCACTTCAACGGGCCTTTCCACAAGCGCACCATCAAAGGCACGCGGGGATCGGCAGGAAGCCCGCCATATTTTTCAGGGTTCTTGGCGTCGTGCAACACATAGATGACGTGCGTGCCGCCGACGCCTTCGGGATCGTAAACACCAGCATCCTTGTGCGCTTCCTTCAATTGGTTGACCCGCCGGTTCGCCAAGGCCTTCATGTCGTCCTTGCTGCCGAAGTGCAGGCAGCCTGTCGGACAGGCCTTGATGCAGGCGGGTTCGAGTCCCGCGCCCACGCGGTCCGAGCACAACGTGCACTTGTAGACTTTCTTAGTTACGTTGTTGAACTTGGGAATGTCGAAGGGGCAGCCGGTGACGCAGTACTGACAGCCGATGCAGTTCGCCTGGTTGAAATCCACGATGCCATTTTTGTACTGAACAATCGCGCCTTCGGCGGGACAGGCGGCGAGGCATCCCGGGTCTTCACAGTGCATGCACTGGTCTTTGCGCATCAACCAACTGAGTGTGCCGTCATCGTTCTCATGTTCGTTGAAGCGGATCAGGTTCCAGAAATTCCAGGCCGTATCGGGCATGGTCTGGTAGGTGTTGTCAAAGGTGGTTTCCCGGAATTCATAACCATTCCACTCCAGGCACGCCACCTCGCAGGCCTTGCAGCCGATGCAGGTAGTGGTGTCCACGAGCTTACAAACATCGTAGTCGCGTGAGACATCCTGACCCGGAACCGGCCCGGAGTGGCCGGAAATCGCTTTTATTTCCAGTGGTCCATTGCTCATGGCTGCGCTCCTTAGGCCTTCTCTACTTTCACCAGAAATCCTTTGAACTCCGGTGTGTAAGCGTTGGGATCAATGGCTGCCGGCGACAGCATGTTGATCGGGTTGAGGTAGGTTGTATTTCCCTTTTCACGCTCGCGGTCTTCGCGGATGCCTCGATAGGCCCAATGGATCGGAATACCGATCGGGTAGACTTTTTTCTTGTCGTCGCCAAGTTGTAATGCCTTGATCCGCTTGGTGACCAGGGCTTTGCCGTAATACTCGCCCCGGGCGCTACTGACTTTGAGCTTGTCTCCGCCGTTGATCCCCTTTTCTTTTGCCATATCTTCCGAGATCTCAATGAACGGCTCGGGAACCAATTGATGGTTGACCGGATTGTTTTTGGTCCAGTAATGGTAGTGCTCGGTGAGACGGTAGGTGGTGCACACGACGTCGAAGCCATCTTTAGGCGTGCCGTATTTGTCTTTGTCGGATTTGAAGGATTTTGCCACCGGGCTACTCGATTGCTTGGGGTGGAAGAGATTTTCCACCGGGCTTTCCATCGGTTCGTAGTGCTCAGGGAACGGGCCATCGGCCATGCCTGCCAGAGGAACGAAGAGGCGGCCTGTGCCTTCGGGCGTCATGATGAACGGTCCCATGTGGTCTTTCGGATGGGAGTCCACCTTGAAGTCGGGGACATCATTGCCGGCCCAGCGTTGCAATGCGTCGTTCCACTTGACCTGCGTGCGGTCGGAATCCCAGGGCTTGCCGTTCAGGTCGCAGGAAGCGCGGTTATACATAACGCGGCGGTTGGCCGGCCACGACCAGGCATAGTTTGGATAGATTCCCAGACCGGACGGGTCTTCCTGTCCACGGCGCTGACTCTGTGCTCCGGCTTCAGTCCACGAACCGCAATACAGCCAGTTGGCCGAGGTCGTCGTGCCATCGTCTTTGAGCCATGCGAAGCCGGGCAATTGCTGGCCAGCCTTGATCTCCTGGCCGGTCTTCTCGTCTTTCAGGTCAGCCAGGGCCTTCCCGTTAATCTCCTTAGCCATCTCCGTAAAGGTAGGGGCCTTGGGATTCACGTACTGCCAACTCACGTCCCGAATGGCATCTGGGAATTTGGTTTTGGGATCGTCTTTTTCTTTCTGATATAGCTCCCTGACCTTGACGAAGATGGTGGCCAGGATTTCGTGGTCGCGTCTGGCATCTCCTGGCGGCTCCAGAGCAATGTATTTCCATTTGAGCCAGCGGGCGGAGTTGACGAACGTGCCGTCCTTCTCGGCAAATCCTGCGCCAGGCAGGCGGTAAACCGTAGTGTTGATCTTCTTTTGCTCTTCTTCGGTGATGCCGGGCGATTGCCAGAATGAACTGGTTTCTTCAGGATAGATGTCGCAAACCACCAGCCAATCAGCTCTCTTCAGGGCCTCGATGTTCTTATTGGAGTTGGGACCGATGGCGACGCCGTTCATTCCCCAGGCCATTAGACCTTTGACTGTGCCCTTGTACATGTTGTCCCAGATTTCCGCCCATGAGTATTTGCGGTCAATCTTGGATAGGTAGTGGAAGGCCCAATCGTTTTCTTTCTTGGCGGCATCTCCGTAAAAAGCCTTGAGCAGAGAGACGGCGAACTTGGGCGTGTTACTCCAATAATTGTAGGAATCCCATTCTTTGGGTTTGGCCGACTTGGGCGTTGTCCGGGTGACGTAAGTATTGAAATCCTTATCGGCAGGGACCGGCAGCTTGAGATATCCCGGCAGAATATCGAACACACCAGCCATGTCGGTCGCGCCCTGAATGTTGGAGTGGCCACGCAAGGCGTTGACACCGCCGCCCGCGCGTCCCACGTTGCCCAGGAGCAACTGGATCATGGCTGCAGTGCGGATGATTTGGGCGCCGTAGGTGTGCTGGGTCCAACCCACAGAATAGATGATGGTGCCGACCTTCTTGGTATCTCCTTTGTCGCGTATGGAGGTAAACATGTCGGCGGCTTTTTTAAACTTTTCCGGATCTGCGCCGGTGATCTTGGAGACGTTTTCCGGCGTGTATTTGGAAAACTGCTTTTTCAGCAATTGATACACACACCGCTCATGCTGGAGCGAAAGATCATATGCAACGTTGGGCGGCAGGCTCGGAGGTGGCGGTGTCGCAGGCGCGCCTGCGGCTGCTGCGGCCGCTGGCTTGACTACCTTGGCCGGTTTCGGCGGCGGTGCCGCATGAGCGGCAGCGCCTTTAGCTGCCGGCGCCGCTGGAGGCTTCACTAAAGTGGATGCTGTAGCGGCGAATGTTGCAGCATCTTTCGGGGTGAGATCGCCGCCTTCCTCGTAATTCCAGGTAGAAATGTCCTTGTACCTCTTGGTTTCATCGTCCCAGCCGGAGAACACTCCATTATCGGGAAGCTTGAAGCCTTCCTTAACGATCAAGGCCGCATTGGTGTAGTTGACCAGGTACTCTTTATTAATACGTCCGTTGGAGAGGATGAAGTTGATGATCCCGCCCAGGAAGGCAATGTCCGACCCAGCCCGGATTTGCACAAAGTGGTCGGCCACCGAAGAGGTACGAGTAAAGCGAGGATCAACCGAGATGATCTTGGCATTGCGATTTTTCTTAGCTTCGATGGCCCACTTGAAGCCGCACGGATGGTTCTCCGCTGGATTGCCACCCATGATCAACATCACATCGGTGTTCTTGATGTCGATCCAGCCATTGGTCATGGCGCCGCGCCCGAATGATGGTCCCAAACTTGAGACCGTGGGGCCGTGTCAAACACGGGCCTGGTTTTCCAGGTAGCAGACCCCCAGGCTGCGCATGGTCTTTACCACTAACCAGTTCAGTTCATTGGTGTCGGTACAACCGCCATTAAAGGCGATGCCTTCGCAACGGTTGACGGTGTTGCCCTTGTCATCTTTTTCGACGAAGGTCTGGTCGCGGGTGTCCTTGACCTTGCGGGCGATCTCGGTATAGGCCTGGTCCCAGGAGATGTCTTCCCACTGGGTGCCGCCCGGCCGGCGCACTTGCGGTTTCAGCAGCCGCCGGTCATTCAAAATCTCGTGGAACAGCGAAGAGCCTTTGGGACAGAGAGTGCCGCGATTGATCGGATCGTCGGGATCACCTTCAACGTGCACCACCTGGGCAGTCACGTTCTTGGCTTTATCGCCCAAAGTATGAATAATGACCCCGCAACTCACCGAACAATAAGGACAGATGGAGCGGGTCTCCGTGGTGCGTGCAATCTTGAGTTCCCGCGACTGCGCCATGACCGGCGCGGCGTCGAATCCAAGCAGAAAAGCAGCGGCTGCGCCGCCCGTTCCCACCTTGAAGAACTCTCTTCTGGATAAGCCCATAAAGCGTCTCCTATAAGAATCATTCGATCTGAGTTGGTTGTCTTTTGGACTGCGTACGGCAAACAGTGCTTGAGGATGTAAATTCGATACGGTGGGATGTTAGTGCGCCGTAACGAAAATGTCTAGTTTTTTTAAACTTTAGCTCTTAGCTACTGGCTTCTAGCTTCTGGCCGGAGCTGGTTGTTCCCCTCCTGTGGTGGAATATGGAAAATTTTTGGATTTTGCCGATACAGCCTTGGCGCTGAGATCTGGGTTGAAGAATTTTGCAAATTTGCCGCTACGACTACTTCCTTCGGCTGACAGCTCAGGACAGGGTCTTGCTGCTGGCTGGATTTGTTCTTGCATTTCTGCCGCTACAGCGCCAGGGGTTAGCTGCTGGGCGGGGATGTTGGTTGATGAATTTTGCGGATTTGCCGCTACAAGGTTGTTTCTACTGAGGATTTCTTCGCCGCAAGTGGGAACGGTTGTGCCCCACGTTTCTAGTAGGAGTTGGCGGACCCAGACTCGATCCAGAAGTTCTTTTTTGTAGCCTTTGATTACTTTGCCGGACTCCAGGCGCTGGTTTGCGGGGCGGATTCCGAAGGGCTTTAGCAAGGTGGCCAGGTCTTTGGGGTTCATGGGTTTGCCTTTGTTCCATTCGTCCCAGGTGCGGTCGTCCATGGTGTGCAGGAATTCGAGCAGATCAGCGGTGGAGATCCATTGGGGATCGTCTTTGGCATGAAAGGCTTCACGGAGGTCGAAGAGGACTTGGCGGGAGCTATAGAAGTCTTCGAAAGCGCTCAGGGCAAAGATGCTGATCAGGGCATTGCGGGCGCGTTGGGGCCAATCGCCACCGATGAGGTCGGCGACTTGAAGTAGAGGCTCGGCGAGGTCTTGCTGGCGGCTAGAAAATTCCAGCGGAAACTGGTTCTCTTCGTAGGACGCCCTATCGGCGAGGCGTTGGGAATTTTCCTGACCCCAGCGATAAAGGCTTCGCCTCAGCGTGCGACAAAACTCGGAGGTTTCGTTGTCGTAGCTAAAGCGGCGGCAAGGGCTACCTCGTTGCTTCGGCTCCAAGGAGATGGGAATGGAGACATCTTTCAGAGAGTCGGGAAGGTAGCCGTTGCTGACAAAAGCTTTGGGGAAGAAGGCCGGTCGTTGTTCGAAGCTGCGCTTGCCGTCGCGATCCTTGCAAGCAACGATTTGCGTACCGGTCCAGTGGAAACCGGCGGTGAGGACGCCGCGCAGGCGGGTGGTGATGTGACAGTCGTCGAGAAGCAGGGTGCCGGTAAAGGGATGGTTCGTGTCTGTGCCTTGAGTTTGGCGGAGGACGAGAGCGGGCGACGGTGAGGTGTAAAGCCAGGTGTCGGAGCAGAGGTCATTGAGCAATTGAAGGCAGAGGGTTTTGCCGGACTGTTTATGGCGGGAGGTGATGTTGAGAGAGGGAGAGAAGGCGGCGTCCTGGAAGCAGTAGGTGTGGAGGGTCCAGAGGGCGAGGAGGTCGAGATGCTCAGGGGAGGCGGAAAGATAACGGACGTAGTACGTGGCGACTTGGTCGATGAGGGGTTGGGGATTGACGTTGGTGAGGGTCATGTTTTGCTCCTTAGCTACTAGCTTCTATCTTCCTTCGGCTTACACTTCAGGACAGGTCTAGCCAGACAATGCTGTTTGGGCTCTCCGGTTCCCATGCGAGGATTGGGCTTGCCCTCGGGTTGGTTTCGAGAGCCAAGCCCTTGCCGAAAGTAACTCTATTGATATGGGTTGTCAATGGGTTTAATAGAGTATATCTGTTTTGTTTTCAATAATATAGAAATTTATTTTTACTAATTAGTAATACTTCTAATTTTTTGGAGACACAGTAGTATTACAATGGCTCAAAATTGAAACCACAGTAATAGTTCTATTTCTCAAGAATAAAAAATCAGGGCTGTCCCGAACCTGGAAAACCCCGCCGAAGAGCTTGACAGAGATGGCTTCCCTCTGTAACACTACACTACACATCACAATGAACGACGATCTCGAATTCGCCTATGAAGCTCTTAGAGGTCAGGTTTTTCGTGAACTTGCGGATGCTGCACGAGAAGAAAACCTAATGCGGGTAGAACGCATGACCCAGAAGCTCCGTGAACTTGAGGCTTGGTGGTCGGGAGATACGCCACCCATCGACCAACAGATGCCTGTTAACCAGGGTGCGCCGAATAACACGAAAGGAAAAACTCCTCGAGAAACCTGGGTGCAAGCTCGAATAAGTCAAGGGATTCTGCTAGAGAAATTGCGAGGGGCGATATATCAAGCTCCCGTAGGCGAGATAGGAATCGCGTTTGCTAATGAGTGGCCAAAGCGTCCTAACCATTTCCTTTTGGGGCTGCCTGATGGACCGCCCTTGGCGGCTGCCGCGTTGTTGTGTCAACGTCCAACAGGAATATCCGATTTAGTCCTTCCCTCAGAGTTCATGGCGGATGTCTGGACCAAGCTGAGCAGATCAAATGGACAGGTGAAAATTAACGTGAAATGGCTGCCACACGGTACGGTCAGCCTGCTCGTCCCGAAACACTCTTCGAAGGACGTTACGAAATATGTCGGCAACTATGCAGGTCTTGTCGGAGGCATAGTAAAACGGCGATCTGAAGAGCTCAGTTTATGGAGATAATTACAAAAATCAAACTCCTGGTGATTGACACGGCCAGCCTGATCTTTCTCATTATTGTCTTGGTTAAGGAACTGAAAGATCTATATAAGAAAGTAATTAAATGAGAAAATCTGACTCAGGGTACATTTGGCTGCACCAGCCAAACACTTTTATTCCTTGGTCCGACTAGGGCAGCGATCCCTTCAGAGGCACCGGACGCCCCTAGTTCGCTGGGTCCAGTTCTCAACGAACTCGGCTAAACTCGCGCTCATTATTCGAGTGAGGCCTGATAAAGTCATCCGGCACTCCAGCAAAAGACTCGACGTACCTGCCTCCGCAGATACCAAGTCGATGAGGTGATTATATTTATGCAAATCGCCGCGACAAGCAGTTCCATGTCAGAGCTTTTCCGGTGAAGTCGGGCGAAACCCAAGGTCTCTCCAACCCACAGTGGTTGCGTGTGTAGGCCCCTTCGGTTGATACCTCAGGGCAAGATTCTCGAGATGGCGGTCCCGCGAGGAGAATGCTTCTCGTGAATGTCAAGAGGGCAGCAGAGGTTTAGCTCTTTAAAAAATCGTTTCTTTGTTGCGCTCCGCTTCGCTGCGCGCAGGCCTGCGGCGCAAGGAAGTGGCTCATTGGCTTGGTACCCAGCATTTATGAGCCAGCGTAGGCGCAAGCCGCCCACGCTGGTTCAACATGCTGGGCTACTCTCTGCCGCCCCTGCGGGGCTGATTCCTCGACGGGGCACTTTGTTCTTGGAGTTAGCGCCTTAGTCGATGTAGGCTGATCCTAATGTTGGAAAGGGATTTCTCCTGATAATCGGCGGATAATTGGGGCAAGCATTTTCATTTACTCAATTGCTACTTACGCATAACCTTGATTCAGCAAATGGCATATTCGCGCCGCTTTCGAGTTGCACTGTCCTTTCCGGGAGAGCACAGGAAGCGTGTCGAGGCTGTCGCCCTGGCTCTCGCCCCCAAGCTCGGCCGAGACAAGATTCTCTACGACAAGTGGTATGGAGCCGAATTCGCCCGCGCCAACCTCGACTTATACCTGTCCAAGCTGTATCACGATGATTCAGACTTGGTGGTGTTTTTCTTGTGCAAGGAATACAACGCCAAGGATTGGTGCGGCCTGGAATGGCGGGCTGGCCGCGACCTATTACTTAAGAAAAAGGATGACCGGCTCATGTTCCTTCGCTTTGATCGCGAGGAAACTCCGGGTCTCTACGGAATTGACGGCTCTCTTGAAATCAATACCATGGAAGATGGCCAGGTGGCCGCTGCGATCTTGCAACGCCTTGCTTTACTGGCCCCTTCCACGAACGGCAGCCAGGCTCATCGCGTCTTCATTTCTAAACTTCCTACGGTCAACAGCCTGCTGATTGGCCGTGGCGAGCAGATCGAATTTCTCGACCGGGCCTGGGCTGATCCTGAAACCAACTTTATCCAGATCATCGCTCCTGGCGGCACAGGCAAGACGGCGCTGATGGACAAATGGTTCCGCCGCCATCTTGACGAAGCCACGGTCTTCGGCTGGTCTTTCTACAGCCAGGGCACATCCGAGCAGCGCCAGGGGGCTTCGTCTGATCGATTCTTTGCCGAGATCATGAGCTGGCTGAACATCAGCCTGCCATCTGCAGCATCTGTGTATGCCACGGCGGAGGCAGTGGCCAGCCGGCTGCGCGAAGAAAAGATGTTGCTGATCCTGGATGGCATCGAGCCCATGCAGGACTCGGCTGGTTTTCTGCGTGACTCGGCGTTGAAGGCGCTGCTGCAAGAGCTGAGCACCAAGAATGCGGGCTTGGTCTTGTGCACCACGCGGGTGCGACTGGATCTTCCTGACGATCCGCCGCGAGTGCTCTCCGTCGATCTCGATAACCTCACGCCTGAAAACGGCGCTGAGTACCTAAGGCACCTTGGAGTTGATGGGGAGCAACAAGAACTTGAGCAGGCTTCAAAGGATTCTGACAATCATGCGCTGGCGCTCACCTTGCTGGGAACCTATCTGGTGGACTTTCTCCAGGGCGACATCCGCCGCCGGGTCGAGATTCGCGAGTTGATGGTTGACGAAGCGAAATACGGTCGTCACGCCCGGCGCATGATGGCCGCCTATGAGCGGATGTTCCAAGGCAAGCCGGAAGCAGCGATTCTGCGGGCTTTAGGTTATTTCGACCGTCCGGCTGAACCTGCGGCTTTGAAGCTGGTGTTGCCGAAGATGAAAGAGCGCCCATACCAGGCTGCCCTCAATCGTCTTCACCAAGCGCGCCTGGTTCTCAGCAAAGAACTTTCAGAATCGGTCGACTGCCATCCCTTGATCCGCGAGCACTTTGCAGCGGTGATGCGGGCAACAGCGGCAGAAGAGTTCCGTGAGGGACACTCCAAACTCTACGAGCACTACTGCGAGCAAGCGCCCGATCAGCCCGACACGCTGGACGAGATGACGCCGCTTTTCTATGCCGTCTACCACGGCTGCCTGGCGGGGCGACATCAGGAGGCGTTCGAAACGATTTATCGGGGGCGTATCTGTCGATATAAAACAGACTTCCTAATAAAGATGCTCGGCGCTTTTGGAACCAATCTGTCACTGCTGGCCAATTTTTTCGAAACCCCATGGTCTCGACCCGTCACCAACTTGTCTGAAGCCAACCAAGCATGGATTGTTGGCAACGCTGGTTTTACCCTTCGGGCGTTGGGGCGGTTGGCCGATGCCCTCGAGCCGATGCGGTCTGGAGCTGAAGACGGCGTGTCCATGAAAGATTGGCATCATGCATCGATCATCTATGGCAATCTCAGCCAATTACTGCTTGTCCTTGGCCAAGCGCATCCAGCAATCGATGCCGCCTGCCAAGGAGTCGAATATGCGGATCGAAGCGAAGATCAGGCCCAGCGACTATTAGAAGGACTGATCTCGCTGATGCTCTCTTCCAGTCTGGCGATCTGGTGGAAGCCGAAAACCTCTTCGCCGAGGCCGAAAAGATACAAAAGGAACTATGGCCGCAGTACTCAGTTCTCACTTCCTTACGAGGCTTTCACTTCTGCGCCCTGTTACTGGACCAAGAGAAGCCGTCCGAAGTGATCCACCGCGCCAATGCTGCCCTGCGGGTCGCAGAAGAAAACCATTGGCTACTTGCTATCGGACTCGACCACATCTCACTAGGCCGCGCTTACGCACCGAGTTCGCCGGAATCTATCCACCACTTAAACCAGGCTGTGGATTTCCTACGCCGAGCGGGTGCGCTTGAATACCTCGCGCTTGGGATGACAGGGGGAATGGGTAATATGGTGGAGACATTCTGCAAAGTAAGTGACATTGGGCTAAAGCCCGATTGATTTTAACCTCTTACGGCACGGCTAAAGCTCCTTCGGCGCACCTCAGGACTGGCTATGCCCTGATACCGCCAAAGGCTAAAGCCGTTGAATTTCCGCAAGCTCTAAAGTTTCCTTCGTTCCTCAGGACAAGCTCTTCGGCGAAACCTCAGGACAGGGCTATGCCCCGATACAAACCATGCCCCGTTCGTACTGCTATGAACCCATTCTGGCATTGCATTCATTATGCAGAGGTCAATAGCACAGGCTCTCCGGCACTTGGTTCTTCGTTATGCAATCGACTACGCAGACTTCAAGTCCTGCCGCCGGCTATCCGGCAGATAACCATTCCTCACCGACTCGTTCTAAAACGAAGTAGAAAGTTGCACCTTGACCCGCCTGGGATTCCGCCCAGACGCGACCGCCATGACGATGAATGATTTTCTGGACGGTTGCCAACCCGATGCCAGTGCCTGGAAATTCATTTTCATAGTGAAGGCGCTGGAATGCGCCGAAAAGCTTGTCTGCATACTTCATGTCGAACCCGGCGCCGTTGTCGCGTACAAAGTAAATTGTCTGGTTGGCGTGGTGTTGTACCCCGAGTTCGATACTGGTACGTGGGCGTTTGGAGGTAAATTTCCAAGCATTGCCGAGAAGGTTTTCCAGCACGACCTGCAGCAACCCCCGGTCGGCTTTCGCGATCAGGTTGGGAGCGATGACAAAGGCTGCATCCCGACCCGGTTCTGATGCTTGCAATCGGGAGGCAATTTCCCGGGCCAAGTCGCTCAGATCGACGGTTTCCCGGTCCAATACTTTGCGGCCGGTTTTCGCGAGCTTCAACAGGTCGTCAATGAGCCGGCCCATTCGGCTCGCGGATTCTTGAACACTTTGCAGTAGCTCCCTGGCGTTTGCATCCAGCTTATCCTGATGCTCCTGAGCCAAAATGTGGCTGAAACCGGAGATGGCCCGGAGGGGAGCGCGGAGATCGTGGGAAACGGAATAGCTAAAAGCCTCAAGCTCTTTGTTCTTGAGTTCCAACTCTTCGGAAAAAGCCGCGCGGGCCTCTGCTAGTTTTCGAGCGGCATTGGCTGCAACTACTTCCAATTCCTTTTGGAGCAGTTGCTCGCGAATGTTGCGGTTCTCGTCCTCAAACTGTTTCCTGCGGAGCTGGGCCCGCACCCGCGCGCGCAGGACCCCGATATCACTGGATTTGGCGATGTAATCGTCGGCACCCGCGTTGATGCCTTCAATCATCGCCTCCTCTTCCTCCAGCGCGGTGTGCAGAATCAAGGGAATGTCGCGCCATGATGTAGAACTTTTGATCCTGCGGCAAGTCTCTTTGCCGGACCAGCCGGGCATCACCAGATCGAGCAGGATGCAGTCTACCGCCTGGACCGACAACAACTCCACGGCCTCCTCGCCGGAGCGGGCGCAGACTACTTCATAGCCCTCCTGCCGAAGTTGTCCTGCTATCTCCTGAAGATAGGTGAGACTGTCATCTACTGCCAGAACTCTTTTTGGTCCGAGCAGGCTGGAGGTGGAGCAGACGACCGTGGGAGATCCGCTGGAGCGCAGGACTGCGGCCACGCGGGCCAGAACGATCCCAACGTCTTCACCCTTGCGGACATAATCGTCGGCCCCGGCATCCAAGGCTTCAATCTCGCCGCTCGCTTCTTCGGAGGCAGTCAGCAAGATGCAGGGTGTACGCCGCAGCACAGCGTCGGCCCTGATCCGGCGGATGACGGTGGCTCCGTCTATTCCGGGAAGCACGCCGTCAACCACGATGGCCGCCGGGCGCTCGTCCACCGCCACCCTCAGGCCGTCCTCTCCGGTGGCGGCCGTGATGACCAGGTATCCGGAAGACCCTAACGCCGACTTCAACTCCTCCCGAAAAGTTGGGCTATCGTCGATGATCAGGACCTTGGTTGCTGCTGGTTTGCCGGTGTCTGATTCTTCTTTTCTCTCAAGTTTTCTCACAAGCTCCCGGGCGCGGGCCACCACGTAAGACTGGTCATACGGCTTTCCCACATATTCGTCCGCGCCGGTGTTGAGTCCACGGATGCGGTCCTGTACTTCCGCCTCGGAAGACAACAGCATGACCGGAACCTCGGCTGTGGCTGCGGTGTTCTTGATCTCTCGCAGGAATTCAATGCCGTCCGCATCCGGAAGAAGAACATCGAGGATGATCAGCGCGAAGGGCTGCGTGAGAAGCGCACCACGAGCTTCGGCCACATTAGAGCACAGCATGGCTGCAAACCCGGCCAATTCAAAGGCTTCCCCCAGGTCCATTCGGACAGTGAGGCTGTCATCAATAATGAGGACGTCCGGTTTCACTGCTTCCTCCTCAAGTCTGCTTCACGAGCTACGGCAGCCAGCGTGGGCGCAATTTGGTCCAGAGCAAGAACCTGCCTGGCTGCGCCAATCTGGATGGCCTCTTTAGGCATGCCAAACACGACTGCGGTGGCTTCGTCCTGAGCCAACGTCATGGCGCCGGCGCGCCGCAACGCGAGCAGTCCGGCCGCGCCGTCCCTACCCATGCCGGTGAGCAGGCACGCCGTAGTCTGATCCCCAAGTTCCCGGGCAAGCGATTCGAAGAGCACATCCACCGAAGGGCGGCAGGAATTCCGCTCTGGACCGGAACTGAGCCTCAGCTTTCCTTGTTGCACCACGAGGTGAAGACCCGGTGGAGCCATCACAACACCTGCTTGCCCGAGCGTTGGCAGTGGTTCACCATCTTTTGCATAGCGCACCCGCATGGTGGTTTGGCCATCGAGCCAATCTGCGAATGCGGCGCCAAAGGGATCGCTGATATGGATTACCAGGAGAATGGGAACCGCAAAGCCAGCCGGCAGCCGCCGAAGAATCTCCACAACCGCAGCGGGACCGCCGGTTGAGCCTCCAATAGCGATGATGCGCACGCCAGTTGCGCCGTTTGAGGATACGAATGGTGAGGGAGCCACCTGAGATCTTCCGAGCGAACCGGGCGAAATCTTACCGCGGATATGGGTGATGACTTTTACGCGAGCGGCGATTTTCAGGGCCGATACCAGCTTGCTTTCCCAAACACCATCCGGTTCATTGCCGTCCGGCTTTTCGAGCACGTCCAGGGCGCCGGCTGCCAGAGCGTCGTAAGTCTTATAGATTTCTCCTCGGTTGGTAGACGCGGAGACCACAAGGATCGGGGTGGGGCAGTAAGCCATGACATACTCGGTAACCGCCACACCGCTCATGACCGGCATCATGATATCGAGGGTGATTACATCGGGGCGCAAAGTCTGGCACAGTTCAATAGCGCGTTTGCCATCCTCGGCTTCTCCGACTACCGCAAAATCGGGATGGCTAGTCAGCACCTCGACCAGATAGCGGCGCGTGGTGAGGGAATCTTCAACGATGAGTACACGTATTTTTGGACCGGTCATGTTTCTATCCAATCAATTCACGGATGGTCTGCAGGAGATGTCCCTGGTCAAACTCACCCTTCACGATGTAGGCACGCGCTCCCGCTTGCTCCCCACGCCGCCGGTCTTCCACAGCACCGCGTGAGGTAACCAGGATTGACGGAATAGCGCGCAAGGCCGTATCGGCCTGGGTACGGGAAACAAATTCAAAGCCGTCGATCCCCGGCATCTCCACGTCCACCAGAAAGAGGCCATATTGCTTTTCCCGCGCTTTGACGAGGCCTTCCTCTCCGGAAGTCGCCAGGTCCACTTCGTAGCCTGCAGACTCGAGAATGTTCTGCTCCAGCATCCGTGTCGTCAGCGAATCATCAACAACCAGGATGGGCGAGGGTTTCCCGGAGCCGGTCTCAGGCGCCTGCGCTCTTCCAAGGCGGGCGAGCGCCACCAGTCCTTCCGGATCGAGCACCAACTGCGGATTGCCTTCTGCATCCAGCGACGCACCCGCTATTAGCGGTTCCGCTTCGACCAAGGCCGGCAGTGGACGCACCACCACGCTGGTGGCGCCGAGCAGCCGGTCGACACCAATTGCAGCCATACCAGAAGAGGCTTCAAGTACAATGGCCGGCCATGCCTGCCGCTTTCGGTCCACGTCTGTTTTACTTCGCAGCGCTCTCGCCAGCGTCATGAAGGGAATTACTTTGCCCTCGTGGACAATCGACTCCTTCTCATCCGAACGGACAATGTCATGATCGGCGACTCGCAGGATTTGGCGGACTGAATCCAGGGGCAAGGAGGCGATTGTTCCGCCAGTATCCAATTCCAACGCACGGAGAGACGAAAGCGAGACAGGAACCAATATTTCCACAGAAGTGCCTTGACCGCGCTGGCTATGCACCTTGACTTCACCTTGGAGACGCGCGGCAGTTTCGCGAACCACGTCGAGGCCGATTCCGCGTCCGGAGACTTCGTCTACGGTGGCGGCAGTAGAGACTCCACCCTTCATGATGATCTGAACAGCCTCCTCCAACCCCAAGGAAGCAGCATTGGAAGGCGCTACCAAACCCCGGCGGACAGCCACGCGGCGGACCGCTTCAACGTCGATACCGGAGCCATCATCGCGGCAGATGAAAGCCACGCGAGGACCTCGCCGTTCGACCCGCAGTTCCACCCGGCCCTGGATAGGTTTCCCGGTGGCGATGCGCTGCGGCTGAGATTCAATGCCGTGAGCTACGGCGTTGCGGACTACATGGAGCAGGGCGTCTCGAAGCGCCGCCAGCACATGGGTATCGAGGCGCGAGTCACCCCCAAAAGATTCGAATCGAACGTTTTTTTGAAGGGCCTGAGCGGCGTCACGGACGGCGCGCTCCAATGAGGCAAAGACTGTGGATGCCGGAAGAAGACGGAGACGATTGGCGGCATCGCGCACCTGCGCAAATTCAGTTTCGACCTGTTCGATACCGGTTGCCAGGCGGCGATCGAGCTTTTCCAGATGGATGCAAAGCTCTTCTGCCAAGGCCCGGGTTTTTACGCGGGCGGCCATCGCTCCGGCTCCGTTGGCCTCGATTCCCGGGCGCAACGCCAGGTTTTCGAGCAGGGTACCAGCCAACTGCCGTGCGTGTTCGATAGTCCCTGCCTCCCGCCGGAGCGCCGTGATCTGCACCGCGGCTTCGGAGACACCCTCAAGAAGCTTATCTGCCTCCTCTATTTCCACTCGTACGGTTTCAGAGAACTCTTCCACCAGGGGCCGAGGCGCTTCTCCTGCGGCTCCGGCAGCAGGTACATCTAGAGCTGCAACCTGGGCGGCAGCCGCATCCAGCAGGGCCAGTACCTGGTTGATGCTCTGCTGCGAAACAGCGCCCGGTTCTTCCCGGTAGGGTGCACATGCATCTTCGATGGAATGGGCCAGCTCGGCAATTCCCGACTGCTTTACCACACGCGAGGCGCCTTTGAGCGTATGGGCGAGCCGCAGGATGCGGCCAAGCACGTCTTTTCCCCGGCTGCCTTTCTCAAGCTCCAGCACACCCTGGTTCAGCCCTTCCAGGAGTTCGCGAGCTTCGATCCGGAAATATTTGTATTTGTCTTTACTTTGATCAACCATGTTTCTGGGCCATTCGTCAGGCACTTGCAGTCGGCTGGATCAGACGCGACAGTTCGCGCGACAATCCGGTCAGTTGGGTTGCGGTTTGCAATGTCTGGGTCAAACTGGCTTCGGTTTCCCTGGTAGCCTGGGCAACACTGGAGATGGCGGCGTTGACCTGCTCCACTGCGGTGGTCTGTTGTTTTGTGCTTAGCTCGATTTCTCTCGCAGCTTCGGTGGTGGTCGCGACCAGACTGCCGATTTGCTTCAAGGCAGCCGCCACTTCCGCGAACTGCCGGGCCCCGAGATCGACTGCCTTGGTCCCGCCCTCGGTGGCCATCACGGTGGTGTTGACTGCGGCCCGAATTTCCTCGATGAGCCCCCGAATCTCCTTGGTTGAACCGGCCACTCGGTCCGCCAGCTTGCGAATTTCGTCGGCCACAATGGCAAATCGTTTTCCGGCATCGCCCGCGCCCGCAGCTTCAATGGTGGCGTTGATGGCCAGGATATTGGTCTGCTCGGCCAGTTCATTAATAATTTCGAGGATGCCGCCAATCTGCTGTGACTTCTTTCCCAGATCCAGCATGTGGGTGACGATGAGGTCCACCTGGCGCTTGATGCCGGTCACCGAGTCGTGGGCCTTCTCAACCGTTTGGTCGCCGGATTTCGCCGCCTTAAAGGTTTCTTCGGCAATATGGGCGACGCGCTGTGCGCTCTCGGCAATCTGCCGTGATGTGGCCAGTAATTCGCTGATGGTCGTGGTGATCTCGTTCATGGCTGTAGATGACTCTTTTGCGCCTGATGCTTGCTGATTGGCTGTGGATTGCAGTTCAACCGAAGAACTCTGGACGTGCCGTACCGCCAGCCCGATCTGGCCACTGAGGGAGCGCGTGATCGTGAAAGCTGCGACAGTGACCAGCAAAAGGCAGAGCAGGGTACCGTAGCTGATAGTGTTCTGGGCGCTGCCGGCTGCGGACTCCACTTCCTCGGCGCGCTTGGCCAGGAGTTCCCTCTCCTCCTGATCCATCTGCCCCGCTATCACTCGCAGATCATCCATGAACTTCTTGCCTGCGCCTCCGCGTACAATCTGGGTCACCTGCGCCACATCTCCTTTCCGGCGCAGGTCAATGGTCTGCTGAAGCTCTTCCAGCTTCGCCTTAATAAGCGGCTCTGCCTGGCTAATCCGTCTTTGCTGATTGGGATTGTCTGCGGTCAGTGTGCGGAGTTTCTCGATCACCTTGGGAAGATTATTGAGCGCGGTGTTATACGGTTCGAGGAAGGGCTGGTCGCCGGTGATGATGTAGCCTCGCTGTCCGGTCTCGGCATCCTTGAGCAGGCTGAGCATCTCGGAGATGTTCTCCAGGACCTCGTGGGTGTGGGTCACCATCTTACTGGTCTTGGTGAGCGAGTTGATGCTGCGATACGCCACCGCGCCGATAACAACCAACAGTAAGAATGCCAGTGTGAATCCGGCTGCTATCTTTCTTCCAAACGTCCACATTGTCATCGCTCCTTCTTTGTCATAGCTGCATGGGAGACACGCGGATTTCACCGCAGCGTCTCTGAATCATTTCCACCACAGACGGAATGCTGACCACTGGCCGGACCAAGCCATCCACCCGGGCCACATCTTTAACGTGTCCGCCCATTATGTTTTCCTGGCTGGCTGCGTATATCTGCACAGCAGGGACGCGGAGGTAGCCTTCCAGGTCGCTGAAACCCAGGCCTACCTGATCTTCATTCCCACACAAGGCCAGCCATCGGGCTGGGGAAGCGTCGCGAGCATAGCCATTTCTGTCATATCCCAAGAGTGCAGCCAAGCTATAGACCGGTACGAGTCCTCCGCGAATCCCAGCTACTCCCAACAGTTCTGAAATTGGGCTGGGAATGGCGACGGTCTTGCGGTTGTTGACCAAGCCGGCAATCTCTGTAACCCGTATGGCATAAGGGTTTCCAGCCAGGCGCAAAGCGAGCAGGTTTTCGACCTGTTCGGCTCCAGAGGAAGAAGGAGGAAGGGAGTAGGACCGGTCGAAGGTATTCCGAAGATCGGCCACTGTCTTGGCGATGGGCGATAGATCACTCACAGATGGCCTCCATATCCACGAAGTTCCGCTCGGCAGAACTCGGCCAGGGCTTCGCGGGTGAATCCACCTCCAAAGAGGAGGATTCTCGAAGCATCCTCTCGTACCAAAAGTGTCAGGGCTTGTTCCAACTCCCGCTTAGCCGTCTCCACATCGGCTGAACGCTTGGCCATCAGTCCCAGGTGAAGGTGAGGCATGGCAAACGATGAATCCAGGTAGACTGCGGCCTGGTCGTGCTCCACTGCGGCGCTCCGGTCGCCGGCATGCTCCCGGCAGAGCGCCATCAGGTAGTGAGCGCCGGCATTCAGGTCATCCAGTTTGAGAAGACCCAGGCAGACTTTTTCAGCTTCCTGCAGGTCGCCCCGGTTGGTGAGCAGGACGCCTAGCAGCAATTGCACATCCGGGTCGGCTTTGAGCCCCGGTGGAAGGGCGTGCACAAGCTCGATGGCTTCCGCGAACTTCTCGCTGCGCAAGAGTTCAAGAGCCAGGGTGCGGTCCCAGGCGGCCACCGGCCACCCCGTGACCTCGGCGGTTCGCACACCAGTCTCTTTGGTCGCCCCGGCGGCTTGGTCCCTGGTTCCGTTCGCGAGGTTCGTGATGCGCTCCGACGCTCGCCGAATGATGTCGGACCACGAATCACCTGGTCCAGTCATCACTGGGATTTGCGCTGGTGAAAGACCGTTTGCAGGTGAAACGTGGACAAAAGCCATATTGCCACTTGACGCGTGAGCGTCCCGGAGCTGGTAATAAAAAGTTTCGTGGGTATGCTGCAAATGAAAATCCTGGGAGATGCCACGCAGCGTTTCCGCATGACCCAGGAAAAGAAAGCCGCCCGGAGTAAGTGATTGGGCGATGCGCGCAATTACCGACCGGGCCGCCTCAAGCGTGAAATACATGGTCACATTCCGGCAAAAAACCACGTCAAAGGCATCACGCCGCCAGAATAGCGGATCTTCATCAACCAGGTTGCGCTGCTCGAATGTGACCATGGACCGCACGGCGCCGTCGAGTATTAGGTCGCGCCCTTGGCTTCGAAAATAGGTCCTCCTAAGATTGGCAGGCGTATCTCGCAGTGACCAAGTGGTGTATTGAGCCTGTACAGCCTTGGCCACCATCGATGGATTGACGTCGATCCCTTGGATGGCGATGTTCCACGACGCGAGTTCAGGCAGCTCATCTCGAATGAGGATCGCCAGGGAATAGGCTTCTTCTCCCGAAGCACAACCCGCCGATAAGATTCGAAGGTCCCGGCGGCCATTGCGCACTCGAATGCGGTCCGGAACCACGACTTCGGTAAAGACGCGGAAGTGGTCGATGTAACGAAAAAAATAAGTCTCACAGACGGTGAGTTGCTCAGCGACCGCCTGCAATTCCTTTGCGGATGAGGAAATAAGCTGTTGATAATGCCAGAAGCGATGGCGCCCGGTACTTTCCATTCGCTGCCGCAGGACGTCCTCAACGAAGTCCTGTTTGCTGTCGTCGAAATTCAGGCCGAGCCGCTGGGCCACGAAGGAACGAAAGTTCTCTACAGCCGCACGCTCCAGGGTTGGAGTCATTCGATCACCTCTCTTGCTGCAACCGCCTTCCACACCTCGTCCGGCAACTGCCATCCTGCCTGTAAAACCATCAACATTTGTTGGTCGAGTGTACCGATAGCCTCGATGAACTCCTTCGAGGCTCCGCTGAGGAGTGGCGGTAATTTTGGGATGGTCAAAGCATCGAGTTCGCGGACACCGAGCACAGCTTTGACCGCAAGCGCAACCTGGCGGCCGCCGAGGCGAAGCGTAACGAACCTGCCTGGGGCACCATCGGAAACCCCGAGAAGAGCGCCTAAATCAACCACCGGCGTCGGCACCCCTCTTATGAGAGAAATACCCCGCATGAACGACTGGGCGCAAGCAATCGGCTCAATAGGGAGCGGACGCATCATTTCGATGACGTGCATCAGCGGCAGGGCGCAGGCGGCCGCATGAACTTCGACAATCAGAACCCGGCTTCCACTGGCAGCACCAGCGGTCATTTACTTCCTCACAGCAACTACGTTCCTGAATAGAAACTGGGACAATCAACCTGGGGAATTCGATCAGCCAGTGGTCTCTATTGCAGGTCAGCAGGAGACATGCAAACTAGTTTCAACTTTCTCAAACTATTGGCAAAACCATTTAATGAACTGATTGTCGAGACCACGTCCAACTTGCAAGACATCTTGTTAGTTCCTATTTTTGACACTAACGAAACTTTTAGCAACACATTTCGAAGTTATTTCAGAGTGAGCTTGTTGAGTCAGAGTGAAGATTAAAATATCTTCAGTTTGGATACATTCCACAGTCTAGCGGAGCCACAACCAAAAACCATTTAGCCGCGAATGAACGCGAATAAACACGAATTTGGAAATCGGGGAGAGAGAAATCACCGAAGGCAGGTTCACGGGCGAACAAAACAACAACCAAACCCATTGCACCGGTAGAGTACGCTAAGGACGCAAAGGAAAAGCAAAGGCAGTTTTACCACAGAGGCCACGGAGGAACACAGAGGAAGTCAATTCAAGACCAACCGCAGAGGTCGCAGAGATGGCAGAATTGCGCAGAGCCACAACCCAAACCTTGCCACTGATGCCGCTGATAAAACCGATAAACGCCGATTAACTGCGGGCGATAAAAATTCTTCGCGGCCCGGAAAGAAATTTGACTGTTAGCATTGCAGAGAGTTTCTAGGTGGCTTTGGCGCGATTCCAAATTTGCGAGAAAGAGCACGATTTCAAAGAACCTCGTGGTACAGAGCTACAAATGAACATTCCATAACTTCCCGCACGACTGTCTCTCCGGAAACTCCCGCCGTTAAGGCCCTGCATTTCAGACTAAACAACGATTCGCGCGAGGGTTGCAGTTTTGCAGAGGCTAAAGCCTAATGTCACTTACTTTACGATCATTGGTCGCGACTCTGATCAAAAACCCTGTGCCGCCCCTACGGGGCTCTACTTCTTTTCTTACAGTTTCCCAGGGTTCCGCTTCGCTCCACCCTGGGCTAACTTCTGGTCGCGCCTACGGCGCTTGGTTCATCGGTCTGCGATCGATCTTCTCAACCCTAAAGTAAGTGACATTGGGCTAAAGCCCAGTTGATCTTTAGGTCTTGGCGGCACTCCGCAGCCGGTCACTCGCAAGCTCGCTCCCGGCTAAACGCTCAAGTCGTGCCCTGTTACACGTCTTCATCATGGACACTTTCTGGGCGGACAACGCGTCACAGAGAGAGTTTCTGGTTTCTTGTAACCATCCAGCCAGGGATGGTTGGGGCTGACACACGGCTTGATTCAAAATGACCCGCAGCAGACAAACAAATCCTTTGCAGCAAAGGGTGCGCGGCTCTGATAGTATGTCGGCCCATGGCTGTTGAAACCCCTGTTCGTGAAGCTGTGGCTGTCGAGAGTGCTCCGATCCAACCTCCCTCATATGCTGCCATTTGGGCGTTGATCGTTCTGATCATTGTGAATGTCATTAATTTCTATGACCGGAACGTTGCCGGGGCCTTGACCGAACCGATACGAAAAGAGTTCCATCTGACCGACACACAGGTCGGGTGGTTGGGTACGATCTTCACCCTGCTTTACGCAGTGATCGGCTTGCCTCTGGGCAGGCTTGCCGACGGAGGCAGCCGCAAGAAGCTGCTTTCCGTAGGAGTGGCTATCTGGGGCGCCCTGACTGCTTTTGCTTTCTTTGCCAGGAACTATTCCATGCTGCTTACGTCGCGCCTGGGTGTAGCCGTCGGCGAAGCTTCGTGCGCGCCCACGGCCACAAGCTGGATCGGGGACCTCTTCCCTCCTAACCGCAGGGCCAAGCCGCTGGCATTGTTCATGCTCGGTGTCCCTATCGGTGGAGCCTTGAGCTACTTCTTCAGCCCAGTGACGGCCCAGCGCTTCGGATGGCGTGTGGCCATGATCGTGGCGGCCGCCCCCGCTTTATTGATCGCCCCGGTGATCCTGCTGCTGCGCGAGCCCAGGCGCGGCGCTTCCGAGACGCACAAGCCCGATGTTCTCCATTCCATGCTCAAGGTGCTGGGGACGCCAACTTTCTGTTTCATTATTGTTTCGGGCGCGCTCGTCAACTTTAATCTCTATGCCATCGGAACATTTCTTCCGGCATTTTTCAGCCGTATTCACCATCTCACTCTGGCTAAATCGGGCTACGCCACGGGCATCGTCTATCTCATAGGCGGCGTGCTGGGTGGCGTTATCGCCGGCTACCTGGGAGACTTCATCATCCGCCGCCGCGCGAACGGACGCATGACCGCAGCCTCGTTGGCGGCGCTTGCTGCTGCGCCTCTGGCTTATTACGGCATCCAGCAAACCCTGGGATCACTGATGGCCACAGTGCTGCTTATTACCGCGGCATATGGATTTCTCAACATGTATTACGGGCTGGTCTACTCTTCCATTCAGGACATTGTTCCTCCGGCGTTGCGCGGCACTGCCATGTCCATTTATTTCTGCTTTATGTATTTAGGTGGAGCATCATTCGGTCCGTGGGCTACTGGAAAACTGAGTGACCACTTCGCCAGGGGCGCCGCCAACGCGGCCGGTGTCAGCCAGATCACAGAAGTCTTCAGAGCCATCGGCCTGCAAAAAGCCATGCTGGCGATTCCCTTGTTGTGCCTGGGACTGGCCTTGGTGTTATGGGCTGGGTCGCGCACGATCACCGCCGATGTTGAGCGGCAACGGACAGCATGAAACTTACCGCGGATTGGGAAATCGGATTTAGCCACGAATTCACGCGAAATGAACACGAATTTTGGATTATGATCGTTTTAAGAAATGGCGTTGGGTACACGTCGAACAAAAGGAAGCAGCCACAGGGGCTAAAGCCGGCTAAAGCCCGACTCAATCTAAACGCTTTGCGGCACGAATAAATTCGTGCCCTGACACCTTCAGAGGCTAAAGCCGTCGAATTTCCGCACGCTCTAAAGTTTCCTTCGTTCCTCAGGACAAGCTCTTCGGCTAACCTAAGGACTAGCTATGCCCTACTGCACATCTCGTAACCCGATAGAGTATTTCCCAAAACGGCATAGGTCACGTTGATGAATCTGACATCGTGTCCCTTTGCTGTAGAGCACCAGGAGTTTTTGTTCCGGCTTTGTTCGAGCACACGCCAGCAGGAATTTGCCGGATTGGGATGGCCTCCGGCACAGTTGGAAGCTTTTCTCCGGATGCAATTCAACAACCAGCAGAGGTGGTATCAGACAGCTTACCCTGAGGCCGAGCACAGAATCATTCTTTCCGACGGCCAGCCCATTGGACGGATTCTCGTCAACCACACTTCCGAATCAGTTCTATTGGTGGATATTGCTCTGTTGCCGGAGCATCAGAATCGCGGGATTGGAGCAAAGTACCTGCGCGAATTGATCGAGCAATCGGAAAAAGCCGGAGTGCCGGTACGCTTGCAGGTATTGAAAACCAATCCGGCACAACACCTTTATGAGCGCCTGGGATTTGTGAAGACAGGTGAGGATGAGTTGTATTTGCAGATGGAAAGAAGGAATCGAGAGATCGGATCATCGGGCGATCGGGAGATTGGTTCGTCGGACTAATAAATCTCAATTTCGACAGAACCGCCCAGAAAATGGCCTAGGCTTTCGGCTTCCTCTTGAATCTTACTGCGTTGGCGTCTGGAAAGATTTTCAAAAAGCTCAGCCGTGAATGAGAGCGTCTTGCCTTTTTTTGTGCACGACCAGATGCCTGCGATTTTTCCGTTGATCAGGACTGCCGGGGAGATCCATCCCTGGTTTCGATAGACACGTTTGTAATATTTGACGTTCACCATGTGGTCTTTCTTGGCATGAGCCAGCAGGTAGGGGTCGAAGCCTGGCAGCAATCGCACTACCTCATCTTCCAAGTTGCCTTCGGTGAGGTTCTCAATATCTTGGTTAAGAATGTGCCTGCTCTGGCCTTCGATGGAAACCTCTGCCATTTCGTCAGACAGGCTGTTCCAGATTTCTCTTGATTCCTTCATGCCGATTCCTGACCAGAAGGCAAAATCCTGAACCGTGGCCGGACCGTAGCACCGCAGGTAGCTGCGCAACAAAGCTTGCTGGGCGGTGAGCTCGTCGACGCGTTTTTGCTTCGGCAGCCATTGGTCTACCAGGATAAAGACCGCATCGTTGCGCTTGCCATCCGTTTGCTCCGGGCCGTAGCAAACCAGGCCCTCGATCACCGCCGGACGGACGACGCTCCAAAAGCGCTCCATCCAGGCTCGTGTCTTCTTATTGACCTGTGGCCTGATGACCTGGGCAAGATCACGCTGGCTCTTGGGGCCGGAGCGAAGCTCCTCTACGACCAGAGCATTTAATTCGTCGAGGTCTTTTGCGGTCATGCCAAAGCGCGCCATCCCGCGCAGAATAGCCGCAAGACGGCTTCGCTTGAGAGCGGCGATATAGACGGAGAAGTCAGCCGCCGGCAAGAGATGGAGCGTCTGCCTCATGCACGAGGTCCGCACCAAGGTACGGTGCTTCCACAGCGCGGCCGGAACGGCGTCCCTGGAGATGCCCGCCACGCGTATCCAGCAGGCGAGTTCTGCGGACGACATGACCTGGGCTTGCACGCCGCAAAGATCGCGGCAGACTTCTTCCAGAGCCTGTCCTGAGGCGCCAGCCGAAGGATCCGCCGCCGTTCTGTAGATGAGATGGTGACGCGCCAGCCGGAATGCAGCAACCTGCAACCAGCGCAGGGGACCGGTTATTTTTTTTCGATCGCCCACTTTCCTGGTCCGTAAGTGGAAATGAAGAGGAACACGAAGCAATAGATAACCGCCGGTTCACCCTGATTGATGATGGGAATATAACTTCCATGGAGATGGAAATGGGCCGTGAAATACGCAACCGCCATCTGGCCGCTGCAGATAAATGCGGCGAGGCGGGTGAAAAAACCGAGGGCGACGAGCAACCCTCCGCCGAATTCAATAATTCCCGCCACCAGCATTAATGGAACGTGCACCATGGACTGACCACCCAGAACGCCAAAGAGTTTTTGCGCACCGTGGCAGGCAAAAAGAAGTCCAACGACAATGCGCATTAGAGCATAGGCAATTCCCTCAAACTTCGACAGAAACTTCATGCATTCGTCCTTTCTGTTGTGAGTTGTAGTTCCAAATTTCTTGCGGCATAACTTTCCGGCATCAACTTCGGATTGCGCTTGTAGTGGTCCACAATTGAGTTCAAATAAGTCGCCAGGGGCGTATAGACGGCTCCCAACTCTTCTTTACTGCGTCGATTATCGAGCACCGACATCCACAAGCCGCTGAAAGGCGAACATCCTGGCAGCAGCTTTAACTCGTTGAGCCTGGCTCTGGGTACACGCGCGATCTGCAACTTTGCCTGGACGAGGCCGGCCAACATCGTAAGGAATTCATCCAGAGTAACTGTTTCGTCTTGCGAAAGATTAAATGCCCGGCCTTTCCCGCGCCCGCTTTCTACAAGATCAACGGTCACGCGGGCCACATCAGCGCAATATACATGACGGAGAGGCAATGCTGCACCCTCAGGTATAAGGATGGGGCCACCATCCTGCATCCTTCTTATGTATCCCAGGATGCGGCCAAAGTGATCGCGCTCTCCGTTGATCATGGGCGCGCGCAATGAAGTGACAGGAAATCCCCGGTTCTCCCAGGCGTGAAAGAGATGATCCTCGACCTCACGTTTCTGGGTTCCATAGAGCCAGTTGTTGTAATCCGATTCTTGCTGTGGAGGCGGTGAGGGGATGACCTCCCCTTCATAATCTTCTTCGCGAAACGGACGCGATACATCTTTGCGAACCAGATAAACCTGGCCGGTGCTGATGAAGATGTAGTGACCGGTGCGCTTCC
Source organism: Candidatus Angelobacter sp. (assembly GCA_035939495.1). GTDB lineage: Bacteria > Acidobacteriota > Terriglobia > Terriglobales > Acidobacteriaceae > Angelobacter. The sequence continues at coordinate 73,715 of DASZFU010000141.1, read as the reverse complement.
CGAGCATCTTAATGGTTGTCAAGGCATCGGGACCGGTATAGAGCGTCGTGTCAATTACCACATCGAAAGTGCGAGAGCCAAGCGCCCGCTCCAGGTCTTGCCGGCGGCTCCGGTCTCCATAGAGACGTTCTACGTCAGCAGGAATTTCCGCAGAGGTTATTCCACGATTGAAAACAGTAACTGAATGTTTTCGCTCTCGCAGAAGCTCAATGAGAGACAGGCCGAGATTACGCGTTCCACCGACGATGAGGACTTGGATACGGGGAGCTCCTTAGGGATTGACCACAGACATTACAACGCAAAAGAATGCAAAGTAGCAAAGCCGTGAAGCCAAAAGAACCAACCACAGAGGACACGAAGGATCACGAAGAAAACACTCGATCCCGAAGAATGTTCCTGCTTAACTCATGATTTGTTGGGCAAGGACTCCAGTATAGACGGAAATGTCTTGGAACACGCGTGCCTGAAAGGGGTCATCACTTCCGGCATCATCTAGGAATTTAGGAAGTTTGTTCCTGATCTCCTGATAAATGGTCCGCATTTGTTTGACAGTTGGTTGACGCACTTCCCTAACGAACGCTTTGGCGAGTTCACGAAAGACACCTTCTGGTGTTCCTCCATGAACATAGACATCAGTGCCGTTCAGGTCAGAAAGAGGTTAAATTACTCGTCGTAAGGAACGTTAAGGAAAACGGCGTTCTTATCGTTTTCTTTTTCCTCGCTTTGAAGCACTTTTCTTTTTGCCATTTATATTTTTGGCACGGAGCGCTCGAAGATCAGGATTTTCTTGGAGGGCGCGCTCGGCAAGCAGGATCAGTTCCCGAGTGCGCTCCGGCGATACCCCAAGCGCTTTGGCTGTACGCTCAGCATCGGCAAATGGCGTTCTGATAATGACCGGAGGCATAATCTTCATGGTCAGTATGGCAGCATCCAGAATGCTTTGCAACTCTCCGTTCCTAGTGTTGTCCGCGGAATAAAAATACCAGTTCGATGATCAGGATGATCACCACCAGCACCTCCAGCAAGAAGCCACGCGATTGATGGAATTGTTCGATCATGAAGCCGTAAAGCTCATCTGCGGTGCGGAGTTTTTCATGGACCAGGGACAGGTACTCAGCCACTCCGATCTTGGTGGAAGCGAGTTTGTAGAGGCGGGCGGAAAACATGTCGCCAACGAACTTCAGGGCATTGGTGGTGTGTTCGGTTAGCTGGGTCACCTCCAGGGAGACGAAGCGCAGACGGGCCGCTGCGGGACGCATTCTCCATCCTCGTAACGGTCCTCCGCGCTTCTGGAGAGAGCGATAGGCGTCGGTCAATTCGCGGGTGAGCAGGTCGTCGTAATGGCGAAACTGTAACAACTGAGAATTGGCGTACTCCAGGAGGCGGATGGCGCTCTCGGCGCCGGCTTCCGAATCAAATACAAATGCCGCGTTCCAGCCCACGACCACCAGATCATTGGGGTAATACGACATGCTTGCCTGAAGCACCTCGGCCCGCTCTGCGTCGGAAAGCGGCAGAGCTTCTCCGGTGACAATCTGGCTGATCTCCCGGCCGCGCTCGCGAAGCAGGTCGGCAGCCAGTAACCCTTCTGAAGCCGTGAGGTGAAATATGTAATAGTCTTCACTGAGCCAGTTCTCATAAGGCTTGCGCAAAGCGGCGCTCACATGAGCAAGACGTTGCTTGGCCAGGCGGAGTGTAAGCTCGTCAAAGAAGGTGCTGGAAATCCAGCGGGCGGCCAGTCGCTGCAAATCTTCCCAACTCCCCGAGTAAGGGCGGCGCAGCAAAATGCTGACGACTCCATAATCGTAATACTGGATAGCTGCATCAAAGCGCTCTCCGCCTTCCAGCGCAACCGGCTCAAGCGATTCGATCACCGGCGGGCGTTCAAACCGCACATATTCGGGGGTCGTGTGCTTAAATGCATGAGCACGCTGGCTTCCGCCCATGAGCGGCCGCAACTCTGAAAGGCTGATCTCATCAGACACATCGTAGAGCGCGAGCACCGAGATGAAGCCTTGGAACATGAGGGGAATTTCTAATTTCCAATTCCTAGTTTCTAATTCTTGAAAACACCAGCCACTTGCTGCTGGCTTCCAGCTTAAACCGTTCTGATAGTGACTGTGTAACAGGTTTGCAGGTGGCCTGTACAATGCTTTCTTATGCTCAGCCCAATTTCTCGGCCAGTTCGTGCCGTTGCTATTTTCGTTTTTTGCGTTTTGATGCTTTTGCCTTTTTCAGTTTTTGGGCAGCCCGCGGATTCGAGCCTTTACGGAGGGTTGCGTTGGCGGATGATTGGGCCGTTTCGTGGTGGCCGTACTGTGTCAGTTGCGGGTATCGAGGGTCAGCCGAATGTCTATTATTTCGGCGCTGTGGGCGGAGGTGTTTGGAAGACTGCCAATGGCGGACTCACGTGGGAGCCAATCTTCGATGGCCAGCCCACCGGCTCGATCGGCGCGCTGGCCGTCGATCCTTCGAATCCCAACATTATTTATGCCGGCACAGGTGAACCTGATTTTCGTTCCGACCTTACTTATGGTGACGGAGTTTACAAATCCAGCGACGGCGGCAAGACTTGGACCAACATCGGCCTGCGCGATTCACGGCACGTCGGCCGCATCGTGATCAATCCTAAGGACCCCAACATCATTTTAGTGGCAGCGCTGGGCCACGCGTACGGGCCAAACGCGGAGCGCGGGGTCTTTCGTTCCAGCAACGGAGGCGCAACCTGGCAGAAGGTGCTCTTCAAAGACGAGAACACGGGCGCTATCGATCTTGCCGTTGATCCTGCTAATCCCCAGACAATCTACGCTTCCTTGTGGAGCGCACGGAGGCCGCCGTGGAGCTCGTATCCACCCATGAGCAGCGGCGGAGCCATCTACAGGTCCGATGACTATGGCGAAAGCTGGACGCACATCATCGGCGGAGGCTTGCCCACTGGCGAGTGGGGACGAGTAGGGCTGGCCGTGGCCCACGGAACGAGCGGACAGCCAAGCCGCGTTTACGCGCTGATTGACACTCCGAAAGGCGGGATCTTTCGCTCTGACGATCGTGGCCACACCTGGACCTTGATGGGTACCGACACACGTGTCCGTTCACGCGGCTGGTATTTCAGCGAGGTCATCGTCGATCCCCACGATCCGAATACGGTTTATCTGCCGAATGTTTCGATCTATCGCTCCACGGACGGCGGAAAAACTTTTGAAGCCATCAAGGGCGCGCCCGGCGGGGATGACTATCACGCCATGTGGATTGATCCAAATAATTCGCAGCGCATGATCTTCGGCAGCGACCAGGGCGCGGGCGTGAGCGTCGATGGCGGCAAGAGCTGGAGTTCGTGGTACAACCAGCCCACTGCCCAGCTCTATCATGTTGCCGTCGATAACCAATTCCCTTATCGGGTTTACGGCGCGCAGCAAGATAGTGGAACCATATCAACAACCAGCCGCAGCGATTATGGCTCCATTACTTTTCGTGACTGGCATCCAATCGGCGCCGGGGAGAGCGGATACATTACGCCTGATCCAACCGACCCGAATATTGTTTATGGCGGCTCTACTTACGGCAGCCTCTTTCGTTTTGACAACCGGACCGGACAATCGCAAAACATCTCGCCGATGCCGGTGAGCGCCTTTGGAGATATTGCCCATGCCAAGTACCGGTTTACCTGGACTTCTCCATTGGCATTCTCGCCCCAAGATCCGCATGTTCTCTATTTCGGCTCGCAATTTTTGTTGCGCAGCCAAGACCGGGGAGCGAGTTGGGAAAAAATCAGTCCTGACCTGACCGGCTCCCGTCCGGCACCACCCGCGGGCGAGACAACTGTAGCCAATGCCAAAGCTAAAGGTTATGGCGTTATCTATACGATTGCTCCGTCGCCTCTCGCGGCCGGCGAAATCTGGATAGGCACCGATACCGGGTTGATCCAGCTCACGCAGAACGACGGCAAGAACTGGAACAACGTGACTCCGGCAGGACTTTCGGATTGGAGCAAAATCAGCATCGTTGAGGCAGGTCACTTCGACGCCGCCACCGCCTATGCAGCGGTTGATCGTCACCGCCTCGATGATGTTTCTCCTGCAATCTACCGTACACACGATTACGGAAAGAATTGGACGAAGATCACCAACGACATTCCCAATGGGGCTTATGTCCGCACTATCCGCGAAGACCCCGTCCGCAAAGGACTGTTGTTTGCGGGTACCGAATTGGGAGTCTATGTTTCACTCGATGATGGCGACCATTGGCAGCCGTTGCAGTTCAATCTGCCAGTGAGTCCAGTCCACGATCTGGTCGTGAAGAATAACGACGTGGTCATCGCCACTCATGGGCGTTCGTTCTGGATTCTTGACGACATCACTCCGTTGCGCCAGGTTGGGCCTGAAGTGGCAAATTCAGCCGTGCATCTATTTAAGCCAGCTACGGCGATGCGTATCCGTCCGAATATTAACCCTGACACGCCGCTGCCGCCCGAGGAGCCTGCGGGAGAGAATCCGCCACCCGGCGCTGTTCTTTACTATCACCTGAAATCTCCCTCGCAAGGTGGCGTTACGCTGGAAATTCTGGATGCGGGCGGCAAGGTAATCCGGCGTTACTCGAGCAATGATCGCGCGGCTGCGCCGGCCACGCCTCCGGCAATTCCATCTTCATGGATTCGGCCGGCCGCGCCGATTTCGGCTGAAGCTGGAACGCACAGATTCTTGTGGGACCTGCGTCAGGCTCCGTTGCCGGTAGAAAGCCCGGAATACCCCATGTCGACAGCTTTTAATCAGCCGGCGCCTCCTGGACCACTTGGACCGCATGTGTTGCCTGGAAGCTACCAGGTTCGCCTCACGGCGGAAGGCCAGACATTGACTCAACCCCTGGAAGTAACCATGGATCCGCGTGTGCAAGTATCACGCGAAGAATTGGAAAAGCAGTTTGCTTTGGAGATGAAGATTGCCGATGGGCTGGCGCGGGATGAAAAAGTAATTCAGGAAATACGCGCATGGAAAACGCGCGCCGGCTCCGATCTGGCAAAAAAAGCAACGGAACTTCTGGGACAACCAGAAGAAGAAGGACGCAGACCTTCACGCAATAAAACCTCATTGCTGCAACTGAATGCGGTATTGGCCCACCTCGCCGATGTCGTGGATAGCGCCGATGCTGCGCCGACTGCGCAAGCAACAGCCGCGGTGGATGAAGCTTTGGGGCAACTCAGGGAGTTGGTGGAGCAGTGGGGGAAACTGTCTCGCGCGAGAAATTAAGAATCTAGAGTACGCCCGGGAGTATTCAATGCATCTCAGGAATCACTTTTTTGTAGGCTTTCTATTTGTCGCTTGGCTAGTGCCTCTTACCGCAACGGGTTCAGACGAAATACAAAGGCGCACTATTAACTGCGTTCGAACTCCGGCGATATGCGAAATCGATATTTTTGGCCATACGTTGTCAATGGGAATGTCACAAGATCGAGCTGTGGAACTTCTCAAGCCCTATATCAGCGAGGATCCTTCATGGTCAGTAGAACATAAGCCGTATTCACTGTGGTATGTGGCTGAGCCGAAAGACGCAGCCAGTTTCCCCGGTGCAATAAGAGCAGGGGTGAAATTCAAAGCTGGCAAATTAGACGGTGCTATGGTCCTATGGACCCCCAACTCTACTGACGGAGCCGACCTTGTGGCTAATTTAGCGAATCTTCTGGAGCGATTCTCGAATGAAGGGTCTACAAAGTGTACGCTGACCACGACGCGGAACTCGCAACCACAGCAAGAAGAGCGGGAGGCTAGTTTTCAGTGTGGTTTGCGCAGGATTAGCATTACGCACACTCGTTACCAAGGGCTGATCGAGGGGCAGAAAACATTTAGTCAAGCTGAAATCATCGAAGCTTTGGGAAATTGGTGAGGAGTAATTCGCCGAAGTTCTATGTCCTTAAAGCGAAAATCGCTGATTGAACGGTAAATTTTGGAGCCGAGAAGCCGTCAGCGTAAATAGAGGCCATCTCAAAAATGCTATAACCAGGCGAAAAACTCCAACCCGCCGGGGCTAAAGCCTAATGTCACTTACTTGTAGAAAATCGTCCGGTTTTTTTTTGCGATGTCCTTATCCCCCTGTCATCCCGAACGGAGCGCCACGAAAAGCTGAGCTTTGGGAATAAAGACGGGCACGGAGTGAGGGACCCCGATCATGTGGCAGTCTAGATCGCTGACACTGGGTATTCAACCGAGATTACACGAGCGTCCCGGACAATTCTTGTCCAACATTGCTGCCATCCTCTTAACCCTGCGTGTGAAAAACATGGTTAGAACACCTCGTATCTGCAATTAAGCCTCAAACATCATCGGGGTCCCTCACTCCGCGCCGATCATATTCGCGATTGTGAAATTCTTTGCCGCGCTACGTTCGGGATGACAGGGTGTAGTGGTTTATGAAACAGAGACACATCTCGCAAAGTAACTCGTTCGCCCCGTTCGGGGCTGGTGCCTTGCTAGGCCGAATGTAACACCCTAGATTTCATTCCTTGTTTTGCGTCCTTGGCGTCCTTTGCGGTGTAATGGTTATTCATCTATGCAAACCGCAGAAGTTGTGATCATTGGCGGGGGGATTGTCGGGTCCAGCATTGCTTATCACCTGACTACCTCCGGGTGTAAGGATGTCTTGGTGATTGAACGGGAAAGCGCCCAGGGCAAAGGCTCGACCGGCAAGAGCATGGGCGGAGTACGGGCGCAGTTTTCCACGCCTGTAAATGTTCAGATGTCGCTCTACTCGATTCCCTTCTATGCCGAGTTTGACGAGAATGTGGGTCATCCCGCCGGCTACCGGGCGCAGGGATACCTTTTTGTCGCCACGAGCGAATCTCACCTGGCTTACTTGCGGGCCAACTTCGAACGGCAAAAGGCCCTGGGTTTAAGGAGCGTTGAATTACTGCAGGCGGAAGACATTCGCAGGATGCTGCCCGGATTGCGCTCGGATGACATTCTGGGCGGAAGCTTCTGCTCGATCGATGGCTTTGTCGATCCCTACAGCGCCATGAATGGCTTCATGGCACGGGCCATCGAGAACGGCGCGGTCCTTTGGAAGAACACTGAGGTAACGGGAATTTCCATTCGAACGCAAGGCATCAGCGGAGTGGAAACCACGCGTGGGCCGGTATCGACACGGATCGTGATCAATGCAGCGGGCGCGTGGGCCGCGCAGGTGGCGAAGCTGGCAAACATCGATCTTCCGGTTGAGCCTCTGCGGCGGATGCTGGTGCCCTCCGAGCCTTTTGATCAGTTTCCACATTCCGCGCCTATGGTCATCTCTATGGATACCGGGTTTCATTTTCGGCCTGAAGGACGAGGCTTTCTACTTGCCTGGAATGACCATGAGGAGACGCCCGGCTTTAAAACCAATTTCGAGAATTCATTCATCGAAAAGGTCCTGATCCACGCCGCCGACCGCGTGCCCGTCTTCGAGACATTGCCCATCAATCCGAAACGCGCCTGGGCAGGACTGTACGAGATGACCCCGGACCATCATTGCATTCTTGGACCGGTTGCGCAGGCGCCCGGCTTCTTCGTCGCCAACGGCTTTAGCGGACACGGAGTCATGCACGCGCCTTCAACCGGAAAAATCATCTCCGACCTGGTGCTGCAAGGCAGAACAGATGTGGTCGATGATATCGAGATATTGGGGTTCGACCGCTTTGCCAAAGGCAAACTGCTGCATGAGACGGCAGTGCTGTGAGACTCATAACCCGGCGGTTCTTTTCGACTCTAGATTTCGTCTTTTCGCAATTTCTGAACCGCGTATTCACATGCGCGGATGGTTAATGCAACCATGGTAAGAACTGGATTTTGCACGCCGACGCTGGGAAAACAGCTTCCATCGGTAACAAAGATGTTGGGCGCATCGTGACATTGGTTAAACGCGTTTAGCACCGAAGTTTTCGGGTCAAACCCCATTCGGCAGGTGCCGGCCTCATGGATGGCAAGGCCTGGTTCTGATGGGACACCTTGCACATCGTTGACCTTGACGCCGGCTGACTCCAGCATCTCCTGGGCGCTGGACACCATTTGCTTCGCCATTTCGCGCTCGTTATCTCCAAACTTGCAGTCTATCTTTAGAATGGGGATACCATACGCATCTTTTCTGCCTTCCTTATCGATTTCCACAAAGTTATCGCAACGTGGAAGCATCTCGCCAAATGCACAAAGGCTTACCACAGCATTTCCAGATGCCTTGCCTGCCTGTTCCAGGAGACTGCTCTGCGTTCCTCCACAAGGAAGAAGTTCGTGGTGTGCGGGCAGGACAAACATCTCATAACCATAGCCACGCAAAAATCTGTCGCTCCGATGGCCGCCAAGATTCTGCCACCTGGGGATATAAAACATGCCGGCGCCATAATCGACATTTCTGGAAATGATGGGACGGTCGAAAGACCCGGTCACCACGATGCCTGAAACGTGGTCCATTAAATAGTGGCCCAGCACTCCGCTGGAATTGGCCAAGCCTTCTGGATATCGACTGGACTGTGAATTGAGCAGGATTCGAGTGGACTCAAGCGTCGAGGCACAGAGAAAAATCAGACGGCCTTTGACTGCAAACTCCTTACTCGTCTTCTGGTCAACTCCACAAACCAGAGTGGGGCTGCCATTGCCGTCCGCGGTAATGTGGCTCACCGGCGACTGGGTCCGGATTGTAAGGCGGCCTGTTTTGAGCGCTTCGGCAAGAGTCGTATCCGGACTGGCGGCCGGACGGGAACAGTTCGCAGCCACGCGGCCACAATGCAGGCATGACGTTTTCGTATCACCAGGGGAACCAATTCGGCTGAGACGGGCGCGTATCAGCTTCGGTCCAAATTTGGCAAAGGCTTCGCCAAAGTGCTTCTCATCATGCGCCAGTTGATTCGCGCCCTCGATGCCGCCGAAAAAAGTTCTATCTGTCACTCCCAGAATGCTCTCTGCCTTGTCGTAATAGGGGGCAATCTCCTCGCTGGTAATGGGCCAATTCACACCCACACCATCTTCATTGGCCGCCAGGAATTCCAGGTCCGTCATCCGGTAGCAGTGACCTGCCCAGAGCAGGCTCCTGCCGCCGAGAGCACGAGCGCGAATCCAGGAAAAAGGCTGATCGGGAGGCGTGAAATAAGGATTGTCCCGGTCATTCACGAAATATTGACGCGTATTCTCGCTAAAGGCATAACACCGTTTTTGAATAGGGTGACCGTTTTCCGTTTGTGATTGAGGCTGAGATGGGCCGGCTTCCACGACCAGGACTTTGAGTCCGGCCTTACACAATTCCCTGGCGGCCGAACCTCCTACCATGCCCGAGCCGATGACGATGGCGTCAAATGTTTGAGCTTTATGCATTTGCGCAACTGATAAACGAAGATATTAGATTCTCGATCGCTTTGCCAAAGTCAAACTGCTCCACAAGACAGCAGGGTTTTGGCCAGTTTGCGAAACGATTTTGAATAACAAGAACCAGAACGAAAGGGTATGCACCTTCGTATTAATGCTCTAAGTATGCCCCTAAATTGACATTGTTCCACCCGGCTAAATACCATTGCCAGCAACACTTTGCCAAATCTGCGGAGGGATCACGTGAAACTTCGTTTGACAGTCGTGGTTGCAAATCTTGTGTTGCTGTTGGCTGCTTCCATCTCTTTTGCTCAGACGATCACGGCCACGCTTCACGGCCGGGTAACGGACAAGACAGGTGCGGCGGTTCCTAATGCGACCGTGACAGCGGTCAATACCCAAACTGGTTTCACGCGGTCAGCGAAGTCCGATACCAGCGGCTCGTATGAGATCACCCAACTTCCGGTGGGGGCCTATAAAGTCACGACTGACGCTGCAACCTTTCAGCCGCAGACCAATACTTTGCAACTCAGCATTGGCGAGGCGGCGAACCTCGATTTCTCGCTTGTCCCGGGGCAAGTCGCGGAGCAGGTGACGGTGACGGCGGAGGTTCCGCTGGTCGAGCCGACGCGTACCTCGACCGATTCCGTGATTGGCGAGAAGCAGATCCAAGGCCTGCCGGTCAATGGGCGGCAGTTCATCGATTTTGCTTTGCTGGCTCCTGGAGTGATTATTGGCGACACCACCTCGGGCAGCACGGATGTGATCATTGAGCCGGTGACCAAGCTGAGCTTTGCGGGCCAGAACATCCACTACAACTTCATTGCCATCGATGGCGCCGACAACATATCAACCGCTTCGGGCGTACAGAAAACCACGCCCTCGGCGGATGCGGTGCGCGAGTTCCGGGTGATCAACAATACTTACAGCGTCGAGGCAGGACGCGCTGTCGGGGGCATCGTCAACATCATCACCAAGAGCGGCACGAACGATTTTCATGCGAGCCTCTACGAATATTTCCGCAACGATGTGCTGGACGCCAAGAGCGAACTCGCCGCTCCCGGCTTGAATAAACTGCGTCAAAACCAATTTGGGTTTACCCTGGGCGGCCCAATCAAAAAAGACCGCACTTTTTTCTTCGGCAACTACGAAGGCCAGCGGCGCCGCGAAAATCCGTTTTACAACTCCGTGATTTTGAACAACCTGACGGCCATCAATCAGTTCAAAACCAATTTTGGACTGCCGACCGAGCAGCTCAATGTGACCCGCAACAGCGATTACGATAACTTTCTGCTCAAGCTGGATCACTCTTTTAATCAACGCCACTATGGGTTCCTGCGCTACTTCTTCAACGATGGACGGTTGACCAATGTTTCACCGCTCAATGATGGGTTTGATCTGCCGTCCGGGTTCAAACAAAATAATCTGCGAGACCAATCGGTTGTCGGAAGTTTGAGTTCGACTCTCACCGAGCACCTGATCAACGATGTTCGCTTCCAGTACGCCCACCGCACCTTCGATTTTCCAACCGTAACCACCCAGCCGCATCTGGAAGTGCTGAATACTTTCACGGCCGGAGTGAACCGCGGCAATCCCGATTTTTACCAGGAGAGCCGGGAGGAAGTGGTCGATAATGTCACCTGGCTCCTCGGCAAACACGCCATCGGATTTGGCGGAGATTTCAATCACGTAGACACGCTGGAATCGTTTCCGCTCTTCTATCCTTTTGAGGCTGACTTCGGATGCCTGTTCGCGGCCCAATGTCCTTTTAGCTTGCAAGCGGGAGCGCCCCAAGTCATCTTCTTCGAGCGATTCAAAGCGCCTACGTTTACCGAGCCGACATTTAATCCTTCAGTGTTTCAAGGGCAACGCATCTCCAGCGCGGTGCGCAACCAGGCCGAGGGCGATATAGGCCATAACTACGGCGGCCTCTATCTGCAGGACCACTGGCGCGTTACTGATCACTTCAACCTGAATTACGGGCTGCGTTACCAGTTCGAAACCTTTCCATCGAGCTTGCTCCACAGCCCCACAGCCGAGTGGGACCCGCGGGCCGGTTTTGCTTATAACTTCGGCACTAAATACAACATTGTGCTGCGCGGTGGAGCGGGAATATTCCACGGAACCATCCCCATGCCGCTGCTGGCCTGCCAGATTCCATCGTGCGGCGGAACGGCGGGACCGTATCCGGGTCGTCCAAACGAAGACGCAGCCAATTCGACGACGCGATTATTCGCTTTTGCCAGCGCTCCGAACATTACGTCGCTCGCCCTCTCCTCGATGCTGGGCGGGACCTATCCTGATGCCGCGCCGTTGGGCTTCTGTCCGGGCGGCACAATTTCGGGTTGCGGCTTCTTTGGCGACTCGGTGATTGTTCGTTTCGACAAGAACCATAAGCCTCCTTATGGAATTCAGACCAGCCTGGGCCTTGAGTTTCAGCCAACGCGCGACTCGGCGCTGGACATTAGCTTTCTTCGGACCAAAGGCGTGCACCTGGGAAGCTTCTTTAACGTGAACCAGCCCAATCCGACCGGGCAGGTGACGGTCCACAACTCCAACGGCACCAGCGGCCTCAAAAACACATATTTCGCGGCCCCCGGCATTCCCGGCTCACGTAGCGCTGCTCCCGGTTTCCCGGTGCTCTATGCAGTGTTTTTTGAGGCTGCATCCAAGTGGAACTCGGAGTGGAACGGATTGCTGGTCAACTTCAACAAACGCATGAGCCACCATTTCAGCGCCGGGGTCAGCTATACGTGGTCCAAAGGAATTGACGACGGTCCCAATCCCAGCTTTGTGCTCATTCCTCAGGACAGCCAGAACATCAGGGCCGAGCGGGCCATCTCTTCCGATAGCGTTGGCCAGCGCTTTGTGTTGAATTTCACGGTTGATGGACCTGCCAACGTGCATCCGGTCGTGAACAATTTCCACCTGGGGACCATTGTTACTCTGGAGTCACCCAATTACTTCACCAAGTTTGCCGGTTTCGATGCCAATGGAGATATCTTTGGCAATAACGATCGCGTAGGCCTGGAGCCACGCAACACCTTCAAAGGAGATTCCTACCAATCCGTGGACCTCAGGCTTTCACGGACCTTTAAGTTCACGGAACGCATGCATTTCGAAACCATTGCCGAGGCCTTCAATCTCTTCAACAGGGCCAACGTAAGATTCTTCAATACCGTCTATGGGGCGGCAGACTTCTGTCCGTTTAACCCGGCAGCCCAAGGGTGTTCTGCGACCCAGCGTTTCCGCGAGGGCTCGCCGAACCCGAATTACGGGACGCCTCGGGCCGTCTACAACCCGAGGCAGATACAGTTGGCTTTGAGGTTGAACTTTTAGCCCGGCTTCTTTGCCAGAACATACCCGCGACGGCTCTGATATTCCACGTCTGGAGGATAAGGGTCGCGTTCTACGTCCGCTTCGATTGCGAAACCGGAGTTCACAAGGCCGCTGGTTATTTCATCGGTGCTGAAGAGTGTGACATCGAGATCAACTTTATATCCCCAAAGTTCTGAGGTATGCAAGGCATCAGCACCCAAATGGAACGTGAGCAATGCGTGACCGTTTGGAAGCAGCACACGGAACATCTCGGCGAAGGCATCAGGCACGCGACTGCGTTCCAAGTGGATGATCGAATAGAAAGCTGCTATGCCGGCGAGCCGGTTCGAGTCGATGGGCAGCGCAAGCATGTTGCCTTGTACGAAAGGTATTTCCGGATTCAGCTTCTGTGCCTCTGCCAACATGCCGTGTGAAAGATCCACGCCGAAGGCGTTGACGCCTCGATCAGCGAGATAGCGGGCAACTTGGCCCGGTCCGCAGCCCAGGTCAATCACTGTTCCCTTTTCACGAGCCAGATTGGCAAGGTGGTCGAGTTGTTGGCGATCAAAGGGTTTGTGCTGAAGCTCGGTATAAATTCTGCGGGTGTATTCGACGGCTAGAGTGTCATAGCTGGTGCTGATGGTGGGCGATGTGGACATGGTGAGCGATGTGGACAGTCTACAGTAACCCCCAAAATGCTTTCATAACCCAAGCAAGGAACTTGCGGATTCGTTAAAAAACACTAAATATTCCAGGGAAACGTTTACTTTCAATAGTTTGCCCCTCTCTTTGTTGCGAATAAAAAACGAATAATCTCCCTTGATCAGACGATCCGTTTCCTCTATACTGAATGGAGAATAAAAAGCGAATCAAGGATATATTTTATGTCTTCTCTATTCCCTCAAATTGCCACAGGAGAGCGTTTGGTAGGCATCGCCCGGCTGGCCGCATACGGCGAAGCCGTCGAGGAAGGCCATAACGTTGAATACATCACGCTTGAAAACCGGTCGGTTCTGACACGGTGCAACTCTCCACGCATGCCTTTCCCCTGGATGATCAATCCTTACCGCGGATGCGAGTTTGCCTGCAAGTACTGCTACGCACGGTACACCCACGAATTCATGGAAATGCGCGAGGGCCTGGATTTTGAGCGGAAGATCTTCGTGAAGCAACATACGGCCTGGCTGCTGCGCCAGGAGCTTAAGAAGGTGCGTCCTGGGGAGAGCATCGCCATTGGCACGGCGACCGACCCGTATCAACCGGCAGAACGCCGCTTTGGCGTGACCCGGGCCCTGCTCGACGAATTTGCGCTTCACAGCGGGCTTGAAATCGGATTAGTCACCAAATCGAGGCTGATCTTGCGCGATGTTCCGGTCCTCAAAAAGATCAGTGAAAACAACAAGCTTTCGATCTGCGTTACGGTCACAACGCTCAAGACTGACCTTGCTCGCATGCTGGAGCCGCGTGCTCCCCGGCCTGATCTGCGCCTGGATGCAGTCCAAAGGCTAGTGAAAGCCGGCATTCGAGCGGGCGTCAATTGTGCTCCGGTGCTGCCTGGGATTACCGATTCACCTTCCGACCTGGAGAATCTGGTCAAGGCGTCAGCCCGGGCGGGAGCAGCCTTTGTATACGTCAACCCGCTGTTTCTCAAGCCATGCGCGGAAAAGGTATTCATGCCTTTTCTTGAAGAGAAGTTTCCCCATCTCGTCCCCATGTACAGAGAGCGTTACGCGTCACGGGCATTTCTCCCGCCAGAGTACGGCGAGCGGATTTCAACGTTGGTCAAAAAATATTGCCAGAAATATGGTTTGAATGCTGGAGAGTATCGCAAAGCGGCAAGCGCTGTCGAGGTCAAGCATGCCACTGAACAATTGGGCCTCTTCAGCGCGTAGAGGTTCGATCTTCGTAGCACAAGAAGAATTTGACGAATAATAGTACAGAGGACACGAGGGAACACAGAGGAAGTCAAATCAAGACCCACCACAGAGGCCCGCAGAGATCGCAGAGTTACGCAGAGGATCTAGGTTAGCTTTGGCCGGTCAAATCTGCGAGAAACAGCACGATTTCAAAGCACCTTTGAAATTTAGTGACTGATGCCGTTGCGCCCTGCGCTATGGAGATAGATGCCAAGCACAACCGCAACCATGCACAAAACATTGTTGAGCGCCACGTTGAGGGTGAAGGTGAGCACGCGTCCCTCGCGCAAATAGGCCATGCTTTCGTAGGCAAAAGCCGAGAATGTTGTGAATGCACCACAAAAGCCGGTCGCAGCAAACAGCCGCCAATGGTCATGGGTATGATCTGCGGTCCAGGTAAGGACGAACCCTACAATTAAGCTTCCCACAACGTTCACGATCAATGTCCCAAAAGGAAAGCCGCGGTGGTGAGAAAACTCGGATGAGAAATGAGTGACCGTAAAACGAAGAATTGCGCCCAGGATAGCCCCGAAGGACAGGTACAAGATGTTGGCCGCCACAAGCAGACTCCTTGATTCGAGATCGTAGGAGTCATCAGCCCAGTGGGGCGGTTAATGGCGAACTCCATCGCCGCGAAAACCAGTGTAATAAATCCACTTTCCAATTGCCAGTAACTCTTATCCGGGTTTGTGCACTGCGGCTTTCTTGGCGGTTTGTTCTCCAAAGTACTTGGTTGTGTGACCGACCGAAAAAACATTAAAACACAAAAATCCCCTTGCCTTGGCAAGGGGAATGTTGGAGGTGCTTTACGCCATGCCGCGCATGACGTTGGCAGCCAGAAAACCCTTGGGACCTTTCAACAGCTCGAACTCCACGGTTTCGCCTTCGTTCAGCGTGCGATAACCATTTTCCTGGATCGCGGAAAAGTGGACGAACACATCTTCCCCGGTGGAACGCTGAATAAAGCCGTAACCTTTCGCTCCGTTAAACCACTTCACTGTGCCCTTCTCTCTCACAGACAAGACTCCTTTCGCCTCTATTCAAGTAATTCTCTGCTGCATCAAGCAAAGCAGAGAGAAAAGGTTGCTGCTTTGCCGGCAGCTTTCCCGCAACAAAAGAGGCCGTGGAGCACTCCAACAACCTGTCCGTCCGCGAATGCAACTGCACTGTACAAAAACATCAACCAAAAACCCCCAGGTGTTTAGCCCAGGACTTCCCGTATTGTTATCCGGGAAGCTAGGCATAATAAGGTGGAACTCTGGATTTTGTAAAGATGTTTGTTTCGGCAACATTAGCGAAGTGAAATCTTTTGTCATTGTTAATTAATGAATTTTGATGTAGCTTATCGAAACTCCCCAGAATCCCCCAATGGGCCTTTTTTTGGTACGATTTACCAAGCTGCCCCCAAAATGGATTCAGAGTCAATCGCGTCCGCCACGGCTACTGCTCCGGCATTGGATCAAGGATTTAATGCGCAAACGCCGGTCGAGCCGTGGAAAATGAATTGGAAACAGACATTCGCGCAACGCGGCATGCCGACGCTGCGTTACCTGCTCAAGACGGAATCGCATACCTTCGCCTTTTCTGTAGCCGCCAATGCCATTTTGTCGTTTTTCCCCTTCATATTTCTGCTGATGTGGCTGGTCCGCAACGTATTTCATTCCCAAGCGATGCTGCAGGCCATTGATCAACTGGTTCGCGACCATTTGCCCGTAGCCCAGGGCTTTGTCGTCCGCAATCTGGGAGCAATTCTGGACCGGACTGGGCACAAGATTCAGATCGCCTCAATCATCATGTTGCTCATCAGCTCCAGTGGAGTGTTTCTGCCGCTGGAAGTGGCATTTAATCGCATTTGGGGCTTTCCCAAGAACCGGTCTTACCTGGGGAACCAGCTTGTATCGCTGTTGTTGGCATTTGCCTGCGCTAGCCTGGCTTTGATTTCTGTAGCACTGGCGGTCGGCAATGAGTCTGCCCTTTCATTTATCTTGCGCGGCCATGCGGATTTCATCGTGAAGGCCATTGCTTTCGTTGCATTGAAAGCTTTCGCCATCACCGCCAGTATCGCTATTTTCTTTCTAATTTATTGGATCCTACCGAACGGGAAGGTGGCCTATAAGAGCGTGCTGCCCGCAGCGGTCGCGATGGGCTTGCTCTGGGAATTGGCCAAATACGTCTACATGGTGGTCCTGCCGTGGCTGAACTTTCCGGAAATCTATGGCCCTTTCTACGTTTCCGTCACGTTGATGTTTTGGGCTTTCATTTCGGGCCTAATGGTTTTAGCTGGAGCACACCTTGCCGCAGGGTTTCCTTCGGCTCACACCTCAGGACAGGCCCTTGGGCTCGCGCCTCAAGACAGGCTGGAGCTTGAAATGGCCAAGGTACAGGAGGCTTCTGGGACATAGAGTTCGAAAGTTTTGGCGTAGTTCGAGAGAGAGTTTGATCATGCCTTTGGGTTGTAAATACAGGCAAGGAGAAAGATGTAATATTTAGCAAGACGGGTTACCACCGGCAAGCCCCAAAGTAGTTCAAATACGCCCTCCCTTTATTCGGCTGTTCCGGCCACCGCTAGCGGGCCCCTGGGTTCCCTACGATTAGGCAAGTGCATCTGTTTGTCAAGATCGTTGACTCGCGTCGCGAAGGAGGAAAATAAAATGAAAAAACAAATGATTGGATTGGTACTTTCCCTATTGTTGCTGGTTGTAGCCGGCTCGACCCAAACGTTATTCGATGGCGGTACGCAGCCACCGCTCTGTCCCACGAAAGGGTCTTGCGCCAAATAACTTAGAATGTGGAGAGGAGCGATTAGTTTAAACTAGACACTCTTCTCCATAGACAAAATCATGTACGCCCTGATCCTTCAGTTGGCTGTGCCGATATTGCAGATTTGTCTGGTTCTCCTTTTGGTTCGGAGGAGTCTGCACCTACAATTTCGCTATTTTTTCGTCTATACATCATATGCGATCGTGGCGGAGTTCGTAAGGATAGCCACTTCAAAGATGGACATCTGGACTAATTATTACACTTATTGGACTACCGAGGGCATATACGCAATCCTTGCTTCTTTTGCGATTTATGAAGTCTTTCATTCTGTTTTCAGAAACTTTGACAGTGTTAAGGGCTTTCGCTACCTATTCCCGTCAGTGGCTCTGTGTATGATCAGTATTTCCATCATACGGGCTCTTACCCGGCCTAAAAACGAGCTGGTTCCATATCTGGCGATCATCATCGCCCTGAAGATTGCTGTTGGTTTTCTACAAGTTGGCCTGTTTTTCCTTTTTATCCTGCTGGTCAGGCTGTTCCGGGTACAATCGCGCCGGTATGCCTTCGGCATCGCTCTGGGGTTTGGCATCTCGGCAGCCGGAAGCCTGTCGTTTTATCTTCTACGTTCCGAATTCGGAACAAAATTCAGTCATGTTGTCATGAATGCCCTACCTATGGTTTACATTATTGCAGTTGTGGTGTGGTTGCTGACGTTCATCAAGGCTCAGCCACCACATCCGTGGCAAGACGGGGGACCAGCGTTGGCCCCGGAAGAGTTGATTACGGAACTTAGGCAGTACACCAGGGTGGCGAAAGGAGTTTTGAGACGATGACATTTACTCTCATAACCGTTTTCCTCGTGGGCGTAATCCTCTTGATGGGCATTTACACGATTCTGCAATTTCTGGGCAAGTTCCCCGCCCGCACCATCGACGACGTGCGGCCCTATTTGCGGCCAACCGAATTAGAAGAACTTGAGGAAATTCTGGATCCGGCAAACGAGGCCAACTTCAAGTTCCGGCTCTCCCCTGTTGAATTCCGGCAATTGCAACGAAAACGGATTCACCTTATGCGCGAGTACCTGCTGCGCATGTCTCATAACGCACTCATCCTGATCGAATGGGGCAACCTGGAATGGATGGGTCCGGCACAGCGCGCGGATTTAGACAATGACAGACGCATGATGGCCCAGGAACTGGTTCAGGCGGCCACGGAATTCCGGATGTACTCTCTTTTGGCGCTGCTAAAGCTCAAGATATGGATCCTTTTTCGCCTTGATGCCTGGCCTGTGATTCCCTCCCCCAAAGTTTCCGGCTTACGGCGCATCGCCGGCATTGATGCCGTAAAAGCATATTTGCGATTGCGTGAGGCGGTAAGCTACCTGAGTGAGATTCACGGCCATCAGTATCAGGAAGAGCTGGTGGCAAGGTTGTAACGCTTCGTCAGCCAGGGCTTTTTCGTGGACGATGTGGACAGAATCCTGCCTCTTTAATCTGCGGTCCTTTATTTTGCGGCTTGCATTACCAATAAAATTGCTTTAAAGAACCAGCGGCTATAATCAAACGCGTGCGGTTCAAATTAGCGCGCAGATTGGTTTCCGGCGGATTGTTGCCACGGAGCCGTGTGGCATGGTTCGCGGTGTATCTTGGCGCCATTGAACTTATCCTGCTGCTGCTCAAAACCATCCTGAAATTTTTTGGAGTGACCTCCCAAGCCTCTTCCCTGGATGGCTGGACGTGGATTCTGGCCCTTGTACTCGCCTTTGTACTGGTTTTTCTGGCGTTGCGCTGGTTCCGCGCTCATGTCATGTGGAGGCTGCGCAACCGGCTGATCGTGACTTACCTTTTTATTGGAGGCGTACCACTCTTTTTGGTGGGTTTGCTGGCTTTGATGTCGGCGTACTTCTTTGCCGGGCAATTTGCCACATTTCTCGCCGTGAATGAGATAAGAGCCAACTTGCAGCGGCTGCAAACGGCTAATCTTGCTACGCTCCAGCAGATCAGCCAGTCGAGCGCTGACCACAAGCCATCCGTCCCAGGACAGTTCAAGTCCCAGGACGACATCTTCCCAGAGCGCACCGTCTCGATCCTACCGCAGTCCTCGAATCCTAAATGGCTCAAAGACGGCTTTAATGGGATCGTATTGGATGGCGGAGAGATGTATCTGCGCGCCGTAAATATGACGTCCAATCCCCGGCCACTGACCGTGATTTCCAGCGTGGCCGTGGACAAACAGTTACTGACAAAGATCGCAGAGAATCTTGGCGCTATCACGATTAGTCCGGTGGACAAGAGCACTACCAGCGTGGCGGCTACCAGGAATCCAAACTTCCTGGTCAAAGGAAATTCCAGCCAGATGAATATCTCGGCAGGCTCTCTGCCGCCACCTAAATTCGGGTTGGACCGGGGCTTTGACTCCTACGCCCAAATGCAAACCACCAACTGGGAATCCGGCGAGACGGCCGAAAATCTGGAACTGGTTACGGCGGCCAGGATTTCCACCCTCTACTCCCGTCTTTCGGTTGCGGTAGGGCGTTTTGCCGACATCGTAGGCGTTGCTTTGGTGGCTTTCGGAATTCTGTTTGGCTTGATCGTGCTGGTGGCCCTGCTGATTGGCTTGCGCCTGACTCGCACGATAACTCTTTCTGTCGCCAATCTGTACAAAGCCACCGAGCATATCAACCACGGAGACTTCAGCCATCGGATCGAAGTGAAAGAGCGCGACCAACTGGCAACGCTCCAGGTGGCCTTCAACTCCATGACTGAATCTGTGGAACGGTTGATCGTCGAACAAAAAGAAAAAGAGCGGCTTCAGGGCGAACTGGCCATTGCTCAGGAGGTGCAGGCCCTGCTCTTCCCTACTGCGATGTCGAGCACAGCCACGCTGGAGTTGCATGGAATTTGCCGTCCAGCGCGGATTGTGAGCGGCGATTACTACGATTTTCTGTCTTATGGTTCAGAACAGATTGGAGTCGCGTTGGGCGATATCAGCGGCAAAGGCATCTCGGCGGCGCTGCTCATGGCGACCATTCATTCGGCGGTGCGAGCCTACGAACAAAACCAGCTTGTCACGCTAGAGGATGCTATCACTGCCGGCCGGCGGAGGGAGTCTGGATCGCTGGGTCTGGCTGCTCGTCCTGCACCGCCGCAATCGCCTGCCCAGGTCCTATGGCTCTTGAACCGCCAGCTTTATAAGAGTACGCCGCAGGAGAAATATGCGACGCTGTTCCTCAGCTTTTATGACGGCTACCGGCGGGAGCTGGTCTACTCTAATGCCGGGCATCTTCCGCCCCTAATCCTTGGGGCCGACGGCTCCACGCGTCGCCTGACCGCCGGAGGAACCGTAGTGGGCCTGTTCGATTACATTGAATACCAGGAAGCAACTGCGGCCCTGCGCCCAGGCGA
The DNA here is from genome assembly GCA_035939495.1 of Candidatus Angelobacter sp. Classification (GTDB taxonomy): domain Bacteria; phylum Acidobacteriota; class Terriglobia; order Terriglobales; family Acidobacteriaceae; genus Angelobacter. The sequence goes on along the minus strand of DASZFU010000141.1, from coordinate 53,000 downwards.
CATCTTCATTGCCTACAGCGATGGCGTTACAGAACCAGAAAACGAGTTTGGTGAATTCGGCGAAGGCCGCCTGCTGGAAACCATTGAAACCTATCGCCACTTGCCTTTAGAGCGGATTAGCGAACATGTGATCGCCGCAGTTCAAGATTGGATCGGCTCAACCGAGCAGCCCGATGACATTACCCTGGTTCTCGCACGGCCACGAGGGTAAGTAGATAGTAGCACTTCTATCTCGGGTATTTTAGTACCCTTTGACACTCGCCTCTGACTCCATAAAATAAGAAAAGTTTAATGTAGTTTCCAGTCCAGGTGACTAGAGCATTTTCAAAGAATTCCGTTGAGGTTCGCACAGCAAGGGGTAAGGCCAGGCTCTTACGGTTTTTTCGGCCAAGCCTTTTTCGGCACGACTGAATGTCATGCCTGTTACTTGTCTCGCGAATCTAAAAATGCTTTAAGGGGCGAGGGGGAAGGTGCTTTACTTATGCTTCAAAGAATTAAAGTAATCACAGAAGAACTCCAGGCAATACATGCTGAGATTTCTAATCAACTTGGTTCGAATCCCACAAAGGAAGAAGCTCCTTCGATTTTTGATGAGGCCGATGTGATGGACTTCCTGGTGGACTTTAAGGGAGCTATTGACGAGGTACGCTCGGCCCTTTGGTCCTATATCGAAGAAATGTCGAGGCGTCCTGCGGAAAACTTGGGAGCCAAGACGACGCATTTACTCCGCGCTACAGAGATGCTCCGTGCTCTTTCTCAGAACCAGCAGGTCTCCAAGTCAGCCCCTGCTTGCCAGGAAGGATCGTTTTTTGACCGCCTCCATACCGTCATGGATGCTTATGGCGACGATTTTCTTCCAGCATCGAGAACGAAAATGGACGATGCGAGCGATGCCGGGATCAGCGAGCTCAAGGTTTTTTTGAAATGAATACCATGCTTTACTGCCCAAAATGCGGAGACAGCAGCATCTCAATGCCGGGGAATTCGGCCGATGGGTGTGTTGTTACCTGTCCTTCATGCGGGACGGAGCTAGGCCTCTGGGGCGACCTGATTTCCGCCGCGTTGGATAGGGCGAGGGAGAATCTCGAAAGGAACAGTAACCGGACCTTGTGGAACGCTCTCTATGGGACAGATGAAGTCAAAATCAGGGAATAGTGAACGGTATTGGGGCCAGAGCATTTTAGAGTTGGTTGTAGACCTGCCAGGGCCTTTTCGTGGACGATGTGGACGATACTTTTGGACGTAATGATTATTTTTTGGCGTCGTTGGCCAGGCGGTGATCCAGATTGGCGATACGCCAGCCGGTTTCGAAAACCAGTTTGGCGATGTTCGACAATTTGGTAAAGTCGATTTTATCTACGGTATCGGTGGTTCGGTGGTAGTCGGCGTGGACACCATCGAAGTAAAAAATGATTGGGATACCGTGCTTGGCGTAATTCCAATGGTCGGAGCGATAGTAGATCCTCTCCGGGTTCTCGGGATCGTTGTAGTAATAGTTGAGATTGAGCTTCTGATAGTCATTATTTGTTTCTTCGCTCAGCTTGTGTAGTTCCTGGCTGATACGGTTGGAGCCGACAAGATATACAGTATTGGCATCGGTCAGGTGTTCATCCGCCTTATTCGTATCGCCTGCAGGTTTGGACCGCCCAATCATGTCGATGTTCAGGTCGACAACCATCTTGTCAAGCGGCACAACCGGAGCGACGTCTGTGTTGTACTCTGAGCCAAGGAGACCCAATTCCTCTCCCGCATGGAATATGATCAACACCGACCTTTTGGGATGGCTCAACGACATGGCATGAGCGATCGCCAGTACCGCCGTCGTTCCTGATCCATCATCATCCGCTCCAGGATAGATTTGACCCTGATCATTGGTTTTCAAGTGGTCGTAGTGAGCACTGAAAACTACATACTCTTTCCTAAGCTCGGGATCCGTTCCGTCGAGAATGCCGGCGACGTTTTGGGTCAAGGTCTTGGTTTTCTTCAGATCTACCATGAGGTGGGCCGAGGCCTCCAGGGCTTGTGGCTTGAGCTTCCCATGACTATGCGCAATCTCGTTGATTGTCTTCAAATCCAGCGCCACAGATGCGAGGAGTTTTTCGGCTGGATCAGGACCGAGCACAACCAATGGAATGCCTTGGGCAACATTGTCATTGGCTAATCCGATCAATTCCCGCTCGGCACTCCGCTCTTTGAAACCCTTGCCCTGGAAACGATTCAACATGCGCTCTGCCGGCAGCGCCAACACCCCAATCGCACCATGAGCGTGGGCCGCCTTTTCGCCTCGCTCCTGATCGCCCAACTTGGAAGGATCAACGCCTTCAGGAACACCGGGAGCATACAAAACGATCTTCCCTTTCACATCCAGCCCGGCGTAATCATCATATTTCTGCGAAGTAGAAGAGAGACCATACCCTACAAACACCACTGGTCCCTGCACATCGATATCAGAAACCAATCCAGGCATGAGAAAGTCGCCAAGTTTGTAGCTTGAGGTTTGGTCCTTGATCGTGCAGGAAAGCGATGTTTTGGTGGAATCGGCCTTGGCTGTAGCCACGTCAAAAAACTGAAGAAAATCACCATCTGGAGCCGCTCCGCGAAACCCGTAAGCCTTTAAGTGGCTGGCCAAATAGCGGGCCGCAACGGCGAAATTTGGGGCCAGAGTGTAACGTCCGCCCAGTTCCTTCGAGGCCAGAAAGTCGAGGTGCATGCGCAGTTCCGCAGGCGTGATGGTTTCTACAGCCGGTGGTACAGGAGGCAGCGCATTGGAGGACGAGCCGTCGGCTCCCAGAAAAGATGCGACAAAAGCAACAAGAACAAGAAGAGGTTTAAATGCAGTTAACCGTGGGGCCACACGATTCATACTAGCACAGGGAACACTGATAAAATTCCAAGTCGAGGCCAACGATTTTCTGTGAAACAAACCATCATAGTTCTGGAAGATGATACCGACATCTCAAACCTGGTACGTTATCATCTTCAGCCCATCGGCTTCTCCATCCACACCTGCATTTCAGGAGAGCAGGCCCTGGCTTTGGCGAGCGAGACTTCGCCACAGCTCTTTTTGCTGGACATCATGGTGCCCGGGATCAATGGACTGGAGGTATGCCGCAAGATCCGGGAGAGCAAGCAACATGCCCTGACCCCCATTATTTTTCTTACCGCAAAAGCCAGCGAAGACGACAAGATCAAAGGACTGGAGTCGGGCGCAGATGACTACATCACCAAACCTTTCAGCCCCAGAGAATTGGTGGCGCGCGTGAAAGCCGTTTTGCGCCGTTCGGAGCAACCGGTCGACACCACGATCACGACTCCCGATTATGAACTGAATAGCGAATCTGTGACCCTGACCGTGCGCGGCGTCCAGGTCGACATAACTGCTACCGAGTTTCGGCTGCTTCATTTTTTCGCGACCCATCCTGGACGCGTCTTTACCCGCGACCAGGTTCTTGATGCAGTCTGGCGCGAAACTTCTTTTGTCACACCCAGATCGGTGGACGTTTACGTAAGACGACTGCGTGAAAAAATCGAAAAGGATCCAGAAAACCCTGTCTATCTTAAGACCGTTCGGGGCACGGGTTACAAGTACGAGGCTCCTAAGTGAAGAGCCGGATCTTTCTGAAAGCCGTGACTGCTTTTACAGCGGTCATTCTCATAGCTACCCTGACCATCGATTTCAGCGTACGCCGCACCTGGGAGAATTCGCTGCGCAACGATGTTGAACGCACTTTGTCTCAGAACGTCGAGAGATTGGTGTTGCGTGTCCAAAACGACCGGCAGCATTCGCTGCCCGAGATGGCGGCTGAAGAGTTCCGCCTCACTGGGACTCGAGTCACCATCATTGCCCATGATGGCACCGTGCTGGCCGATTCAGAAGCCGATCCTAAGACCATGGAAAATCACGCCGGAAGGCCGGAGGTGGCCGCGGCCTTACAGGGCAAGCAGGGAATAGCCACCCGTTTGAGCCGCACCGTAAACCAGGAGTTCCTCTATGTAGCTGCGCCCAGCGGAGACAGAATCGTGCGGCTCGCCTATCCGCTGCGTTTGATTCAGGTCCACCTGGGAGAAATCCGCCGCACGCTCCTGTCGGCTTCGTTGCTAGCGCTGCTGGCCGCTTTGCTATTGGCTGTGCTGGTGGCACAGGCTGTTTCTACGCGATTAAAACGCATCGTCCTCTTTGCTGATAGGGTATCCAAAGGGGATTTGACCGCGCGCATTTCCGAAACCGGCGACGATGAAATTGGGCAGGTCGCCATTGCCCTCGACCACAGCGTGCGCCGCCTGGAAGAAAATTTTGCCGCCCTGCAAGAAAGCCGCGCGCAGCTTGAAGTTCTGCTGAACAGCATGAATGACGGGGTAATCGCAGTCTCGCCCGAGATGAAAGTCTTGTGGGCCAACCATGCCATGGCCGACCTGGTGCGGCATCCGGTTCGCATGGGAACTCCGGTCATTGAACTCGTGCGCCATCCTGATTTTTTGAATGCGCTGCAAGCGGCCCTCCATAGGCGCCGGCGCGAGAGTGCGATTGTGCCGGCCCTGTTAGGCATGAAAGCCTTCTCGGTGACTGCCGAGCCTCTGCCCGACGGAGGGGTCGTGAGCGTGCTGCACGACATTTCGGAAATCGAGCGTGTAGAAAAGACCAGACGCGATTTCATCGCCAATGTCTCCCATGAATTGCGCACCCCCTTGACCTCCATTCGCGGATACGCCGAAACTTTGCTGGATTCCGACGAACAAGTCAACGGAAACACTCGTGAATTTCTGCAGATCATCAGAAGAAACGCCGAACGCATGGGCCGCCTGACAGAAGACCTGCTGGTGCTGGCGCGGGTAGAATCAGGCGAAGAAAAACTCGATCTGCAACCTTATCTGCCGAAACGAATGCTGGAGGAATCGGCCACGGCATTGCAGGAGAGCGCGCGTGCTGCGGGCGTGCAGCTCTCCATTGACCCAGTGCCCGAGGTGCCGGTCATGGCGGATGCCTACGCCATTCAGCAGGTGCTGGCCAACCTCATCAGCAACGCTCTTCGTTATGCTCAAAGCGGAAAGCATATTGTCCTGGGCGCAAAGGAACAGCGCAGCCATGTTGAGTTTTTCGTGCGAGATGCCGGTCCGGGGATTCCTTCCGAACATCTCCCGCGAATCTTTGAGCGTTTTTATCGAGTGGACAAGGCCCGCTCACGTGAAACAGGCGGCACTGGCCTGGGGTTGGCCATCGTGAAGCATATCGTCCTGAATCACGGCGGCACGGTGCGCGTCGAGAGTTCCGTTGGCCACGGATCTACGTTCTTCTTCACTTTGACGAAAGCATAGGGCCATGATCACCCCAGCAGACATTCAAGGGGCTGCCCTAAGGATTGATGGTCATGTCCGACGCACGCCGGTTATAGCAATGGAAAAAGGCGCGTTTGGCATTGATGCTGAGATTTATCTTAAGCTCGAGTCTCTTCAGCACACTGGGTCGTTCAAGCCACGTGGGGCCTTCAACTTCATTTTAAGTTCTTCTGTTCCCCCTGTTGGAGTGATTGCCGCTTCCGGAGGAAACCACGGAGCCGCTGTGGCGTTCGTTGCGCAAAGGTTAGGCATCGCGGCCGAGATCTTTGTTCCGACGATTTCTCCAACCAACAAGGTCGAGCGGTTGCGGCAATATGGAGCCAAGGTGAACGTGATCGGCGACTCTTATGCCGACGCGCTGGCGGCCAGCCAGCAAAGAGCAAACATTACTGGGGCTTTGAGCATTCATGCCTATGACGATACGCGAGTGCTCGCTGGACAGGGCACGTTGGGCATGGAACTCGAAGAACAGGTCCGTGCACTCGATACCATCCTGATTGCTGTAGGCGGGGGTGGACTGATTGGCGGTGTCGCGGCCTGGTGCCAAGGCCGGGTGCGGGTCATTGGGGTTGAGCCGGAGTTGGCTCCTTCGTTGTACAAGGCATTAGAAGCTCAAAAGCCCGTCGACGTACAGGTGAGCGGCATCGCCGCAGATTCGCTGGGTGCGCGGCGTGTCGGGGAACTGATGTTTCCAATTGCACAAAAGCACATTGAGCGGGTCGTACTGGTGACGGACGACCATATTCGCGAAGGACAACAGACTCTGTGGCACAAACTAAGAATGGTGGCTGAGCCAGGCGGGGCTGCTGCCCTGGCGGCGCTGATATCGGGTAGGTTCAAGCCCGAGATTGGCGAACGGGTGGCAGTGGTGCTGTGCGGCGGGAACGCCCAGTTATCAAGCCTGGGGTTCGGTTAAGCGGGATTTTCGGATGGCGCTTACGGGAATACCTGTCCGGCGGGAGATCACCTCCTCAATGGTCTCGCGGGTAACGACGCTGACATCGTTAATCTTGTGTTTTTCACGCAGCAGATTCAGGGCTTCTTGTTCTTTGCGGACCTCATCGCTATAGAATCGGGCCTTTTCAAATTCATGATTTGATACGGCACTCTCCATGCGGTCGGTTACAAACTTCAGCCGTTTTTGGCAATCTTTTACTTCCTGAGGCACTTGGGGCTGATTCAATTTCATCCAGGTTCCAGCCTCATCGATCAAGTCGAGGGCTTTATCTGGAAGAGAACGATTCACCACGTAGCCATTGGAGAGAAATACCGCGTACAGAAGCGCTTCTTCCGTATACGTTATGCCATGGAAGGTTTCATATCGTTTTTTCGTCGCGAGCAGAACCTGGAGCGCCTCTGCTTCGCTGAGTTCCTTAACCGCCACCGGCTCGAAGCATCTCTCTACCCAAGGTTCGGCTTCGAGAAGCCGGGGGTATCGCGTGGGCGTTGTGATGCCAATGCACTGGATCGTCCCACGCAGGAGCGCCGGTTTCAAGATGTGGACAATCTCCAGAGACTTACCAGAAACTCCCGATCCAGCTACGCGTTCCAGTCCTTCTATCAGGAAAAGTGCACCAGGGGGGCCATACAGTAGTTCGTGCATGAATTCGTGGTAGCGGTCGCGGTCCCGTGCATTCAAGATAACCATGGCTAGATCCAACGCCACGATAGATTGGTAACGCAGCCCCGCAGGCAGCTCACCCCGGGCAATGAGCCGCGCCAGCCCCTCGACGATAGCTCTCTTCCCTACCCCCGGTTCGCCCAACAAAACCGGATTGTTCTTCTTGAATCGCCCTAAGATGCGAATTAGTTGTTCCAGTTCTGTCTCACGTCCAACTAACGGAGGCTGTTGATCGTTCGAAGCTTGGGCCACCAGATCAGGGCCAAATTCCAAAGACGATTTTGTTTCTCCGGCGTGTTCCAAAGCAGGAGAAAAGGAGGCGCCGGTTGACCTGGCCAGTTCTTCGCGTACAACCGATTCGCTGAGGCCGCAGCGCCGCAGAATTTCCGCGGCCAACGATTTCTCTTCACGAAGTAGCCCGACCAACAGGTGTTCGCACCCTATGTGCTGATGCGAAAACCTTTCCGCCTCTTCCGCTGCATAAGCCAGAACACGCTTGCACTCATTGCTGAGGGGCAGATCCACTGAAGTGGAAATCGGCGGTTTTTTTCCGGCTGCCGCGGTATCCTCAATTTGTTTGCGAATCAACTCGGTCGCGCCGGCATTCTTCAGAAAACGTTGAGTCAGTCCCTTATATTCGCGCAACAGGCCCAGCAACAGATGCTCGGATTCTATGTAGGGGCTTCCAAGCTGGCTGGCCTCGAAGCGTCCGAAAAAAATAGTGCGGCGGGCCTTTTCGGTGTATTTCTGAAACATGGTGGTTCAATTACCTCTTGAGGCGGGCGGCAACTTTCTGATTCTACAGGTTTGAACCTAGTATGATGATCGAATTATTATTTTTAAGCTCATCCCATGAATTTTAGAACCGACCGCATAAATCGCAAGCACTCCTTTGTTATTTCGGTAATCATAAGCCTGCTGCTGTCGGCGACTGTTAAGGCCGCCGCAGTCCAAACACCTCCGGATCAGGACAACACGCTCGGGGAACGATATCTGCGGAACCTGTTCTCGGATCAAAAGGCCATCTGGACCAGTCCGGCGCGAATCCGTCAAGACCATCTTCCCTGGCTCATTCCTTTCGTTTCAATCAGCGGCGGGCTGTTTGCCACGGATTCCAATGTCGCGAAGCAACTGCCTCGCAATCCTTCGATCATCTCCAACAGCCGGAACCTGGCCAATGCCGGAGTTGCATCGCTGGTTGCCGGCGGGGCCGGGTTCTACCTTTATGGCCGGGTGACGCAAAATGAACATGCACGGGAAACTGGCGTGTTGTCTTCGGAAGCGGCCATCGACGGCTTGATCCTCGCTGAAATACTGAAGCCGATTACCGGCAGGGAGAGGCCTTCGGGGAATGTCCGAGGCCGATTCTTTCAGGGAGGAACTTCGTTTCCCTCCGAACACTCTATAGCGGCGTGGTCCATCGCCAGTGTGATTGCACATGAGTATCCCGATCCGTTGATCAAAACGGCGGCTTATGGGATTGCCTCTGCGGTTTCTCTTTCACGCATCACCAGCCGTGACCACTTCCCATCCGACATTTTTGTGGGTAGCGTCGCCGGATACCTTATCGGCCGCCAGGTTTATGCGGCCCACCACAACAAGGATCTGCCGGGCGCGAACATCGGAACGTTTGTCCGCGATAAAGAGCAATTTGTGATACGCGCGTCGGGAGCAACTTACGTACCGCTCGATAGTTGGGTCTATCCGGCGCTGGATCGGCTTGCGGCCCTGGGCTTCATTGGCACTGATATACCGAGCCTGCGCCCCTGGACGCGCGGAGAGTGTGCCCGACTGGTGCAGGAAGCCGGAGATCAGATGGAGATCGTGACCGCCGGCGCAAGCACCGACGCCATGTATCAGGTCCTGCAGCAGGAATTCGCGGCGGAGATTGAGGGATTTGACAAGATCTCCGATGCACGCATCGAAGAGCTTTATCTTCGAGCAGGGGGGCTGGGCGGACAGCCGCTGGCAGATGATTATCACTTTGCCAAAACCATCGTCAATGACTTTGGCAGGCCATTTGGCAACGGCGCTAACCTGATCAGTGGATTCGCCGAGCGTACGATTGCCGGGCCGTTTGCTATTTACGTGCGTGGCGAATATCAGCACGCAGGGACATTGCCGCAAGAAGGCCCTTCAACGCTACAGGCCATTGCGAAAGCCGATGACACACCATTTGCTGTTCCACAACGCACCAGTTCGCTGAACCGTTTCCGGTTTCTTGAAAGCTATGTCTCGCTTAATTTTCACAACAACGTGATCTCGTTTGGGAAGCAGGCATTGTGGTGGGGTCCGGGAGCAGATTCGCCGTTTCTTTTCAGCACCAATGCCGAACCGCTGCCGTTGCTACGTTTCTCGCGAGCTACTCCCATTGTTTTGCCATGGATTTTTCACTACCTGGGACCGCTCCGTTTTGAAACTGTTTGGGGCCAGCTCAATGGTCAACACTTCATCTTTCTTCAGAACGCCGACGGCACAAATATTCGAGTTTTTGGTCCGCCTATTACACCGCATACCTATCTGCACGGTGAGAAATTTTCCTTTAAGCCGACGCGCAACCTTGAATTCTCTTTCTCGCTTACAACGCTGTTTGGAGGGCCAGGGTTCCCGCTTACTCTTGGTAATTTTGCGCGGTCTTATGGTGGCGGCAATGCCGCTGCGGGATCACCGAAAGACCCCGGTGACAGAAGATCGGCCTTTGATTTTTCCTACCGCATTCCGGGAATACGAGATTGGCTCACGCTCTATGGGGATTCGTTTACAGAAGATGAGTTTTCTCCAGTTTCTTATCCTCGAAAATCGAGCTTTCGTGGTGGCATCTACATGCCAAAGATGCCGCGAATTCCTGCGCTCGATGTGCGTATTGAAGGCGTGTTCACTGACATACCCAATCTCGATTTTGGATTGGACGCTGGAACGGAGTACTTCAATACACGTTTCCGCAGCGGTTACACGAACAACGGGCAGATCATCGGGAGTTGGATCGGACGAGAAGGACGTGGCGTGACATCACTCGCTACCTATCATCTTTCCGCTCAGAGCAACATTCAACTGCACTATCGCAACCAGAAGGTGAATCCACTCTTTATCCAGGGCGGGCACTTGCAAGACTATGGAGCCAGCGCCACGTTTGCCAGGGCTGGTGGATTGATCTTCGGCGGTTCAGCGCAATATGAACATTGGGCATTTCCGGCTATCTCGCCTACTCCAAAATCCAACGTGAGCGCCGGAATCGAGATCCGGTATCAGCCGCTGAATGGGTGGAAGCTCTGGTGAACCTGGATTTGGCAATTGGGTAATTTGGTAAGTGGATAATTGAAAAACCACAACGGCCAAATTAATCTCGCACGCGACCCAAGCGTGACTTGTCCAAGTTGCCCTCCCAACGTACTTTGCCTCTCCACCTGCGTATCCCGCCTTGGGCATGAGTTTCCGGCACGCTCTGGCGCGGAGGATTGATCTCGCCTCCTTCTTCGGTACGAATCGCAGGGCAGTGACAGCGTTCTCGCGGACTCTGAAGCCGGTCCCCACAAACATTACATACCCACTGCAACACGGGATTCAGCCGGGGAGCCGCTGGTCCACGCTCAAATTGCTTCAGTCTTGCATCTGCCTCTTCAACTGACCGTATCAGTTCGGCGACTCGCTCTTCGAGCCGTTCCAGAAGCTTAGGAACAAATTGAGCCGCTTCGATGCGGAGGTCGCGGGACGCCTTCAATAACGGTTTGGGGGCCTCCTCTTCGTAGGTGTTCTCCCATGGGCTCTTAGGATCGTTCTGCCAGCAGCCTCGTTCGATCCGCACTGTTTTCACAGCCAGCGACCAACCATCGGCAAGCTTAACGTAGCCGAGCAGCTTACGGAGCGATGTCTCCCGATCCGGATTGCCAGCCTTTGCAGTCTCGGCAATTTCGATCCAAGATTCCACACCTATATTCATGTCTCGAAGTTGATGGACGATTGTCTAACGCCCCACCGAAGCTTCTGCCGGCTTTTTCACAAAGAAGTCGAGATTTTTGCGATACCAGTCTGCAGTTAGCTGCAAGCCCTGACGCATGTCGTAGACCGGCTTGTAATCGAGAATCTGGCGGGCCTTCTCAAGAGATGGAGTGCGGAGCGCGATATCGGGGAATGGCGACTCGATGCGCACGATTGGAACAGTTCGGCCGGTTACTTCAAGGACCATGCGGGCCAGATCGTAAATCGTGATGGTGTTTTGGGGGTTGCCAACATTGAAGTCCTCTCCCACGGCGGCGGGACGGGCAAGCATCTCCATCAGGGCGTCACAAAAGTCATCAATGTAGCACCAGGATCGAATCTGAGAGCCGTTTCCATGTACCTCGATTCGATTCCCTTGCAAGGCATTGAGAACGAAGCTCAGGATGGCGTGAGCTCCCAAACGCCGTGGTCCGAAGACATTGAACGGTCGCACGGTCACGGCCGGAAATCCGGCCTGGCAATGATATGCCTTAACCAAGTGCTCACCTGCCAGCTTGGCGATGGCGTAGCTCCAGCGGGCCTCGGCTGCGGGACCAATGGCAGTGGGAGTTTCCTCGTTCACGTTGAAGGAGTTCACTCCAAACACCTCGCTGGTTGAAAAATAGATGAAGCGCTCGAGGCGTGAGCTTTTCTCCAAGGCTTTTAATATCTGCAAGGTGCCGACGAAATTGGTTTCCAGGGTCTCCCGGGGATAAGTGCAGACACGGCCTACACCAACCATCGCAGCGGCATGGACGACTATATCCGCCTCCAACGCCAGATCGCCCAGGGCTTTCGCGTTCAGGATGTCGCCTTCGACCTTGCGCACCCTGGGATTGTTATACAGCGATGTAAACATCAAGGGCTGGTTCTGGAAAAAGCGGTCGAAAAGGATCAACTCATTATCCTTAGCCAAGCGCTCCGCCAGATTGGAGCCGATAAAACCCGCGCCGCCGGTGATGAGGATGGTCTTATTTCTAATACTGGTACGCTGCACCTCGACCGGCTCCTGAGAAATCAGGCGGCGCACGCCGTTGGCGCTAGTTCCGTTGTTTTTGGCGTCTCCGGGCGACAGATGAAGGCCATCTTTTGCATTGAGAATTTCTGTGATGGTGGGAAGAAATTTGCTGGTGACCGGCAGGCTATCGAGCAGGGCCACCAGACGGTTGAATGAGCCTCTCGCTCCAGGCGAAATGCAGATCAGCACAGAATCAACTTTTTGGACTCGCACGATCTCGGCCAGCAATGATGTTGGCCCAAGCACCTTGGCTCCGCCAATGAAGCTTCCGATCTTGCTGGGATCATCATCCAGAAAGCCAACGATTCGCACGGAAGGATCGGTAGCCATCTCCCGGGCAACGTTAGCCCCGATCAAGCCTGCGCCGATCAAAAGCAAGCGGCGCTGCTCTCCTTTTCTGAGAGCGCGAGGCCGCTTGGATTGAATCTCGTAGATGTGACGCCGCAAGGCGCGTATACCCAAAGCGCCTGCCGAAGAAAGCAACAATTCAACCGTAACGATACTGAGAGGAAGGCGGACCACTGCTCCCTTCGCCGGAAGCAGAACTTGTATCAACAAAAGGACAAGGGAAATAGCCAGGTAAGACCGGCCCGTGCGAAAGGCATCCTGCAAGCCGATATACCGCCACTGAATCCGATGGAGGCCAAAGAAGAAATTAGTGAGCAAGCGGCCTGAGACGATCGCCAGAAGGTAGCCCCAGAACTGATAACCGGAGAGCGTGATACTCCCGTCATAGCCAATCAGGCACGCTAAATAGAACGCAACTCCCACGATCGCACCGTCGAGCACCTGCTGGTTGGTGCGAGAATACGGATCATACGACATCGGTTGTTCTTAGGCCTCTCCTCTTCGGAATGCAAATATTTCTCAGGCGGGACATCACGCGCCTTAGAATTCGGGGGTTGCTCTCTTGGAACCTAATCCCAATATTCTACATGGTGATCTTTGATTTCACGAAGCACAAAATCGGTTGGGGAGATTGCAGAGCCTATTTGGTTGTTTTTCGACGGTGGCAAGAGCATAATTTTTCCATGTCTTTTCTTAAGAAACTGTTCATCCAACTGCGAAAACTCTTTGGCCGCCCTGCCCAGCCTCCCGAACCCCACGCCCCCTATGCTGGAGTGAGGGTTCCAGTCAAAAAAGGACCCAAAGGACACAGCGGTGCGGTCGCCTTGCTTGAACCGGACGAGAATTGAGTAAAGCCCGCCCTCTTTATTGATCTCTACCGCAAAATGAACGTCTGCCTAAAGGCCCGCGATTCGCAAGCAAATGCTAGACACCGATACTGACAGGGTGCACTTTCGTCGAAAGTACACCTAATTGTTGCCAGAGTGGATGCCTTTTTTGTTCCCCATACAACCATACGGCCCCTTTTATGCATTATTATGATCGCTCCCAATTTGGAATGAGGTGTAGGTTTGGTCGGCCTAGCTTCCAGCGATCCCAGGTGGTACATTGGCGAACTTATCGAAGAAGTCACCGTTGAGGGTGAACCCCGCAACGTTGTCCATCGGGATGTAAAGGTTCTTTATGCCAACTCGCCCGAGGAAGCGTATGGCAAGGCCCAGGCGCTCGGTAAAGAAGCGGAGACCGATCACCTGGACCCCGAACGTAAGCTGGTACGCACCCGGTTTTGGGGCTTGGCTGAATTGAACGTAGTCCACGACGACGCTAAGAGTGGAGCCGCACTCTTTTACGAGGAAAACATCGGAGTCCCCAGAGAGAAAGCCCATCACTGGATATTGCCTAAGAAAAATCTAATTGATTCCATCGCCAGGGAGGCTGTACCCGCTCTGACCCTTAGTTTCCAACCGAATAGTACCAAGCCCGTGACAGCGGGCTAGTGCAGCCGGCTGCATCATCTACAAAAATGCTACAGTGGAGTCCCGTAGTTCAAAGCATATATGGTGACTCTTAAAGACATTCAGGAGGCGCAAGCCCTGTTGCGCAAAATTGCTGTGCGAACTCCTCTGGTGCTTTGCAGGCTTCCCCAAGCCAGGAACATCTTCGTCAAGCCTGAGAACCTTCAACCCATTGGTTCGTTTAAACTGCGCGGCGCATATAACAAGATCTATTCGCTGAACGCCGAACAGCGGAGCCGGGGTGTGGTCTCGCACTCCAGCGGGAACCATGCCCAGGGAGTGGCGTATGCGGCCAGGGCGCTCAATGTTAAAGCTACGATCGTGATGCCGAGATCGGCCCCTCCGGTAAAGATGGAGGCTACTCGCGCTTTAGGGGCAGAGATCGTCACCGTGGGACCGGTCAGCGCTGAGCGCATCCAGAAGGCAGAGGAACTGGAACGTGAGCGCAAACTGACGCCTGTTCCTCCGTACAATGATGAAAAAATCATTGCCGGCCAGGGCACGATCGGGCTGGAGATATTAGAAGACCTGGCAGATGTTGAGGTGGTGCTGGTTCCCATCGGCGGTGGGGGGTTGATGAGCGGTATTGCGACTGCTTTGAAAGAGTCCGGCGCAAAGGTAAAAGTCATTGGAGTCGAACCGGAATTCGCGGCCGATGCCCAGGCCAGTCTGCGCTCCGGCAAAATCCAATCGGTTTCTGCGGAGAGCACTCTCAAGACATTTGCCGATGGATTGCGCTCCCAAAGCATTGGGCCAATTAATTTTGAGCATGTCCGGAAATATGTGGACGACATTATTACAGTCAGCGAGCACGAGATTCGCCAGGCGATGCGACATTTGTTGTTTTCAGCCCGTATACTGGCGGAACCAAGCGGTGCAGTCACTGGGGCTGCTGCTATGTTTCACCCGGCAGAGATTCCCGTTTCTGACAAAACCGTGGCTGTGGTGAGCGGTGGCAACGTCGAACCGCAGGTTTTCCGGAGCATTTTGGAGTCCGAATCGGCTTCGGCAATCGGTTCATCGGATCATCGGGCGATCGGGTGATCGGAAAATCCAAAGTTCGATGTGTGACTTTTATGAAATTGCAGTCAAAAGCAAAAGAAATTGAGCGTAAGCCCTACGCCTTCACCTTCTTGTTTCTTTTCCTCCTCTCACTTTCCTTCACCGCCTCCGCTGCTGATAAAGAGCATGGAACTGTGATTCGCCAAGCCACGTTGTATGTTTTGCCGGGGGCCAACTCAGGCAAGGTTGCCCAAGTGGAACGGGGACGGGATTTGGTCGTTCTCGAGAAGACAAATATCGACAGCAATCAGCCCTGGGTGAAGGTGTTCGTGACGCTCGTACAGAATGAAGAACAAGTCCGGGAGATTACGGGGTGGCTGGCGGCCAAAGTCGTGGTCACAACATCCACGCCCAATGCCGACGAGATTATGTTTGGCGAGGCGGTCGATTCCGAGCGACAGGCCGAAGAGCGTGGAGGACGCAAAGGAGCCGCCCAGGATGCGATGCGCCTCTATTACCGAACGCAGGAATTCTTCCCCAATTCTCCGCTGGCCGGAGAAGCCATGTGGCGGGCAGCAGATATCCGTTGGCAATTGGAAAAATCGCAGATCCTGGCGCGCCCTTCGGCCCGCGAACTCTCTCCTGATGCTCGCAATCCCATCGACGAGGAGTTCATGAAGCAGATCGTCAAGAAATATCCGCACAGCAAATGGGCGGACCTGGCGGCTTACGACATGATTGACAATAAGCTGTGCGGCGAGTGGAAGGGACTGGCTAAATGTCCGGAACGGGAAAGCGATCTTTACGAGAAATATGCTCACGAACATCCTCAATCACCCAAAGCGGCGGAATCTCTCTACAACGCAGCATGGAGGCAAGCAACTCTGGTGGATATCTATCGGATCAACAATGAAAATGACAAAAGCGCTAACGCCCGAAAAAAAGCCATCACTTTAGCCCAGGAAATAGCCAGCCGCACTGCTGAAGGAGACTGGAAACCTCGAGCCATGGACCTGATCTACAAGTTGCAGCAGAACGTTGCTGTTTATGGCAGCTCGGAAGAGTAATTTCGCCGTTCAGTTACGCTGATCGAATCGGGTGATCGGGTGATCTGAAAATCAAAACATTATCCAGGTTGGAGGAACATTGCACGACTATCTTGTATCTGTATTTCTGGGAATTGTAGAGGGCTTGACTGAGTTCTTGCCCGTGAGTTCCACGGCGCATCTTCGTCTCTCTGAATCTTTACTGGGCATCGATCTTTCCAACGGCTTCTGGAAGATGTATTCGATTGTGATCCAGTTGGGGGCGATTCTCAGCCTTCCAATTTATTTTTGGCCCCGGATCGTCAATTTCATCAAGACCTTTCCCCGTGGTGAGCGCGGCAATCGCACATTCACCGACCATCCCATCACCTTGGTTATGATCGCGTTTGTCGTCACCTCCGGCTCGGCATACTTACTGACCAAAAAGATCGGCACAAATCTTGAGAATCTCTACATTATTGGCGCTTCTCTGCTGATCGGTGGAATCATCATGTGGATTGTCGATGCGGTGTATGGACGCATTCCCGCTGCAGGCCGCTACAAAACCGAACACCTGGAAGAGATGTCGATCATGCAGGCGATCTGGATCGGTATTTGTCAGATCGCCTCTGCGGTTTTTCCCGGCACCTCGCGTTCCATGTCTACCATTGCCGCAGGGCAGATGGTGGGAATGTCTCGCCCCTCGGCGCTCGAGTTCTCCTTCTTTCTTTCAATGCCCACCATGGCCGCTGCAACCCTCTACACGCTCTTTCGCACCTTGCACCCGAAAGGTACAACCGGCGTAACAGCTTTGGGAGCTATGCCCAGCAATGGACACGAGTGGATTGTGCTGATCATCGGCTTTGTTGTTTCGTTTGTCGTGGCTCTGGGTGTTGTAGCTTGGTTCATGAATTGGGTGCGGCATAGGGGATTTGCTCCGTTCGCAATCTACCGGATCATTCTTGGGATTGCAGTGTTGGTGTGGGCGGGGAAATTCATTGGGTGAGTGGGTAAATTGATAATTGGGTAATTTATGGCGCGCGGAACCTACTTTGATACCCCTTATTGAATACCGGCGGCTTTTAGCTGACTTGGCATCGCTTTTTTTGACATAATCAATGTGCTCTGGAACTTCTGCGACCAGCCTGAAGGCGGTAGCTTGGCTATCTGCCCTGGCCTAAAATCGCTTCGATGAAGTATTTTTCCTGGGTCTTCATGCCCACCAAGAACCGTCGCCTCAACGAGCTGATTGGGTTCCTGATATTTGTCTGTGCCGTGCTTCTTTTTCTGGCACTGGCAAGCTATTCTCCGCTTGATCCTTCATTGAACACGGCGGCGACTCCGGGTAGTTCGCATCCGGCGAGGAATTGGATCGGGTTGTTTGGCGCCATGCTCAGCGATCTCTGGCTGCAGTATGTTGGCATTTCGGTCTTCGTTATCCCGGCCGGCATGATATGGATCGCAGGACGATGGTTTAAGTCCCGTGAAGTCTCCTCTCCAGGCGCAAAAGCAATCGGGGCTACAACCTTGATGGTGTTTTTCCCGGCCCTGCTTGGCCTGCTTCCCTGGCACTGGCGATGGATGCACGCGATTCCCGTGGAAGGCTTGTTGGGCCGCATTGTGAGCGACGTGCTCCTGCATTATTTCAACCTGGCCGGCGCTTACATCGTTTGTGCCAGCGTAATTGCAGTTTCGCTCTACCTCTCGACTACCTTTTCCTTTGGCCGGGTACAGGCCTGGATAGAAACTCGGTTTGCTTTCGCTTTTGCCGGCTGGCAGTGGTTCCAGAATTGGCGAGAGGCCAGGGCCAAGAAGAAGGCCCAGAAAGAATTGGCCAAACAGCGGAATCAAAAGCCGGTGGCTACTGCCTCGCAGTTTGTCCCAGCAGCTCGCACTTCGTCACCCAACGCAATGAATACTGCCGTTGAGAAGATGGACGAAGAATACGAGATTCCTTCCGAGCCTCAGACAGCACTATCGCGCCAGAAGACCAATGACGAACCTGCCATCGGCGCCCGCGCCGACAGCGGTAACAAGTCCAAGACGTTGGGACTCAAGATTGCCGGCAGTTACAAACTGCCTCCGAGTTCATTGCTGCACCAGTCGGATGGCCAGCAGGCGGTAAATGAAGAAGAGCTCAAAGTGCTGGCCAATGTCTTGACCAGCAAATGCGCCGAGTTTGATGTGACGGGGACCATCACGCAGATCAATCCTGGTCCGGTGGTCACGACCTACGAATTCAAGCCCGAGGCTGGAGTCAAATACAGCCGGGTGACCAGCTTAGCCGACGACCTCTGCCTGGCCATGCGCGCGGAAAGCATCTTGATCGAACGCATGGCCGGAAAATCTACGGTTGGCATTCAAGTACCGAATCACCAACGGGAAACGATCTGGCTGCGCGAAGTTGTGGAGTCGCCGGAGTTCATCGGAAACAAATCAAAGCTCACGCTGGCCATGGGCAAAGATATCAATGGGCGACTCATTACTGCCGATCTGGCTTCCATGCCCCACCTGCTGATCGCCGGATCGACAGGCGCAGGCAAGAGCGTGGCCATCAACGCCATGATCATGTCGATTCTCTATAAATCGACTCCGGAACAGGTGCGGTTGATCCTGGTCGATCCCAAGCGCCTGGAGTTGGGCGTGTATGAGGGGGTCCCCCATCTCTATGTGCCGATCATTACCGAACCCAAGTTGGCTTCGAATGCTTTGCAGAATGCAGTGCGGGAGATGGAGCGGCGCTTGAAGGTACTGGCGGAAAAAGGCGTCCGCAACCTCGATCAGTACAACAAACTGTTTGATGAAGATGGCAATCTGAACCTTTTCGATGAGCATCAGGAAACCGAGCATAAGCCTCTGCCCTCGATTGTGATCATCATTGATGAATTAGCCGACCTGATGATGCTCGACCAATCCAACGTGGAAGAGTCGATCACGCGGCTGGCACAGATGGCACGCGCGGTTGGCATTCACCTGGTGCTGGCAACGCAGCGGCCCTCAGTCGACGTGATTACCGGTCTCATCAAAGCCAATTTCCCCTCGCGCATCTCCTTCCGCGTGGCCACCAAGATAGATTCGCGCACCATTTTGGATTGCAACGGCGCAGAATGCCTGTTGGGCAAAGGCGACATGCTGTACCTGCCATCAGGATCGGCGCGGGTCATACGGCTCCACGCCCCGTTTGTTACAGAAAAGGAAACTCACGCCGTGGTCGAGTTTTGGCGCTCGCAGGCCCAGGCGCAATACGAACAGAAATTCCTCGAGGCCCCGAAAGAAGAGAAGGATGGCACAGCCGGAGTTGCCGGCGAAGGCGATGGCGAAGCCGAGAATGACGAGCTTTACCAGGACGCTGTCCGCCTCGTGATCGAGTTTGGAAAGGCATCTACTTCCTTGTTGCAACGGCGCCTGCGCATTGGTTACGGGCGCGCCGCTCACCTGATCGATCTGATGGAAAGAGATGGCATTGTAGGCGCGGCCGATGGGCCCAAACCGCGCGAAGTACTCAAACGTCCGGACTGGCTGAGCGAGGTGGAAGAGGCATTGAGGTAAGAGTTTTTCCCGCCGTTTTTGCGCTGAGGAGGCTGATGCGGATTTATAATGAAGTTACGAGAAGTGAAATTACATAGATCACACCGAGTGATAGACTCAAGGTTTGGGAGTATGCTCCATGACAATTACTTTGGAACTTTTGCCTGAAGTGGAAGCGAGTTTGACAGCCCAGGCTCAAGCCCAAGGCCTTCAACTCAACGCATATCTTCAATCGCTTCTGGAAAAACAGGCCGCAATCAAAAGCCCCAAACCGGAAATGAGCTTGGAAGAATTTGAAGCGAGGCTTGACGCGCTTGCAAAAGGATCGGAGAATTTGCCATATCTGCCGCCAGAAGCAATAACCCGCGAAGGTATATATCGCGACCATGACTAATGGAATTGAAAAATCCAACTCTCGGCCACCGGGACTAAAGCCCAATGTCACCTTACTTTTAGAAAAGCTCCGTTTTTGCGATGCCCTATTTCCTGTCATCCTGAACAGAGCGCGTGAAAAACTCACAAACTACGGTTATGATCGGCGCGGAGTGAAGGACCCCGATGATGTTTCACTCTAAATTGCCGATTCGAGGTATTTGACCGAAGTCCTTGAAATATGTGCATTTTAAGTCTTGCGTAAATAGTCTGGTAGCCCATCGGAACCCTCTTGGTATAAACGCGGGTAGAACACCTCGTATCTGTAATTAAGCCCTAAACATGCTCGGGGTCCTTCACTCCGCGCCGATTATAGCTGTAGTTGTGAGGTTCCTTGCTGCGCTCCGTTTAGGATGACATTTGGGGGAATAGGGCCGCAGAAAACGAGACATCTCACGCAAAGTAAGTGACATTAGGCTAAAGCCCGATGGCCACGAAGCAACTAACACGGCCCTAAAAAGCCGTTCTCCACCTTAATTTCTCCAAGACACAGTATTTCCTAAATTGATCTAAGAGAAATTCAGCCGCAAGCAACTTATTCAGCGCAGAGCTTTGGCTCTTTCACCCGCCAATTGCCTGGTCAGGCCGCGAATATCGCCCAACTGTTCTAAGGTGTGCAGGCAGGAGAGCGCCGATTCTACCAACTCTGTTGGAAGAGCCTTCAAGGCGCAAGAGCGGAATTTCGTTCCCAGTTCCTCCGCGCTGGCCGGGTTCTCCGGGTACCCCCGTGCCCCATTGGCTTCGCGCCGCAGAGTTTCGCCATTGGCCAGCCGGATCGTCACAATAGCCTGAGTTAAAGCTGGGGCATTCTTTCCCAAATTGGGATTCATACGCATCACGATGCGGGCCAGCAACTCCTGAATGCGGGAAGAACAGACATACTCATCTTCAAATGTCTCTAGTCCCACTCGGCCCTCGGATAGGGCCGCGGCAATACAGAAGTTTATGCTGAATTTGCCTTCAAGACCCGTCTTTGGACGGTCATAGATCAGCAGGTTGGGCGTGACTGAATCCACTTCGACTTCAACAGCCTGGACATTCTTCGTGGTCAACTGATGTTCGCGCCTCAGATCTAATACCGCATCCAGGGTAGGATGGGTCGCAGCGCAGGAGGGATACAGTTTCACCGTGATACCGGTTTCGAGAATTTCCCAGCTCTGTCCCAGGCTGGCGCATGTCTCCAGCAAATCGTTACGCTCGCTAGCCATGGCCAGCAAGAAACCCTGGGGACCATCCAGGGCACGCTCGGCTGCCGTAAATCCATTTTTTGCAAGTTGCGCGGCCAAGACTCCATTGCGCGCGGCCAACCCGGCATGGAGCGGCTTACTCATGGTGCCAAAATTCTCTTTGAGACCGGATGCTTGTGAAGCGGCGAGGGCAATACAGTTGGCAGTGGCAGCCGCATCCAGCCCCAAAAGCCTTGCGCACACAGCAGCCGCGCCGATGCTGCCGAGAGTGGAGGTGCAATGCCAGCCTTGCTGATAGTGCCGGGGATTCATCACTCGTCCTAACACGGCCTCGACTTCGAAGCCAAGGACATAAGCTTCAAGAATGGCGCGGCCCGAAGCGCCAATTTCCTCCGCGACGGCCAGGGCCGCAGTCACAAGCGGCGCACTGGGATGAGCCAGAGAGACAAAACACATATCGTCGAAGTCCAAGGCGTGCGCGGCAGTACCATTCGCAAGCGCGGCCCATGTGACGCTGGTTCTGAGATCCGTTCCCAAAACCGGACAGCGGGCAGCACATCGTTCAGACGCGGCCAGCTTTTGAACGACACGGGCAGCAGGTTCCACCGCGCCCGCAAGGGTGACACCGATGGTATCCACAAAGGCATTGCGGGCGCGCAGTAAAGCAACTTCAGGCACGGATGAAGTTGCAACGAAATTAGCAATGAGAGTGATTGCACTCATGGAAGTAGCCCATTCCTACTTGGCTTCCGAAAAGGTCATGGTTTGCGGAACATGGCCGCGCTTGTAAACCATGAAAGTCCGCTTGAACTCGATGATCACAGTTCCCTGTTGATTAAACCCGGTTGTCTTGACTCGGACAATGCCCACGTTGGCGCGTGACTTCGATTCGCGTTTTTCCAGGACCTCGCTGCGCGAATAGACGGTATCGCCTTCAAACAGCGGATTGGGAAGTCGTACCTCATCCCAGCCAAGGTTGGCCATCACGTTTTGCGAGATGTCCATGACGGATTGCCCGGTCACCAGGGCCAGGGTGAAGGCGGAATTCACCAGCGGTTTCCCAAATTCGGTCTTGGCCGCGTAGGCGTGGTCAAAATGAATGGGGTTGGTATTTTGCGTCAGGAGTGTAAACCAGATGTTATCGGCCGCCAGCACGGTGCGTCCCAGGGGATGCTGGTAGATGTCACCAACTTCGAAGTCTTCGTAAACGCGCCCAGTCCAGCCTTGTTTGATTGTCATCCTGTTTCACCTTGAGTCATCTTTAAATTATCTTTGCGCTCTTCCAGGACGCGATGGTTGTCTCGTCGAATCCCAGCTCTTTGAGGATCGTGTAAGTGTGCTGGCCAAGCGCCGGCACAGCTCCCATAAGCGGCTCAACGCCTTCGATGGTGGCCGGAGGCACCAGAGCCTGAAGAGAACCTGCAGGCGACTCGATCTCCCGCCAGCGATTTCGGGCGGCCAATTGCGGATGATCCACAAACTCCTGCACCGAATTCAATCGCGCATAGGCAATCTGGGCATTTTCAAGCCGCTCGATGATAGCGGTGCGGGTGAGTCGTTGGAAGATGCCATGAATGATTTCCTCCAACTCGGCGCGGTTTTGCACGCGCTTGGAATTATTTTGAAAACGCAGATCGCTTGCCATGCCAGGGTACTCCAGCACTTGTTCGCAAAAGCGCGACCATTCCCGTTCGTTCTGAATGGCAAGGTACACGGTATCGCCGTTATTGGCTGCGAAGGGACCATAAGGGGCAATCGCAGCGTGCTTGGCCCCGGTACGCGGCGGCTGCATCCCTCCGTACGAAGTATAGTAAGCCGCGTAGCCCATCCATTCACCAAGGGCCTCCAGCATGGAAACTTCGATCGCCGTGCCCTTCCCTGTCCGGTTGCGCAGCAGCAACGCGGTGAGGATGCCGGAATAGGCATACATTGCAGCCGCAGTGTCGGCAATGGAAACGCCGACTTTCGCGGGCGTGTCCTCGGTGCCGGTGACCGAAACCAGTCCTGCTTCGCTTTGGATCAGCAGATCATAAGCTTTCTTGTCGCGATACGGCCCGGTGCTGCCATAACCAGAGAGATTGCAAATGATCAGTTGCGGATATCTGGCTTGAAGGTCTTTCGTCCCGAGTCCCAGTCGTTCGCAGGCGCCCGGGGCCAAATTCTGCATAAATACATCTGCTTTGGCCAATAATCGCCCAAGGATTTCTTTGGCCTGGTCATGCTTCAAATCGAGCGTCAAGGATTCCTTGGAACGGTTGGCCCACACAAAGTGGCTGGCCATTCCGCGCACCGTAGTGTCGTAGTCGCGAGCAAAGTCGCCAACCTCAGGACGCTCGATCTTGATGACCCTCGCACCTAGATCAGCCAGATGCCGGGTTGCAAGCGGAGCTGCCAGCGCCTGCTCTAACGCTATGACTGTGATTCCTTCAAGAGGAAACATGGGGGGATTTCTAATTTCCAATTTCTAATTCGTAATTTAGCTGCTGGCTACGGGCCACTAGCTGCTAGCCGGAAAAGATTTTCCGGTTCCGGCTAGCAGCTAGCAGCCAGCAGCTATTAGCTTGATTACAATTTTAAATTTGCCTTTCTCGCTATTGCGAGCTTTCTCCATTCAATATGCAAATTGGCGCCATCGATCATTTCGTCTTTATAGACGAAAGCGCCGACTCCGGATTCCGTATCGGCTTTATGGTATAGCTCTAGGATTTCCTCGGCGCGCTTCAATTCTTCTGGCGTGGGCGTAAACACCCGATTGATGACCGGGACCTGATCAGGATGAATGGCCCACTTACCATCGAAGCCCATACGAGCAGCTTCGCGGGCGTCGTATTCACATTGTTCGAGGTTACGGAATTGCAGTGTAATGCTGTCAATCACATCAAGCCCGGCGGCCCGCGCGGCTGCCACGGTCTTGGCCTTGGGATAATGGTAAAGACTAAACTGCTCGCGTACTGGTTCCCGCGAACCGATGTCTCCTCCATAATCAGCAACTCCAAAGATCAGGCCGGCCAATCGCCGTGTTGACATGGCGATCTGCTCGGCATGAAGCACTCCCTTCGCACTCTCAATCAGCGCTTCAAGCCGGATGCGCCCAGCAGCCAGTCCAATATTCTGCTCGATCTGGGTCAACAGCAGATCGGCGAAAAGCACATCGGAAGCTTCCTGGACCTTAGGCAAAACCATTACATCGGTGTTGGCGCCGGCTGCCTCCACAACCTCGATTACATCGCGGTAGAAGAATTTCGTGCGAATTCCATTCGGACGGAATGCCCGGATCTTGCCTTTGAAGTCGAGGCTGTTCAACGCTTGAACCAGAGTCTTGCGCGCCTCAACCTTTTGTGAGGGCGCGCAGCCATCTTCGAGGTCAAAGATCACCTCATCGGCTTCGCTGGCTGCGGCCTTGGTCATCATCTTGAGTGAATGGGCCGGGCAAGCCAATTCAGTACGGCGGACGGTAACGTCCTGCCAGCGGTTCAGCGGATTGTGCTCTGCTCCGGTCATCAAAATGTGCCCTCGGCTTTCAAATCTTCATTCATAAAGAAGACGAACGCGGAGGGACGAGTCCAACATATTATCAGCAGATTGCCAAACGTTACGATCAGCGAAGATCTCGGGGTGGGCGGGGGCAAAGACTGTGGCCCGGGTTGGCTGTTAAGACCTCGAATTCGAAGTCCATTCGTATTATGAACAAAATCAACAGAGCAAATGACCGTAAATTGTGCATTTGGGATGGTCTACCAATCATTGATGCTCACACTGTTCAGAAGGACTCGCAGGAAACCTGTCCAGTCGTTGCCCGGCGTCACCTCAGTTTTAACTATTTGTAAACCAAAATTCCCAATTCAGAACGATTTTTGGAAATCTATGCCGGTGATTCAATTTTTTCATTCTGGATATACGAATTCAAAGTTATAATCCGCGTGATATTCACACTAAAACAGCCAAGCAATATTGCGTTGCTCTTTGGGTCAGCGGCCTCAGATAGGAGCATTTGCGCAATCATGCTTCAGGCCCCCAGGTGCATAACTTGAGCCATCCCGAGCTAAGGTAGGTTATGAAAAAACTATTTTGGAATTCCATTGCAGCAATTTGTATTGCATTTCTTACGCCGATTTCGTCCGCTTATGAATTGCTCATGCGGCAACCACCGCAGCCTCCGGCTGGGTCAGCAGTTCAAAACCAGCAACCTCAGAACCTCGATGGTAATCAAGATGGCCGGAAAGACGGAAAAGACAAGAAAGGCAGCAATCCAAAACTGCCGGATTCTTGCTCGGCTGTGATGCGCGCAAGCAGCGATGGTCCCACAATCTCAGTCGGTTGTCCGAAAGTCTGGCAAAGCGCACGAGTGTTCTCGGTGCTGGACGGCATGACACGTGATCTGGACTCCATGACCGTGCAAGCACTGGAACTGCTTGACCCAAATGAAATAAATTCTGTGGTCATAGATTTGGTACAGAATTCTCTGGATGTGGCAGTGAAATACAATCAAGCGCAGGGAGTTAACAACGCATTTAACCTTCAGAAACTCAAAGCAGAGCGCGCCAACAATCTGACTACCTTCAATAATGCCCAGCAAAACCTCCACGATCTGCAAAACCGCCGGAGCGAGTTGTTCACGAGCATCACGAAGATCCAAAAGCAGAGGGCGGATCTGGCAGCGAAGGATCCCCCCGATCCAGGCGATGATCAGAAAAAGCAGAACCTTGCGGACCAAGAAAAAACCCTGCAAGGGCAACTGGATTCAGTGAACAGCGATATCGCCAACGCCAAAGATGTTACTCCGATTCCAGACGCAAATCTCGATGCATCTACCTTAACCAGCGCCGACTTGACTACCAAGAGTAATAACAATCTTGGCCTCGCTCAGCTCCCGCAAAACTTTCAAGACGCGTTGACCAAACAATTGGCCAAGCCATCTTTTCCTCCCATGATCAAGATGGACAACGTGATTGAGCTGCTGCGCCAGCGCATTGCACGGGAATTCTCAGCAATGTACGACGACTTGATGCGAGATCCTCAGAAGACGATATATCTGATGGAGATTGATACTACCCTCCAGCCCAACGGCAGAGCGGACGACCGGATTGCACGCATCGAGCTATCTCTTGCCGGGAGCGCCAACCCTAAGTGGCAGGCCCAGGCGGGCCAGGCCGCACCGGATTGTACGGATCTCCGCGTCTATGACGTCTATCCCGCAGCCGCCGCATACAACACTATGGAAGGCTTCCAGAAAACTACGCATGTTGGATTGACCGGAGCAGCACAAACGATTATAGGCCTGGGCCTGGCGGCTTCCTATCAACACGACCACTCAACTTTGCGCAGCGGCCTTTCGCAATCAAACTACATCTCGGGTTTTGGATCGGGGCAGGGCACCTTCGGATGGGACTTTGCTCCTGCTCCCTACGATAAGAGTGTTGCCTCGGGCGTGCGGAGCACCTATGCGATCCTGCTGGCGCCTAAGGGCGTGGATTCAGCGTGCACCATTCAATTGCAGGCAGCGGCGAAATGGTTGCCGAGGGCAAAACACTATCCCGGTTGGAACCCACTGTCGTGGTGGGCGGGCGTCAAGACCACTAGCCAGGGATCCGTGAAGGTTGAGCTACCGAAAGCAAGATCTGCTGCTGACAGCGCTGACAGTCTGGGGCCGGAAGTAACCGAAATTGCTTATGTGCCGTTTTATGCCACGAAGCAGGTGAACACCGAAGAACGAAGCCAAGGTAAACCAGCCGCCGCGTCAACCCCAACACCAACCCCAACTCCAAATGCCGCAGTCCCGGCAAATCTGGACGGCTCGCCGGGATCGTCTCTACCTCCAAACACCGACGATACCGTAATACAAATCACATTGAAGGACGTGGCGGATCCTAATCTCGTAATCACCGCAAATGATAAGGTATTAAAGCGGGTCCGCGATGTGCGTGGCCGAGGTCTTTATACGACAACAGAGAAACCGGCCAAACTAGCCGGAAATGACGTTGAAAGGAAGACTTTGGAGAACTCCCGTTTCGGCTTGCTGGAAGCTGATGCCCTGGGCCCTGATACATGGTATCTTGCCGATCAGAACAACCTGCTGATCAGGGTGGCGCGGTCGACTGCCCAAACCGACCATTTCCCGGTCATACGCTTGATTGATCCGGCTAAGGGCGCCGCGGAACTTATACGCTTAGCGCAAAAATCCAAAAACGTTAGGATTGGCGAATGGACATTTTCCCAGCCAGGTGATCTGCCCGCCAGCGCTTTCCAGCCCCTTTACGCCAACCCTTACGGGCCAGGCCAAATTCGAGCCTATATAGATGAGATTAAGCCTCCAGGTGCGACCCACATAGGGGACGTGACCGCAATCAGCATCCGCCTGGTTTCTTTCCAGAAAACGCCCGAGGGCAAACCGATTTATTTGCACGATCAGGCACAAATCGTAATGGAAGTTGACGTACCAGATCCGGCCAATAAGCTCACCCATTGGGCGCTAAACTGCCGCCAAGAAAAAGGACAGTTAGTATGTACGTTGCCACTTAAGCATATCAAAGAGCTGTGCGTTAACGACTTGTCTTGCGCAAGCTTTTACAAGATCTATGTTGACCAAACTCCGTACTATGATCGGCCGGGAATTTGGGGCGACGCGGACGTTGACTCAATCAACAGAGCGAACGGATTGGGTACAGCAGAGATCAAACCTCCAGATCCTGATCTCATTCCGGAACCCACCTATAAAATACGCACTGAACTTAGGAATGGAGATCCCCTGAAACCTCAGTGGGTAGCAACTCTGGGCGTGAAGAATTTGGACGTGAAGAACCCGATGACAGGCAAGTCAGCCTGCCTGGATGAATTTCGTTTCCTGCTACCCAAGGCAAGAATTATTAAGGCGCAGACCTCGAATCAGCTCCAGCCTCATTTTGATCAAGGTGAGTTCTGCGAACCTAACCTTGCACAGCCGAACGTTGAACCACCGAAGGATCCCAATTCCAAGAAACAAGCTTCGTGTTCAAGTTCACCATTTAATCTTTCATTCGCTGATGGCAAGCTCACATTTAGAATTCCTTATGAGTATTTTTGGCTTTTGCCCGACAGTTTTCATCTCTTGCCAAATTGCTTGGATGGGGATACGCCTGTTGACCTGCCTCACCTGCGAGAGCAGCTCATGCCAGCCGAACTAATGCTTATGAAATCGGGGAATGAGATGTGGCGCATCCAAGGCCGAAACCTCGGTGCGGTGAATCAAGTCTATCTGGCCGGCGGGAAACCCGACGCAACTGTCGACGCAAGTTCCTCCGACACCGCCATCGAATTCTCCGCAAAGAACCTGAGCGGCACTTACAAGGTTTACCTGGGTATCCAGAACTACTTTGTGCCGGCAAGGGTGCTGCAGGGAGGTGTGCTGCAGCAGATGACCCTGACCGCCCCAGAGCCTCCAGTTGCAAATGCCGCCACCGGGCCTTCCCCAAAATGACTCTCTCGAACTTGCGTAGATTCAACGGCGACGACAAGATCGGCGAGGGCGGATCATAACGAGGGTCTGCTGGCGAGCAAGCCGGCGTAAAACGGCGTGGTCTGTTCGTTCCAAGGGTCTCGTGGCCGGGTTTGCCTCGACATTGTAAAATCAAGGTGCTGATGAATTCCTTTGATGCCTTATTGGTGGTGTCTTTCGGTGGACCGGAAAAGCACGAAGACGTTTTGCCCTTCTTAGACAACGTCTTGCGCGGCAGAAATGTTCCCCGCGAGAGAATGCTCGAGGTTGCGGAGCATTACTACCATTTCGACGGGCACAGCCCCATCAACAAGCAGAATCTCGACCTGATTGCCGCTCTCGGGCGCGAATTTCAGGCGCACAAGCTGAATCTTCGGGTCTATTGGGGCAACCGCAACTGGCATCCGTTCGTATCTGACACGCTCAAACAAATGCATGCGGATGGCGTTCGCCGGGCCGCAGCTCTGGCCACCTCCGCTTTCGGCTCGTACTCAGGCTGCCGCCAATACCGCGAAAACATCGCCCAGGGATTGCAGTCTACGGGCGTGGACGACATGGTGGTCGAGAAGCTGCCGAATTTCTATGACCGGCCGGAATTCCTCGAAGTAATGACGGAGCGTGTTCGGGACGCCCTGGCCAAGCTGCCGGATGCACAGCAAGTCGTTTTCACAGCGCACAGCGTTCCCGTGAGTATGGCGCAAAACTCACCCTATGTTCGCCAGCTCGAAACCGCCAGCGAGCACGTAGCGGCAGCCTGCGGGATGCGCCACTGGGCGCTTGTTTTCCAGAGTCGAAGCGGACCTCCAACTCAACGGTGGTTGGAACCAGACATCAATGATCATCTACGCATGCAGCATGGAGCCGGAGTGCAGCGGGTTATCGTTTGTCCTATAGGCTTTATGTCTGACCACATGGAGGTCTTATACGACCTGGATACTCAGCTACGGGAAATGTGCGAAGCAATGGGCATGAAGATGGTACGCGCAGGCACAGCCGGCTCGCATCCCAAGATCGTCAGCATGATCCGCGACTTGGTCATTAACAGCGAAACGACACCTGTCAACGCTTACTGTGAACCCGGATGTTGTCCAACACCCCAACGTCCTGGGCGATAAGAACGGTGGTTTTCTACCTTCGCGAGACAGAGTGTGAAACGGATCCTATAAATTCCTACTAGCGCCAGACCGGCTGCCAGTCCGCCAAAGCCAGTCAGCAGTCTTCCTAGAGAAATTTCATGGCTGTTGTTTAACCCTGCAATAAATCAGAACACTTTTCGTTCTCCAGATGTCTTTACCTTTAGGAAGGCAAATGGCCGGACAGGTAATTCCGAGAGAGGCGATTCTGGAAATAAGCAGGGCAAGGGCTGAGGCCCCACTGGAGACCATTGAAGCACTAGTGGCCCAGCACACTTCCATGCTCTTCCGCATCGCTTACTCGATACTGCGCAACCATCACGATGCTGAAGATGCCGTGCAGGAATCTTTCCTGCGAGTCTTGAAGTACCACAAACGGCTGAACGATGTGCGCAATGTGAAGACCTGGCTGGCGCGCATCGCCTGGACGGTGGCCTTGGACCGGCGTCCATCGCGCTCGATGGCTTCGCTGAATGCTATTTCCCTGAACGACGAGGGGGTGGGTGAGGAATTCCTGGAACACCTTCAGGCGCCTGGACGTGGTCCAGAGGAGCAAGCCGTCGGAGAACAATTGAAGGGGCTGCTGGAGCAACTTGTTCCGGCGCTGCCCGAGGAGCTTCGCCATCCACTGGAGCTTTCGACGATACAGGAGTTGAACTCCAGCGAAATTGCCGAAGTGCTTGGGATTCCCGAGAGTTCAGTACGCACCCGGTTGATGCGCGCCCGCAAACTGCTCAAAGAAAAACTCGCCGTCCTGATGGAGGTAAAGAAACATGGCTGAACAGGAAAAAGACCGGAATCTCGACCAGTTTCTCGATTCCCTGCTCGTCTCTTATTCCGATGTGGAGCCGCGCCCTGGCCTGGAGACACGCGTGACCGCCAATCTGCGCGGTCAGGCAAGCCAGAAGAAATCCTGGCAATGGATATGGACGTGGATCGGGGTAGGATCGGTAACGGTTGCTCTTACCGCGTTGTTCTTCATTATTGTTTTGAAACGCCCGATCGAACCTCCACAAGCACCGGTTGCCCATGCAGTCAGGCCTTCGGACGATCATTCTGCTCCGGCAGTCACACAAGCGCATCACGTGGTTAAGAAAGCAACGCCGGCGCGCCACGAGGAACTGGTCATGGTGGCAACCGATACGCGGCCCGACCGCTTTCCCACGCCCGTCCCTTTGTCAGATCAGGAAAAACTTTTCTTGCGTTATCTTGCGCGGACAGCCAGGAATGAGGTCATCTCACAAAGCCATCCTGACGAGCCTCCGGAGATCGCAGAACCTTTTCTGATGCAGGCTCAACCACCGGCAAAAACAGATTTCAATTACAGCACTCGATAAGGAGAATTATGAAAAAATTAATGCCACTTTGGCTGGTTCTCGCATTGGTGTCAGTACTACCAGCGCAACCAGCATCACAAGAACCTAAACCAACGGAAACCGCCTACAAGCTCAACTTCAAAGTCTATGAACTCGAAGATGGGAAGAGAATCAACGAACGCAGCTATGTGTTTCCTGCAATTGCCACACCGGCGAATACCCGGTCACGGCCCAGTTCGATCAAAGTAGGCATGCGCACTCCGATCACTACCGCAGAACACGACAAAGAACGCCAAATTCAATACCTCGATGTAGGATTGAACCTCGATTGTACTTTGGAAGACGTGGAAGGCAAGCTCACAGCCAACATCGCCGTTGAAATGAGTAACTTTGCGTTGCCCGAGCAGCAAGAAGACCCGCGGCGTGGAGGCGATCCGGTCATACGACAACTGAAACAGGTGTTTCGTATCCAGCTTCCGGTAGGCAAGCCGGTGCTGGTCACCAGCCTGGATGACATCAATAGTAAGAAACGCACGCAGATCGAGGTAACGGCAACAAAGTTCGAATAATCTGATAGAGTTATCTCGCAATATGTGGCCGAAACGCCAAAACGAAGATTCCAGATACTCCGTGGATCAGCTCGGCAGCCTCGAATCCGAGCTGATGCAGCGGATATGGACTCGAGGCGAGATCAGCGTGCGCGACTTGCACTCCGAGGTTGCAGGCCGCCTCGCCTATACCACTATCATGACCACGCTGGACCGGCTCTACAAGAAAGGCCTGCTGGATCGCCGGAAAGTCGGCCGAGCCTATTACTATGCGCCACGATTCACCCAAGAGGAATACCAGGGACGCTTGACGGCGCATTTTATGGGAATGGTTCTGCATGAGGGCAAACCAAGCAATGCGGTCTTGTCGTGCTTCGTAGATGTGGTAACGGAAGCTGACCGGGCGATGCTCGACAAACTCGAACAACTGGTGAAAGCCAAACGGCGGGCGCTACGCCGCTCGGAGTAGCCATGTTTTACACGCTTTGTGTTGCCTTGTGCCTGGCTGTGATGTTCATCGTGATGGCCGGCGCCGGCTTGATTTGCTCGGTTTGCTTTTGGCTCTTCAAGCCCGTCCTTCGTCAGGTGCCTCCCCGCTTGGCCGCCAACCTGCTGTTCACGATCCGCGCTCTGCCCTTGTTGCTGGCCATTCTGGTGACATTTGGATTTGTGCTCCCTTCATTCTTGAAGTTCGAGCCTCGCTCCACCAGTGAGTTGATGGGCTCTCCGCTGTTGGGGCTGGCAATCCTGGGAACCTTAGCGCTTGTGGTGATCGCATCTCGTGGCCTGCGTCTTATTTCGGCAACGATGCAGGTCCAGCAACAATGGCAGTCTGCGGCTACCAGACTCCGCATCCCTGGCATCGACGTCCCGGTTTACCAAGTGGACGATGCAGGTATATTGCTGGCGGTCAGTGGCATGTTTCGGCCAAAGATATATGTTGGCCGTCAAGTTGCCTCTACGCTGACATCGGCCGAACTATCGGCAGCCCTGATTCACGAGATGGCGCACGTGACATCCCTCGATAATCTGAAGCAGTTCATGTTGAGAATAACCCGCCTCTACCCCCAGGCTGATGTTGAGTGGATGAATGCCTCGGAGATCGCAGCCGATGAAGCCGCGTTAGCCCGTGGCGCTTCGGTCCTGGATTTGTCATCAGCGCTCATTAAAGTAGGCCGCCTCGGACATGGTGTTCTCGCGCAAGACGCCATTGTGGCGTCCCATCTATTGCCCGCGTCGGCAGGGTCCTCGATGGAAGTACGGGTGACGCATCTGCAGAAGCTCCTGGAAGGCAATTGCCGGCCCCATCGGGCCGTGAACCACAGCTACTACGGGTTCTGTTCTCTCCTGCTGCTGTCCATCGCTTATGCAACCTGCGTGAACACGATTCTTCCCTGGATTCATGAGGTGCTGGAATTTCTGGTCCGATAGCGATGTTTTCCGCTGGATCACTTTACGTATTTCGGTGTTTGCCCTTTTCCCCACGGATCATAATCTCGCGCAAACCGCAGCCGATCTGCGATAGCAGGATGATCGTAATACCACAGCACAACCCCTTTGCTCGGGTAGGGATAATCCAGGCTTAGCTCTCCCAGGGCCTGGAAGGTGTGGGCAGCAACCTCTTCTGAGCTTGGGTTTATGCCGTGCGTTATTTCCAGGCCATAGATGTCTGCCTGGTGTTCGATGTGGCGGCTGAAGGTATTGCCTACCGGTTCGGCAAAAAAACTCAAGACTCCAAACACCAGAAAAATCATCGGCACGGCAGCCCAGTCGCTAAGTTCGCGGATGCCGGAGCGTTGCCGGAAAAGTTTCAGGATCCAACCGGAAATCCGATAGACCAGATAGAGACCAACCAGCAGTCCGGCGGCCGCTGCGATCATGCCGTAAATGACGTGATGGAGAACATAATGGCCCATCTCATGTCCGAAAACCAATAGCGTTTCCGGCGCCGGCAATTTTTGGATGGTTGTGTCCCATATCACCACGCGCTTGGAGGCGCCGAAACCTGTCACGTAGGCATTGAGGGTGGTATACCTGCGGCTCGCGTCCATTTCGTAGATGCGGCTCTTGGGGATCGTCAATCCGCCTCGCTGGACTACCTTTTCAATAGCGTCCGCCAGTTGGGGTTGCGTCTTTTCCAGCGGCTTGAATTTGTTGAACATTGGATCAACCACCAAAGGCAACACGAAGACAACGAATCCCAGGAGTGGAACAGCGATCAGCCAGGAATAGAACCACCAGCGCGTTGGACTCTTGCGGATGATGGTTGTCAGCAGCCACACGATGATGACCGCGAATCCGATCATAAGCGCTTCGCCCTTCAGGAGATCGACAAACCATGCCCCCCATCCTTCAATGGAAAGACCATAATCCAGGCTGACATGATGGCCGTAGGCTCGGAGCGGCAATTCCAAAACGATGATCGTAATCATCAGCAGCGCAACAAAGACCATCGCTTGCACAAAGCGCCAACGGGAGACCGACTCGGCCCAATCACGATACCGCGCAGCAATCCCGAAAAAGAGCACAGCCAACAAAATAAAAAATGAATAGATTGAACTGATGATCCGCAGGCTGACCCAGGTCGTATACAACGCTTTGGATTTTTCGAGCTTATCGGGAGGAAGAGTGTAGGAGGTGGTCGTTACAGTCGAGGTCGGTTGATGCATAGCTGTTGGCGTGCCGGCGGGATGTGACTCCTGGACTCCTGCCGGAAATGCCATTGCCAAAATTGCCATAAATGCCAAAATTGCCATAAACTTTTCGCTCGACCACAACATGCTCTGAAATCGTATCTTTAATCTCACAGATTAAATTGGTCCTAAAATCCTATTCTCCTTCTGCGATCTCTGCGTTCTCTGCGGTTGACATTGCCCTATTGATTTTCTCCGTGTCTCAGGTCTCCAAGGGTTTGCTTTTTGGTTGTGGCTCCCCTACGTTGTGCCGGTCACGATGATGTAATCCGTCCGCAAAAAAAAATGATTCCCGTTCTTTGTTTTTTATCCGTGTTAACTCGTGTGTATTCGTGGCCAAAACGGGTTTGGTTTTTCTCCGTGTCTCAGTGCCTCCGTGGTGGGTTTTGCTTTTGTTTTGGTTGTTGGTTTTCCTTTGCGGCCTTCGCGCCCTTTGCGGTGAACCGGTTTTTGGTCGTGGCTCTCTACGTTGTGCTTATCCGCGGTAAGTCTCCACCCCAAAACTCCAATCAATAGCAATTTTTGCCTATGAACAGTCGAGCTCGCAGGCTGGGCGACACATATATTGAACTCGCCCTTTGCAGTGGCGCGAACGGGCAAGTGTGTAGAAACCAAATCCATGAGCACCAATCTAGCATTTTCCAGTTGCCGTCCTGAAACCGCAGTTTCCAGACAGACAGCAGTCGAACGCCTCATCCTTGCCATGCGGCAAAGCGTGGACCAACCCATGTCATTGCAATCGATGGCGCAAAAGGCAATGGTGAGTTCTTCGCATCTGGACCATATTTTTCGCCAGGCAACTGGTATCTCGCCACGCCGGTTTATGGGAGCGCTCCGGCTCACCAGCGCCAAGCGAATGCTGCTCAATACCGAACTCAAGGTCATTGATATATGCCTGGCAACTGGTTACAACAGCCTGGGCACATTTACTCGCCGATTCACCAAGCTCGTTGGAGTTCCTCCATTGCATTTGCGCCGATTGCCGGAAGACGGCGTGCTGGCCGACATGCGTTCCCTGCGACGCGAAACACCCATATTGGGAATGATCAGGCAGAATGATGTCAAGGGACGAGTGACGGCCCCGGCAGATTTTTCCGGACTCATTTTCGTCGGCCTTTTCGACAGTCCGATCCCCGAAGGGCGGCCGGTTAAGTGCGCTGTGCTTACCGAGCCGGGACGTTTTGTCATGCATGGAGCACCGGATCGCCCCATGTATGTCTTCGCCATGGGTTTCCGCTGGTCCGAAGACCCGCTGGTATATCTACGCAACGATTCAGCCTTGCGGGCCTCTGCGCATCCAGCGATCATCAATCAACATATGGGTGGAGAATTGCTGCTGCATCTTCGACCGCCGGAATTGAGCGATCCTCCAATTCTGGTCGCGATACCCGCACTGGTGGCCGCCCGCCTCGCTCATGCAACCTCGCGAAGAGAACTTGCATTGGGTGATTGGGCGAACGTTATCGAGTAATTCAGCCGCAATCTAAGTTGCAAGATTAAGGGCCGCCGAGCAGCCGCCCTTCCCCTTCATCCCATCACCATGAACCAAATTCGTTATTTGTTTTTTTGCGGCGTGCCACGCTGTGCCAATTTTTCAATACCGGTCCCAACGGTCATGGCGCAGCTCACGGCGATCGTGGCGCACATCTGCGCGGTCGCGATCCAGGTCGCGATATCGGCGGCGAATTTCAGCGCGCTCCCGGTCGGCGGCGGCATAATTGTGGTGGCGAAGGTCGCGACGAAGTTCTTCGCGGTCATGCGCGATCTTGGCCTCATCACGGCGAATATCACGATCGTCATTGCGTATGTCGCGGCGAGTGTCCCGGTCCTGGTAGCGCCAATCTTGGGCAGCCATTGTCCCAACACTCATGATGCCGATAAAGAGAATGCTCAAGAGACGTTTCATGCTTCCCTCCTGACTTGCTTGGTCACATAAACCCTGGATGTGGGAATGAGTTGGTTAAACTTGGTTAAGAAATATTTAATAAACCTCGAATCCGGAGGCGCATCTTGACGCTTCAACTTCGCCGACTTTAGGCAACCCGACAGGGCCTAAAGCGATTATCATCAATACTCCATGGAAGGGACAAGAATGGCTGTGGTTCTTTGCACCGGCACTGATCTTGCGCTCATGGAAACACGCAGGCTTATTCTTCAAGAGGCTGGCCATAAAGTGGTTACGGCTGCCAAGCCTCCTGAGATCGCTGCTGCTTGCAGCAAACATGCTTTTGATGTTGCAGTGATCGGACAATCCATTTCTGCCGATAGCAAACGATCGGACGCCTCGCTCATCCGCCGGCATTGCCCCTCGGCCAAAATTCTTGAGTTATACCCAGCAAATCAACACAAAATCATTGAAGATGCCGACTCTTGGCTGGAGGTTCCCGCAGAGGTGCCACAGGAGCTTGCGCAGCGAGTGAGCCGGCTGGCGAATCCGGAAGCGAAGCAGTTACCGCGCACGAAACCAATACGTCGCCTCGACTAAAATCTTCGGTAACGGGAAGTTGACTATCACAACACGAAGAGCGAATGCGCAAGGCTGAACCCAATGCACGGAGCCAACCTTTTAGTCAGCGGCAGCATCATAGAGTAAGTTTTGGATGCAGTCCCCCATTGCATTTCTAAAAGTGTTTCTGGAGTTTAGGCCCCGGCGTTGCCACGGCGGATGTAACTCGTACTACGAAAGAATTGATATTATTTAAGCGCGTTTTGTTAGATAAAATAAGCAAAACTTCAGCACCAACCAATTCTTATCGGAATAAGAAGCACTCATGGCCAGATTCAGCAGCTCGGTTTCAGATTGCGTGCCTGCATCCTCGAAGCTAAGGCTTATGACTACTGCCCGTCGTCTGTTCAGGAGATGACTATGAAGAAGAACGGCCCCACTTCGGCAGCCGCCACTGCCGTTGCGCCCGCCCCCAGCAACGCCAAGCGCAATGGAAAGAACAATGGAAATCCCAGTTTGGGAAAAATCTCTGCACCTGGCAATGCCGCGACAGCCGCGAATCCCCAAGCGCAACCAGCTGACCTGAGCGTGATTCTGGCTAGCCTGCAGTCCATGCGCGAAGGAGATTTCTCGGTGCGCCTGCCGGGATCCTGGACCGGACTGGCGGGCAAAGTTGCCGACACTTTCAATGATATCGTGGCCGCCAATCAGCAGATGGCGCGCGAACTGAAGCGGCTGGGGCAAACCGTGGGAAAAGAAGGCAAGACCCGCGAGCGCACCAAGTTCCATGAGTCGCGAGGTGCTTGGGGCGAGATGGAAATTTCTGTCAACACGCTGGTCGACGATCTATTGCGTCCGACCACAGAAGTTACGCGCGCAATCGCCGCCGTGGCGCAGGGAAGCCTGACGCAGACTGTACGGCTCGATGTCGATGGGCGTCCGCTGGAAGGCGAGTTTCTGCGTTCCGCGAACATTGTCAACACCATGATTCAGCAGTTGGGCGTGTTCACCGCCGAGGTTACACGCGTGGCCCGCGAAGTGGGAACCGACGGCAAACTTGGCGGTCAAGCGATGGTGCCGGGCGTGGCTGGAACGTGGAAGGATCTGACCGATTCGGTGAACTCTATGGCCAACAATCTGACCGGCCAGGTACGAAGCATCGCCGAAGTCGCTACCGCCGTGGCCAGTGGTGATCTCTCCCGCAAGATCACTGTGGACGTGCGTGGCGAAATTCTTCAACTCAAAGAAGCCATCAACACCATGGTGGACCAGTTACGCTCCTTCGCGTCGGAAGTTACACGCGTGGCCCGCGAGGTCGGCACCGACGGCAAGCTCGGTGGCCAGGCAGTAGTGCCCGG
Source organism: Candidatus Angelobacter sp. (assembly GCA_035939495.1). Lineage (GTDB taxonomy): Bacteria > Acidobacteriota > Terriglobia > Terriglobales > Acidobacteriaceae > Angelobacter. The sequence continues at coordinate 15,051 of DASZFU010000141.1, read as the reverse complement.
CGTAGCCGGAACGTGGAAAGACTTGACTGACTCGGTCAACGCTATGGCCGGCAACCTTACCGCGCAGGTCAGAAACATCGCCGAGGTGACAACCGCCGTAGCTCGCGGCGACCTCTCCCGCAAAATCACCGTGGATGTGAAGGGAGAAATTCTCGAACTCAAAGACACGATCAACACCATGGTGGACCAGCTCAACGCCTTCGCCGGTGAAGTTACGCGCGTGGCCCGCGAAGTCGGAACCGAAGGAAAGCTTGGAGGCCAGGCGCAGGTGCCCGGCGTCGGCGGCACCTGGAAGGACCTTACCGACAACGTCAACTTCATGGCCAGCAACCTGACTGGCCAGGTCCGCAACATCGCCGAAGTGGCAACCGCCATCGCCAGCGGCGACCTCTCCCGCAAGATCACCGTGGACGTGCGCGGCGAAATTCTCCAGCTCAAAGAAACGCTCAACACCATGGTCGACCAGCTCAATCGCTTCGCCGGAGAAGTAACGCGCGTGGCCCGCGAGGTCGGCACCGAAGGCCGCTTGGGCGGACAAGCCAACGTGCCCGGGGTAGCCGGAACCTGGAAAGACCTTACCGACTCGGTAAACTCCATGGCTGGCAACCTCACCGGCCAAGTCCGTAACATCGCCGAAGTAACAACCGCCGTGGCTCGCGGCGACCTTTCGCGCAAGATCACTGTAGACGTGAAGGGCGAAATCCTCGAACTCAAGAACACCATTAACACCATGGTGGACCAGCTCAACGCATTCGCCGGTGAAGTAACCCGCGTGGCCCGCGAAGTCGGCACCGACGGCAAGCTCGGCGGGCAGGCGCAGGTGCCCGGTGTCGCCGGAACCTGGAAAGACCTTACCGACTCCGTAAACTTCATGGCCAGCAACCTGACCGGCCAGGTCCGCAACATCGCCGAGGTATCCACGGCCGTGGCTCGCGGCGATCTGTCGCGCAAGATCACCGTAGACGTGAAAGGCGAAATTCTCGAACTCAAAGACACCATCAATACGATGGTCGATCAGTTGCGCGCCTTCGCATCAGAAGTAACGCGCGTGGCCCGCGAGGTCGGTACCGACGGTAAGCTGGGCGGACAGGCGCTGGTGCCGGGCGTGGCCGGAACCTGGAAGGACCTTACCGACTCCGTGAACTCCATGGCCAGCAACCTGACTGGCCAGGTCCGCAATATCGCGGAAGTATCCACGGCCATCGCCAGCGGCGACCTCTCGAAGAAGATCACCGTCAACGTGAGCGGCGAAATTCTTCTGCTCAAAGAAACCATCAACACCACCGTGGACCAGCTCAACGCCTTCGCCGGTGAAGTCACCCGCGTGGCCCGCGAAGTAGGAACCGAAGGCCGTCTGGGCGGACAGGCCAACGTGCCCGGCGTGGCCGGAACCTGGAAGGATCTTACCGACTCCGTGAACTCGATGGCCGGAAATCTCACTGGCCAGGTGCGCAACATCGCTGAAGTGACTACGGCCGTGGCCCGCGGCGACCTCTCGCGCAAGATCACCGTGGACGTGAAAGGCGAAATTCTCGAACTCAAGAACACCATCAACACCATGGTAGATCAGCTCAACGCCTTCGCCGGCGAAGTCACGCGCGTGGCCCGCGAGGTCGGCACCGACGGCAAGCTCGGCGGGCAGGCGCAGGTGCCCGGTGTTGCCGGAACCTGGAAGGACCTTACCGACAACGTGAACTTCATGGCCAGCAACCTGACCGGCCAAGTGCGCAACATCGCCGAGGTAGCAACGGCCATCGCCACCGGCGACCTCTCCAAGAAGATCACCGTGGACGTGCGCGGCGAAATCTTGCAGCTCAAAGAGACGCTCAACACCATGGTCGAGCAGTTGCGCTCCTTCGCCGCCGAAGTGACGCGCGTGGCTCGCGAAGTCGGCACCGAAGGCCGCTTGGGTGGACAGGCCAACGTGCCCGGTGTCGCCGGAACCTGGAAGGATCTAACCGACTCCGTGAACGCCATGGCCGGAAACCTGACCGGCCAGGTGCGTAACATCGCGGAAGTAACAACCGCTGTGGCCCGTGGCGATTTGTCACGCAAGATCACCGTGGACGTGAAGGGCGAAATTCTCGAACTCAAGAACACCATCAACACCATGGTGGACCAACTCAATGCCTTCGCCGGCGAAGTGACCCGCGTAGCCCGCGAGGTCGGTACCGACGGCAAACTCGGTGGCCAGGCCCAAGTGCCCGGCGTGGCCGGAACCTGGAAGGACCTTACTGACAACGTAAACTTCATGGCCAGCAACTTGACCGGCCAGGTGCGCAACATCGCCGAGGTGGCAACCGCCATCGCCACCGGCGATCTCTCCAAGAAGATCACCGTGGACGTGCGCGGCGAAATCTTGCAGCTCAAAGAGACGCTCAACACCATGGTCGAGCAGTTGCGCTCCTTCGCCGCCGAAGTAACACGCGTAGCTCGCGAAGTCGGAACTGAAGGCCGCTTGGGCGGACAGGCCAACGTGCCCGGCGTGGCTGGTACGTGGAAAGATTTGACCGACTCGGTCAACGCCATGGCCGGCAACCTCACGGCTCAGGTACGCAACATCGCCGAGGTAACTACCGCTGTGGCCCGCGGCGACCTCTCACGCAAGATCACCGTGGACGTAAAGGGCGAAATTCTCGAACTCAAAAACACCATCAACACCATGGTGGACCAGCTCAACGCCTTCGCCGCCGAGGTGACCCGCGTGGCCCGCGAAGTGGGAACCGAAGGAAAGCTGGGCGGCCAGGCGCAGGTGCCCGGAGTGGCCGGAACCTGGAAAGACCTTACCGACAACGTGAACGTGATGGCCGCCAACCTCACCGAGCAGGTGCGCGGAATCGTGAAGGTGGTGACCGCAGTCGCTAACGGCGTGCTCACCCAAAAGCTCACGGTGAACGCCAAAGGCGAGGTCGCTGCTCTGGCCGAAACCATCAACAACATGACCGATACGCTCGCTACCTTCGCCGATCAGGTAACGACCGTGGCGCGCGAAGTCGGCGTGGAAGGGCGTTTGGGTGGACAGGCCAACGTCCCCGGCGCCGCCGGTACGTGGAAAGACCTGACCGGCAACGTGAACCTGTTGGCCGACAACCTGACCAACCAGGTGCGCGCCATTGCCGAGGTGGCAACGGCTGTAACCAAGGGCGACCTGACCCGCTCCATCCAAGTGGAAGCCAGCGGCGAGGTTGCAGAACTCAAAGACAACATCAACACCATGATCGACAACCTGCGGCTCACCACCGACCGCAACACCGAGCAGGACTGGCTCAAGACTAACCTGGCCCGCTTCACTGGCATGTTGCAGGGGCAACGCGATCTGGCCACCGTAGGCAGGACACTGCTCTCAGAACTCGCCCCGCTCGTGAACGCGCAACAGGGCGTTATCTACCAGATGGATTCGGAAGATTCCGGAAGCATGTTGTTGCTCTCGGCATTTGCCAATGGGCCCGATGGATATCTGCAGCGCGTCAAGCTGGGCGAAGGACTCATTGGGCAATGCGCCCTGGAAAAACAGCGCATGCTCATCGCCGACTTGCCGGAACACACGGTGCCCATCCGCTCCGGATTGTTTGAGGCTGTACCCCGCAACGTAATTGTCCTGCCGGTGCTTTTCGAAGATCGGGTGAAGGCCGTGATCGAGCTCGCGACTTTAAGCGCCTTCACCGCTTCCCACATGGCCTTCCTCGAACAGTTGACCTCCAGTATCGGCATCGTGCTCAACAGTATCGAGGCAACCATGCAGACGGAGGGCCTGCTGAAACAATCGCAGCAGTTGGCCACCGAACTCCAGACACAGCAAAAAGAGCTGCAACAGACTAACGAGCAGCTCGCGCAAAAAGCCCAGCAGTTGGCCGAGCAGAACGCCGAGGTGGAGCGCAAGAACCAGGAAATCGAGCAGGCCCGCCGCGCTTTGGAAGAGAAGGCCAAAGAGCTGGCGCTGACCTCCAAGTACAAGTCCGAGTTCCTGGCCAACATGTCGCACGAGTTGCGCACGCCGCTCAACAGTATTCTGGTGCTGGGCCAGCAACTCACCGACAATCCTGACGGCAATCTGACTTCGAAACAAGTCGAGTTCGCCCGCACCATCCACGGCGCCGGTACCGACCTGCTCAACCTGATCAGCGACATTCTTGACCTATCGAAGATCGAGTCGGGCACGGTATCAGTAGAGGCCGAAGAGGTTTTCTTCGCCAGCCTCCTCGATATGATCGGGCGGCCATTCCGCCACGAGGCTGAGAACCGGAAGCTGGCCTTCGAGATGCAGACTGATCCGAGCCTGACCCGCAGCCTGGTGACCGACTCCAAGCGCCTGCAACAGGTGCTCAAGAACCTGCTCTCCAACGCCTTCAAGTTCACGGAACAAGGTGGCGTGCGGCTGTCGGTTTCGGCAGCGGCCAGCGGATGGAGCAAAGACCATCCCATTCTCAGTAGTGCCGGATCGGTAGTGGCATTTGAGGTAAGCGATACCGGCATCGGCATTCCGCAGGAAAAGCAGAGGATCATCTTCGAGGCCTTCCAACAGGCAGATGCGGGCACCAGCCGCAAGTACGGCGGAACCGGTTTGGGACTGGCCATCAGCCGCGAACTGGCCAGCCTGCTGGGCGGAGAGATTCAGTTGCGCAGCACTCCGGGCAGAGGCAGCACCTTCACCCTCTATCTGCCGCAGACTTATGTTGGGCCTTCCACAGCCAGCATGAGTCTGGCCGAAGGACAAACACCTTCCAGCGGGGCGCCGCTTCAATTCTCCTCAGTGGCGGCAGCCGAGCATGCGGTTGAAAGGATCGAGGACGATCGCGACAATCTCCAGCCGGGCGATGCCATATTGCTGATCGTGGAGGATGATCCGCACTACGCCCGCATCCTTTGCGACCTCTCTCGCGATAAGGGGTTCAAGGTGCTGGTGGCCATGCGCGGCGCCGAGGCGCTCGCTCTGGCCCGCGAGTTCTATCCCAGCGCCGTCTCGCTCGACGTCTTCTTGCCCGACATGCTGGGCTGGACGGTTCTCAACCACTTGAAGCAGGACCCCACCACCCGGCACATCCCGGTGCAGATGCTGACTACGGATGAAGATTGGCATCATGGCTTGTCGCGTGGGGCTTTCTCCTTCGTCACCAAGCCAACCACCACCGAGGGCCTGGAGGCGGTGCTGACTCGCATCAAGGAGTACGCCGCTCCTCGCCGCAAGCGTTTGCTGGTAGTGGAAGACAATCCCGCCGAGCAGTTGAGCATCAAGGAGCTGCTCGGCTACGATGACATCGACGTCACAGTTGTTGACAGCGGCGCCGACGCCTTGGCCGCAGTCAGTGCGGAAACATACGATTGCGTGGTGCTCGACCTTCGCCTGCCCGACATGTCGGGCTTTGAAGTGCTCGAACGTCTGCGCGATACTCCCAGCCTTCAAGACCTGCCGGTAGTCGTCTTTACCGGAAAAGAGTTGTCGCCGGAAGAAGACGCGCGGCTACATACGCTGGCCCGCAGCGTGGTCGTGAAGGACGTGGAGTCTCCGGAACGATTGCTCGACGAGACCGCTCTGTTCCTGCACCGCATAGTCGCAGATCTGCCAGTGGAGAAGCAGCGCATGTTAGACCGGCTGCACCGCTCCGATGACGCCTTGGTGGGCAAGAAGGTGCTGGTAGTCGATGACGACGTCCGCAACATCTTCGCGCTGAGCAGCGTGCTGGAACGCCGTGGCATGGAAGTGCTCACTGCGGGCACGGGCCGCGAAGCGATTGCCAAGATCGAGTCGACTCCCGATCTGGCGATCGTGCTCATGGACATCATGATGCCGGAAATGGATGGATACGAAACCATGCAGGTAATCCGGCAGAACCCGGGATTGCGACGCTTGCCGATCATCGCCCTCACGGCCAAAGCCATGAAGGGTGATCGCGAAAAATGCCTGGAAGCAGGCGCGTCGGAATACCTGGCCAAGCCAGTCAATACCGAGCAGTTACTCTCGGCGTTGCGGATGTGGCTGCATAGATGAAATGGTTCCAGATGAACCACGATGAAATGAGAGTTGTAGATGTTGCAAAGGTATCAGCCCCGGAGATCCCGTCCTGAGGCAGTCGAAAGAAGCACAAAGAAGTTGGCCCAGCGCGGTAACGCTGGGGAAATGTTAGCAACACGAAGCGAAGCCCCGGAGGGGCGACGCCCGATGAGGAGCAGCACAATAGGACAGAGCGCGCCCATGCATCCCAGCGATAAGGTCAACATCCTGATGGTCGATGATCAGCCTGCCAAGCTGCTCAGCTATGAAGTCATACTGAGCGAACTGGGCGAGAACCTCATCAAAGCCACTTCGGGAAGAGAAGCCTTGGAGCAACTGCTGAAGAACGACGTGGCGGTTGTGCTGATGGATGTATCTATGCCGGAGATCGATGGCTTCGAACTGGCCGACATGATCCGCCAGCATCCTCGTTTTCAGAAGACTGCCATCATCTTTATTTCTGCCGTCCATTTGACTGACCTGGACCGCATCAAGGGATACCAGCGGGGCGCGGTTGATTACATCGCTGTCCCGGTAGTACCTGAGGTTTTGCGGGCCAAAGTCAGCGTGTTTGCCGAACTGCATCGTAAGACACGGCAACTGGAAAGCCTGAACCGTGAACTGGAAAAACGTGTTGCAGCACGCACCGAGGAACTCAAAGAACGCGCCGACCTGCTTGAGCTTGCCTCGGAAGCCATTCTGGTCCGCGATTCAAACGGAGCCGTTCAATTTTGGAACTCCGGCGCTGAAGCCTTGTATGGCTGGACGCGGGAAGAGGTGTTGGGCAAGAACATCCACCAACTATTGCGAACTCAATGGCCCGCCTCGTTGCAGGAGATAGAATCGACCCTCGCCGTGGATGGACGATGGGAGGGCAACCTGATCCACGAAACCAAGCATGGCCACAAAGTGACGGTAGCCAGCCGCCAGGCTTTCAAAAGCAATGGAACGCAACCGTCGATCCTGGAGATCAATCGCGATATCACGGCGCAATTGCAGGCGGAAGAGGCGCTGCGCAAAACCGAACGCCTGGCAGCCATGGGACGAGTCGCCGGCATTATCGCGCACGAGATTAACAATCCGCTGGAAGCCATCACCAATGCTTTTTATTTGATCCGCGATCATCCTTCGCTCGATGCTGAGGCGAAATACTACGCACAATTAGGTGAACAGGAGTTGCTGCGCGTCTCGCATATTACGCGTCAGACGCTAAGTTTCTACCGGGAATCACAACAGGCCGTGGCTGTCTCGATTCCGGAGCTTCTGGATAACGTCCTGGAGTTGCAGGCGCGGCGATTGCAATTGAACAGCATCACTCTCGACAAAAAATACCATAGCACCGCGGGTATTCATGGATTCCCCGTGGAACTCAAGCAGGTGTTCCTGAACCTGATTGGAAATGCAGTCCAGGCAATGCCCGAAGGAGGCCGCCTGCGAATCCATGTGCATGAGAGAACCGATTGGAAGACTCTCTCGGCAGGAGTTTGCATCACAGTCGGCGACACCGGCTCCGGCATCCCCGCAGAACATGCGAAGCGGCTCTTTGAACCCTTCTTCAGTACTAAATCCACCAAAGGCACCGGGCTGGGTTTGTGGATCAGCAAGGGCATCATTCAGAAATATGATGGCACGATCCGCTTTCGGACGGTGCGCTTGCTCTCCGGCGCTGCCACTTGTTTCCGGGTTTTCATTCCCGAAACTGCCTTTGCAAAAAAAGCTCGCCCCCCAGCCAGCTACAGCGAAGTGGCAAAGTGATGGAATTTAGTTCTAGTAATTGGGTAAATTAAAACCGCGAATTTTCGATTGGAGCTCTCGAAATCAAAAGATGCATCTCTCCGGTAAAATTAGTGCAATGCAAAATTCTGCGAGGAGAGATTGAGTGGGGCAGTCAAAAGCTGTCATCCTATGTGTCGACGATGAAGAGAATCCTCTGATTCTCCGAAAGCTTGTGCTTGAAAAAGCAGGATACGAGGTAATAACTGCAAACTCCGGCAAGAAGGCGCTAGAAATCCTTCAATCCCAGCCGGTTCATCTCGTACTCTCAGACCTGCTGATGCCCGGCATGACTGGAACAGAGCTTGCGCGCCAGGTGAAGCAGCTCTATCCCAAAATTCCAGTAGTCCTGGTGTCTGGTGTCAATGAAATTCCTCCCGAGGCGACCTATGCTGATTTGTTCATCAGCAAAGTTGAAGGACCGGTGAGTTTGTGTGAGAACATCTCCACAGTGCTGGAGAAGAATTTGTAAGTTTTAATATTTTTAATTTGAAGTTTTGAATCAGCTCACCGCAGAGGACGCAAGGAAGCAGAGGCCACAAACCATCACTACCTCATGGCAATTCCGGCGATTCTTGGCAATTCCTATCTCACCGGCTCCAGTTCATGCTCAGGCTCATGGTCGGTGGCCATTTCTTCTGTGGTCCTCTTTTTACCAAGCATTTTGCGGAAGCCCTGTTGAAGCTTGTCGAGGTAAACGTAGTAAACAGGAGTGATGTAGAGTGTCAAGGTTTGCGAAAAGACCAAGCCGCCGACTACCGCCAAACCCAGCGGGCGGCGTGATTCAGCGCCTGCGCCAAAGCCAATTGCGATCGGCAGGGTACCCATCAGGGCCGCCATGGTGGTCATCATAATGGGCCGGAAGCGTACCAGCGCTCCCTGGTAGATGGCTTCTTTGGCGGTCTTGCCTTCTTCGCGCTGCGCGGCCAGGGCGAAGTCGATCATCATGATGGCATTCTTCTTGACCAGGCCAACCAGCATGATGATGCCGACAAAGGCATAGAGGCTCAGCTCAACCTTGAAGATCATGAGCGTGAGCAGAGCGCCCACACCCGCTGACGGTAACCCGGAAAGAATCGTAATAGGGTGAATGAAACTTTCGTACAGAATTCCCAACACAATGTAGATCACCAGGATCGCCATGAGCAGCAGCAAGCCCAGACCAGAGAAAGATTTTTGGAATGCATCGGCACTGCCCTGCAAGCTGGTGGTGATGGACTGTGGCAAAACTTCTATAGCCGTCTGATTGATCGCGTTGATGGCGTCGCCAATGGAAGTTGTGGGGGTGAGATTGAAGCTGAGCGTCACTGCCGGCAGTTGTCCCAGGTGGTTGACAGTAAGCGGTCCCAGCTCATGTTTGAAGTTGGCCACAGCATTCAGCGGAATAAGCTGGCCAGTCTTCGAATGAATGTAGAGCATTCCCAAAGCGGAAGGATCAAGCTGAAATTGCGATCCCAGCTCCATGATGACCTTGTATTGATTGTTGGGAGCGTAGATGGTTGAGATCTGCCGCTGGCCATACGCGCTATACAGGGCGTTTTCGACCGTACGGGGATCAACGTTCAGGGCTGCGGCTTTGTCCCGATTGATCTGCACGGTGACCTCGGGATTGGCGACCTGCAGATCGGTGGTTACATCAAGAAATCCTTTCAAGGCTTTGACTTTCTGTTCCAAAATGGGCGCATAGCGGTATAGTTCGTTAGTGTCAGGGCCTTGCAAAGTGAATTGATATTGGCTCTTGGTAAGTTGACCTCCAATTCGAATCGGCGGAGGAATCTGCAGATATGCATTGATGCCGGGAATCTGCGAGATCTTGGGCCGCAGCTCGTTGATGATGTCCACTACCGGAGGACGCTGTCCGAGCGGCTTCAAGCGAGCGAAGACCCTGCCCGTATTGAGGCTGGAGTTTACGCCGCCGCCTCCTACGGTCGAGGTGTAGTTGTCCACCCAGGGACTCTTTCCCACGATGTCCGCGATCTGTTGCTGGTGGCGCACCATATCGTCAAAAGAGATGCCCTGTTTGCCCTCAGTAAAGGCAAAAATCTGTCCTTGATCTTCATTGGGCAGAAAACCTTTGGAGATCCGTCCAAACAGGAAGACGGTCGCGCCCAGAACTGCGAAGGAGACCATCAGGGTGGCCAGAGGATGGGCCATTACCTTCTTCAGGCTCCATTCGTAGGAACGCAGCATGGCATCGAAGACGCTTTCGCTCTTGCGGTAAAGGGCGCCGTGTTTCTGCTGATGAGCGGCGCGCAGAAAGCGGCTGGAAAGCATGGGTGTAAGCGTGAGGGAGACAAACCCGGAGACCAGAATGGAAACGCCGATGGTCACGGCAAACTCGTGCAGCAGGCGCCCGACCAGGCCTCCCATGAACAAAACCGGGATAAACACGGCCGCCAGGGAGAGCGTCATCGAAATGATGGTGAAACCAATTTCACGCGCACCCTCGACGGCGGCTTGATAGGGACGCTTGCTCATCTCCATGTGGCGGACGATGTTTTCCAGCATCACGATGGCATCATCGACCACGAAGCCCACCGAGAGCGTCAGCGCCATCAGCGAGAGATTGTCGACGCTGTAGCCCAACAGGTACATAACCGCAAAAGTCCCTACGATGGACATCGGCAACGCCAGGCTGGGAATGATAGTGGCCGAAAGGTTCCGCAGGAAGAGGAAGATCACCATCACGACCAACGCCATTGTCAAAAAGAGCGTGAACTTTACATCATTGACGGAATCGCGGATGGAGTTGGAGCGGTCATACAAAATGTCGAGATTGACTGTTTTCGGCATCTGCTCGCGAAAGGTCGGAAGCAGTTTCTTGATGGCATCGACCACCTCGACAGTGTTCGTTCCGGGCTGGCGGAAGATAGGCAGGACGATGCCGCGCCGGCCATTGAACCAGCTTGCGGTCTTGTCGTTCTCCACGCTGTCGAAGACCCTGCCTACCTCATCCAGACGCACCGGAGAACCATTGCGATATGCGACGATGAGAGGGCGATATTGATCGGCATTCAGGAGTTGGCCGGTCGCTTGAACCGTATACGCGGTGGAATGGCCGTACATGGTCCCCGTAGGAAGGTTAACGTTGGCGTTTTGGATCGCATTTTCGACTTCGTCGATTCCAATCTGGCGGGTCGCCAGGGCCCGTGGATCGACCTGCACGCGAACTGCATATTTCTGTGCGCCAAAAACCTGGACCTGGGCCACGCCATTGATCATGGAAATGCGCTGGGCCACCGTGGTTTCAGCATACTCATCCACGTCAGACAAACGCATGGTGGGAGAGTTGAGACTCAGGTAAAGAATCGGCTGGTCCGCGGGATTGACCTTCTGGTAGGAAGGTGGCGTGGGCATCTCCGGCGGAAGCTGCGAGAGCGTCTTGGCGATCATGGACTGCACATCTTGCGCAGCGGCGTCGATGTTGCGGTCCAGAGTGAACTGCAGAGTAATGCTTGAGCCACCCAGGGCGCTCGACGAGCTCATCGAATCCAGGCCGGCAATCGTGGAAAACTGTTTCTCCAAAGGCAGAGCCACAGCAGACGCCATGGTTTCGGGGCTGGCGCCGGGAAGAACAGCGTTCACCTGAATGGTGGGAAAATCAACGTTAGGCAGATCGCTCACCGGCAACAGACGATAAGCAAAAATGCCGAACAACAGAATCGCCGCCATGATCAACGTGGTGGTGATAGGTCGCCGTATAAATAATTGCGTATTCATGAAGAGCTGCTAGCTACTGGCTTCTAGCTTCTAGCCAGACCAGATTTGAAGTTCTTTTTGCAAACTAGATTCAAGCTTCTTGATTTTCAATTACCCACTTATCAAATTACTCAATCTTCAAGAGAGCTGCTAGCTACTGGCTACTAGCTTCTAGCTAGACCAGGTTTTAAAGTACTTTTTGCAAACTAAATTCAAGCTTCTTGATTTTCAATTACCCACTTACCAAGTTACCCAATTACCCAATCCTTACGACGGGCTCTTGATCTCAACCTTGCCGCCGGGAATAATGCGCAGTTGTCCATCAGTCACGACGCGTTGGCCGGCTTGCAGGCCGTTGGTGATCACCGAGTTGTCGCCCACCGTCCATCCAACCTTTACCGGCTGGACCTGGGCCGTCATGTCCGAATTGACCACGTAGACGTACGTCCCATTCTGGCCAGTCTGCAATGCCGCATTCGGGATCACGATGGCATTGGGCTGGCGGGTGAGCGTCATGCTTACATCCACAAACTGGCCCGGCCACAAAGCGCGCTGCTGGTTGTCGAAGGTCGCTTTGAGTTTGATTGTGCCCGTGGTGAGATCGACTGCGTTATCGATAAAAGTAAGTTTCCCGCTAAAATGCTGGCCTGTTCCCTGCGCGGAAGCTTCAACCTGCAGAGTCTTGGCTGCCGAGTATTTCTTTATGTCGGCAAGCTGCTGTTCAGGAACGGAGAAGGACACATAGATCGGCTCAATCTGGTTGATGGTAACCAGGATGGGAACATCATTGGCTTTCACCAGGTTTCCCGCCTTTGCTCCCACAGTCCCTGTGCGGCCATGTATGGGAGAAAAGATCGATGTGTACTGTAGGTTGATCCTTGCAGTCTCTACCATCGCCTTGTCCGCGGCAACGGCCGCATTGAGGGCGTTATAGGCAGCCAGAGTGGCATCCACTTGTTGTTTGGAGACCACGCCTTGACGTCCCAGACCCTGATAGCGTTCTGCGTCGATTTTGGCATTTTCAGCTTGCGCCTGGTCCTTGGCCAGAGTGGCTTCCGCCTGGCGCAAGGCGGCCTCAAAAGGAGCACGATCAATCGTAAATAAGAGCTCTCCTTTTTTTACGTAATCGCCTTCGTTGAAATGCACCCGCACCAACTCGCCAGAGATTTGAGGCTTGATGGTTACGGTTGCGATAGCTTCAACGTTGCCGATGGCATTGACCTGCACCGGCATATTACGTTCTTCAACGGAGGCCACCGTGACCGGCGCCGCCGGCAATTGTGGTTTTGCTGCCTGAACGGACTGTTTCCCCGTACATCCAACTGCAAGGATGAGAAAAATAAATGCGCCGATGTGAAGATTCAATCTAGTCATTTTTTAGAATTCGCCATTTTATGAGTCGCTTTTTCTGATCGAGACCGTGATGAGCGTGCCTGATATCCGTTGAAACCGTTCGTACCAGAGCCGGGCAGGGGCGATTCCATTCCTGCTAGCCAGATTCCAGCCAAGGCGGTAGAGACCTGATCGGGATCGAACTTCTGGTATTTTTCCCCGCCGAAAAGCTCTTGAATCAAAAAGTGGTACACAACCATGCCGAAAAACCCGCGCGCTGCCAGCAGTGGATCCACCTTGCGAAATTTCCCTTGGCGAATACGCGCACGAATGTGGTTGCCCAGAGCCTCGTAGTAGTCAGCCACGAAGGTCCGGAAGAACCGTTCGGAAAGCGTGTGGTTTTCAAGCGCCGTGAACCACAGCAGGCGGGTCATCTCGGTGTCGTGGGGGGTGCGCACCAGAAATTCACGCGCCATGCTCGCAAAAATCTGGAAATCGTCGTCTCCGCTTTCGAGTATCTGCTTGATGCGCTGCCGGCGTCCGCGTGCCGAACACTGTTCCTCAATAATCGTCCAATACAGGTTTTCCTTGCTGGGGAAGTGTCGAAATAACAGCGCTTCATTGACTCCAGCTTCTTCGGCAATCTCCCGTGTAGTGGTTCCCTGATAACCCTTGCGGGCGAACAACGCGACAGCTACAGTCATGATCTGCTGGCGGCGGTCCTGGGCTGAAAGACGAAGAGACATTCCCGGAAGTAAGTAAATACTTACTTTATCAAATTGGACGGCGGCCCACTCAATTGGTTTCGTTGAGGAGTGGTTAAGAAGTGTAAACCTAGTGCTTATACGATTTCGCCCCAGCCGGAATTTCCACCCGTAACCGGTTTCCAGGCGGCGGCAGCGGACAGGTTGTATAAGGATTGTATGCACAAGGTGGATTGCGAGCCTTGTTGAAATCGAGTTCCACTGTGCCATCTTTGGGTGGGTCCGCGTCTAGAAATCTCGCCGCTGGATAGGTTTCCTTGCCGCTGGTCAAGTCACGAAAAACGATAAACAGTGCTCCTTGATCGGTTGTTTCGGCATCGAGGCGATATTCCTGGCCGTGGAGCGAAAAGGTGACATATCCGGCAAACGAAGTCTTTTCCATATCGCCCAGGATGTTTGGAATCTCGGTTTCCCGGGGTGAAGCGTAGGGCACAAAACGGCCAGTAACCCGGTAGGTTTCATTAATGGGATACCATTGCACTCCGGTAAACTCTTTCCGGATTTTGCTGTTTTTGTCTTTCACGCGGATACCGTAGCGCGCGCCGCTCGAGTGCACGAACAGAGCCAAGTCGCCAATGGTCAGCACGTCCCCCGTGTCGGGCTGCAGTTGCGCTCCATCGGACGCCTTGCCTTTCAGCAAAAGCGGTACACCCGGATTCACATGCACAATGGTCTTTCCGCCGTGAAACTCAAAGGAGCCTGCCACTGCGGGGACCGCCTCAGCGGGCAAGACGATGTCGTTCAGAGGGTCTGAGCCGAAGTGGTTATCCCCTTCGTGCAGCCAGAAAAGCCCCGCGACGGTGAGCCAGCCACTATCGGATTTGAGGCGTGCCTCGTATTCCTGACGCCATTTCTCGACCGACTGCTGGTATTGAGAATCAGCAGCCGCTGCGCATGCACATGCCACAACCGCGAATAACAGAAGGATTCCAGGCAACAAGGTGTGCGACCTCATGAGATTCATGCTCCATCCGATTGATCATAGCGTACCAGCAGTGTCCACCGCCAAGGAACACAGCGTAGCGGAGCCACAACCAAACCTGTTTTTTACCCGCGGATTAACGCGGAAGAACGCAGATCAAATACTTGTTACCACTGATCTCCACAGACGCCACTGATCTGAAGGCGGCTTGATGAAATCCTTCACGCCTTGGCACGAATTTGATTGTTAGCCCTGCAGAAACCGCAGAGAGGGATTTGGGTAGCTGCGTCCTCTGGGGTTGCTCTTATCTGGCCGGAAATTATTTGTGTGCAAAAAAATACCGGTTACAGCGGTTACACCGGTTACAACCCGCATGAATACTGGCGATTTCTGTTACCGGTTGTTACCGCTGTTACCTTTCATCCCACCCTTCTGGGGTTGCTCTTATCTGGGCCGGAAATTGTTTGTGTGCAAAAAAATACCGGTTACAGCGGTTACACCAGTTACAACCCGCATGAATACCGGCGATTTCTGTTACCGGTTGTTACCGCTGTTACCTTTCGTCCCACCCT
>DASZFU010000140.1:0-43452 GCA_035939495.1 Candidatus Angelobacter sp. | reverse complement strand
TCATCACCGTCCCGAAGTGGGGCCAGAACATGGCCGATGTCTCTGAGGTATGCTGTATCTGTTCTCATGATTAAGCAACCCTCAGCGCCCAAGAATTATGCAATTCTGGCGCTGGGTACGTCAAGTATATAAATACCCTTTATTAGCTTTAAACCAACTTTAAACCAACATTTGTCTAATTCTTGGACACTGCACCCGCTACAGGCCGCTACAAAGAATGATGTCAAAATACGCGGAAAATCATTTGAATTCAATAAGTTCGACTAACAGTCTGAATGATTTTTGTAGCGGCGTAGCGTGTGTAGCGGGTAGTTTGCACTTGGAGCGCGAACTGCTCCAAATCCTGAAGTGAGATTCATGAAATGGCGCAAAAACAAGACCGGCCCATTCTTATCCAAAGAATGGGCCGGGCCAAGTTACGAAATAATGGTTTTAATGAATTACCAGGCTAGCGGTGGTCGAGTGAGTCAAACTGCCGCTTGTTCCGGTAATTGTCAACGTTCGGGTTCCGGTTGTTGCCCTCCTGTTCACGGTTACGGTCAAGGTTGAGGTTCCTGATCCGGTGATCGTTGTGGGATTGAATGTTGCAGTTACCCGTGATCCCAATCCGGTTACGCTCAGGCTCACGGTTCCAGAGAATCCATTCTGTCCGGTAATCGTGACCGTGTAGTGTCCCGATGTTCCCCGGGTCACGCTCAGACTTGTTGGCAAAACCGAGATTGTGAAGTTCGGCGCCGGGGCGTTGGAAGTGATGGTAAGGCTAATCGTCGTGCTGTGGGTTAACGTGCCAGACGTCCCTGTGACTGTGACCGTTACTGTTCCCAGCGTAGCCGTATTGCTGGCTGTGAAGGTCAAGGTGCTGTTTCCGCCGGTGGTGCTGGCAGGATTTAACGTTGCCGTGACACCCGCCGGGAGACCTGACGCGGACAAGCTAACAGTGCCGGTGAATCCGTTCAGCGGAGTAACCGTAACAGTGCTCGTGCCGGTCGAACCCTGGACCACGCTCACGCTACTGGGCGAGGCCGAGACCGAGAAGTCTGGGGTTGGAGGAGTGCCGCAGTTCGGGAACTTGAAGTTGGCGATGCGGGTATTCCAGTTGAACGAACCGGTGGTCTTCATGTACTCCTGGGTATACCAGAACGTACAATCGTCGACCGGATCGATCGTGATGGCGCTGTAGTCGCCCCAACGATTGAGGCCGCCGGTTTGCGAGCCAGTGCCGCTGATGATGGTGGTCTCCGCCTGCATAGTGTTGGCAGGATCGGATGCCGCGCGTCCCGTAATCGCTATGGACGGGTTGACAGTACTGCTGGAAATGCTGTAGCCCATCGCCATGTTTCCGGCCTGGTCCATGCCAATGCTGCCCATCCAGCGGAAATTGGAATCGGGAGCAAAGGTGCTTTGCTGGGCCAGGGTCACGGTGCCATTGGGATTCTGGAGCTCATACCAGCGCACGCCTCCACTGGAGCCAGCCACCACAGAATGGTTCACGACCAGCGACTCATGGGTACCGAGATTGCGATAAGCCAGGCGGTACATGAGACGATCGCCGAGTGAGTCCAACGCTTGGTTGGTACCAGGCTGTGGAACGCAGGTGCCGCCATTGCAAAGGGGCGTAAAGGCTGCCACTGGAATGACGGTTGGACCTGTAAAGGTTGAATTGGCGGGAGTGGCAAAATCTACGTGAAACTTAAACAGGTTCAGATTGTTGGTGCCAAAAAACACCAGGAAGTTAGGTGAACCTGCAGGCGGGGCGGTGGAGCCATCCAGATCGGAAGGAAGCAAGCCGCCTACGGAATTGCCTTGCTGGAAGCATATCTGTGTGGCCGGCTGTCCGTTGAGCATGGCGGTGCGATTGTAAGCGCAGGCGTCGGAGCCGACAAAACTGTTGCCGCTGAACATGTTGAATGTTTGATAGTAGGCGTCAGTCCATACGCCCATCTTCGGATAATCGTCGAAGTTGGAGTATTGGAACGAATAGCGGTTAAAGGTGCCAGTAGCGTCGGAGGTGGTGGAGACAGCCACGCATTGCAGAAAAGGAGTGGTCGAGACTGAAAACTGGGAAAATACCCAGCGATTGGCGGCCTTGTCATAGAGGACAATGGGATCGCCGTCGTTGTTGGTTTGGCAGCCGCCGCCGAACCCTGACCACAGCGAGTTGCCTGCGATTGGTCCGGCAATCAGTGCTCCTGTTGATTTATTGAAAACCGCGAAAGACTCGTTCACCCATTGGACGAATTGAGTTGAGCCCACGGCGCCATTGGTGTCGGGCGGCGCTGCATTGGGGGTGAAACCAAGCGAGCCACTCCCAAGGCCCTCGAAGTTCAGATTGGCGGTGGGGGCGTGAGTTGCCGGGGCCAAGGGAGCCGTTCGCTGCAGCACCATGTCAGGCTCGGTGGCCGGTTTGAGATTCGGCGGCATGGGGATACGGCGAGCCGGTTCAGCCTCGTGACGAAGCCTGAGCGTACTGGAACTCACAACCGGCATGTCTCGCACCGCCGGGGAGACATCATGATACACATTGTGCCGGACCGTCATGATGGGGCCAGAGGATGAGGAATCCTGATTGGGAGTAATGATTTGCGCAGAGGCCAGGGAAGCGAGACAGAGGCACAAGACAGCTAGGCCTAGAGAGACCCCCACGGGGAAACGTGTTCGTTGATACATTTATTATTCTCCTAAATTTCTTCGCGTGCCGTCTTCACGTAAAAAGTCGGGCGAATTGTAGTCCAAAAAGCCCTCAAACAGAGCATCTTTATCCAGGAATTCCGAAATTCAGGAATTTATTTAGGCAACACTTGGCTTAGGAGCGCTCGCCTTTGTCTTCCCACGTGTGAAAAAAGAGGATACGGCAAGGGGTTTTGCCGGTTTTATCCCGCAAGAAGCTCATTTCCAAGATTCAAGTTGAGTGTATTTTAAGGATTGACTGGGAGGCTTTGTTTCCATAAGAACACGATTTCTTCCGGTGATTTGTGTTCTTTTCAGCAAACCCAACCCCCCTCGGGGCTGAACAAAGGCTGCGGCTTTCCCGACGGCGTCCAAGGTGTAGGAAACAATGGTCTTCAGTTTTCCACGGACGAGTGCGTTATACTTCGGAATTGCCACTCGTTATTCTCGGAAAAGGGATCATCGGAACTCATGTCTACCAAAGCACTCCACGAACTGGAGAACGAAACGGAAAAGCTCATTGGGAACGAAAACTTTCCTGCCTTGGAGCAGAAGATCTACAAAGCGATCGAATTGCTGAAGTCGGCCCGCGAGGGCAAGGCGGCAGCCGAGCGCGACGCCAACCGGCTGCGAGAGCAGTTGGAACAACGTGAAGAAGACCTGGAACTTCTGCGCGCAGAAGTAGTGGCGCTGCGAAAGGAGCGCGAGGAGGTTCGGGGCCGCGTCGAAAAGATGCTGAAACAGCTCGACCAGTTGGTCGTGGAGGGCTAATGTCAAAGCCAGAAGTAAGGAGCCAGAAGTCAGAAGGCACGCGCGTTACGTACACATAGTTGGCTGTTGATTCTTGCGGAAACCGGCAAGAATTTGCTTGACCGGAAGGTTCATGAAGCGATAATCAATTTAATGTAGAGACTTCATCTTCAAGGAGATAGGACTTGGCCACACAAGCAGCAGCTCCCGTGCGGGTCGAGATTTACGATCAGGTTTACAACCTTCGTGGGACAGACGCCGATTACATTCTCAAACTGGCCGAGTTTGTTGATACCAAAATGCGCAGCGTAGCGGAGCAGACCGCCACCATCGACTCGTTGCGCCTGGCTGTTCTTGCAGCTTTAAATATTGCTGATGAATACCACTTGCTCAAGAAGAAATATGAGGCGCTAGCTTCAGAATACCGCCAGAGGGCGGGAATGCTGGCCGGGGCTTTGGATGAGGTTTTGGAGGAGAATCGGAAAGTTGGATAAATCCATTGCCAAAATTGCCATGATCCATCTGGCGAGTCTGCTCAGGCATCCACTTTTAATTCGATAATCCGGCCTGTTAGTTTTCCGTCAACAATCTCCAGCTTTCCTACACTGATGGGCAGTTTGAATCGGCGTGGGCCGGCGCTGCCTGGATTGAAATAGAGGACTCCATCCTTCATCGACTGCTCGGGCTTGTGGGAGTGGCCGCTGATTACGGCGGCGAACCCTGCAGCACGGGGATCGAGATCGAGCCAGAGAGTGCTATGGATGACGTACAAATGCGCTCCCGCCAATTCCACCACTTCGGTTTCCTGGTATTGCCGGGTCCACGGTTCGTGATCAACGTTGCCTCGAATAGCGGTGACTGGGGCAATCTCGCGGAGCGCAGGAATGATGTCCTGGGCTCCGATGTCCCCGGCGTGGATGATGTGTTCTGAGCCTTGAAGGGCGTCCATGGCCTGCGGACGGAGAAGCCCATGCGTATCGGAGATAACGCCGACGATCATCTACAGGCCTGCTTCAATGCGAGAGCGCGGGTCCATATAGTCACGCAAAGCATCGCCAATAAAATTGAACGAGAGCACCGCCAGCATCACCGCGGCAGCAGGGAAGAGCACGAGATGAGGAGCGTCGAAAAGATGGGCACGTCCGTCGTTGAGCATCGATCCCCAACTTGCTGTTGGGGGCGGGACCCCCAGCCCTAAAAAGCTCATAGTGGCTTCCGCCAGGATTGCGCCGGCCATGCCGATGGCTGCTTGCACAATCACGGGCTGAATGATGTTAGGTAGGATGTGCCGGGTCACGATACGCCAATCGCTGGCTCCGAGAGCGCGTGCAGCCTCCACGAATTCCTTCTCTTTCACGGCCAGTACCTGGGCCCGTACTAATCGCGCATATCCCACCCAGCCGCCAATGCAGAGAGCCAGGATTAAATTGAAAATGCCGGGTCCAAGAAATGCCACAAAAGCAATCGCCAAAAGGATTCCTGGGAAAGACAAGAATGCGTTCATGACGATCACGTTGAAGAACCTGTCAACGACTCCGCCGTAGTATCCGGCAATCGAGCCAAAGATGATCCCCAGGAGCAGAGACCCGGCCACGACTCCGCCTCCTACCAGCATGGAGATGCGCGCACCATAGATGATCCGCGAAAGGATGTCGCGGCCAAGCTCATCGGCCCCGAACCAGTGGACGGCATTGGGGGGCTGAAGGCGCGAGGGCAAATCAAGCAGTGCAGGATCTTTGGGCGCGATCCAGGGCGCAAACAGAGCAAAGAGAAGGAAGATGCCCACAAAGATCATGCCGGCAGCCGCTAGCCGATTGCGGCGCCCGAGTGTGGTTGCGGCGGCCCAGTTCATTGCCATCATTTCTTCGACTTCTTCGCAGGCACCGCCAAATTGTTGTCCACAGAGAAGACTCCCGGGACCTGGTTGGCGCGGATGTTGGCCAGGTTCCTGTCCATCTCGCTATCCACAACACCTTCCAGGAGCACATGGCCACGGTTGACAATGATGCGAATGGGCTTAATGGGCGGGAGCGAGTAACGTTGCAAAGGACCATAACGGTAGATGGCCCGGAAGAGCTGCAACCGAAGCCGGTCATCGTTAGGAGAGACAGGCAAAACTTCAATCCGGTTTTCTACCTTTTCGACTCCCTCGATCTTCTTGACGGCGTGTTCGGCATCGGACTTCAAATACGGCTGGCTGACGTATCCCAGCAACACAACGTTGTATCCGTCTACCTTGAAGCTGATCGAATCAAAAACGTCATAGTTGGGCAGCATCAGGATCTTGTGGATCACCTCTTTCTGGACGCGCTCGGTAAATCGAGCCGGGGGCTGCGAGCTTTTCTGGGCCTCAGCAAGCGAACCGAAAAATGCAGGGAATACAAGAGCTACTGCGGTGGCGAACTTTATCAACTCAATCAACGAACACCTTCGCCTTCGCGGAAGGAGATGCCGATGGTCCGAGGACTTTCTTCAACGCTTCAAAGAAGCGCTCGTTCTGTTCGGGGAGTCCGATCGTGACTCGGATTCCGTTGGGCAAGCCCCAGGGAACCAGCGAACGGATAATGACTCCTTCGGTCTGCATCCGCGCGGCCAGAGCGTCGGAATTGCCCTCAGTTTCGAAATAAAAAAAGTTGCCATTGGTGGGGAGAGCATGAATGGCCATGTCATTGAAGCGCTCCCTCATGCGTGCAGCTTCGCGGGCGTTGTTTTCCACGGTCATGCGGATGTGCTGGCGGTCGCGAATCGCGGCCACAGCGGCCGCCTGAGCGGCAATTGAGACAGAAAAGGCGTTGCGCACACGAGCAAAATATTGGAGCAATTCCGGGTATCCACAGCCATATCCGACGCGTAAACCCGCCAGGCCGTAGACCTTTGAAAACGTGCGCAGCACCAGCAGGTTCGGACGGTGGGCGCGTACATGTTTGAAAGCATGTGAATAAACGGCCCCGCGCTGCGCCGTAAAATACTCGGCAAAATCGGCATAGGCTTCATCGAGAACCACGAGAATGTGCTCGGGCACGGTGCTCAAGAAGCTTTCAACCTCCTCCGCTGACACCATGGTCCCTGTGGGGTTGTTGGGATTGGCGATGAGGACAACCTTGGTTTGGCCGTCGATGGCGGCGGCCAGCGCAGCCAGGTCGTAGGTATTATTGCGCATCGTGGCCGTAACCAGCTCTGCGCCCGCGGCCTTGGTGACGATGGGATAGCTGATAAAAGACCGCTCGCTGGTGACGCATTTCAACCCCGGACCAAGCATGGTTCGGGCGACAATGTCGAGTACTCCAAGGGAGCCATCTGCCAGGAATATCTGTTCAGGAGCGAGATTGTGCAGCGTGGCCAGGGCGTAGCGCAACTCGGCAGCGTCGTTATCGGGGTAAAGATTGATTTGCGAAGACGCCTCGCGCAACGCTTCTTCCGCCAACGGCGAAGGTCCAAAGGGATTCTCATTCGATGCCAACTTGATCATAGTCAGTCCCGATTCGGACTGAGCCTGCTTGAGAGGTTTGCCCGGAATGTAGATAGGGAGGTCTCGAATGTGCTCCGGGATATGATCGAGTAAAGGCTTCTTCATAGGGGGAGTGGAGCCGACAGACTAAGTTGTATCACAGTCTGATATAGGTTCTAGCCGGATTTCCGTTCACGTTTCGATTTTCGGAAATCGTTGCGAGGTTTGCTGTCGCCACGCATTTTTCGCTTGAAAGATTTAAGCGAATCGACCTCTTTTTGTGTCAATTCACGAAATTGGCCTGACTCAACGTCGAGCGCAATAGGACCATAGCGTACGCGCTTGATCTTTTCCACATGATGACCGACCTCTTCAAACATGCGTCGAATCTGCCGGTTACGGCCTTCGATCAGCGTCATCTCGTACCAGGGGTTCTCCGCGTCTTTTAAAAGACGAATCTGGGCCGGGGCGGTAATCACACTTTTCATGGGGCCGTAGCCGGCTTGGGTTGCGATCCTGACACCCCGCCGGAGTTTCGCGATATCGGCAGCTTCGGCACGGCCACTGATCTTGACGTGATAAGTCTTGGGCAAATGTGAGGCCGTGCGGGTGATCAGGTTAGCCAGTTCGCCATCGTTGGTGAGCAGCAGCAGACCTTCGGTGGAATAATCTAATCGTCCGACGGGATAGATGCGCTCCCCGATGTGCCTGACGAGATCCATGACCGTCGGACGGCCCTCGGGATCGCTCACCGTTGTAACGTAGCCCTTGGGCTTGTTCAGCATCAGGTAGATGTGGTGATCTGGATTGCGCAACACCTTGCCATCAACTTTAATGTGATCGCGTTCCAGATCGGCCTTGCTTCCCAGTTCAGAAACGGTCTGGCCGTTTACCGTTACCCGGCCTTGCGTTATCAACTCCTCCGCTTTTCGGCGGGAGGTCACACCCGCGGCTGCAATGATCTTTTGCAAACGTTCCAAAGGCATGAATCAGCCCCCGGTACTCTCAGATGCAATCTGACTGGCCGCCTCATCGTCAGAACTGTCGTGATTTGGATCGGAGGAGACCGTAGGCTCAGTGATATTTTGTGGGACTGCAGCTCTGTCCTCAGCCATTTGATCAACTCCGCCGTTCTGCGGTTCCCCGGTGCTGCCTTCTGGGACATCGGGAACGCCGGTGGCATCGGGCAGGGAGGCATCCCGGCCAGAGAACAACTCTTCCTGAAGATCACCGGCAGCGAGTTTTTCGAATTCTTCAATGCTCGGCAATTCGTCAAGATCGCTGAGACCAAAACGAACCAGGAAGTCCTTCGTGGTTTTGTACAACATAGGACGGCCCACAACAGGTTTTCGTCCGGCGGTGGTGATGAGCTTGCGCTCCAGCAGGGTTCCAATCACGCCCGCGGAATCTACGCCACGAATCTCGCTGATCTCCGGTACGGTTACCGGTTGCTTGTAAGCGATGACCGCCAGCGTTTCCAGCGCCTGCAACGAGAGCCGGATAGGAGGTTTCAGGCTCTTGGCAAAGGCCCGCACCACATCATGATGCTCCGGCTTGGTGGACATGCGATACCCGCCCGCCACCTGCCGAATTTCGATGCCGTGGTCTTCCTTGGCAAACTCCGCAATAAGTTCTTCGAGAATGGGCCGCAAAAGATTGCGCAGAGTGACCTTTTCTGATTTGTCAGGAGAATTTTTGCCGGTTTTCTTGGCCGGTGATCTTGGGGCCTCCACAGCATGATGGCTGCCTTCCGGCACATGGTGTTCAGCGGCAGGCTGAACGTTTTGCGTATCTTCGATCTGCTCTGCTGAAATCTGCTCTGCTGAATTGGGTGCGGCTTCGTTGCCCGTGACTTCAACAGCGCCAAGATGGTTCTCCGGAGTTTCGGTATTCGGCTGGGCAGGCTGATTCTGCAATTCCAGCAAATCATGCCGGAGCAGGGCCGCGATCTGGTCAATGCCAATCGGCTCTTCGGCTGCGTAGATCAGTGCTTCGAGTTTGGATTTAATAGACATTGTTAGCTGCTAGCTATTCGCTCCTAGCTCTTAGCCTCCGAAACCTAGTTTACGTTGCCTTTGTGCATATTCATGAGGGTGCATCTTTATTTTCCACTTTTCGCTATAACAAACTTCAAACTGCGGTGATTCTAAGGTTTTTTGGCAAGAAGCTAGTAGCTGGCAGCCAGCAGCTATTTCCAATCATCCCTCACCACGTTACCTTCCGCCATTACGGTATCGAACATCGCATGTTTCTTGATGAGGATGTCTCCAAAAACTTTCTCCTGCCGCAAAAGAATTGCCTGCAAGCGCACCAACTCCAGAAGCGCCAGGAATGAAGAGATGAGAGCGTTGCGAGTCTGGATGTGCTGCAACAGGCGTTTGAGCCGGATCGGGCGGTCTTCCATCAGCAAACGGCGGCGAAAAAATTCGATCATCTGCCCGACCGTCACCGTCTCTTCATCCACCTGGAGCACCGGGCGGGATTTTGCCCGCTCAAGAATCTGTTGAAAGGTCCGCACCAGATCGACTACGTCGGCAGCCAGCTCGGCCTCGGTTCCTTCTGCATCCTTGAATTCCTTGAGCGCAGGATTCGAAACCACCG
Source organism: Candidatus Angelobacter sp. (assembly GCA_035939495.1). GTDB lineage: Bacteria > Acidobacteriota > Terriglobia > Terriglobales > Acidobacteriaceae > Angelobacter. The sequence goes on along the minus strand of DASZFU010000140.1, from coordinate 33,986 downwards.
CCTCTTCAATCTGCTGCTTCTGCAACAGCATTTGAGCGGCATTCTTGAATTTCTCGTGCTCCAGTAGCCTCTGAACCAGCTCTTCGCGCGGATCTTCCTGCTGATCGGGCGGCAAATCTGGATCGCGCGGCAAGAGCATTTTGCTCTTGATATGAATGAGCAGGGAAGCCATGTAGATGAACTCTGCCGCAACGTTTACATCCAATTGCTTCAGATTCTCCACGTATCCAAGATATTGCGCGGTGATCTTGGCGATGGGAATGTCGTAAATGTCGATATCCTGCTTGCGAATGAGGTCCAAAAGCAGATCGAGCGGACCATCATAGACCTGCCCTACGGTGACGGCGAATGGGAACTCGCTGCTGGGGCGAGATGCGGGAGGCGAGATTGGATGACCGGTCATGCTAATCTAAAGCCCCATAATTTCCTTCGTACTCCTGAATCGGCAACTCCTTGCCTGCAAGTGAGAGCGCCACTCCATTCTGCGCTCTCTTGGCCAAGATCACCACGTTTCCGTCTTCACGCTCAAACTGCTTCCAGGCCTCCTGAACAACTTTCGGTGGCAGCACAAAGTCGTGGAGATAACGCTCTTGATCCTGGGCGAGCAGCACCAGCACATTCAGTGGACGATCTTGTAATCGAAACTTCCACTCACCTTTGATCTCAGGCGCCGTGTGTATGCCGACCTTTCTGCCTCGGCGCGTGATGAAAGTTCGAGGCCTGTCTTGTTTGAGAGGATGCTCTGTTGAGATTTTTTCCAGCCATCCGGAGGCCCGAATCTGCCATCTCTCATCGTCAGTCGTGGCCGTTGCAATGGATTCAGGAACTCGCAACCAGGAAGCTTCGGAACTTGCAGGGGTAACGACATGCGATGAACCCAGCAGCCCAACTGCTTCTCGTACGGCCTGCATGGTTTCTTCTGCAGTAGCTTCGGCCTTTTTTGCTCCTTGGCGAATTATCTCTTGTAGCCGCTCAGGGTGCTGCTCAAGGTCGCGACGGCGCTGCCGGATCGGTTCGAGATGCGCATTCACGCTGGGGATCGCCAATGCCTTGCACTCCACACAGCCGATCGTGGCCTGCGTGCATCCAGCGGTAATGTAGGTGACTTGCTCTTTACTGCTGAAGATCTGGTGCAGGTTGCCGACCGGGCAGCGATCGGGGCTGCCATGATCGGTGAGCTTGGGGCGGTCGGTCACGCAGTTTTTGATCTTCTGATCTACCTCCGTCGCCTCTTCACTCAGCAGGATGGAATTGCCGTAAGACTTCGACATCTTGCGTTTGTCAGTGCCCAGCAGTTTTGGTGAAGGCGTGAGCAGCGTTTGCGGCTCGATCAGCACTCCTGCGCCTTTGCCGAAGACCGTATTAAAGCGGCGGGCCACCTCGCGGGTCAGCTCGACATGGACATCCTGGTCTTCGCCGACAGGGACAAAGTTGGCACGGTAAATAAGGATATCCGCAGCCATGAGCAGAGGGTATCCGAGAAAGCCGTACATGTGCAGGTCTTTGTTGGGCATGTTGGCCTGCTGTTCTTTATATGTCGGGACGCGCTCCAGCCATCCCAGCGGAGTCATCATGGAAAAAAGCAAATGCAGTTCAGCATGTTGCTTCACGTGGGATTGGACAAACATGGTGCATTTGCCGGGATCAAGGCCGGCCGCCAGATAATCCAGCACAACTTCCACGGTGTTCCCGGCAAGACGAGAAGTGTCGTCATAGTCAGTCGTCAGGGCATGCCAATCGGCAATGAAGAAAAAGCAATCGTGCGTGTGCTGCAGGTTGACCCAGTTCCGCAAGGCGCCAACGTAGTTCCCCAGATGCAATTTGCCAGTGGGGCGCATGCCGCTGAGGCAGCGCAGACGTGAATTTCCTTCTTGTGTCATTAATGAGTTGTGGATCAATCAGGTGTTGGCTCTGATAGATCGATGGTATCACGCCCGGTCATTTGTGTTCTGCAGCGCTGCCCACTGGCACAGGCGCGATCGTTTTCGTCTTGACCCCTTTGGCTGGAATGCCGACGGAGATGGTATAAGGCGGCACATCTTTGGTAGCGACTCCCATCGAGCCCAGCAAGCCATGTTCATGCACCCGGACACCGCTCATCACAGTGGCATGGTAGGTGATGCGGGCCTTGGGGCCGATTTCCGTCCTGGTATTTTGCACGATCATGCCGTCGTTGAGGTCATGCTCGTGCGAATACACGTTGGCGTAGTCGGAAACGGAGCTTCCATGATGCACGATGATTTCTCCACGATCGTCGAGCAGTACATATTTATGGATGACGCAGTTGTCTTCCACCGTCAGGTTGTAGCCATAGGAAAACTCGACGCCGTGAAAGATTTTTACGTTCTTCCCAACATGTTTGAAGATGTGTTTGGCGAGCATGGCACGTACGCGGAATCCCAGCCAGTGATTCAATCCCGCGGGAGAGCGGTCAAACATCATCCAGAACCAGATCAGCGGCTTGCGCTCGTTGTATTTCTGAACGTCCGTATCTCCGTAATATTCCGGCTCCAGCGTGGTGTTGCGCGGATCGAAGCTGTGAACCAGCGTTTTTTCCGCCAGCGTCGCGCTGGGGCCAGGGTCAACGTAAGGCTTGCCCAGGTAGAGCTCATGCAAGTTGTCGCGCACCACTCGACACCGATGCTCAAAGTCGCGGTTGGAAAACTCCTGGTCAAGTTTCTGGATCCAGTCGAGAAAACTCTGTTCAGCCGGCGGCATTGGGTGCACATCACGATATTCGTAGCGGGGCATTCTTGCGCCTCAAAGTTAAATTTCTTAAGACCATTCAATGATACAACGATGATTGAGAACGTGCAGGGGATGCGAAGTTAAAACTTTTGCCTGCTCGCCGCAGATTTCCGTTGCAGTGAAAAACTGAAAGCAGCGCAACCCGCCTTGCCAAACACGCGAGTTGCGCGTCTGCACCTGCGCAGTAATGTCAAAACGTGAAGGTGTCCTCTTCAGCGATCAGGAACGTAGGCGCTCCCCCCGAAGATATGGAGACTGCATGTTCCAGAGTTTTCTTGCCGCCCTCAGAAGCGGCGCAGGCCTGAAGGGCTTCCATTGTAGGAAAATGAACCTCGGCGATGCGGTAAAACGGCGGAGTACCTTGCGGAGATGCCACTACTTTGGTGGCTACCAATTTGGTCTTGCCGGGAAGTTTTTCAACTGCCAGGGGCACGTGCTCTTTTTGATAGAGCTGTTCGAAGGAATCGATGTCTTTAGGACGCGGATACATCACTACCAGCTTTACGCCTGCCATGAAAGCTCCTTACATAGAGAAATAACCACCGTGGCATTGTAATTGAACCCACGTTCCTGCTCCTGGCGGTTTTGGGCGCAAGCGAATCTTTATAATGAGCGGCACATGAGAGTCTTTGCGATTTCGGATCTTCACGTGGATCATGCAGAGAACAATCGTTTTGTCTCTGGAATTTCATCCTGGGATTATCGGAACGATGTGCTGATCTGCGCGGGCGACGTTGCCCAGACGGAACAAGTGCTGGGCAGAGCATTGGAGCAGCTTCGGAACCGTTTTCAGGAGGTAGTCTACGTTCCTGGAAATCATGAGCTTTGGATTATCCGGGGCCAACACAGCCATTCAATCGAGAAATTTGATCAGGTGCAGGCAGTGGCCAGAAGCTGCGGAGTCCGAACAGAGCCACTGGAGCTTGAAACGGTCTGCATTGTTCCTTTGCTTGCATGGTATGACCACTCGTATGGCGAGCCCAACGAAGATATGTTGCGCCGATGGTCCGACTATCACTTGTGTGCCTGGCCGGAGGAATTTGATCAACGCCGGATTACCGATTACTTTCTTACTCTCAATTCGCGTTTCTTAAAGCCTCGCACCGTGCCTGTCATCTCCTTTTCGCATTTTGTGCCGAGGGCGGACTTGCTGCCCGATGCTGATTCTTCCCGGGGGTTTTTGCGTCCCGTACTGGGGACTGATCGGATCGATGCACAGGTTCGTGAACTCGGTTCCTTCCTTCATATTTATGGCCACTATCATGTGAACCGTCGAGATCAATTGGAGAATGTGACGTATATCAACAATGCATTTGGTTATCCGCGGGAGACCCACATCGTTGCCAAGAAGTTAATGTGTGTTTTTGATTCGGAAAGATCGAATGGCGGGAGGCCGCAGGTGCGGTATGAGTACTATGGCTAGGGCATTTTTACAGCTCAACGAGCCGCATGTTGGCCCGTAGCATATTTTTCGGGCTGTTCCTCAAAAGTCTTTTTGCAGCCGGGACAGCAGAAGTAAAACATGTCTCCATGATGTTCTGATTTGTAGCGGGCGGTGTTTATGTCTACCTCCATTCCGCAAATGGGATCACGGGCCTGTTTGCCAGCAATGGGCAGCGGATTGGTTTTAGGGATCGATTTCGATTGAGCTTTGCGAGCCTGAATCATCTCTGCCAGGATGCTTACTGCAATCTCTGCTGGCGCCTCAGCCCCGATGTCGATTCCGGCTGGAGCGCGGACCTGCTCCAACCGCTTGGGCGAGATTCCTTTCTCGCGCAGGTACTCCAGAACTTTTTGAGTTTTTGTCTTGCTGGCGACAAAAGCGATATAGCCTGCGCCGGTTCCAACGGCTTGTTCCAGGGCCTCCTCATCGTGTTCGCCTTGAGTCGAGACCACGATGCAGGTTTGCGGGCTGATCTTGATCTGGTCTAAATCGAAATCTTTTCGCAGCAGGCCGGCTTCAGGAAAACTTTCAGCTTCCACCTGGGGAGCGGCAACTGAGACTGAGTAATGAATTGCCTTTGCCAGCCGCGCCAAGGCTTGCGCAACTGGAGAACGGCCGAGGATCAGGAGATGCGGCTTGGGCAGGATGGGTTCAATGAAGATGTCCAAAGCGCCTCCGCTGTGGCAAGTCATGGTGTAGTCTACAACCCCCGCTGCGGAGCCATCGCCGGCAGGGCTGATGCGAACAAGCCGCGCCTGGCCATCCTGAAGGGCTTTGAGCGCTTCTTTGATCACCACCGGTTGAGCGCAGCCGCCGCCAATCCATCCGGAAAGTTCTCCCTCGGCGTTGATAATGGCTTTGTCGCCGGGCTTGCCTGAACTGGGCGCGACGTAGCGGACCACGGTCGCGATGGCAAAAGCTTCACCTTTGGTGGTCAATTCAGCGGCTTTGGCGAAGAACTGATCGAACATTGTTGTCTACCTGGCGGCCCTTAAATGCCGCTCCAATTGTAGAAGGCTTTCGAGATTATGTGCTGGAGCAAAGACATCAATATAGGGCAGCGCCGCGCTAATGCCTCGGGTGATTGGCTGATAATCGTCCAGGCCGAGCAGAGGGTTCAACCAGATGAGTTTACGAACGTGGCGCTTGATCGACGCGAGTTCGGCTGACAAAACTTCGGGCTCGCCGGTATCCCAACCGTCGCTCAGAACGATCATCAATGAATTGCGCGCGAGCAACTTCTTGCCGTGAAACGAGACGAGATCGCGAAGGCACTGGCCGATCTTCGTTCCGCCTGACCACCCGGTGGCCAGTTGGGAAAGGCCCTGTAGAGCGTCGCGCAATTCGCGTGTCCGCAGCAGGTGGCTAATCTCGAAAAGGTGGGTACTGAAAATGAAGGTATTCACCCGCTTGAAATGCTTTCCGAGCGCATAGGCAAACCTTACCAGGAAAAGGCTGTAAGGATTCATGGAGCCGCTGATGTCCAGCAGAATTACGAGACGGTCCTGCTGCAATTTTTTTCCACGATAACGCAAATCGATCGGATCGCCTCCATGGCTGATGCTATTTCGGATCGTCCGGCGCAGATCGACTTGAGAACGCGACTTCACAGCTTTGAGCCTGCGCGAGAGCCTGAGGCTCATGCGTTTCAACAGGCGTAATGAAAGTTCTTCCAAGGCAGCCAGATCGTTTTGTGGTACCTGAGAAAAATCGGTCTTTTGAAGGCGTTCATTGGGGCTGGCTCCCCAAACAGCCTTGCCGCTATCTTGCGGGGATTGAATCGCGTGCGATTGACCGCCCAGGATCAAGGCTGTCTTGGCCGTTGGCTGGGATGATTCCGCTCGTGTTCGGTTCAAAGGCGCTTGATGCTCGGCTCCATGCCAAAAAGATTGAAAAAGGTTGTCGAAAAGGTCCCATTCATCTTTCGAGGAGCACAGCACGGACTTGAGTGAGAACTTGATAGCCACCTGATCGCCGATAGTGATAGCCTGGATGGCCTTGAGGCTATCGAGAGTCTCTGTAACGCCCGCTGATAAGCCATTGGAACGGGCAAAGCGGCAGAATTCGATGATGGATTGGGTTAGCCGGGTTGGGGGATCGGCAGATTCCGTGTAGTCATCGGGTTGGAAGTTAGAATTTTTGTTCATGATATGCATCTTCGAGATAGTATGCATCTTCAAAATGTTTCTGTTCTGTCATCACCCCCACCCCTTGTCATCCTGAACGGAGCGCCGCAGAAAAGTTAAACCTCTGAATAAGGATGGGTGCGGAGTGAAGGACCCCGATAATGTAGCGGTCTCAATTGCTGATACGAGGTGTTCTACCGAAATCGCTAAACCTGGCCGCAATAACGTGGTTATCCTTGAGATCCCATTTTGGTCCAAACATCGGTAGAATGCCTCGTATCAGCATATCAGACCGATACATCCTCGGGGTCCTTCACTCCGCGCCCATCTTTATCCAGCGGCTTAGTTTCTTGCCGCGCTCCGTTCAGGATGACAGGGAGATAAAGCGTCGTCAAACCTCGTCAATATCTAAACGAAATGACATTGGCTTCGCCTTAACTTGCTATTGTGCACAGCAACAGTCGATACCGTTCACCCAACCTCCGACAAAATCCTCACTCCCTCTTCCTTGATCTTGGTTGCATCTTCCACTGATTTTGCCAAACACCCTAATGTCTCTTCGACCACTTCAGCGTCAAGCTGCTTCCGGCCCAGAGTCATCAGGGCCTCCGCCCAATCCAGGGTTTCGGCGATGCCTGGGAGCTTGGATAGTTTCAATTCGCGAACCGTCTGAACGAAACGCACTAATTGGATGCTTAGCTGCTCTTCGATGCCTGGCAGCTTGGCGCGTACGATTCTCAATTCCTTTTCCAAACTCGGATAGTCAATCCAGTGGTAAAGGCATCTTCTCTTGAGAGCATCGCTGAGCTCCCGGCTGCGATTGGAAGTGAGGATGACATAGGGGATGTGCCTGGCTTTGATGGTGCCCATTTCTGGGATGGTGATTTGGAAATCGGAGAGCAATTCGAGCAGGAACGCGTCGAACGCTTCATCAGCGCGGTCTACCTCGTCCACCAGCAACACAGGAGAGGCATCTTCGGCCAAGACCGACTGTAAGAGCGGGCGCTCCAGCAGGAAGTCGCGTCCAAAGATGTGTCTTTCTTTTTCTTCGACGGTCTTGTCCATTAGTTCCTGAATTTTGATCGCCAGCAACTGCTTCTGATAGTTCCACTCATATACGGCGGAGTTGAGGTCGAGACCTTCGTAGCATTGCAGGCGGATCAAGCGCGTATCGAGAAAGCTTGCCAGTACTTTGGCTACCTCGGTTTTGCCCAGGCCGGTGTGTCCCTCCAGGAGAAGAGGCTTGCCAAGCTTGGTCACGAGATAAATCGAGGTTGCGAGGGCTTTATCGGCGATATAGCCGAACTGCTCGAAGCCGGAAAGGACCGAGTTTATATCTTCGACATGCTTGCCATGCGGACGGGGTGAAGAGGTGGCCATGAGGAGTCACTTCTTCTCGCGAGTGAAGGCAGCCTTCAGCGCCGACATCGCAACTGAGACTCCGCTTATTGGCTCAGGAGCATGTGTTTGGGACGCTTCGCCACCCGCAGTTTCCGACGCTTGAAGCTGTTGCCGGAAATTGCTCGTGAACTTTTCAAACATGATGTTGGAGACCTCGGTTATCACCCGAGCTCCCATTTGAGCCAAAATGCCGACCACATTCAGCTCGGAAATACTTGTAACTTCGGTACCGCCGTCTTCGAGTGCGCGCAGCTTGCCCGTCATCTTCATCGATGCGCTTCCTTTGCCGCGCACGTCTTGGCCCTTGCCCAGAATCTCTATTTCGTATGCTTCCTGATCGAGGTGGACAATCTGGATCTCGCCTTTGTAGTCGGTAACGCTTGGACCAACCTTAACTCTGATCGAGCCTTTATAGTTGCGATCGTCGATCTGTTCGGTGATCTGGGCTCCCTGCACGCAGGTTACGACCTTGTAGGGATCGCTCAGGAGCGACCATACTTTTTCGATCGGCTCCTTCACCTGAAAGGTCTTTTCAATCTTGATGGCCATGAGTTACGCTCAGACGCCGCGAGAACGGCTCAAGTTACGCCGTGATTCCATTTTCCTTCAAGATATTCCAGACCTTCCACGGAGTTATGGGCATGTCGATGTGCTTCACACCCAGATGCGAAAGCGCGTCCACTACGGCGTTGACAAAAGCTGCGGGAGAACCGACGTTGGGCGACTCGCCGATCCCCTTCGCTCCAAAAGGATGATGAGGTGAGGGCGTGCAAGTCTTGTCGGTTTCCCAATTTGGGGTTTCTACAGCAGTAGGCAGGAGGTAGTCCATAAAGGTGCCGCCCTGCACGTTGCCATTTTCATCGTAGTCGATCAACTGCATGAAGGCGATGGCCAGCCCTTCGGTCAATCCGCCGTGAATTTGCCCTTCAACAATCATGGGATTGATGATGTTGCCGCAATCGTCCACGGCTACAAATCGCCGGACTTTGATCTCTCCCGTTCCCTTGTCGATATCGACCACGCAAATATAGGTGCCAAAGGGAAAAGTCAGGTTGGGTGGATCGTAATAATTCACTGCTTCCAGTCCAGCTTCCAGGCCGGGTGGAACATTGGTGTAGGCGGCAAAGGCAATCTCCTGGATGGTCTTGGCTTTGGAGGGAGCGCCTTTCACGAAGAATTTGCCTGGCTCCCATTCCAGGTCTTCTTCGCTGGCCTCCAGCAAGAAAGCGGCAATCTTTCTCGCCTTATCGCGAATCTTCTTCGCCGCAATCGCGGTAGCCGCGCCCGAGGTAGGCGTGCTCCGGCTGGCATAGGTGCCCAGACCATAAGGAGCAGTGTCGGTGTCACCTTCTTCCACCATCACATCTGTTGCGGGTATTCCCAGTTCTTGGGCGACGATCTGGGCATAAGTGGTTTCGTGACCTTGTCCCTGGCTCTTGGTGCCCATGCGGCAGATCGCTTTGCCGGTCGGATGAATACGAATCTCGCAACTATCGAACATCTTGATGCCGACAATATCGAACGTATGAGCAGGTCCGGCGCCCACGGCTTCGGTAAAGCTGGAGATGCCGATGCCCATCAACTCACCTTTCTTGCGCTTTTCTGCCTGCTCCTTCCGCAGCTCTTCATAGCTGACCATTTTCAATGCCTTGTTCATGGCCGCTTCGTAGTCGCCGCTGTCGTAGGTCCAGCCTAAGGCGGATTTGTAAGGAAACTGCTTGGGAGCAATGAAGTTCTTGCGCCGGAGTTCTGCCGGGTCCATCTTAAGTTCGCCTGCAAGGACGTCAACCGCGCGTTCGATCAGGTAGGCCGCCTCAGTGATGCGGAAGGAGCAGCGATAAGCGATGCCGCCCGGAGCTTTGTTGGTATAGACTCCGTCGACCTCGCAGAAAGCAGTGGGAAAATCATAGGAGCCGGTGCAGATGCTGAATATGCCGGCCGGGAACTTGGTGGGCTGGGCGGCAGCGTTGAATGCGCCGTGGTCCGCAAGAGTCTTCACCCGCAGAGCCTTGACTTTACCGCTGTTATCGGCAGCGATCTCGGCAGTCATGTGATAGTCGCGAGCAAAACCGGTCGATTGCAGGTTTTCCGAGCGGGTCTCCATCCACTTGACTGGGACGCCGAGTGTGAGTGACGCAACCACGGCACAAACATAGCCTGGGTAGATTGGGACCTTGTTTCCGAATCCTCCGCCGATATCGGGCGAGACAACGCGAATGTTCTGCTCGGGAATTCCGCCGACCAGCGCAAACAGCGTGCGGTGGGCGTGCGGGGCTTGCGATGTCAGGTAAAGCGTGAGCCGTTCGGTTGCTCTGTTGAAATCGGCCACGCAGCCGCAGGTCTCAAGCGGGGCCGGATGACAACGCTGAAAGATGGCGTCGACTTTGGCTTTTACGGGAGCATCTTTGAATGTTTTGTCGGTGGCCTGCTTGTCGCCTACTTCCCAATGGAAGATATGGTTGGTCTTATCGTCGCGATCATCGCGCAGAATGGGAGCTTTCGGATCGAGCGCCTTGTGCGGGTCCACCAGCACGGGCAATTCTTCGTAGTCTACTTCGACCAACTCTGCGGCGTCGGCTGCGGTGTATTGGTCTTCGGCAACCACAAAGGCGACCTCCTGAGATTGAAACAAAACTTTGCCGGTAGCCAGCACCATTTGCTTGTCGCCAGATAGAGTCGGCATCCAGGAAAGGCCGGCTTTGGCCAGGTCCTCTCCGGTAATAATGGCCAAAACGCCGGGCAAGGCTTTCGCCTTCTCCGCATTTACGCTCTTCAGTCGCGCATGGGCATAAGGACTGCGCACCAGGTGGCCGTAGACCATTCCCGGCAGGTGGATGTCATCCACATAGTTGCCTTTGCCTTGCGTGAACCGCAGATCTTCTTTGCGCTTGATGGAGTGGCCCATGCCGCCAATTTCAGGAGATGTCTTGTGCATGATCGAATTCCTTCCTAAGCCGTCGCCTTCTTGGCCGCCATTTTCTTTGAGGCGTACTGCACTGCCTTCACAATGTTCTGGTAGCCGGTGCAACGGCACAAATTGCCGGAGATGCCCCAGCGAATTTCCTGCTCGCTCGGGGCTGGATTCTTTTCGAGCAGGGCCAGCGATGATAGCAGCATGCCCGGGGTGCAGAAGCCGCATTGCAGGCCGTGCTCTTCCTTGAACCCTTCTTGCAGCGGATGCAATTGGCCATCTTTATTTAGCCCCTCGACCGTCAGGATTTCGGCGCCGTCTGCCTGCACCGCAAACATGGTGCACGATTTGACTGTCTTACCGTTCACCATGACGGTGCAAGCGCCACAGTTGCTGGTGTCGCAACCGATATGCGTGCCGGTGAGTTGAAGCACATCACGAATTAAGTGAACCAATAACAGGCGTGGCTCGACGGAAGCCTCACGTTGCCGGCCGTTGAGCGTGAGTTTAACTGTTTGTTTCGTTGCCATTGTTCGTCCTTGTTCAGACTTGTTTCAGTTGGCCAAGAATTTTTAATTTCCAATCAGTAATCTTGCGACACTGAATGTTTGGAGTTCCATCTTTAGAATCAGCAGTTTACTCTTAACTAAGCCCGCACGGAAGCACTACTAATCGGTATCAAAAAAGCGCATTTTGGCGCATAGCGGCTCGTATGGGATGGCACCTTTATGTCACAGCAGCCAGCGTGACACAGGCTCGCGAAAGAATTGTATTTTTGCGTGCCATGTCGGATGTACCAAATGCAATCCATACTTTATCGATCTGGAACCCAAATCGTTAAGAGATTTTGTCCCAGGTCGTAGGGCGCTCTACGGATAAAGGCAGTAGCACCCACCGTCTACATTACATTACGATATTCCTCCTCGCTACCTTAATCGTTGCAAAATCGTTGCAGGAGGTGCGGCCACCGTTGCCTGGATTGAGTGGCGTCAGGCGAAGCGGCCTTGGTCGTAGGTTGAGGTGCTTCCAAGCGGAGGCGGGTAAGCTGATCAACGCTGGACAAAGAGAGATCGTCGAATGCAGATCTGCCGCTATTTCGGTTTCCTTCCGCACGCCGACTCCAGTCGGGCGTTCAGCAGAAGCTCATGCGCCACGTCGACATCCGCACCACCATGAATGTTTATGGTTCAGCCTTTGAAGAGAACCAAAGACGCGTAACTGCAAAGATTGCCGAGTTGTCTTGCCGCCCGCCTTTGCGACTTCGTATCGTGAAAATGAGGGACTGAGAATTAGTCCCCCGATTTTACGTAAATCGTTGCGGGGGATGGATTTGAACCACCTGCCTTTGGGTTATGAATGCAAAAAACACCGAATTTCCACAACTTGCAAGGGCACGGATAGCACCCAAAGACATCGGAAGGAACAAAAGGCGCTTTATTGTTCCCGAATTATGAGCGGGCCATGCACGATCTGACGCTTGCGGGGTTGGCGTACGCCACAGGTTCATCAGTGAGGCTTGGGGACCTATTACAAAACCCTGATCGGGCTTGCGATCGAGGCTCGAAGAATCTGAGTCAAAATTGGAGAACAACAAGGGTCGTTCCGCAGGCGGGAAGCGCGAGGATGAGGGTAAGGGAGCGTCGGGTGTCACGTCAACGGACAGGCATCATTGAAAGCAATTCGAAAACCCGTTACAAGCGAAGTGCTACTAGGGAGGCCATGATCACGGCTCGCTGACCTACTCCGGTCAGGCGGAGCCGCCACATTGCCACCACGTAGTACTCGCGTGTGCCCAGATTTCGGGCCACTCGAATCGATCTGCATCCCTTCAAAATATGCAGCATATCGGTCGAAGCACCACTCTGACACATTGCCGTGAACATCGAACAAGCCCCAAGGATTGGGAGTTTTCTGGCGAACTGGATACGGTTCACCATCCTCCGCTTCATCTACCCAAGCCGCCTGCAACAAAGCGCGCTCATCATCGCCAGTCCACCACTTTGTCACTGTTCCTGCGCGGCACGCGCATTCCCATTGGGCCTCTGTTGGCAGCGTGCCGCCCAGCCACTCGCAAAAGATCCAAGCCTCCCACCATGTCACGCTTACGATGGGTAACAGATCATTCGATGCTTTGCTGGTGAAGGCGCCGTATTCTTTGCATGTAACTGGAGCTAGACCAATGCGATAAGGGCTTAATTCAACTTCGTGTGCCGGGCGCTCATTAGCTGGCGCATCGGGATCATTGCTGCCCATGACAAACCTTACACGTCCGTGCGAGGCTGAGATCTGAGCCGTCTCAACCTTCAGATCACTCGGCGCCGGTCGCCAGCAGGCTCGGAAGAAGTCACCCTTTTCTATAGGCAACTTGTTCCCTCGAATCGTATAGTAGACGTAGGCCAAGGTTCGAACATCGCAGGCGGTTGCGGCGAACTCAAGCAGCAGCCCCAAGATCTCAGCATTCGTGTTGCCTTGGTATATCCAATTTGATACATACGCCGTTAGGTCATCTCCGTCCCAGTTGGCCTCCTCTCGCAAGAATGAAAGAATGACTTTAGGAGGCACATCGCTAAGTTGCCTTAGCACTCGATGCGCCGATCGAGCGTTTCGCCGTGCATACTTCCGCAATGCGTCCAGCTTTTCTAGCGTTGAGCTTCGGGTACTGATATATGAGAATTGTTCCTTTTCCACTGCCTTGACAACTTCAGCACTTGTTGTGACACGATCTTCAAATTCCCCGCGCATCACTCGATCAAATTTTTGGCCGGGGAAAATCGTGACCACAACAAATCCATCCTTGCTCTCAATCATTGGCAACGGGGCTTCGTTTTCCTTGCAATCAGTAACCGCTCTGTTTATCCCGCAGCCTTCTCTTTCTACATACTTAATCCAACTTAAGAATTTCGCCAACATCGTGTTGCGCGTTATGGATTCAGATTTCACTATGCTCAGGTCGACGCGCCCCTCGATTCTGGTAGCCCCCATCCACTCACCAGGGCTGAGAACCTCGATTCTGTTTGGAAATATTCGCAGATGAATGTTACGAAGTCCGTCGCTGTAGTCGCGATGACATACAGCGTTAGCTAGCACTTCTCGAAGGCACACCATGGGATATTGATCCAGCCTAACAGTCCTACCAGGGCCGCCAGCAAAACGCTCGACATGCTTAGTGTGTCGCCTGACAAAGCCAATGCTTCCAGTGATCTGTCCATGCACGACACCTCGGATATTCTCAGTAAATTTTGGCTTGCGTTTCTGCTCACCATCAAATACAGCGCATTGAACGTATGCACTGACGACCTCGGCATCAGGGTTACTGTGAAACAACAACACACCGGTTCTTGTGAGCGAACCATTGATGAGGAGGCCGTTACGTTCCAGAAATGCGGAGGACTGTAAGCTGAGCGGGAAGTCGCATCGGCGCTCTGGTCTCAGAAGGCCACGGAATGCTTCAACCGCGGAAGTATCAAAGCCTGAGATGTGGGACACGCCCTCTAAGAACTGGTTAGAGATAGGTCGAGGCGTCCTAGCGACTGAGTCATCGTCCTTCATTCCAGCCTGCTTCGTCCACTTGTAAACTGCTTCCGACACACATTGACCCAGCTCAGCAACGGATTTGAAAACATCTCCGCCATGTCGCTCAGCAAGATCATTGCGTAGCCGCTTGATTTGCGCTCTGTCCTCGTCAATCCATTCAGGAGGCCACGGAACGCTTGGGTCCAGCAGGAAAATCAAACACGGCTTGCCGACAGCAAAGGCTTGACGATACTCCATTTCCGTTATCGAAAGCCGCTTTCGGTTTTTGATTTGAGGCACCCACCCGTAGCGCCAAGCGAATATTCCGAGATAGAGTTCGCAGCGGGACACATCCGCAAGGCAACGGTCGACCGGCCGCTTATCTTCGCCGACGTAGTACTCCATTGCAACATCGTCATGACCGGCGCGCCGAATTGCTTGAGAAACCTTCTGGCGATATTCCTTGAGATCAATGAACGTTGATGACACGTAAATCTTCGCCATGAGGAGCCCCCTGCGTGCATAATACCGGCGGCAGAATTTGAGAGTACCGGCAAACAAAGTGCTGATCTCGGCAATCCCCCACTGGCCTGCGACGTCGGCGTGCAGACGATTTGCGGGATGGGCCGGAATCGAGTAGTACTGATCATTCAGAAGGTTGCTTACATCCACGAACGCTCTTCGCAACCGCCGCTGGAACAATAGCATCTTGCTCTTCCAATTGATGCCTCCTGCACCCCCCTGATATTCTCAACGATCAGCGTCGTTATATGATAAGTCAACGACCGGCAGTTCCCGATAACGGAAGCAAGTTCTTGTCGATGTTCTCATTCGGCAAAGATATTGGCTAGGGGGGCGGGGGTAACCAGACTCGGTCTGGAAAAGGCCTCTGGGAACTTGTTGGCAAACTGGAGAACCGTGTTACCGCCTGGAAAGCCCGGCAGCAACATGGAACTGCAACAACTTACAAGGCACGGGTCGCATCTGTTAAGCCCTGTAAGGAACCGGTAGGACAGACTCACAGTGTACCTTCCGTGTACGACGATTAAACCAAACACCTCGACCAGACACCTTTGCACAACCGGGTAAACACCGGGATCACTTCCAGTTTTCCAACAAACGCGAAAGTGACTGGTGAAACTTCCTACAAGACTTCTGGCCCGCAGCCACCATTAGTTCGTCCCTGGCCCACAACTGCAGAGTTGCCCGTCGTCCGGGAATAGTGTCGTCGAGGGTTCTTCGCTTTATTTCGGAGTCAAGCCCTGACCCTTAGCATTGCGTTTGACGCGGTACATGCAAAGGATCAGAATTGAGTTCGATGAAGCGCTCTTTCCGTTTGTTTCTTTCTTCGCCCAGCGATGTAGATGGCGAACGCCTCCGGGCAGCTCAGGTAGTCGAACGGCTGAAGCGCGATTTCCAAAACTTCCAATTTGAGTTGATCCGCTGGGAGGATTCCTATTACACCGCACGGGAGTCGTTCCAAGCGCAAATTCTCAAGCCCTCCGATTGCGACCTTGTGATCTCAATATTCTGGAAGCGCCTGGGTACGGAGCTTCCATCACAGTTCAATCGCTCAGATGGCTCTGGTCGCACCGGAACCGAATACGAATTTGAGGAAGCGGTCGAAGCGGCCGCTCAGCGCAACCCCAGAAGTCCAGAGATCATCGTTTATCGAAAAACAGCGCCAATCTATTTCTCGGAATTGGCTGTGGATCGGGAGCGTGCGGAAAAACGGGCTCTGGATGCCTTCTGGGCCAGGTGGTTCCATGATGAAAAGGGCCATCTCACTGCAGGGTTTCAATCCTTCGATTCGGCTGAGGATTTCGAGCAAAATCTGGAACGGGACCTTCGGCTTTGGTTCGACCGTCAAATCCGCAGGACCACTTGGTCTATCGAAACGCAGGGCCCTCCCTTTCGCGGTCTAAAGGCTTTTGAGTCGCAGCATGCGGAAACTGTTTTTCGGCAGGAACGTAGAGATCGACCGCGCTCGGGCCAAACTTGCGATTGCACGCGAACGTAGCGCAGCATTTCTCCTTGTGATCGGATCCAGCGGATCGGGCAAATCATCACTGGTGCGGGCGGGGCTAGCCCCTAGACTGGCAATCAGCGGCGGCTTGCCCGGACTCGATCGCATAGCAGTCCTAATCACAACACTGCACGATTTTGGTGCGGATGTTCCGCGTGGTTTGTGTGCGTCTCTGGTAAACCTCCCGGAGCTACGCGTCGGATTTGCTGGTGGTGACTTTTCTTCAGCGGAGGCTCTGGCGCACCTCTGGGAGCAAGCCCCTGAAGAGATCGCCAGGGTCACATTGAATACATTGGACCGCTGGAGAGCTGCACTGCAACAAGCCGAAAACCGCAAAGATCCGCCGGAGACAGGGCTTATCTTAGTCCTGGATCAACTCGAAGAAATATTTCAACTGAGTAGCGAAATGCGCGACTCCATCGCGCGGGTACTGGCCGCATGCGCCCATTCGCGGCGGATTGCTGTGGTCGCCACCCTAAGATCGGATTACTATACTCGACTGCTCGAAGTCCCCCTTTTGAAACAACTCAAATCGGAAGGGGAAACAATCGACGTCGAACCGCCTTCCCCAGCCAGCTTCAGTGACATCATCCGCAAGCCCGCCGAGGCGGCCAAGCTCCGCTTTCGATGCAGATCCCGCAGCAGCCGGTTGTGTTCAGTCGCTGATCAAGGCGCGTCTGGTCGTAATATCTTCTGGGCAACGGCTGCGAATTGCCCATGAACGCCTGATTTCGTCCGGCGTATGGCCACGCGCAACGTCTGCCATCGAAACTGACCGACGTTTGCTGGAAATCAGGGATCGCCTGGCTCCGTTGGCAGAACGATGGGATCGCAGTGACCCACACGACAAAACGCAACTACTATTGACCGGCCTGCCGCTCGCTGAGGGCAAATTATTAGCTAAGAGTTGGACCTTGACTCCGCTCCTGGCCGGTTTCATCCGTACATCCGCAAAGCGCTCACGAATCATCCACCTTCGCGTGGGAGCTGCAATTGTTGCCGTTATTGCTGCGCTCGCGATCCTCTCGGGCTTGGCCTTGCGTAGCGCAAGGAACGCTGACCTGGCCCGAAGGCTTTCAGACCGTACGGCTTACGCTTCGCTGGTCAACGTGGCGGCATCCGACTACGAGAGCGGAAACGCTCATGCCGCCCTTGTTGATCTCGAAAGAGCAAGGGCCGTCATCAAGGAAGACCCAAAGCTCCCTTTTGAGTGGCTCTATCAATACAGGCGCCTGACCAACTACGAGCGGCTGACAAAACTGAAGGAGGGCGCCGTCAACACCCTTGCCCTCGCTCCCGACGGGCAACGCCTTGCCTATTCATCAGTGTCGCCGTTCAAGCCCTCGCAGGACAACGAGGTGATCTTGGCACGCACCAGCGACTTTTCAGTGATCGCCAGGTTTCGGGCGCATCAAGATGGCGTGAGCGCGCTGGCTTTTTCTGAGGACAGCAAGTGGCTGTTGACCGGTGGCCTCAATGACGGGGCTATCAAACTCTGGGATCCCACCACTGGCAGGCTCGTTTGGACAACCCCTAATGAAAGCAGACCGTCGCGCGTACACAAAGTTGCCTTTGCCCCAAACCAGAACTTGGTTGCAGCCTACATAGAGCCGCGCACTGCGCGTAGCGATGCTTTACTCCACCCCTTGAATATGTATTTCACGCACCAGCTTCGGTTTTTCGATCGCAATAGCGGCGCGGCACTCGGTTCTCTAGCTTTCGATCTTCGCGACTTCGCCATCAGCCCGAGTGGCGCCCTGACCGCAGTCACTGGTAATGGCGCAGCTGCGAGTAGTCGCGCAGTTGCGGTTTTTCCAACCGGCCCGGGGTCCCGGCCAAGGATCACCATCCCGCTTTCCGAACAGATCAGCGCGCTGCTCTTCGCCGACGAGAATACCCTGGTCGCTGTGGGGCAGGAAATACATGTCCTGGATGTCGCTACAGGAAAGATTTCACGGGAAATGAGGAACGGCAAAGGTGAAAACGTCTCGGTAATCCTGATGTCCCAATCGCTCTTGCCGTCCGATCATGCAGGGGTCCTCGTTGCAAATTCAGACGGTTCTGTCAGCGCTTTTGACATAGACAGTGGTGTACTACTTGGCGAGGTAAGAACCGGGGCCGGAAGTCTGAACATAGCGGCTGGTTCCGCAACTTCCGGCCTTGTCCTGTTTGAAGACGGAGTTGGTTGGATCAATCGAACGTATTCTGAAAGCATTCTTCGCAAACCTCTTGCCCCTTGCTCCAGTATCGAAATCTCGGCAGATCAGCGGACTGTGATCGTCTGGGACGACTACCCGAGTTATAAAGTAGGGAGTGAAGGCGGAGCACATATTGTAGATCTGAAATTAGGATCTTCGCTCTGGCGCCAACCTGATTTCGGTGAGGAATTCTATCTGTCTTCACGTGGGACGGAATTGTTGGTGGTAAATGGTACGACCGTCCGGGCAGCAAAGTTGAATCAGGTTATCTTTGACTTGGACCCCTCTTGGACCTATACGAAAGTGGGGAAACTGGCGGCGGTGTCGGAAGATCGCACTCGAGGCCTGCTTGTCTCCACTCCCCGGGTGACGGAACAGACAGCACAGGATCACAACCCCTTTTCGGGGAGCGATGATCTTATGGCGGAGCTGTTTGATTTGGAAACGGGACAAACCATCAGCCGCGCGCCAATCGGCCATGGCAACGCCACCACCGTGAAAGGTGCATTATCTCCATCGGCGGACGTTGCGATCCTGGTTCTAACCCCGGAGTCCCGGACAGACGAAGACAATCGGTTTCGCTTGCGAGTGCTTGTCGCGGATGGATCACTCCTGCGCCTTGCTCAATCAGAATACCTTCAGTTTCAATTGGGAAGCTTGGTCAGTAAAGTACATTTCATTTCCAGCGACGACGCTTTGCTGGTCGACCGCGAAAGTATTCTTGTGCATCTCCGCAAAGCTGGCCACAAGTGGCAACAGGAGAAATGGTCCACGGAAGCGGTCCAGGGTAGAGTTTCGCTGGTTGCACCAGGACTGCGAGGACAAGGAGTAGTCATCGGTTCGGATCGTGGAGAATTGACGGTTGTCGATTACCTTGGAAAAGAAATTCGGGTCAGGCACATCTCCGGGCACCAAGCAGCAATCACCGCAGCGTGGCTGGATCTTGCCACCAGTCGAGTCGTGACTGGGGACGAGGATGGCTTCCTTAAGGTTTGGGATTTGGAACTGGGGATGGAGTTGTTCAGCACCCGTATCGACACACGTCGAGTAGAAAAAATAGCACTCAGCCCCAACGGTGAGGCCTTGCTGGCATCGGTTGCATCTGAAGAAGGGCGCCAGACCTACCTGTTGGATGCAGATTCGTCGCAAGTGGAGAGATCCACGGGAAACAATGAACCCAGGGTGAATATCCCCGCCATACGCATGGAGTTGTTGCACGGTGACTATCAGCACGCCGAAGCCCTATTGAGAAAGGCTGCTGATGCGCACCAGTTGACTCCGTATGAACTGGAGACCGATCTTGCCCGTTCCCGACTAGTTCGGGCAGGGACATTCGTTGATCGCGCGCAACCTCTTTTAGCCGAGGCCAACCGCTTGATCTTTGCAACAAAGCCGCCACAGATCGACCATGGTATACGACTGCTGAATCAAGCAGCGGAGCTATTCAATCAAGCGGCACGTTGGACGCCCACCATCAAATCACCAAATCCGGCTGTGGTGATACCGCTTAGCGCGGCCCTCCATTTCAAAGGGGATGACGCGGATGCGGAGCGCCTCCTGCGCAAAGCGATCCAGGCCAACCCGCGCCCTGCGAATCTTTACGACAAACTTGGGTTCGTCCTGCTCGCCCTCGGACGCGTAGATGCAGCCGCGGAAGCGTTCTCTCAGTCCGCTGGTCGCGACGAATCACAAGCCGCTCCTTACGGAGGCTTGGCGTTGGTTCACCTGAGGAAGGGACAGATTGCGGAGGCTCGAGCGGCAGCATTGCACGCAGTGCAGATAGATTACCAGTATCAACAAGCCAACTTTTTGATTGAAAAAATGCTGTGGCCTCGCCGCGATGCGGATGATTTTACGAAGTTGGTGGGAGAAGCCCCAACACACTAAATTAGCCAACCTTTTCTGGCGAGCTAATCCACTCCCCATCGATTGCGATCGAGTGATCCACAGAAGGAGCGACAGAAGGATCAACCCGACCTTCACGCCGTTCGACCAGGGGAAGCAAGTGAGATTCCTCACCGTCGATTTCATGGAGATCTCCTGTACGGTCGCAACTGCTAGCATTCGTCGTGTTGGACGGAAGCTTGCAGAATACACATAGGCGAATGTGAAGAGAGGGCGTTGCTGTTAAGTTAATTGTGCGCCAAGTCTTATGGGCGAAAAAAGATTAGCAGAACGCAGAGTAATGATGAAAGCAACGCCGATGCCGACTCTTTTGAACTATTTCGAGGGTCTTGCCATTGGGATCGCGGAACGCATGTATATCGAAGAGATGGCGCGGGACTATCTCGAAGCGTCTCTCAATAAGGTTGTAAAAGCCTTCAAATTTGGAGAGTCGGGCGATGGCTGGAAGGCATCGAAGTCCTTCTTCCCAGAGAAAGATTTTGCTTCGCTGAGCAAGTTATACCGCGCCTGGAACCGGGAATCTCAAGTGGGATACAGAGCAGACTGGGACAGATGACTCCGACACGGCGTCATTTTGCGCAGCGCCCCTGAGGTATTTACCGCCAATATCCATACTCCCTTGAGTGTGACCGGTGCTGGAAGCACAAACGCGACTTATTACAAGAAATCTGATCCTGGATTAACACAATCAATTTCGAATCTTTAGGGTAGTACGATTTTAGAATCAATCATTTATCCACGAAACGTCCGAATGCAGCACCTTTTGTGATACATCACAAAGGCCCGCATCGTCGCGTATCGACGCAGAACGTATGGCGCATTTTGCGGCACACTCCACTGCGATTGCAGCGGGCGCCAGACGGATAGTCTGCCATTCATTTCTTCTCTTGACAGTCTTCTCTTGACAGACCACGGCCTCGGATCTATATTATCCATCTGGATAAAAATGAAGAATTTCTCCACTCGTCAGGCAGCAAAGAAACTGGGTTTAACACACGGTACGCTGAATAATTACATTGCGAGCGGAAAAGTGCCGATGCCCAAATCAGTCACGACGGGCAGCACAGTCGTTCATATCTGGAGCGAACAAGAGATTGACCATGTGCGCCAACTACTGCCAAAGATTGCCAATGGCAGGAAGACTCGCTATCAAAAGCAAGGCAAAAAACCAACAACCCGAAAGCCCAAACGATAACCAGCGGGCACGCGCCCGGTGTTGGAGCACCGAACGCAGCCCTAACCACAACCGCCTTCGGAGGAAGGCAAATCATGGCTGAAATTGATGGTAACACTGTCTCTGCGGTGCAACCTTCCGGTATGCACCGTCTGCCGAAGCCGACTCCTTCTGAACTGCTGCCTCTAGAACCAGCAGTCTTCGAAGCAATCCACAGGCTCAATAGCCGATTCGAAAGAGTTCTGCACGACTTTAGAGGCCTGCAAACCTTCCCTTACTTTCCTCACCATAAACTGACAGCTTGGCAAAACCTCCTTGGCTTGATCCAGGCTGAAACCAATTTTGCTCTCTCGGCAGCCATTCACCAACGAGCCGAGACAAATGCACTCTACTTTGATCGACTCTGTGCTCGCCGGGAACGCGAACTGGCCGACCCGGATGACGTTCTCCTTGAAGCTGAATATCGCAAACAGGAATTGGCTGACCAAGAGGAACTCGCCAAGCAGGAAGCGGCGCGAAAGGAAACCAATTTAACAGGAATCGACTCCTTAAAACCCTAACAGCATTCGCGGGCACTCCGCAAATCTGGAGTGCCCTTTCTATTTGAATCACTCACTGTGAATACATTGACCCCTTGGGATAATCACTGCTTATCTTGCCTCCTTCCGAAACTCCCCATGCAGCCACTCGTCCCAGAATCAGGCAGGGGCCCCAATGCCACCTCTTCCCTGAAGGATTTTATTTAAAGACACCAAGAAACTTGTTGAAATGCAGTGAACATTGAGGCTTGTACAGTTACATTTTGTGCCTACATGTACTTCGACAAATCTCCAGCGTGAGAACGTAACTCAATCAATAAAAACGACATCCGTGTGCCCATTATGGACCAAGCTCCGCGATGTTGCATCAGGTCTGCTGCTCTCTTCGGTTCCTGTGCTATCGTTGAGCAGTTCCTATATCAGTCCGCTCGGACTCATCATCAAGAATTGGGCAGAGGCCAGGAAGCTTTTAGCCCCTTCACGCTGGAATCTCTTTCTTGGAGGCTCGCCGCTGAGACCTGAGGGCCGTCGCTACTGACACCTGCCGAATCTCATTTCTTAAAATGAGAGAGCACAACTTCGTCGATCTGTTCAAGAGAGTGGCCCGTGATGTCGATGCGTACGACTTCTCCGTTCTTCCCTTTCACTTCGATGCTTGCCTTGCGAGATTTTTTTAAGTCAAGCCATTCCCGCAGCAGTGAGAAGGCTCCTTTGATGATAGCCGTACCGGCAAGCATGAAGAGTATTTCGTTTGACGAAGTCAACACTTCGTGGCCACCGAAACTATGGCCGCTGGAAAACGGAAAGCGTTTTTTTCGATCATGCAACTTGGTGTTCCATTCGCCTGTCCCAAGAAGGTCTTCAATTTGTCGCACGAGTTGATTGCTACGATACGTGATTGCAGGTTGATCCACAGGCCCCATCACTCCGGACTCGTCCACAACCTCCTTTATTTCATCGGTTAAACACAGGCACACTGACCTCTCATCCTTCATTTCCATGAGCACATCCCTATATCCGTTGTGAGAAATGTCTCTTCGAAGTACTGCCGAAGACCAGCCGTACTCAGTTTAATACCAACCTCAGACAATGCGTTGTCCCAGGAACAGCTCCCACCTGGACGGTAGATCGAGCGCAATAGTTCCCCGCAATTTGTATATAGTGCGCCACATTTGTCCTTAATGAACATCCGTATCTGCTCTCTGATCCAAATTGCATAGGCAACGTCAGTCGCACTGAAATTATGAAACATCATCCGGTCCATATAGTCGGCATAACCGGTTGCGTGCACATCAGAGGTGCCAGGCAAAAGGATACGCGATGAAAGAGACAGCCAAAGTTCCCGCCACTTACCCTCCCACTGACTCTTCCACTCATCTTGGCAAATGTGAGCAAAAGTCTCAAAGAGTGCAAAAGCAATATTCGCACGGAGGGTTATGATGTCAGTCACGTCCAAAAGCATTCTTAGGCATTTGGCCTGATCTACCGTCAGCCCTACATGCGTTTGCAGCCATTGGGGTTCAATTGTTAGTGATTGGAACACTTGAGCAACGCCTTCCGTGAAAAACCGAGGCATATCCAATCGAAGGGTGGCATATTTCGCTCTGATGTTTGTGAAGTGTAGAGCGTGACCAACTTCATGAAAAAGAATCCTATAGGCTTCGATACCATCTTCAAATAAATTCACATCCACGAAGGCACCGGTTAGATCAAAATCATGACATTCGCCAAATTGCTTTTCGCTCTGCTCTCTCCGGTTGCGGATGATGATCTGGCGATGACGTTCAAAGACGCTCTTCTGATCCTCCGGAGTGAAGTACTTCCCTTCAAGAGCCCGAATGCTGTGAGCATCCCCCTCCAATCCGAGATAGATGAGTGTACTTTTCAAGGCTGCGAGTGATTGTGCAAGAGTGAAACCGGCACCAAATTCCCGTTCAGCTCGGAGTTTGCATTGGTGTTGGACAAAAATAACGTCTGAATGCCTAAATTCCGTCAGCTCAAATTGATTGCAAATCCATTCCAAGGCCCGCGCATACGCGCGGTCCGTCGCGTCGACAATAGCGAGCAATTCAATCCCGACATTGAGTGGTGCGCCATCCAACCTGGCAAAGAGAGAAAGAAAATCCATGCTTCCGTTCACCTGACTCATCTCATTGCTGGTGACAACCGAGGGATGCGGCCCTTACGCGATGCCATTCTGAGATCTGAGAAAAAGATTTCACGAGACGGGCGGTTTGCGCTGCCGTTCTCACTCAACAGAATGAATTGTAGACGATTTTGTAGCTCCAAGGTTCCGCAGCTACAAATTCGTCGTACAGGAAGGCGAAAGACAGCGGCAGGCCTCAGCCGAGAAACGGTGAAGTCTGCATCGAAATTACCAGATCCCGCGCCTCTGGGCCCACGCAGATCGATACCCAAAATTGCAACTCGTTCTCATTTTCTGCCTACCTGCCCAGAAAACAGGCACATCTCTAGTATGGTCAGTGTTCTTGTGGTCAATCTCCGAGGGGTGAATTGGGAAAGAGGACGCCAAGCCTACCTGGGCAGCCGAACCGCCGCGATGAGACCAGATTGTAATGCACCCTCCATATAACCAAACCAAGCCGGGGATGTGTGCTCACCGGCCACAAAAAGTCGGTCGTCGTAACGCGAGCCTAGGGTCGTGTACTGCTGTTGAGCACCAGTTACCTGCCCCGGCCCAGGACACGAATAGCCAGTTCCGATATTTGGCAAGGCAGGCCAATTCTGAAAAAGGTCGTCGATCATGGGAACTTTTCCGTAGAGATTAGAGAGGGGCCGTTGGAAGCCTTTCTTGGACGCTTTCGCAGCGAGGCGCCCACCGGCAAAGACCGAGAGGTCGAAATCGGCTGTGTCCATTTGGTTGTCTGTACCCTCCCACGTCAGTCCTAGCTCATCTGACATCCCGCTGGGCGCTAGACCCTTCTGTATCCAGAACCGTGTATCAACATGTGCGAGGTATTTGACTGCTGGACCCGCATTGACTTGGGGCAACCACCCCTTCTGACCGTTGATTGTTATATTTGCCGCAGCGGCGACTGACGTCGCCACAATGACGTAGTCGTACCGCTTGGGATCAGTGCTCGGCGATCCATTAGTTTGATACTCAATTGTTACCCCTTTGGCGTTAATATTGATGTTTGTCACCTGGCCAGAGACGACGGGCAGCGAGTCGGCTAGGTTCTTAGCCAGTGTTTGATTGCCTGCGGCGCACCGGAAGACTTCGGTGTCCTCGAAGAAATCATCGCCTCCGCCAGCCGCAAACTGGGCTAGGTTAGCCAGCCAACTTTGGCTGCTTGGGGGCTGCGCGTTGTTGAATTCGAATTCCACTTCCAGGGCCATCTGTATCAACCGATCTTTGGTTGCCCTTTGGATGTATGTGTGAAGGTCTTGGGCGTCGAGCCCAGCGGCATTCGGGCTGTTCCAAGGATCCCAAAATCTGACTTGCTCAGAGGCCTTCGCGAACTCGTGGAAGACCGCTTTCATCTCCGAGTAAATTCTCTCCTGTTGCGTCGAATCACGATCAGCCCCATCAAGATAAAGAGGCATGTCCAAACCTGCGCCAGCGAAGTCATCCTCAGGCGTTACCACACTGAGAGCGAGACCGAATTTCTTTGCCAGCAACAACCAAACCGGGTGGTTTAGGCCGATCAACTCCGCGCCTGCCTCGAGGATGCGGTTCGGTACGAATGCCGAGGCCCCTTGCAACGACAGGACACGGCCGCCCTTTGTACCAGGCTCGTAGATTGTGACGTTGAAGTTCAACTGCTTGGCAACATATGAGGCTGCGAGACCTGCAAATCCGGCACCGATGACGACAACACTCCCTGGAGACGCTCCGGTCTCTGGGGGAGACTTAAGCAGATCGAGGGGGAGGAAGTCGCGCGCACGAGCTGCATGGTTCCTAAGCCGAGCATTTCGCTGAGAGCCCGTGAGACGCTGGCCGTATCGCCGGTGAAGCTTCACGTACAGTGATCGAGACATAGTGTTCCCCCCGATAGATCCGTGCTGTCGAATGCGTATAACCGAAAGCCAGAATCCCGTTTAAGCTGGCCCGCAGTCACGAAACGGAACTGCGAACTTTGTCATGCTGTCTCTAAATAGTGAATTTTAAAGCGGAATCGTTTCAATAATCGTGGAATCTGCTTCTGGACCACAGGTCGGAGGTTCCAAATCCTCCCTCCCCGACCAACAATTTAATCTTTTGGATTCAATAAGTTGACAGCGTACCTGTCCCCTCGATTTTGGTCTGCCGGAGAAGCGAGCCATTTATTTTCTGGTGGTTAAGTTCAGTTCTAAACTCGGGACCCGGATAAAACCAGAACACACATTCCAATTGGCATGCACCAAAACTTTTGAAACGCCTCTCACTATTAAGACAAATGGCAGCGCTGGCGATAGCCCTATTTCAGCCTTGCTGTGCAAACGAGCCAGACAAAAAACCGGATCATGGCCAAGGCAGTAAAACGTTATGACACTCCGCCCTCGCCAACGGACAGTCTTTCTCTTATTGAGGTCGCTACTCATGCGCACTACTTGACAGGAGGGAGCGTGGCTGGCACCTCTAGTTTCAGTTCGGTCTGGTAGGTTCGCATGATGTTCATCATTTCCTTATCGAACTGCTGCTTGGCCAAGTTGGGAGTTGGCTTCGCGCGGGTTAGTTGGCCTCTGCTGGCGGCTCCGGGGATATGCTTTCGCTCGGCGATGGTCAAGGGCACGGAGAGATGAACCTGCGCAATGGACGCGGCAGGTTTTCTCCCGGTCGCTGCCAGTGCCTCCACCGCCGCTACGTATTTCGCCCGAACCGCCGGATCGGTGATTCTGCCACTCAGATCGTTGGTCTCCGGTTTTTCGCTCGCCCGGCGCGAGACTTTTTGCGCAGGGACGGACCTCTTTTTGAAGCCTCCAGGCACCGTGTACTGCAGGGTGATGGTACCTCCAAGACCAAACTGGTCAACGCTCCGAGGTCGCTGCGCATGAATGAGCGTAGCGTGAGTGAAAGTATTTTTCTCTATGGTCAAGGGTGTGGATGCATTCTGCCATGGTGCTACAACCGTGGAAATCACGCTTACATCAGTGGCCCCTTGCGGCCACCGCAATTGGATAAAGTAGTCGCCGGTAGGGCTTTCCCAATTCCACGTCAGAGTGCTGCACCCGCCCTCGTCGCCAAAGTTGCGCAAGAAGAAAGACCAGTTCTCGTTTACTCCACCGGCGAAAGGGATTTCCGATGTACGCACAGCTATAGCAAACACCGGGTGGGACTCTGCGTAAGCGCCATGGACACCGTCAAGGCCAATTTCGCCAATCACGATACCCTCTAATCCGTTGCCATCCGGTCCAGCAAACGTGGAGCCGATCGAGGGCATCGGCTCACCGGTGAACAGTGGAACCACAAGATCATGCCACCACGGCGTAACCCAGAAATCGACATCGCCGAAGTCAAATTCAAGCCCGATGGTCGCAGCAGGGCCAGGGTCGTCACCCTGGCCTGCCAACCCTGCGCCTTTGACCGGCGCTAGGCGAAAATTCCAATCGTTGTCGTTCACACCGTTTCCCGACCATCCTTCCCATGTGACTTGCCCCTGATAGGCAGCGATACCAAAGTTCATATGGCCGGGAAATGGATCACCACCACAGATCGCTCCTTTAGGGTCAAGGTCGAAACTCGGCGACATCGAGGTGCAAGTCTGCTCCAACTTACCTATGTCAATAGGGTAGATCCACAGACCAGCAGAAGGAAATGCGGCGCTGCAAAGCGACTTGAGATGCGGCTGTAGACCCTCATTTTCCAGCGCGTAGTTCCACTGTGGGTTCAGCGCCAACCCATTTTCGTCCTCGTCGTTGTTCATGTCCCACACCAAGTCGAACGGCTTGCTGTGCGGGGACAGCGCCATTCCGGTCGGTGCCTTCCCAGAAATAATCTTGATCTCCACGAAGGCAGGACCAATGCCTTTGCATTGGTCCTCGTTGCCATCATCGTGGTTCCAGTAACCGTTGTCAGACGTATTATCGTCTTGGTAGCCGAGTCGCAGGATGTAATCAGTCTTGGCGTTAGGATCTTCTCGGAGCGGGCCCAATGAACCATTAAGCTCGCCAATTCTCTTGAAAACACCCGCAGTCACGCCCTTAATGAAAACCGTACCCCAGTAGTATTGGGGCGAGTCCTTCCCTTTAGGATTGGTGTAGGACTTCCAGGTCTGACTCCCAAATCCGCCTGTTTGCACACATCCTCCGGCGCTTATAGTAATTGTGTCGCCAGGCCGGAAAGTGATCATTGGATATTCGACCTGGCCGTCCGGTGCGCTCGACCAAACTTCGGGGCGGTCGATGCGCCAGAGTTTCGTCTCAACTCCGTTCTTTACATCGTCCAATTCCAGGGAGATGACGTCAAACTCGATTGGATTGTCACCGCTCTTAAACCTGGACGAAATCACGCACCGCAGACTTCCGTCGATGTTATCGATGTGAAGAGCATGCAGCTTCCCATTGACATCCGTGAAATTCCCTTTGCAGTTTGCTGCGTTCGCCAACTGGGTGTGATGGAGCTTCTGCAACACAGTGTCTAAGCAATCTGCTACGAGCGTGGTCCCGTTCATAGCAGCTTTTGGACAAAACGGCTGATAGGGGCCCGCAGGCACATCGTTCGATATTGCATAACCCATGATCGAGAAAAGGAGGATGTATCCCATTAAGCAATAGAGTAGGACGCCAATGCGATTAGCAACAAGCCAGTTTCGAAAGTGGAAGGAGCCACATTGAGAATCTACATTTGCAGTTAGCATAAGCAGGAATCTTATTGGCAAATCATTCGATAGTTCTGTGCAATTTTATACACCATGAACCTTATTTCTGATGATGCCGAGAGCGACGATATTAGGCATCTTTAGCATCTTGTGGCCGAAAATTAAGTTATTTCTAAAATAGGAATCATTGACTGACAACTGTTGTCTAATAGGTGGCTGAGCAACGCAGGGCCCCCCTAGGGCTGAAAACCGCCCCCAAAACGACCTCCGAATCGACGGTCCCCAACGGTTCACCCGCAGCGAGCATACTCCACTTCCACAGCTTTCCACTCTTGCCCAGCGGGTCTCTGCATTCACCAGCTTCAGCTTCAGCCGCCTCCTTGAATCAAGGGATTGAAACAGTCGCCGGCAAACGAACACCGGCGGAGCCGGGGGGCGGGGCGCCGGGCTCCCGCGAATTTTTTGGGGGGCGTGGCGTTAAGGCTGGTTAGGCGCATAGATAGAGCGGGAGCAACAGCAGGGTATGGGCGAAAAGGGGGATGGTCAAGAAAAAACGGACATAATTGCCCCTGTGAGCGGCGCGGGGCCGATGGACACGGGAAGGTCAGGCAAGGAACCAGGCGTCTTAAATCGCCATTAAATCAAAAGTTTCTAAAATCGTCCGCTAGGGCCGACCAATCAAGACACGGCCTTTTCTGTTTCAGGGATTCGCAAGCAGACCCATTCAATGCTATTTGAACTCATCCTTATCCCCATCCTCATTCCTTGGCAATAGTCATTCGCCAGCCGGCCAGAAACAAATCCGGCTGGCTCTCCATTCGGTTGGCTCCGCCCCGTTGTTCCACTTCGCTGCGCTTCGGGTGGACGCCGCTGGATTGCGCGGCTCGGGCGGGCGCTCGGTCTAAGCGCGGTTCGCGCCAAACCAAAACCAAACCCGTTTGGCACGACCCGCGCCGACACTTCGCGCCCTGCCACCCTGCGCTCTGCTGCGTTTCTCCTTTCGCCCTCCGTGCCGGACGTTTTGTTCCCGCTTCGCGGCCAGGGTGAAGAACAAAACGCCAACCCGGCGGTCGAAAGGAAAAAAAATGTTAATAAGCAACAACAACAGCAAAAGCAACGGCAAAACCACGAACGGTTGGGAACTCACCCGCGCCAGTGTAGATGGTCTGGTTAAGGCCATCGAATCTGGACGCAATGAAGTGTTTTCCTCTTACCTGCAAACGATGGCAAGGTTTCACACGTATTCCGCACGTAATGTTTTGTTAATTGCGGCTCAATGTCCCTCAGCCTCAAAACTTCATGGTGTCCGTAGCTGGAATGAACTAGGCAGATTTGTTCGCCCCGGTGAAAAGGGCATCTTCATTTTTGCTCCCACGGTGGGAGTCAAGAACAGCAACCAGAGCCAGGCCCAGGACACTAGCAAGAAACCTGCCAAGGGCAAAAAAACCTCTGAGGCCACGCAGAAACCAGCGCCACAGCCGGAAACTCAACTCTTGGGTTTTCGTGGCGTCTATGTCTTCGATGTTCAGCAGACCGGAGGCGAGGATTTGCCGGAATCTCGCAAGCCGGTTGACGTGGCCGAGAAACTGGCAGAACTCACTGCCTTTGCTCAGAGCCAGGGCATGACCATTGAGTATGCCAAATGGATTGCGCCCAACAAAGGGACATCCTACCGCGGCACCATTCGACTGCTCCCCAACATGGAACCCGCCGAGGCTTTCCCGGTTTTGCTGCGCGAGGTAGCCAACCAGATGCTTTACGCGATCCAGCGCCGGACGTTTGTAACCCGCGCATTGCACCAGCAGGAAACCAAAGCCGCCGCTTTCGTGGTCTGTGAAGCCCTTGGACTTCAGAGCAAGACCGCGTTTTCTGACTGCCAGCTTTACTACGGAGATTCCCGCCTGTTGACCGAGAGTCTGCAAGTAGTTCACCGCACAGCCGCTGCCATTCTTGGGGCCCTCAGCCCCGAGAACGCGGCGCCGGCCAAATCTGCTCAGGAGGTGAACTAATGAGCAACTCCATGCCATTCTTGCCGCCTGTCCTTGCAACTGTAAACGAGCTGGTAACCAGTAAGACCATTCCGGCTCTGGATGGCGATCAGATGACAGCTTTGTCAGAATATCTGTTTCGCAGCGCCGACAATCCGCTCCGTATTAAGGTTGCGGAAGTCGCTTACAGTAACCGTGAACACCCGAATGCGCTGAGTTTATTTCTCGCTGCAACCATGCCCTTGGCGCAGAAATGGTCAGACCGCAAGGCCGAAAGATTCTTTGTTTACCCATCGGCTTGGCAGGTTGAATGCATGTATAACGGAGCCGTCAACGCCTTAATTGGCATCTTTCACCGCCCGGTTATCCTGCATTCCATCCGCGATTCCTTCCGGCGTTACCTTTATCGTTCCATGCTGAAAGGCGCTTGCGGGGAGTACTTCCGGCGGGATGAAAACTCCGGCATTCACACGGTTGAGAATGTGGACAAATTCTCCTCACATAACTCGACAACGCGCACAGCCGAAGAGGAACTTGTTACCCGCGACCTCTTGGAACAGATTGCCCAGTATCCATTGCTGCGGAGGGGTTTGTCCAAGACGCTGGAATGCATTGTGGAACTTGGCCCGGATTTGGCTCTCCGGGAGAACGTAACCCCTGAGAACTGGAAAAACATGAGGGGAGTAAGGCCCATGCTGGACGCAGAAGCCATAGCCCAAGCCAGCGGCATCAAGCGCGACTTGGTGCTGCACAACCTGTCGCTGGCCAGGGCTGTCATTCGCAAAGCCTTTAATGGAGATGGCAGGTTATTTGTGACTCGTTAGCCTTCATGACCAGCACCGGGACATGGGTAACATACTGTGTCCCAGGTGTTTCTATTCTGCAAAAAAATTGCGGCGTGCGCCGCAATTTTTTTGCCCACACCAACACCCCAACAGCCGGAGACAAAACTCCGCCACCCCGAATCAATATTGCCCTCCATGATCCATGACTAGGTGGGTCAGGCGCTGAATGCCTCCTGCCAATTCGCCAGCGGTCACCCTCCCATGTCGCGGGATAACCGGTCTTTTGAGACCCAACGGGAGTCTCATGCCGCCACCACCCGTGCCATGTCGCCATCAATCCCCGGCAGGTTGTTCGGCCTTTGAACACCCAACCGGCAGTCTCATGCCACCACCACCCCGCGCCATGTCGCGATCAATTCCGGCAGGTTGTTGGCCTTTGAACACCCAACCGGGCAGTCCCATGCCGCCACCACCCGTGCCATGTCGCCATCAATCCCCGGCAGGTTGTTGGCCTTTGAGCACCCAACCGGGCGTCCCATGCCGCCACCAATCCGCAATGTCGCGATCAATCTCGGCAGGTTGTCGGCCTTTGAGCACCCAACCGGGCAGTCCCATGCCGCTACCAACCCGCGCCATGTTGCCATCAATCCCGGCAGGCTGTCGGCCTTTGAGCACCCAACCGGGCAGTCCCATGCCGCCACCACCCCGCGGCATGTCGCCATCAATCCCCGGCAGGTTGTTGGCCTTTGAGCACCCAACGGGCAGCCCCATGCCGTCACCACCCGCGCCATATTGCCATCAATCCCGGCAGGCTGTCGGCCTTTGAGCACCTAACGGGGCAGTCCCATGTCGCCACCAATCCGCAATGTCGCCATCAATCCCGGCAGGTTGTCGGCCTTTGAGTACCCAAACGGGCAGTCCCATGCCGCCACCATGGATCGGCCATCAACGCCGACCCAATTCCTCTGCAAACCCGACGTCCTCTCCCAGAGAATCTGTCTAATGCTTTCCCCGGTGGAAAGCGCTGTGGAATTTTTTCGAGAGGCGCTCCGGCCGCCAGCGACACAAACCAACCTTCCGTCGCCCCAATCTTCGTCTCGAACGCCCCAGCCTATTTTGCTAGTATCGGCGGTTTTCCATGTGGTTAGTCGCCCGTTCAATTCTCCGGATCGATGCTCCATTCTCTCGCTGTATGGGGCTGTATGGGCGTGACCATTGACTTGTCCACGATGGTCATGCAGCCTTCCAGCCCCGACCGAGCGGGCGCTTCGCGCCACGCCCCGGATGATGCCTGCGGCATCAGTTTGACCCTACGACACGTCACCCCTAAAGGGTACACGCGCGTATACGCCAAGTTGCTTTACAGCAACTTGGCAAAAACCAACCTATCTCAACGTCGCCAAGCCGCACGACGCTAGTTTTGGAACTAGCGTGTGCAGAGGTTTAGGTTGAAGTTTTTCTTGCAGAAAAAAAATCGTTAGTCCATGTACTTCGCGCTATTTTTTTGTCCGCTGCGTATCACTGCGTACCGTCCTGTACCTTCCTGTCCGCTGCGTCAACCTATTTCCGCGACTATCTCAATCTAGCGACAACTTCACCGAAGAATCGTTAACTATCCGCCAGCGTCTAACGCTTCAGAATGCGCCCAAGTTGTCTCATTTGTGCTCATCTGTGATCAGGAGTGCGCATTTTTCCACGGGCGCGAAGCGACGCGATAGCTCCCGCCGTCTAATCGCCCAGGAGTGACCTAGCTTATGAAATTTATTGTCAATGTTCCAAGGCTAGCTTCCAGCAGACGTTTCCCGATCTTTCCCTATTTGTACCTTATCGTACCCTGGAGTCAGTTTTTGCCGACCGGCAAGCGTCGCTCTGACATTGCGCTCCGTCTAATCGGCCTGGAGTGTTCAGCATCATGAAGTCTCCGGCCAAAGTTTTAAGCCGAACCATCAGCACCCGAGTTACCGAAGAGGAATGGAACACGCTCGAACTTCTTTGGACAGATTCCGGCCTGACTCGGGGCGAGTGGTGCCGCCAAGTGCTGCTCAGCCAAGCCGAGTCATCCACCGACTTGGCTGATCTTGATTCGGCCTCGGAGTTGGTCTTGCTCCTGGCCGAAGTCCTGGCCGCCCGCACCATCCTGATCAATTTGCTTCACGCTCTTGGGCGAGGTGACTCTCTATCTCCCGATCAAGTCCGCAGTTTGACCGATCGCGCCGATGGGGAAAAGCTTCGCCGTGCTTTAGACCGCCTGCAACAGTTCCGCAAGCATGAACTGAGCAAGGCAGAAAGGTAGTTGTATCTTATGTCACGCAGTCCCAAACATTCGGGTAATTGTTTAGCGTCTTGATTCTCTCGCAAATATGAAGTTTCCAACGATAGCGCCAGAAGTTAATCTAGTGCGTGGCAGAAGAGAGCAGTTCAGAAAAGATCGCTCGGCTGGAGCGCCAGATCGAAGCTCTGCAAGCCG
>DASZFU010000139.1:0-123768 GCA_035939495.1 Candidatus Angelobacter sp. | reverse complement strand
TTCCAACAGGAGTGGCTGCTCGTCCTTCGCCGCGTGGCCTTCTAGGGGTTCCATGCCTGCATCTTAATCCCAAGTAGCTGTAGAAAATCTTCGAAAGTTCGTGAAATTTAAAAAATAACCAAAAAAGTCACAGCCTCTCAGGATGACAGAGGGTGGGTTCCGTTGGTCAGCAGATAGACGGCAAAAGTGCCTAACCAATGGGAACCAACATAGTGTTCTCCACTTAGAGCCCGCAGGCCTGCATCGGCATGTGCGGCAGCGCAGGTTTTCAGGGATTGTCTGCGTTGATCGGTATCTGGCAGGGCTGAGGCGATTCTTTTCAGCATCCACGCGCGGCTGAGGTTGAGGCCATCGAGATGGGAAAACTTGGGATCGCTGGGGTCGGGCGATTTCACCGGATGTAGCCAATCGCTTTGGCCGTGCGACGGGATTTGCGGCAGGAAGCGAGTCAGCCACTTTGAAAACTTCTCAACCTTAAGAATACGCGTCATCAAATCTGCCTCGGCCAGGCTGGGCGAGAGGAAATCCTCTCCTGAAGGCTCGTAGGCCAACAGGCAAGATTCATCTTTTTCGTAGAAGTGAAGGGCACGGCGTTGGAGAAGTTCGAGGAAGGCCCGATTGTCCTTGCCTTTAGCGTGGTCAATCATAAGGCCGAGCGAAAAGGCGGTTTGGCTATGCTCACCGGATCGCACCGGATAGGGAAGTTGTGGCAGCCATTTGCTCAAGCGATTCCTGGCCTCAGATTCCAAAGGTTCCAGGTTGATGGCGAGTTCGCCGGCGAGGCGGTCGTGCCTGCTCCACTGGTGTAATTCCAGGCTGAGTTGCAGCAGCCAGGCAAGTCCATAAGGACGCTCGAAGCTGATACGCCCTTCACCTTTTATGTAGGCGGTTTCGACCACAATATTGGCAGCCGTAAGGCTTTGTTGCAGGGCTTTTCTAGCCGAGGCTGCAAAAGGCGCTTGGGGAAAAATTCGAGCAAGCCGGGCCAGCAACCAATGCGTGTGAACGGCGGAATGCCAGTCATAGCATCCGTAAAACGCCGGGGTTAATTTTCGCGGTGTTCCGGCATCTTCATCGCTATTGAGAAGATGGTTGATCTTGTTGGGATACTCGCGATGCACGCCATCCAGCGCCAAACCGGCGAGTTGCCCGGCCAATCTCTCATCAAGGGTGTTCATTTGTGCGATCTAGCCTTCGTCGTCCGGAGGACCCGCTGCTCCGGCCAAGTCCTGCTGTTTGACTTTATCGACATTGAACTTTGCGGCCCGGTCGCGCATGGTCTTCAGAACTTCTTCCAACGACGGCGGCTCGCCCTTGATCCAACGCAGCGGGTTGATCCGAGCTACTACAAAGGCACGCAGATAGGGGCTGACAAGTCCACGTTCTTTCAGTTTTTTTACTGCCGCCGAAACTTTTTCTTCAAGATCAATCACCAGCGAGGCGTGCTTCTCGTGTTCCTTGATAGCCGCCCGCAACGGTTCATCGGTGAAGCTTTCCAGCCGCCGCAAGATGGAATGATAGGCTCCGCCTCCAAAGCGAGGTATCCGCTCATAGCAGACGCCCAAAGTTACCAGTGCTGCTTCCTCGAGGTAGAAGGCAAAGGATGATTCTGGACGAGAGTCATCGTCTTCCACCAAGCCCCGATATATACGGATGACCTCCAGCGAACGCTCCTTCAAGTTGTGGGCTTTCTCTGTATTCAAGGCCAGAATCTGCCAGGCAAGTTCACGATCGATGACGACCAGCGCGGTAACGGATTTAGCACCCAGACGGCGCATGGCCTCGAGGCGGTGGCGGCCGTTCGGCGTCCAGAAACCTTTCTCTGGAGCTGTGACTGCGATGATGGGATCGAGAAAACGGCCTGTCCTGTTAATGACATCGGCAAGCCGCTTATGGTGAGTGTCGGAGAGGTCACGTTGAAAGGGCGTCGGCTCGATCGCGTCGATGGGCAGAATCGAGAGCAAGACAGGATGGCCACCCAGGGGTTCCTTGTACAACCCGACCACGCAGCCACCAGACTTTTCAACAAGCTCCGCAATTCGAGCGACTTCCCCTTCGGGTTTTTCCAGCCGGCATTCTCCCGGGACTAATCCTTTGGTTCCAGGTTTGGCCTTGCGCGGACGCTTTCGAGCGGGTGCACGTTTTGGCATAAGCTTTTTATTCTACCGTCAGGGGAACCCTTCGGCGTGCCTCAGGGCAGGCTCTTCGGGGTTGGTGCAACGCGGACTACACTGATCTCGCTTCGATTTTCATCTTCTGGAGTTCTTCTCGCAGTCACACCTCAGCCGCTTCCTCAGAGCAACACCTTAAGAGTTAATTCTTTTTTGGGCATGAACCACCGTAATCCTGTGTTTCAGGCTTTTCACGTAATACTAATCCGCATGTGACGGGTTAAAGTGTGACCTCCAAATTCAACCAGCAACTCAGAGTTTCGCCGGAGGTTCACATTGCAACGCTCACGGTCGTTGTCACTCGAAGCCAGAGTCTTTCATGCCACCTTAATCCTGGCGACCTTGTCCCTTATGTCGTGTGGCGGAGGGCCGACTGCCGCTGTCTCAAACACGAGCAGTCCGTTTTCAGTTCCTTCGCCTACGCCGTCACCTACACCCTCCCCGACACCCTCCCCAGGAAACGGGGGGACTGTAATCGACAACGTTGAAGACTCGAGTAACTGGCTTACGTGCGGCGCGTGCGGCAACACCGGAGGTACAGGTTCCACCCCGCACTCATCCGTAACTCCTAATCTGCCTACGCCCAGCGAAGACGGGACGGCCACGCAATTTTCTATTGCGGCCATCGATCCATTTACAAATACCTACTGGTATATGCTGCATCCGACGATTGGAACCCAGATCTCTGCGTTGACGTATGAGTTTGACCTGCTGATTCCCAGCGGTTCGGAAAATGCTCCGCAGGCCATTGAGTTCGAATGCCAACAGATATTAGACGGGTGGATTTACAACTTTGCTTTTCAGGCGGATTACGGCCGAAACCTGTGGCGGGTCTTCAACTACGGCGCGAAAGCATGGGAATCAGCGAGCATTCCGCTCCAACGTTTTAGTCCGGGAACGTGGCACCATATCATGGCCGAATATCACAGCGATTCCACGACTCATACGGTCTTCCACGATGCGCTCACGGTGGATGGCGTGCGATTCACCGTAAATATGACGCATAGCGCTTTTTTCTCCGGCGCCGGTAATCAGTTTACCAATGCATTGCAGCTTGATAGCAATGGCCAGATTACGCCTTACAGCGTGTACCTGGATAAGATGAAGATAACGTACAAGTAGAATTGGCTACTTGAGAGCAACAATGCGCGCGCGAAGCTCATTGCGATTGAAAGGCTTGATGATGTAGTCGTTGGCCCCAGCGGCGTAGCCCTCTTTGATGTGCTCCGGCTCCTTGCGTCCGGTAAGCAGGATCACGTGCGGTTCGGGGGTGAGCTGGGCAGCGCGAATCCAGCGGCATAACTCTATGCCGCTAACGCCCGGCATCTCCCAATCCAGGATGCAGATATCAATACCACCTGCCCGCAGGATCTCTCGCGCCTCCTCGCCATTTTTCGCAGAGATTGCTTCGTGTCCCCAGTTGGTGAGCGAAGCCTCCATCAAGCGAAGGGAAACGCTTTCATCTTCGGCGATCAGTATCTTGAATTTCTGCATTGCAAATATCTTTTTCGAGGGATTGCAAGACCTGCCGAATTGTGTTTTTGAGGCCTTCCGTGTTGATGGGTTTGGTAATGTAGCCATCCATGCCTGCGCTGAGGCACATCTCATAATCGCCTTTCATGGCATGAGCGGTCATAGCGATGATTGCGATATGCGATCCTAGATCTTTCTCCCACTCCCGGATGGCCTGGGTGGCGGCAAAGCCGTCCATTTCGGGCATCTGGACATCCATCAAGATCATGTCAAATGTTCTTTTTTGTACCTGCGCCAAAGCCTCGAGGCCGGATTGCGCCACTGTCACCTGATGACCCATTTTTTCCAATAACCGCTGGGCCAGCATCTGGTTGATCAGGTTATCTTCCGCGACCAGAACTCTGAGACCATGAGCAATCGAATTGGCGGAAGCGGCTGGGGTGACGGGCCGCGACACAAAAGCCGCTTTCGACGAGGCCAGTACGCGCCGCAAGGCTGCCAGCAACTCAGATTGTTTGACCGGCTTGATCAGATAGGCGCCAATATTCATCTCTACACAGCGTAGCGCAGCACTATGGTAATCGTCGGAGGTAAGCATCATGACGATGGTGGACGCCAACTCCGGGCGCAACGCGATCTTCTGTGCCAGTTCAAGGCCACTCATGCCAGGCATTCGATGGTCGATCAGCAGTAAAGGAAATGGGTCATGATTGGCGACAGCCCGATGCAGCAGCTTCAGTGCTTCACCGCCGGATTCGGCCAAAGTTGGTAACATTCCCCAAGCGCCGGCAATATTTTGCAAAATCTCACGGCTGATGCGATGGTCGTCGACGATCAATACTTTTGTCCCTTGCAGCTCACCCTTATACTCGTCACCCAGGCCGGCCGCTGATCCGATCATGAATCTTGCGGTGAAATAAAATGTCGATCCTCGTCCAACGTCGCTCTCCAGCCACAGTTGCCCGCCCATGATATGAACGATGCGCGAACATATGGCCAGGCCCAGCCCGGTTCCGCCAAACTTTCGTGTAATGGAGGCATCGGCCTGCTCGAAGGCGTCAAAAATGAGCTGTCTCTTTTTCTCGGGGATACCGATGCCAGTATCGGAAACTGCAAATTGCAGTTCCACCTCCAAGCCGTTTTGCCGCATAGCTTGCGCGCGCAGTACGACCTCTCCTACATGAGTGAACTTGATGGCGTTGCCGATAAGGTTGATCAGCACTTGTTTCAAACGCGCTGCGTCACCTACGAGATGGGGAGGAATGTCCGGTGAAAGGCAATAGGCAATTTCGAGTTTTTTCTGGTGAGCCTTCAAGGCCATCGTGCGGGCTGCCTCGGCGACCGCTTCCGCCAACTCGAAATTGCGGCTCTCGAATTCCAGCTTGCCGGCTTCGATTTTAGAGAAATCTAAAATATCGTTGATGACGACCAGCAAAGTGTTGGCCGAATCCTGCGCCATGCCCACTAATTCGGTTTGCTCGCCGGTGAGTGGCATTTGCTTCATCAGATCGAGCATGCCCATCACACCGTTGAGTGGCGTCCGGATTTCGTGGCTCATATTGGCCAGGAATTCACTCTTGGCCCGGGTGGCTGCCTCGGCCGCTTCCTTGGCTGCTTGTAAGGCTTGTCCGGTCTTCTTATGCTTCTCGACCTCTTCCTGAAGCTCCTGAGTGCGTTCATCCACCTGCGAGACTAATTGTTCTTCACGGAGGCGAATGTGCCGGATCCGCAGCCGGTAAACGCCCCAACCACTGAGTGCTACTGCAAAAAACACCAAGGCATAGAACCAGCCGCTCTGGTAAAAACGTGGCTCCAGGTAAAAGTCAAGAGTTGCGCCAGTCTCATTCCAGACTCCGTCGTTATTTCCAGCTTTCACATGAAAGCTGTATTTGCCGGGGGCCATGTTGGTGTAGTGGGCATCCCGCTGGCCTTTGACCTCTTTCCAGTCCGGATCGTAAGGCTCCAGTCGGTATTTGAAATCGATCATTTCCGGCGCTACAAAGCTGAGGGCGGCAAAGTGGAAATCCAATTCGCCCAGCCCTACTGGAGCTTTCGCGCCAGTCAGCGGATTCCCATTCAGC
Source organism: Candidatus Angelobacter sp. (assembly GCA_035939495.1). Taxonomy (GTDB): domain Bacteria; phylum Acidobacteriota; class Terriglobia; order Terriglobales; family Acidobacteriaceae; genus Angelobacter. The sequence goes on along the minus strand of DASZFU010000139.1, from coordinate 118,043 downwards.
CGCACAGCTTCGATCAGAACGGGGGGCGGAATCTCATTAGGAGCCAGGTTTTCTGGATCGAGTTCGACAACACCTTTGCCGGTCGCAAAAAGAAGTTTGCCGCCGGAGGTTTCCCAGCCGGTCGACTGCGTGCCGCCATTGAAATCGGTTGTAGGAAGGCCATCAGCGCTATTAAAAGCCCTGGAGTGAAAACCCTGAATCTTGTGCGCAGCAAAGTCGTTGAGATCGGCTTTGCTTGCCCGGAAGAGGCCATGATCGCAGCTCATCCAAAAATTGCCTCGGCGATCCTCGAGAAGGCTCCAAACCGTATCATCGAAAAGACCATCTTTTACGCGGTAGGTTGTGAATTGCCCGTCCTTGTATCGAACCAGCCCCGAGCCAAACGTTCCAAGCCACATGACACGGTCTGCATCCTCATAGATGGTGGTCACACCTCCTGACAAAATGGTTGGATTATCGAAGCTTTTAAATACTCCATCGCTGAGACGAGTTAAGCCCTCTTCGGTGCCAAACCAGATGTTTCCTTCATGATCTTGAAAAACCACCCGGGCGCGGTAAGCCCTACTGTTTGGCTGGGTAAAGACTGTGAACTTTCCATCCTTGTAACGGGTGAGTCCTCCGTCACGATCACTGATCCACCACTCACCCTCTCGCGTGCGATAAAGGGCATGCACGGTGTTGCTGGCCAGACCCTCCTTGGTGGTGTAGCTCGTAACCACTCTTCCGTTGCGAAGGACCTTTAAGCCGTTTTCAGTGCCTACCATCAAAGCGCCATCTGTATCTTCGGCGGTCACAAAAACTGTGTTGTCGGGTTGCTTCGGACCCAGATTGATGCTCTGGATCGTTCCATTCCGCAGGACACTCAATCCCTTGTTGGTTGAAATCCAGATGCTTTTATCGTGTCCTTGGTAGACACCCCACACCAAGTCGTCCGCCACACCTGTCATGTGGTCATAGGAGGTGAAGTTCACATTTCTGAAGCGGGATAGACCACCGGTTTGCGAGCCAACCCAAAGATTGCCTTCGCGATCCTCATAGATAGATTCGATCTTATTGCTATCCTTCAAAACCAGACAATCAAAATCGCGCGCTTGCATCCGGCACAAGCCGCCGGCAGAATTGCCGATCCACAGATTTCTCATCCGGTCTTCATACAGGGCTGTGATAGCGGCGGTGTGGAACTGTGGACCGGAATCAAAGTGGTTCAGCTTGCCATTCAGGAACGTATACAATCCGTGAGTCGCGGTACCGATCCAGGCGCCGCCTTGATGGTCAAAATAGAGAGCCTTGGGATCGTGAAAGGGAAGCGGCAGCTTCTCAACTCTATTGCTCAAACGATACACGTCGTGAGCTGTGGCTGCCCAAACTACGTCGTCAGGAGCGATGGCAAGGGCAATTATTTCTTCCTTTATTTCCGGCCGAGGCGTGAATTTCCCTTCTTTGAATTCCGCCAGGCCTTTATCGGTTCCGATCCAGAGTGTGCCGCGGCTATCCTGGGCTAAGCCCAAGATGAATTTTCCGGGCAGGCCGTCATGCTCGGAGAACGATTGAAATTCCCCGGACTTATAACGCGCCAACCCGCCGCCAAAGGTTCCGATCCATAACGTTCTAGTTTTCTTGTCTTCTAATAGCGAGCAGATATAGTTGTGCTTCAGTTTTTCCTTGGTGGTGTTCTTGTCGAATACGGTGAACCAGGTGCCATCGAAGCGGGCGAGTCCTTGTTGTGTGCCGACCCAGATAAATCCGTCTTCTGTTTGTGTGATCGCATCTACCCAGGTGGCAGGGAGATTTTCCGCCGTACCCCATGTGGTTCGCATATATTTCTCTACGGGTGTGGCAGCCACTACCGGCGCAACAGCGACGATCAACAGCAAAGACAATCTGAGCCGCGTCCTAAGAGATATGTGACAGCCGATACGGTGCGGAGTCATCTGCGTCTTTCCCGGCATGCTGCGCCCGGATTCCGGATTAATTTATCAAGCGAAAGAATTCTAATGTTCAGGCGGGGGAAACCCTCTGTCTTGCAGGAGGACAGAATATAGAACTGAGGGGCTGGCTTCACGTTACCATCGGCCATGGATGTCTACAGTCTGCCACAGAACCAATGCACTAAGCGGAATATTATGCATCGGTTTTTATTACTGAAGTGCCGTTCGGTCGGAAAGAGTTTTTACCCTCATGTACGGCGTTCCCGGGGCCGGAGCCCTTTGAAACCTAATTCACGGGTTATGCAATAGAATTAATGAATTCTAAGAATCCTGTTAGCATGGCGGACAAGACTCATGAAGTGTTCGCTCCGGCACGATTCGTAAGCGCCCTCGTCAGTCATGATGTGGCCCTGGGTTTCGTCGTCGTGAACGTTGCCTTGGTGGCGTTCGGCCTGTGGTGCTGGGCCATTCCAGTGCGGTTAGGTTGGTCCGCAGCTCGGGGCTTCGGATGGTTCTGGACTATTCTGGAATTAGGCAATGGTTTCGGCCACTCTGTTCTTGCCCTGCAGAAGGGCGGATATTTCCCCGGCCTGATTACAGCTCCACTGCTATTGTTCTTTGCTTCGTGGTTAGCACTCCTACGCGACGCGCCGATACACCAGCGCCGCCTTTTCTAACCAGGAATGGCAGTCGCCGGAAAGCGCGCGCAAACTGGAGATGCTCAAGAAAGCGGCAACCGAGTTGGACAACCCGGCAATGGAGGATCGCAAGCGGCAGTTGCAGATGCAGCCGAAGTGATCGGGTTAACAGCGATTGGGTAATTGGGTAATTTTAAAACCTCCGGCATCTCACTTTTTAACCGGCGGCAGTCTTCGCTCCATCTGGTTGATGGTGGTTCGCCACATGTCGATCTCGAGTTGAAACTGATGTTTCAGCGGAGATTGAGTGGTGTCCACGAAAGCCAGGTTCAGATCCATCTGCTCAACCAGTGATTTCATTTTAGCCAGATCATTGCGGAGCGCCTGGGTCTGATCGCTTTGGTCTTGCTCTTTCTGGGGCATGGATCGGGAATCCGGGGACCAAGCCCGAATCGAAAGAGTCGCGCTCAAAACGATGGTGCACAACAAAACTGCAAGAATGATGGCTCGAGTCAATGTCATAACGTCCTCATCGCGGAAAGAAAGATTTTGCCCAACAATTCAATCGTAAATAGCACCGGGAATGTCTGGCAAACAAGATGGTTCCCACTCTCGCAAGCTGCGAGATCCGTTGGGAACCCATCTTTAGGAGTGGCTTATTGCTGTAGACGATTGAGCGGAGTCTTGGCCGCAGTTTCGGTGCTGATGGCTGGCGAAGCTGAAAGGGATGTTTCTTTCAGAGAGTCTGCTGTGACTTTTATGTTGGTCTTTTTGTGTCCTGCAACTTCGTCCAGACGATTGCCGTAGGCTGTAATCCAATGCTCAAAAAAATGTTTCTTGTGCTGATCGGTCATGGCGCCTTCCAATCGAGATCTTACTTCCAAGGAGTTGCGAAACCCAGACCTACTTTGTTAACCCGTTGGCCACGAATTGTACCGATAAGAATGCTGATTGCGTAGTGAAGTTTTGTTAATTCTGGATTAAGTAGTAAACACGGTTTCAATCTTGGAAATATCTAATCTCCAACAAATGTTTACACTCGTTATTTACTCTTTACGGTAATCGTTACGCCACTTGGGTTGAAGTTATTAACGAGCCGATGGGATGCAGTTCGGCTCACCAGGAGAAACCCCGAATGAAGTATTTGAAGCTAAGCTCCCTGAAGTATGCACTGGCGGCTGCAGTGCTCATCACAGGTGGCTCGACCATGCTTGTTGCGCAAGCCGGACATCATGATTGGGATCGTGATAGCGGCGGCCACCAAACCGTTCAATATCAACAAGACCGTGATCGAGACCGAGACCACGATCGGGATCGAGACCACGATCGAGATGGAGACCGAGATCGGGATCGCCACCGCCGGTGGCGTGACCGTGATGATGATCGTTATCGCGGAAACCGCAACGGTTATCCTGATGGGCGAGGCGGTTATTATGGACGCGGCGGTTACGGAAACGCCCGGCAATACGGCTATCAGGATGGCTTGAACGATGGACGAAGTGATCGTCAAACCGGCCACAGTTTTCGTCCTACACAAGACAGCAACTACAAACATGCCGATCGTGGATATTCCAGCGGCTTAGGTGACAAGAACCAATACAAGCAGACTTACCGCCAAGGCTACGAACAGGGATACCAGCAGGGATACAACAGCGGCGGCTCTGGCCGTTGGCGCTACTAGGCGCTTCGACCGCCGGTTGAAAAGAGAGGCACGCAATAGCGTGCCTCTCTTTTTTCATTACTTCACAATGATCTCGGGGCTCTGAAATTTCTCCCATCCGTACCGCGAGAGTTCAGGCTCAAGATGCTCTTCCTCGGGATGTCCGATACAAAAATAGGCAACCAGTTTCCAATCAGCGGCAATTCCCAGATCCGCCGCCAGTCTCTGCGGATCGAGGATTGACACCCATCCCATGCCAATGCCGCAAGCACGCGCAGCCAGCCAAAGAGTATGACAGGCCAGCACAACGGAGTATTCCAGCGTCTCGGGCATGGTGCGGCGGCCAAGCTGATGCCCGGCGGTGGTGGAGCGATCGCAGAATACGGCCAGTTGCACCGGAGCCTGATCGAGTCCGGAAAGTTTCAGAGTGGCATAGAGCCTGGCTTGCTCTCCTTCATAGGCCGAGAGCGCCTCGCGATTGCACTCCTCAAAATTGAGCCGCACTTTTTGGCGGAGCTCCGGATTGTTTACCACAACGAAACGCCACGGCTGGCTGTAGCCCACCGAGGGAGCCAGGGATGCGCTGCAAATAAGTTGTTCCAGCCGCCCGGTTTCAAGCGGTTCAGGACGAAACCTGCGCACATCGCGCCTCCAGCGAAAAAGATCTTCGAGCTCTGCCTGGAACTTCTCTGAAAACTGCGGTGGTTCAACCGGACGTAGCATAGTTTTATTCTCAGCCATAATTGCCAAACAACCAATAACATTTACGATGCAAAGTTGCGCCACCCATGCGCAGGATTTTTTCTCAGTCCCAAAAAACTTCTTGACAAAGCATGCTAATGTATTAGCATGTGCTAGTAGGTTAGCAGGAAGGCGATGGACAACGAAAAACACCTTCAACTGGGACGCCGGGAGCGGCAGATCATGGATGTTGTATATCGGCGGGGCAAGGCGTCGGTGACGGAGGTGCGCGGAGACCTGCCCGATCCTCCGAGCTATTCAGCTGTCCGGGCCATGCTCGGTCTGCTGGAAGACAAGGGCTATTTGCGCCATGAACAACACGGTCTCAAGTATCTTTACCTGCCCAGGCAAGATCCCCGGCAGGTGCGGACCTCGGCGCTCAAGCACATAGTCAAGACGTTTTTTGGCGGCTCACCGGAACAGGCGGTAATGGCGCTGCTGGAGATATCGGACACCAGGCTCTCCGCCAAGGATCGGCAATATCTCTCTCAACTCATCAAAAAGGCACAACAGGAGGGAAGATAACCATGAACACTGTTGCGTCATATTTGCCCTCCTTCGCTGATGCGGTAATTAAGGCAACACTTCTGTTAGGAATGGGATGGATCGCCGGGCTGTTGCTGAAAAACCGCTCTGCCGCATTGCGGCACACGATGCGTCTTTGTGTTCTGGGAGCAGCATTGTTGCTTCCCGTGCTCAGTTACTTCTTGCCTGCCTGGCAACTGCCGGGTCTTCCTCAATTTCAAAGAACGGAGAACCAATCCGTCGAAACTGTTGAGACGCCTGCTGAGCCTGCCCTGGTTTCGGAATCCCGCAGCATCGAACCAATCTCCCGAGTAACGAGCGCCGGCGCGAAAACGACGACCGCAAATTACCAGCTTGCTCCTCGAATTGTCGCAAACTGGCCGCAGGTGCTCATGCTGATTTGGATTCTTGGGATTGGATTGGTTGTGCTTCGCTTGGTCATGGGCCGTGTGCGCTTTGCTTCGCTCATTGGCAGAGCGGCCGCCGTGGATGCTCCCTGGTGGCATTCACACGTATACGAAATCGCGCAGCGTTTAGGTATCCGGCGGTGTGTTGCGCTACTGGCAAGTCAAGAAACGGAGATTCCGCTGACAAGCGGCGCGTGGCGTCCAAAAATCGTCTTGTCTCCCGACTACGCCGAATGGTCCACGCTTCGGCGCGACGCCATCCTGCATCATGAACTGGCGCACATCCGGCGGTTGGATGCGGTAGCGCAGGCGCTCTGCCATGCGGCTACTGCGATGTATTGGTTCCATCCTTTGGTTTGGCTCACGGTGAAAGCCATGCGAGCGGAGCGCGAACAGGCCTGTGACGATTATGTGTTGGCGGCAGGAACGAAGCCGTCGGAATACGCGCATGAATTGCTGGAAATTGCATCTTCGTTGCGTCAACCGGCATTCATCTCAGCCCTAGCCATGGCCAGGCGTTCAGAATTGGAGGGACGTGTTATGGCATTGCTCAATCCGGCCCAACGCCGGGGATCGATCTCGCAATTCGCTACTTTGATCACTGTTTTACTCACAATGTGTGTGGTGTTGCCGTTGGCAGCCATTCAGACCGCTGCCCCACAGCAAAAGAAATCAAAGCCACGCCCAGAAGTAAAGACGAAACCAGCGCCGAGCGCGGCTTCCGTAACCGACGAACAGCCGCCGACGCCACCAGCGCCAGTCGCGCCACCACCACCGCCAGTTCCAGTAGGTGGCATTCCTGGCGGAGTTGAAGGTGGAGTACCGGGGGGCGTCCCTGGCGGTGTAAGTGGAGGGGTACAAGACATTCCACCTTTGCCGGCAGAGCCTGCGCTACCTCCTCCACCTCCTCCACTTCAGGCGGCGCCGCCCGCTCCGGCGGCGCCCACTGCGCCTGCGATGGTTGTGCCCCAGGTTGCTCCACGTCCAAAGGTCGTGCCTGTTCCTCATACTGCTCCTGTTGCCCCCGCCAAACCGACGGCGGCAGTGTCTCCGACCACCGACTCCGATGCTCCGAAAGCTGCTGCTCTGGCCGCGGTACGAGCAAGGTTGGTCGCGATTCATGCCCAAGAGGCCGTAGAGCAGGCTGAGACAATGGCGCTTCGGGCAAAGATCCAAGCAAACGCAAGCACGGCTGCCTTGGCGAAGGCGCCGGAGATCGCCAGGATCCGTGCGGAAAAAAGGGCCATTGCAGCCGTGACAGTGGCAAAGGCGGGTGAGATAGCAGCACTCCGCACGAAGGTTGCGGCGGCAGCGACCAAGGCGCAAGCCGCCTCTACAGCGCCAGAAGTCGCGGCGCTGCGCGAGCAAATCGCTGCCTTGCCCAAAGTTGCTTCTGGTTTCACTGGAGACACAACGTGTGCTGCCAACGGCGGCCATGCAGGCGAAAAGACAATCACCAGGCAAGAGAATCGCGAGCATTGGACTGTCAATTGGACGAAGCAGTGTCGTGTGGACCTAAGATCTGAAGGCAAGGTTGTATTCAACGAAAGTGGAGCTGTCGAAAACATCTCTCCTGGGGGCTATCTGGAGCTCACCGAGGTCAATGGGGATACTCGGCGTCAAGTCAAGGTGACTCCGTCCCCCGATGGACTAAAGTTCGTTTTCAGAAATAATGGCGCGGAGCAACCCTTCGACGATAACGCAAAGGCCTGGTTTTCCAGTGCTCTCAACAGATTGCGGTGGACTACTTTCGCAAAAGTGCGTATCCGGATGAAGTCCCAATAAAAATCAGCAGGCCTCGGAGATGATCCGAGGCCTGACTAAGTTGGTCAACTTTTTCCCCCACCAGTTGGTTCCCCCAAACCTTCCAGCGAGAGTTGTTGTTCAAACCGAGATCATCTTCGCATCCGCTCAAGAACCCAACAAGAGTACGGAGGTAATCACTAGGCAACTCGCAGTTGCTTCTGCGCGATCACGCCGAAGATGAATCCCAAGATTGATGCCGCTATCAGCAAGGCGACGCAGCCTGGCCATCGGTAGTGGCTCCACGTCCACGCTGGGACCATTGCTCCCAGACTTCCACCTGCATAATAGCTGGTTACATAGAGACCGGCGGCTGAAGATCGAGCGCGTCCGGCCAGGGCGCTGGTCTGGATGCTGGCCGCTGACTGCGAGATAAATGCCCCGGAGGCGAATGTGGCCAACCCCACGAGCACAGCTTTCAGGTAGGGAAGGAGCGTAAGCAGCAGACCCACAACACACAGCGCCAAGGCAAGATTGAGAGTCGGAACGACACCCGAACGGTCGAGCAAACGGCCAGCCAGAGGGGTAGCGATGGCTCCTACCAGATAGACGGCGAAGATGCTGCCCAGCAGCGCCGGGCTCAGGTTAAAGGGAGGCGCAGCAAGATGGAAATTTACGTAGGTGAACGCGCCAATCAGCACAAACAGGATCATGAATCCCATGACGAAATTAGCCAGCAACCCAAGATTGTGCAGATGACGAAATGCCTCCTCGGTTGCGCCACGCAGATTGGCTCGAGAAAAGTTTTTAGCTTTGGGCAGCCATTGGCGCACACCGATTGCCCCGAATAACGTGATCACCGCAAGAAAGACAAAAGAAACACGCCAGTTCGTGTGCTCAGCGGTAAGTCCGGAAATCAGGCGTCCCAGAAACCCGCCCACGATGGTACCCGCCATATATGACGTTATAGCCGCACCCAACCGCCGGCCCGCCCACTCTTCATTGATGTATGCCGCCATGACGACGGAAATTCCGGGCACACAAACCCCTTGAAGGAAACGCCAGAAGATGAGTTGATTCAGGCTGCCCGAGGTGGCTGCCAGTGCCGTCGGTACGACCAGCGCGAACAAGGCTGGCACAATTACGCGTTTTCTCCCAATGGCTTCCGCGGCCCAGCCAATGAGCGGACCGATGATGGCGACGGCTATCGTGGCTGCAGAGATAGTGAGGCTGACCTGAAACTCGGTCCCGTGAAATTCCTGGCGCAAGACCGGCAGTAGCGGCTGGGTGGCGTAGACATTCAGAAAGGTGCACGCGCCCGCCAGCATGGTCGCTCCCACCCTGCGATCAAAAAATGTGCTTTTCGCAACGGTCGCTGGTCTTGCGGAATCAACGGTGGTCATGGGGCCATATACCGGTGGGAGTCAATCAAAGTGGGTATCAGGTGGCTTAATTCTTGCCCTCGGCTGAGAAAATGTAATTTGTTTGAGGACCGGTACCGGCCCTCCTCATCGTGGGATCGTGGAACCCGCACTCAGGAACTATGAAGTATAACATCGCAATTTTCGGCGCTTTCAAAAACGTGCATCGCAACGGAAGTCTTAGTAAGCTATAAGCACCCATGGCTATAGAGAATTCATTTGACATCGTCAGCAAAGTGGACCTGCAGGAGGTCTCCAACGCCGTTCAGAATGCATTGAAAGAAGTCCACACGCGTTTTGACCTCAAAGACAGCAAATCCAACATTCAGATTGAAGATAAAGAGGCAATCGTGTTGAGCTCCGTCGATGAATACAAGCTCAAGGCGGTCAATGACATTTTACAAACCAAGCTGCACAAACGCGGCGTTCCCCTCAAAGCTCTGTCGTATGGCACGGTGGAACCTGCAGCCGGCTCCACGGTGCGCCAGAAAGTTACGATGCAGCAAGGCATCCCGACGGAGAAGGCCAAGGAGATCGTGAAAGTCATCAAGGACTCCAAGAAAAGAGTTCAGGCATCCATTCAGGGGGATACCGTCCGCGTGAGCGGGAAAGATCGTGATACGCTTCAAGAAGTTATTGCCTTGCTGAAGCAACGGGATTTCGGGATCGACATGCAGTTTACGAACTATAGAAACTAAAAGGTCGCCATTGAGTTCACAAGCCACACCCTCGGCCAAAGAAGTCTTTGATCTGCTGCGCGACGACTTGGCGGCCATAGAGCGCGAATTTGGCCGCGATACCGTTTCTTCCGTCCGAGCGATTACCGATATTGGCGAGCATCTGCGCGCCGGGGGCGGCAAACGGCTTCGTCCGGCATTGTTGTTGTTGGGAACCAAGCTGTTTCCCCATAGCGAACGGAGCGCGGTGCGGCTGGGCGCCGTGGTGGAGATTATCCATACAGCCACGCTCGTTCACGATGACATCATTGATGAAGCCAAGACTCGCCGTGGACGCCCTTCGGCCAACACTCAGTGGGGCAATTCCAAGTGTGTTTTGGCAGGTGATTGGCTCTACATGCAGGCATTTAAGATTGCTGTAGAGGAACGCAACTTCAAGATCCTGGATGTGCTGATTGACCTGACTCAACAGATGGTCGAGGGCGAATTGCTTCAGATGGAAAAGTTGGGCAAGTGCGTCAGCCTCGATGAACACCTTGATCTGATCTTCCGCAAGACAGCCTGCCTGTTTTCTGTCTCCATGCGTCTGGCCTCCGTCCTGGGAAACGCTACTGAGGAGCAGGAAGAACGCCTTGCGGAATACGGCCGTAATTTGGGATTGGCATTTCAGATTGTCGATGACGTGCTCGATCTCACTGCCTCTGAGGAGGTTCTAGGCAAACCCGTGGCCAGTGATCTGCGTGAAGGCAAAGTGACAATGGCAGTCATCCATGCCCTGGAGCGCTGCACTCCGGTCGAGCGCAAACTTGTGGAGACTGTTCTTGAAGAACGTGCCTTTCAGACAGTGCAACACAACCAGATTCTGGAAATGCTTACCCGCTACGGCTCCATCCAACATGCCTACGACACTGCTGCACAACACGCCGAAGCTGCTCGCCGTGCCATCTGCTCTTTTCCTGATTCCGAGATCAAACGCGCGTTACTCTTCGTCCCTGAGTTCGTGGTGGAAAGAAACAGTTAGAAGGTTTAGCCACGAATTTACACGACTAAAGAGCTTGCGGAAATTCAACGGCTTTAGCCTTTGAGGGTATCAGGGCATGGCTTAGCCGTGCCGTAAGAGGTTAAAAGTCAATCGGCTTTAGCCTGGCTCTAGCATGATGTCGTTTAATGGAAGGTTGCTTGCCGACCGATAAATGAAGCGCTGGAGGCGCGTCAACAACTCAGCCCAGGGTGGAGCGCAGCGGAACCCTGGGGCCGAGATGAATTTAACCTCTCAAACCCCGGAGGGGTGAAACTCGCTTTATCCAAAGACATAGCGCGGGTCATATTCCACTCCATGCTTTTTCAGCAACGCGATATATTCCTGCTGAAATGACACCTTCTTGTGATAGCTTCCCTGGTTCTCAGCGCCTCCTCGATAGATAGTCCTTCCGACAACAAAATAGCATTTCCAAGGAGCATTGTTTTGAGGGTGAGTGATGATACATCTGTGGTTACCCGAACGAGAGTGCCGCCCCTCCGGGGCTCAGCTACATTTTTTAATCATTTCCCAGGGTTCCGCTGCGCTCCACCCTGGGCTGAGATGTCGGCGCACCTCCGGTGCTTTGGTTCGTCGTGCTCCAAATTACTTCGACACCCCTAAAGTAAGTGACATTGGGCTTTAGCCCCTGTAGCCCGCTGGTGGCTGCGAAAATGCGTTTTTCTGCAAGCACTAAACACGAATTCAAAAACAAAATCGCGCAAAGCCTCGTCGACTCTAACCAACCAAGTATTCCCCTGCGAAATCTGCATTGCGGGTGCCGCAAATCGTTTTTTTCAAATTCGTCAAATGCTTAAGTTCTCTGAAAATTCTCTGAGAAACTCTGCGTTTTCTGCGCACTCTGCGGTGAATTTTTGATCTTGGTTTTCTTTTGCGCCCTTAGCGTGCTTGGCGTCGGACAGGTTTTCAATTCGTGTACATTGGCGCGAATTCATGGTCCAGAGCTGGTTTTCACCTCCGCTCTGAGACTATACTTTGCTGGAGAGGTGCTTGAAGTGGCATTTTCAGCGGTTATTGTTGATGATGAACAATTGGCGCTCGATGAGCTAAGTTATCTGCTCAAGTCGGTCGACGATGTCGAGGTAATCGCTCAAGGTCATAACGGTCTCGAAGCCGTTAACTTGATCAAGGAACACTCGCCCGACATCGTTTTCCTTGACGTCCAGATGCCCGGCCTCGATGGCTTTGGCGTGATCAAGAAGCTGCTCGACCGCAAAGTCAGCCTGCCGCAAATCATCTTTGCCACTGCTTTTGATCAATACGCGGTGAAAGCCTTCGAAGTAAACGCTATCGATTACCTGCTCAAACCATTCGACAAGAAAAGGGTCGGCCAGGCGCTGGACAAGGCGCGCAAGCGGAGGCAGCCGACTTCACCTACCACCGACAAGCTTGAAACCTTGGTCAAGATGCTCGAGTCTCACCGGCCTCAGAATTCCAAGGTCCTGCTGCGTTCTGCGGGAAGATTGCTTTTGATCGATCAGAAAGACGTTTGCTATGCCTCCATTCAGGACGGCGTGATCAGCGTGATCACCACCAACCTTGAAGGCCAATCAAACTGCCGCACACTCGAAGAACTGCTCGAGGGGCTGGACTCCGACATGTTCTGGCGCGCCCATCGCTCCTTTGTCGTGAACATCAACCGCATCAAGGAGGTAGTGCCCTGGTTCAAGAGCAGCTACCAACTTCGCATGGACGATAGAAAACAGAGCGAAATTCCTGTAAGCCGTGCGCAGACGAAACGGTTAAGAGAGTTGTTTGGGCTGTAAGCTGAAATCCAATGTGCCCACGCTCTGACACTGGGATGCGCCTTCGTGGTTTTTCTTAACTCTGAGACCACATTCGTATCGAGGAGATACATCAGGATAGGTCCGGTAACTCGTGAAGCTTATCCAGCCGAGGCGGCTTAAAGTCAATTTGCACCGCTTCCGGCATTGCCAACAGATCCACAACGCTCTTCTGCCCCATGGTAATCCTCTGGTATTCCTCGACCGTCAGCAGCACGTGCGATGGGCGCCCACGATCGGTGATGAAGACAGGCCCGCGCTGGGCAGCTCTTTTCGCCTTGCTCGTGTCCTGATTGAATTCTCGGCTTGACAGCCTGGTAATCGCCATAGGAGTACAGCAACGTAGCAACGTTATATCAGATTAGATAAAGACTCACCATTTAGCTCACTATTCGGTAGTGTCTTATTGGCGTGTGGCCGGGCCCTCAGCGCTTCTATTTGCGAGCGTTCTTAAGAGTTTCTTCCAGGGATTCTCCGCGAGGAGAAGCAGAGATGATCGGTTGCTTAAAGAGTACGGCCCGCTTGTTACCCTCATGCCATACCGCCACCGCTTCCCAACCATCTGCACCTGCGCGATCGCATTGCCGCTCAAAAGCTTCGCGGTCCGCAGTATCGGGAATGAATTGAAACGAGTATTTCCACGTTGTCATATAGTACCTACCCTTAGGTCAGTGTATCTCTTTTGCCAGCGCCCAAGATAAGGCAGATCGGCTGAGCAAAGCAACCACTCGCTGTTTTAGCAGCAACATGCTAATGAGACACTACCCACTCTCCTGGGTGTGATTAGAAGTGCGAGTTAAATTCTGGGGGGGTCGGCGGTTCGCCGCGAAATTGATACTAGACAAATCAAAGTTCGAATCCCTTCGAATCCCGCGAGAGGATTGTTCTTTTCTTTCAGCCCCTTAGCAGCGGACCTTCCTTTGATTTCTCCAGATTGGATGAGTAACCTTTTTTGACCTGCTCATTGAGGTCTTAAAAGGTTTGGGCGAGTACTTCGAGTGGCGTCACGCGCCTGAAGAAGCAGTATCAGCGCTGCATGCACTCAAGGGAGACGCCAACGAAGCGCCGCGGCTGATCTGGCGTGGTTCCGCCAGGCTGTGTCTCCGTGCTTCTTGGCTTGCCGGCTGAATGCTCATTCCCGGCAATGTATGAGACACTGACTCTGCGTCTCCCGCGAGGCATATCATGACACGCACTATCTTCAGGAGTCTGTGTGCACTGGTCGCTTTGGCAGGCGCTGCCTGGGCCCAATCTCCGCTGCCATCCGACGAAGAAATCCGAAAAATCCTGGCCGATCGCATCGACGTTCAACATCGGAGCGTCGGCATTGTTGTGGGTGTCGTGGGGCCCGAGGGGAGACGGATCATTGCCTATGGACACCTCGAAAAAGGAGATTCGCGTCCGCTGAACGGCGATACGGTCTTTGAGATCGGTTCCATGACTAAAGTATTCACCTCGTTGCTGCTTGCAGACATGGTGCAGCGCGGTGAGGTGGCGCTGGATGATCCCGTCGCCAAATACCTGCCACCTAGCGTCAAAATGCCTCAGCGCAACGGGCGCTCCATCACCCTGGTTGACCTGGCAACTCACACCTCCGGGCTGCCCCGCCGCCCGTCCAATATTTCGCCCAAGGATCCTCAAAATCCCTGGGCGGATTATTCTGAGGAACAGCTCTACCAGTTCCTCTCCACCTACCAACTCACGCGCGACATTGGTTCACAGTACGTCTACTCCAATTTGGGCGGCGGCCTGCTCGGCCACGTCCTGGCGCGGCGGGCCGGCATGGATTATGAAACTCTGGTGCGCTCCCGCATCTGTGCCCCCCTGGGAATGAAAAGCACGGGAATCACGCTTACGCCGGCACTCAAAGAGCGGCTCGCGGTTGGGCACAACTCCCAAATGGAGCCGGTGAAAAACTGGGACATTCCCACTTTGGCCGGAGCAGGCGCATTGCGTTCCACGGCTAACGACATGCTCACTTTTCTGGCAGCCAATCTCGGCCTCATCAAGTCTCCTCTTGCTCCCGCCATGGCGACCATGATCAAGGAGCGTCGGCCAACCGGGTACCCGGACTTGGAAATCGCCTTGGGTTGGCACGTTTTCACTGGCAATGGTAAGGAGATCGTCTGGCACAACGGCGGGACCGGCGGTTACCAGACCTGGATGGGCTACGATCCCAAAGCGAGAGTGGCCGTGGTGGCGCTCTCCAACATCTCGATAGCTCAGGGAACGGATGATATTGGACACCATCTGCTTGATCCAAGTGTCCCGCTCGCCAAACCGCCAAGACAGCACACAGAGGTCAAGGTTGATCCCAAGCTATTCGATGCTTATGTTGGCAGCTACCAGTTTGCACCTGACTTTGCCATAACCATCACTCGCGAAGGCGATCACCTCTTCGCGCAAGCTACCGGACAATCCAAGTTCGAAATATTTCCTGAAGGCGACCGCGATTATTTTTTCAAAGTGGTAGATGCTCAAATTACCTTTGTGGTGGATAAACAGGGCCGCGCAACCGAACTGATCCTCCACCAAGGCGGCATAGACCAGCACGCCAAAAGGGTGATGTAGTTTATTGCGAGCGTAGCAAGGGATCCCTACCGCCTGATAATCGCACTGGGCCACGATTTTGGAGGTCACACTATTTCTGAAAATGCTCTAGCTATCCATCCCCTTAAAAGGCAGTGCGCACCCCTGTATCCCCGATTTAACTCCAATTTAATTTGACAAACTCTCCATATTCGTATATTATTCGCTTTGGGGTCGGAATCGTCGTTAATCAATCCGGAGTCATTCGCGGGGACTTAAACTTCCGTGGCTCATTTTGCACAGGTTGGCGGAGCTATGCTCACAGGTAAAATTAGAGAGTTTCCAAAAAAGAATTCTTGGCACGCCCCACTCTCTCTACCCTGCCGATTCGGCGTGGTCCGCCGGCGGTTAGATAAACAAGTATCGAAGGCGTGAACGCTCAATTTTTCAATATTTTCGAGGGTCAGCTTCGCTTCACCCTGAGCTAACTTCAAAATTCGTGTGTATGCATGGCTAAGTTCTAGACATCTAACCGTGCCCACGAGATCGTATGCCCTTCAATCCAAAATTATGGCGGGCTCACTGCTTAAGTGCTCTCCACTAACTGCACGATAAAGTTTTAAGATCAATGACTGTTCCAAAACCGATCACCGGATCTCCCGATCACGTGCGATCACCCGATTGCGTGCCCGTCGACAAACTCGCCAGGAAGTTAGCTTTTCAATGGACAACGCTCTCGGTGTGGTCAAGCGGCTAAGTGCTGAATGCTCCCCTTGCTACAATAAAAGATTCTCTCTAGAACCGGAGTCTTGATAGATGCACCGTTGGTCACAACTCTTTATCCCTACGCTGCGCGAAGCGCCCTCAGATGCGGAGGTTGCGAGTCACAAATTTTTGGTGCGGGCGGGATATATCCGCCAATTGGCTGCTGGCGTTTATTCGTATCTTTTTCTTGGCCAGCGTGCGGTCCTTAGGATTATCGACGTCGTGCGCGACGAGATGAACAAGATTGGCCAGGAATTTTATCTGCCGGTTATTCATCCTCGTGAACTATGGGAGGCCAGTGGACGCTGGGCGGTAATGGGCGACAACATGTTTCGCCTGAAAGACCGTGGCGGAAGAGACATGTGCCTGGGCATGACCCACGAAGAGGTCATGACCGACATCGCTCGCAAAGAGCTACGCAGTTACAAGCAGCTTCCTCAGATTTGGTACCAGATTCAGACCAAGTTCCGTGATGAACCACGCCCCAAGTCCGGCCTGATTCGCGTTCGCCAGTTCACGATGAAGGACTCGTATTCATTCGACATCGATCCAGCAGGGTTGGACGTCTCCTATCAAAAGCACTATGACGTCTACCGGCGTATCTTTGACCGGTGCGGGCTCAAATATGCGGTGGTTGAAGCTCATTCTGGAGCGATGGGCGGTTCACAGTCGCATGAGTTCATGGTAATGGCCGAAGCCGGCGAAGATATCGTTGTGAGCTGCAGCAAATGCGGCTACGCTGCCAACCTCGAAAAAGCCACGTCGAAGCTGGCGCCAGCGGAAGATCTTCCCGGCGATGGAAAGCCCGAAGAGGTCCACACTCCGGGCATGAAGACCATTGAGGAGGTTTCAAAGTTCCTCAGCGTTTCACCCACGCAAAAGATCAAGACCCTGGCCTTGATGCAAGTTGAGGATGATTCCAAAAATCCGGGAAAGAAGAAGATCCGTCCAGTGATTGTTTTGCTGCGCGGCGATCACTTTTTGAACGAGGCTAAATTGCTGACTGTGCTGGAAGGAAAAGAGTTTCGTCCTATGCAGGCCGATGAGATTGAACAGTTCTTTCACTCTCCGGCAGGATATTTAGGTCCCGTGAATGTGGCGGCCATGAGCAGCCAACTCGCAGGTAGTGAGACGCAGCGCCTATTGCTTGATGCGCTGCCGCTCATGTTTGCCGACAACGCGCTCAGAGGACGCAAGAACCTTATTTCTGGAGCCAACAAGGAGAACTACCATCTCAAGAATCTTGTGCCGGGCCGCGATTTTTATCCCACCGAATGGGTCGATGTGCGGAACGCAGCCGAGGGAGAGGGTTGTCCTAGCTGCGGAACCCCCCTTCAGGTCGGCAAGGCCATGGAAATAGGACATATCTTCAAGCTAGGTTACAAATACTCGCAATCGATGGGGGCTACTGTTCTCGACAAGGACGGGAAAGAAGTTATGCCCATCATGGGCTGCTATGGCATCGGCATTGAGCGCATATTGACTTCCGCCATCGAACAGAACAACGATCAGGATGGTTTCTGGCTCCCTGCCAGCATCGCCCCGTTCGATGTGATCGTTACGCCTACCAACGTCAAGGAGGTCGCACTGCTGAAGACGGCTGAAGATATCGGCCAGCAATTGGAGCAAGCCGGTTTTGCCGTGCTGCTTGACGATCGCGACGAACGGCCCGGCGTCAAGTTCAAGGACGCCGACCTGGTGGGCGTGCCTTACCGTATCAATGTTGGCAAGAAGGTTACGGAAGGGAAGGTCGAGGTGGTTTCTCGCTCGACACGCAAGTCCTTGGATGCTAACATCCCCGGCATTGGGGCTCAATTCAGGCAATTGACTCAGTCTCTCTGACGGAGTACAGGTGGCTTATGGGCAAGCTCAAAGGGTTGCTTATTTTATTGATCTTGTTCGGTGGAATCTATGTAGGCTGGATGTTGGTGCCGCCCTATTTCCACAATTGGCAGTTCCAGGATGATCTTGACGACATAGCGCGCACGAACTCCTATATGCGACGAACGGATGATGATGTGCGCGCAACCGTGATCAAAAAAGCGGATGAGATAGGCATCTCTTTGAAAGAAGATCAGATCATAATTACTCGGCTCTCCGACGGTCTGGGCATCTCCGTGAAATATCATGTCCATATAGACTTGATCCTTCATCCTATGGACTTGGACTTTACCGCCAATTCCATGAACCGAAGGAATATTTAAGCGATATAATTATTAAGGATCGAGAAAAGTCTCAGCACATGCAGGTAACGCTCTGGCCCGCGACGCGTCTGAGAGAATGAGCGGTGAGTTCCGCCTAAAAAGTGGCCATTAAGATCAAAATTCCACGCTGGAAGGGCATTCGCAATAGCCTGAGGAACCCTTTTGTCCGAGCCGGGTTAGCGGTCTTTCTTATACTGTTCCTGGCAGGTTTTGGGATCTTTTCTTACTACTACATCAAGTACCAAAAGATCATTGATAAGCGGATGAGCGGGCAGATCTTCGCCAATACAGCCAAGATCTACGCCCAGCCTCGCAGCCTCAGAACCGGACAGAAAGCCGACCCCTATGAAGTGGGCATCTACCTCCGCCATGCCGGATATACCGAGCAGGGAGAACAGGGGCAATCGAAATTCGGCACCTACAGGTTGATTCCCGGCGGGATCGAAATTAAGCCTGGCGAAGAGTCCTACTACAACTCCGAAGGAGCGGTGGTCCGCATCCGCGAAGGCAGGATCGAAAAGATTGCATCACTGGGCAACGGCGGCGACAGCCTCAGCGCATATGAACTGGAGCCCCAGTTGGTTACCGGCTTGTTCGATAGCCAGGCACGCAGCAAGCGCCGCTTGGTGACATATGACGATATCCCCAAGGTGATGGTAGATGCGGTAACTTCCATAGAAGACCGCCGCTTCTTCTTCCATAGCGGCGTGAATTACTGGCGTTTGATGAAGGCCGGATGGATCGACCTGCGTGAGGGCGGCAACCGGCAAGGCGGCTCCACGATTACCATGCAGGTGGCCCGAGGATTTTTTCTAACGAGAGAAAAGAAGCTCAAACGCAAGTTGACCGAGATTCTGATCTCCATTGAATTAGAACAGCGCTTCTCCAAGAAGAAGATTTTCGAGCTTTATGCCAACCAGGTCGATATGGGGCAGCGGGGATCGTTCACGATCACCGGCTTCGGTGAAGCTGCCCAGGCGTACTTCGGCAAGGATTTGAAAGAACTCACCTTACCCGAGGCATCGTTGTTGGCAGGGTTGATCCAGCGCCCCAGCATGTTAAACCCTTATAAACATGCCGATCGGGCTTTGGATAGGCGCAATCTGGTTCTGGAAGCCATGGTTGAAACCGGCGCTATCACCCGCGCCCAGTCCGATATTGCCAAGGCCACCCCCTTAAAGTTGGCCCCTCAAAATGTGGAAGCCAGCGATGCTCCATATTTTGTGGACCTCATCCGGGAGCAGTTGCTCAGCAAGTACAGCGAAGATGAACTCAATGGGGATGGTTACCGCATCTACACAACTCTCGATCCGAACTTGCAGAAGGCTGCTGCCGAAGCAGTCGATGTTGGCATTCGCGAGGTGGATGCGCAGGTCAAAAAACTTCGCACTCGCAAGGTTAAAATCGGCAAAGGGAAATACGAGACCAAGCTACTTGCGGGACCGAAAGCCCAGGTCGCCCTGGTTGCCCTTGATCCGCACACCGGCGAAATACTGGCTCTGGTTGGAGGACGGGATTACGGTTCCAGCCAGTTAAACCATGCCATTGCAAAACGCCCCACCGGCTCCATCTTCAAACCTTTTGTTTACGCGGCCGCGATCAATAACGCCGTTACCGGCGAGCAGCCTGTCTTTACCCCGGCCACCATGGTTGACGATTCTCCAACTGTCTTTGCCAATGGCGACGATGTCTACACGCCCCGCAACTATAAAGAGGAGTTCTGGGGCCGCGTTAGCGCCCAATTTGCCTTAAACAAATCCTTGAACAATGCCACTGTAAAAGTCGCCGAAATGGTGGGATACGACAAAGTAGCTTCGTTGGCAAAGTCGGCCGGCATCGTGTCTGTAAAGGCCACGCCGGCGATGGCCCTGGGGGCCTACGATGCGACTCCATTGGAGATGGCAGGCGCATACACTGTCTTCACCAATGGCGGGCAACGGGTTACGCCAACCCTGTTGCGTTCGGTTCGTGATGCCAACGGCGATATCGTCGATAACTTCGAGCCACAGAAGATGCAAATCCTTGATCCCAAAGTGGCTTATGTCATTACCGCCATGATGCAAGGCGTTATGAACAATGGCACGGCATCGGTGGTGCGAGGTCGTGGATTCACAGCCCCTGCAGCGGGCAAAACCGGTAGTTCTCACGACGGCTGGTTTGCCGGTTTTACCTCAAATCTCCTGTGCATTGTATGGGTGGGATACGACGATTACAGTGACATTCACCTGAGCGGGGCTTCGATTGCGGCTCCCATCTGGGCAGAGTTCATGAAGCGGGCCATCGCCCGGCCTAACTATTCTGATTTCAAGCCTTTTAGCCCTCCGGCAGGGGTGGTGCAACTCTCGATTGACAAAGCCACAGGGCAGATCGCAACTCCGGCTTGTCCCGATGACTATGTAATGTCATTTATCGATGGCACTCAGCCGACCGAGACCTGTGAGCAGGGTACTGCCGATCACCGGAACGTCTTCCAAAAACTTTTTGGTATGGAACCCAAACCCGCGCCACCGCCGGCGGTGTCTAATCCTAAGATAATTCTGCCTTCTTCGTCCCCAGCGGCTACAAATGCAGCCCAGGACAACGGGCAGCCTCCCGGGGCGGAAAAACCCAAAAAGAAAGGTTTTTGGGGACGATTGTTTGGCGGAAGTGGCGATAAGGGAGACAATAGGGAGAAAGATAGATCCACAAATGGCAATCCGCCCCCGAGGCCACAGTGAAGATCATGACAGTGAATCAATAGGAGGGTACGATGAACCATTTCAACCGCGTGGTATGCAGTTGCATAATGCTGTGCGCCCTTCCACTTCTGTGCCAGGAACCCTCAAGCAGCAACCCGATCTCTACGGTACCAGTCCCGGCAGTGCCGATTGGTCCGCCCCCACCCAATGCATCGGTCACCGAACTGGAACATCAAGGCGATATCTTGCGCAGCGAAAAGGATTATTTGGATGCTCTCGATTATTATCGGGCGGCCATCCAGAAATCCGATACCGCCATCCTTCACAACAAAGTCGGAGTTTCTTTACTGCTGCTAAAGCGTGATACGGAGGCCAGGAGAGAATTCGAGCGCTCCATAAAAATAGATGGCAAATATCCTGAAGCCCATAACAATTTGGGCGCCGTGCATTATCAAAAGAGAGAGTTTGGCACGGCAATCCGGGAATACAGGAGAGCCATCAGGCTCAATGATGCAAATGCCAGCTTTCACAGCAATCTGGGAACTGCATATTTTTCGCGTAAGGAATATGACAAGGCCACCAAAGAATATCTACGCGCCATGCAGATCGATCCCACGATCTTCGAACACCAGAATGCTGGGGGCGTCTCGGTAAAGCTGATTTCGTCGACCGACCTGGGGCACTATCACTACGTGCTGGCACAAATGTATGGACATAAGGGAGATGCAGAGATGTGCCGCCTCTATCTGAGCAAGGCCACTGAGGAAGGCTATCCCTTTGTAAAGGATGCCCTCAAGGACAACGAATTTGCAGGGCTCCGAAAAGATCCCGGCTTCGTGGCCTTTATCCGTTCGCTGAAGCCGGCTGAATCGAATGAATAAGCGGCAACCTTTTCAGCATAGCTGCTTCTAAGTAAGAGGCTTGCAGTTTTCCCTCCCGGAAACGCAGCCACAAGCTAAACCCATCGGTTAGGCGCTCAGCGCTGTGGCAGGGAAACCGATGGGTTTTGTTTTTCTGTATGCTCAGCCGACAAGAGGTCCTTCGCCAAGAACGCTCAGGATTTCGCCTGCAGGCTGGACGCCTGCAAAACGGCTCAATTTTTTTAGATCTATTGCTCAACCGAAGTCCGCGCGTAGATATACACCTCAATGATCTTTTCCAGCTTCCCCTGCGCTTTTAGAATGTACTCCACAGCGTCGCGGCCAGCACCTGCGCCTCCAGCCGACGGAGTCTGATAGTGTGCGATTGCAGTGACCTGCGGACGCGCACCCGCTACCGCAATCGCCAGCCCGCAACGCCGCATGATAGGAAGATCGATAATGTCGTCGCCCACGTAAGCGATCTCTTCTTCGTGGAAACCATTCTCGGCCAGAATTTTGTCCAAAACCTCAGATTTGTTGGACGCGCCTTGAAAGAGAAAATCAATCTTCAGGTCGCGGGCGCGCAACGCCACGGTTTCGGAAATACGCTTGGTCACTAACCCGGTCTTTAGCCCTCCGAGGTGCGCGAGCGAGATGCCCGTACCATCATGGGCATGAAAGCCTTTAGCCTCGATTACGTTCTGGCTCACGATGCCGTACCCGGGTGAATTCGCGTGCTGCTGGGCGTGTACATCGGCATTACGTGGAGTATTCGAAGGAGCAGGGAAGAGCCAGATGGTGCCGTCGGTCAGCACGCCATCCACGTCGAAAAGAATGACTTTGATTTTTTGTGCGCGGTCGATAGACACAGTTCTTACACCATCTCCGTTCCCCACAAATCGTGCAGGTGGATAATACCTTCCAGATTCCCCGCAGCGTCCGTCACGACCAAGGAGGTAATCTTTTGCTGCTCCATGATGTTCAGGGCCGTGGTCGCGAACTCTTCCCCTCGAATGGTCTTGGGATTTGGGGTCATGCCTTCGCGCGCGGCCAAGTTGAGAACGTCTTTGTGGTGTTCCAGGAGTCGGCGGAGATCACCATCGCTGATTACACCGAGCAATTTGTTGTCTTGGGCGACGGTCGTGATACCCAGGCCTTTGCGGGACATCTCATAAATCACCTCTGGCATTTTCGTTTCGGGAGTCACGCGAGGCAGGGCATCGCCAGTGTGCATCAGTTGTGACACCCGGGCCAGTTTCTTGCCTAGCTTGCCGCCGGGATGCAAGCCGGCAAAGTCTTCTTCCTTGAATCCGCGTTTTTCCGCCAAGGCAACGGCCAGCGCGTCGCCTAGAGCAAGCATCGCAGTCGTAGACGCCGTTGGCGCCAGACCTAGAGAACATGCCTCTTTCGCAACAGAACAATCGAGTGCGATATCTGCAGCCTGCGCCAATGTGGACCGCCTTTGGCCTGAATTTGTCGAATAGAGATTGTCGCCGGTAATTGTAATTAGCTTGCTCCCGATCCGCCGTATCGTGGCTAGCAGCCTTAGAATCTCTTCGGTCTCTCCACTGGAAGACAGAGCCACCACAACATCCCCTTTGACCAACATGCCCAAATCGCCATGGAGTGCTTCGGCCGGGTGCAGATAAAGGGCAGGGGTGCCGGTAGAACTCAGGGTAGCCGCAATCTTGCGGCCAATAATCCCGCTCTTACCCATGCCAGTGACAACCACGCGGCCACCACAAGAGTGCAGGCATTCGACGGCCGCCAAAAAGACAGCAGACATCGGCCCATCGATGCGCTCCGCCAACGCACGCAGGGCCTCAGCCTCAATTCGTACGACATTGGAGCCAATGGAATGCACTGACATCATTTCTATCAAAAAACGCAGACAAACAACAGAATCCGAATCAAAACGACATTGAGCGACAAGCCCTAGTCGTCGCCTTTTGCCGCTTGAGACTGATTTGGCGATTGAGTATTTTCGAGTTGTACGCAGCAGTTTAAGGGGTTGTATGAAACCGGGTATCGAAGCCATCGAGTATGTTTTGCCGTCGGAGCGGCATTCGTTGCAGGAAATGGCTGACGCCGGTCTGCTGACTTCCACACCTGAGCAACTCAAAAGCTTTGGCTTTGAGTCCTGCTATATCGGCACCGTATCTGCGGAAGAGCTGGCGCTGGCCGCTGCCACGCAGCTTATGGAAAGGCACCAGGTAGTCCCTGAGTCCATTGAGCTGTTGCTTTACGCAGGGGCGATCAGCCCCAGCCATCAAATTGGCAATGGACACTTTCTCAGCAGCTTCAACTATCCAGCTGCGATGCTTCAGTACGAACTGGGTTTAGCGCGTGCTGCTGCGATCGGTATCAGCCAGACCGGATGCATGGGGCTGACCTACGCGGTGAAGTTTGCAGTTGATTTTCTTCATGCTAATCCTGAAGCCCAGCGTGTGTTGTGTGTGAGCGCCGACGTGCTGCCAAAGGGAGCAGCACGCGAAATCCTTTTCAACGTGATCTCTGACGGCGCTTGCGCTTTGATGGTAGAGCGCCGCGCCCGGCAGAACCAAATTCTCGCCCATCGCTCGGTGACTAAGGGTTATTACTGGCATTGCATGGACCGCAAGAACGAAATCATGGCGGCTTATTTCCCTACGGCCAAGAACCTCGTCGAGGATCTGTTGCAGCAGGCGAAATGCGATGCTGGGGAACTGCGCCTGCTTCTGCCGCACAACGTCTCTTTGCGTAGCTGGGAAATTCTCTTGGACCTGATTGGCTTGAAGAGGGAACAACTTTTTGCCCGGAACATCGCCCAAAACGGGCACGTAATCGCAGCCGACAACTGGATCAATCTCAAAGACGCCATAGATTCCGGATTGTTGAATCGCGGTGACAAATTTCTTTTGTTTAACTTCGGCTTTGGCGCTCATTGGGCCGCAACTTTGATGGAGTACTGATGCGTGAAACCGTATTGATTACCGGAGGCACCGGCATGATCGGCCGTCAGTTGGTTGCCAGGATTTGCGCGGAGCCAACAGTGGAGAAAGTCTTTGTGCTTGCCCGGCGCCCATCAGCCTTGCAGCCACACGTGAAGTTGGAAGTAATCCGGGGCGACATCGAATGTCCCGGCCTCGGAATGGAGCTTCAGAACCGGCGGCTACTGGCTCAAACTGTCACCACCATTATTCATGGTGCAGCCTTGACTTCATTTTCATCAGAACTAGCAGCAGCTCGGGCGGTGAATGTGGAGGGGACGGAATGGATGCTGCAACTGGCAGCCGACTGTCTTCACTTGCGAGGATTTTGTCATCTGAGCACGGTCTATGTGTGCGGAAGGCGAACCGGCAGGGTTTGTGAGACCGAACTGGAACACGACAGTGGCTTTGTGAATGCTTATGAGCAGTCCAAGTATGAAGCGGAACAACTCGTCCAATCAGAGTCGTACAGATTGCCTACCTCGATTGTGCGCCTGAGCACCGTCATAGGAGATTCCAGTAATGGCGTGGTGAACAAGGTGGGCGGCATCCACCATGCCATGCGCATGGTGTTTCATGGTCTGGCGCCCTTTGTCCCTGGAAAAAAAGAGAGCGCTGTTGACCTGATTCCACTCGATTATGCCGTGGAAAGCGTCTCCCTGCTCGGCTTGCAGAAGTTCGCTCCTTATACAACGTGGCACGTTTGCGGAGCCGACGATGCGTTATCGCTGGAGGCGTTCCTCGATGCTACCGTACAGCTCTTTTATCAACACCGGCCTGCCTGGCGAAAACGCGCCATCGAAATGCCGGCCATTGTGAATCTTGAGACCTTTGAGCTCTTTGTCAGGTCCATCGAAGAGGTCGGCGATTCAGCGTTGGTGAACTCGGTTACAGCGTTGAAATATTTTGTTCCCCAGTTGGCTTATCCCAAACACATCAGTGATGCGGCAACCCAGGCCGTACTGAAGCCGGCGGGGATTGTTCGTGCAGGAATGCGCGATTTTTATCCGAAAATCGTTCGGTTCCTGCTGGAGAACAATTGGCAGCCGATAGATTTGGAAAGGATGGCCTCGTGAAAACTGAAGTCTCAAGACTGCCAACAACGCCAGCAGTTGAGAGCCTGCTCAGGTTCGTGAACCAGGATTTGCTGGCAGAGTCAGCGAAGAAAGTGGAGCCTGATACGCCGCTATTTGAAGGGGGCTGGATCGATTCCCTCAAGATTCTCACCCTGATTGCGTTCCTGGAAAAGAGAGTGGGAAGAAAGATACCCGATGAGCTGATTGTGATGGATCGCTTTCGTACGATCACGGTCATCGCAAGGAGTTTTTTGGAATCATGATCACTGAAACCATAGCCAACACAACATCGCTACCCCCAAGCGAACATCATTTCGATTTCCTTGTCTCACCCGATGGACTTCCAACATTAGGCTCAGGGGCCTGTGAGTTGATGCGCATGCTCGATGCCAAATTCAAAAAGGCGGCTGTACAGGCAGGCGCAGAAGAGAAGCAATTTCCAACATTGATTTCCAGGCAGACCCTGGAGATCACCGGATACTTTCGATCATTTCCGGGCTATGCCTCAGACGTCAATGGACCGGGCAGGGGAGGGAACTACCTTCTTTCTCCGGCGATCTGCTATCACTGCTACCAACTCCTGGCGGGTTCCAGCCTCAATCACGAGATGACCATCACCTGCTGCGGAAAGTGTTTTCGGGGCGACTCCATCAGCAACGGACATCTCTGGGAATTCACCATGAGAGAAATTGTTTTCCTAGGCCGCGCAGCCGAAGTTTTCGAGCAGCGGCAAAGCTGGGTGCGCAAAGTAACTTGCTGGGCACGGGCCTTGGGCCTCGATTCGGAATTGAATGTTGCCACCGATCCCTTCTTTGGCGCACAGACTCGCGGCAAAACACTTCTACAGCAGATCAAGCAGCTGAAATATGAGCTGGCCGTTCCGGGGCCCGCGGGAATCTCCATGCCTATCGCATCCTTCAATTTGCACGAGGAGCTATTCACGGAAAAATTCAAAATACGCCTGAAAGATGGATTGCCACTTCACTCCGGATGCGTAGCTTTCGGGCTGGAGCGCTGGTACTTGGCTCTGACAGCGCGGCACGGAATCAATCGGGCTTTGGACCTTGTGGAGGCACTGCAATGATCTACGACGATTATCTGACAACTGCTGAACTGCAACGTTGGATCCTGGAGACCGACGTTTCCTGGAACAACGTTCAAACTGAACTGGCGCTCGCTCAACCGGAATTGCTCGATCAGATTCGTGATTCGGCTTTAATCGAGTCTTATTTCCCTCTCTATACCACCAACCTGCTTCGGGCCTGTTGGGATCAGGTCGACCTGACCGCAGTGTTTTCGGTACAGCTTTACGAATCCTACAAGCACTTTTATGTATTGAACCGTTATCTCGAAGTCGTTGGTTACCGCCCGCTGACCGATCACGATCTTATCGACGTGCGAGCGAACTGTATTCACAACCGCGTGGACGATCCTTTGCGGGAGTTGGCACGGTACATGATCAGCGAACACTTTGCCGCTTATTTCTTCCTGCGGGCTTCGCGGCAGGCTAAAGAACCCGTACTCCGCCAGATCACGGCGTTCATCGCCAAAGATGAATTCCGACATACGCAGTTTGCTTATGATCTGCTGGAACCACGGCTCCGCAACAACGACGAAGCGCGGAACCGCGTGCTAGAGGCCGGCGGCAACTTCATCCACGTCGGCGCCGATGTTGTGCAGCAGGTTCCTATCTCCCACAAAAATGATTTTCAGGCCATCTTGACTCTCGACAAAAAGATGCACCGCTTATGCGGAATGTCCATTTCTGAATTCTCAAAAAAGGAGATTTATGCCGCTTACTGATCGTGAACTCTGGCTTCTCA
Source organism: Candidatus Angelobacter sp. (assembly GCA_035939495.1). Taxonomy (GTDB): domain Bacteria; phylum Acidobacteriota; class Terriglobia; order Terriglobales; family Acidobacteriaceae; genus Angelobacter. The sequence continues at coordinate 90,576 of DASZFU010000139.1, read as the reverse complement.
ATTTCTTTCGCAACAGCGAACTGCATGGGGCGTTGTTGATGGGACGGCTTGCGCGGACTCAGTTTCCGGTGGAACTACTCGCCAATATGACCCGCCATTGCGCAACCGAGGCCAATCATGCCGCCTTGCTCACGGAATTAATCGCCGAACTGGGCGGGGAACTTGACCCCAACTTGCAAACCATGCAGGAGCATTACTCGCATGAAGGCGGCGTGCCTACCGAATTGGTTGATCTGCTCGTCTTGTCGGAGGTCCTCGAGCATCGGGTCCTGGAGGTGTATGGCGAGCAGTTGCGGACTCCGGGCTTGCATCCGCGAATCCAGGCTGTGATGGAGGAGATTCTTCGTGAAGAAGAGGAGCACGGCGATGGCGAGGACTGTTGGCTGGAGCAGGCGCTTCGCACCTTGCCTCCGCCGCAAGTCAAGGAATCGCGGCGCAAGTGGAGCGCGGTGGACCGCAAAGTCTCTGAAGATCTTTATTTGCGCTTGAATCATTGGTTTCCAATGGAGGTTAGATCATGAATACGATGGAAAACAGAATAGCCAGAATCATTGGCCGCGCAGCGATGATAGACGACTCCCAGGTGCGGGCTGAAACCAACTTGACCGAGTTAGGGATGGATTCCTTGGCTCGAATCGAGTGCGTGCTTGGCCTGGAAGATGCATTCAAGATCGAACTCGAGCAATCCGATCTTTGGAAGGTGAAGACGGTTCAGGACGTGATCGATCTAGTGGACCACGCTCTCTCAGTGGAACGTGCCGCATGCTAGACCATGTGCTCCATCGCCGGCCCATTCGCCGGGAGGACCTGCTTCGCGGACCCGAGCTATATAACCGCACTCGAAGCTCGCGCTCCATCCCTCTGGGTCTTCTCAAACGAGGACGATTGCTGGAACTGCCGCTCTATTATCTGTTGCGGCAAAGTGACCTGGCGCGCGAGGGCTTTGAGAACTCGGGAAGCTACCAGTTTGCCGACCACGTCTACTGCAATGTTCCTTCGGGAAGAAATCGCTTTGGCCGCTGGCTTGATGCGTGTCTGCTCGCGTTGCCTGCTGTCCGTTCGTTTCGAAACCGCTTTATCGCTGCACGGGATGAACTGGCGGCTTTTCTCCAACAGCACAATGGCGAAGCGCTCCACGTCTTGAGCGTGCCTTGCGGTATACCCCGCGAACTGGCCGAAGGTGCAGCTATGGCGCGAAAGCAGTGGTGCGATCTGGGGCGAGTCGTCTTTCATGGCCTCGACCTTGACTCTGCGTTATTGGTAAAAGCGACAAGATTCTCGCTTGAGCGTGGATTAGATAATTTCCAACCGCATTATGGAGATGCGCTGAACCACAGAAGCTATCCTGCCGGTATTAATTTTGCGACCTCAACCGGCCTGGCCGAGTTTCTGGACGATGATGCGCTGTTGCAGCTTTACACGCGCGTCTATGAGGCCCTGGTTCCTGGCGGTACCTTTGTCAGCAGCGGAATGCAGCGAAGATGGTTGTCTGAGTACCTGCTGAAGCTGGCTGAACTTCACGTTCATTACCGGAACGCTGAGACCCTGGAAAGATTGGCGCATGCCGCCGGATTTCAGGAAGTATCTGTTCGCTACGATGATCTGGGGATACAGTGCATTGTAGTAGCGAAGAAGTAACTAGAACACTCCGGCTTCAATCAACGCGCGTTCGGCTCCCTGGACGCCTTTGACCTGAACTGCCCTGATTCCCAGGCTTTGCGCTGCATCAACGTTAAGACGGTTGTCATCGAGGAACAGGATGGCCGAAGCCTCGCAATTCAGCGTATCCATTACGTGGTGGAATGCATCTTCATCGGGTTTGATCTTGCCGATCAGGTGCGAGGCAAAATGATGATCGAAAGCATCGGCCAGCATCATTTCATCCATCAGGCGAGGCCAGTGGAGCACGTTGGTATTGCATAGAGTGGCCCGCACGTATGGGGCCGGGACACGATGAACCAGTTCCAGCGCTCCTGGAAAAAGTCCTGTAGGCCACCGGGTGAAATCGGCGATGAACTGCAGATCGGAAATCGGCAGCTCGATTTCCTTGATGAGTTGTTCGGCGAACATTTCGGGAGTTGCCTGCCCTCGTTCAAATGACCTGACGGCTGGAGACTTGAGCCACATCGCCAGCAATTCGTCGGCTGACATTTGATTGTTCATCAAGCCCAACAGAACAGGCACGCCGGATAGCTCTACCAGCACTCCTCCCACATCAAACAGCACTACGCGAATCGAATCGGGGGCATTTGTCATTTGAAGTGATTGTAATGGCCTGAACTGGAGCTAATGCCATCGGTTAAACGGCTCAGAATATGGTACTGAGTATGGACATCCCAGAACTTGCCCGTATATTTCAGGGCGAGGGAAAATCCCGCACTGCTCACAATCCCGATAATCAACGATTCAATTTTTGATTGCTTGGATCCTGAGACCGAGCCAATTGTCTTTTCCAGGACCGATCGGCAGAGGAAGCCACGGTCGCCCTCGGGTTCTTCGCCATCCCATTTTCCTGTCATGCAGGAGAGCGCAAGTTCTGTGGTCAATCCTGCTTCCAACTCTTTGCCCAGTTTCTTGTCTTGCGACTTCAGGTTCCAGCTCTTGGCGAACTCAACGGCCGCCTTGGCTTCAGCGTTCTCCTCAATCTTTCTGATCCATTCACTGCTGGCCGCCACGGCCGTATTGAAGGCTAGTTGCTGATGCGCAAGCGCCGATGCGGCATCATTTTCACGCGCCGGAATAGGGCCGGTATTGTGGTACTTGGTCTGGGAAAGCAATGGCGCGCCTTCGGTTTCAAGCTCTCGATAGGTCAGGCGGGAGTTATCGTGGTTCATGTGCGTATGCGTATTCGCTGCGCCTGCAATTGGAGGATAGATCCCGGTCTTCACTTGGAATGGCCACTTCTCCGCCGCGCCTGATTTTTCACGGAACTCAAACCATGTTGGCGCCCGATAGTCTAGGGAAGCCGCCGATAGACGGATGAGCTTGGCCGGTGTCTTTTCAAAATCGTTGTGAATCCAGTCGGAGTGGCTGTAGAAATCCTGAACTGCATGGAGTGATGCACCGAGCGTAATCAGGATCAGCGTCTTACGGGTTCGATTGTCAATGCCCGGTTGCTTGTTGTAGTAAGCCAGAGTCGACTGCGTGTTACTAAGCAGGCGATTGAAAACATAATCGAATTTAGGATTCCCGTTGAGCTCGTCGAACAGGTCGTCGAAGTGGAGAAAGACAGCCGAATCACGATCCTGCCCGTTATTTGCGACATATTGATTGAGCGCCTCTAATCCGGCGGCCGGAAGATGGCTGGAGGCCAGATCGGCCACCGGCCCAAAGAAGTCTGGAGAAAAGTTGCCTAATTGCATGATCTTACGGGCATCGTCGCTAAAGCCGAAATCATTGGCTGCCAGGCGCGTGGCTTCCGAGTGCCAAAAGCTGTCGAATCCAGCGGCAGGTGAGGCAAGCAGTGCGCACAGCATCAGCAGCGCGACAAGTTTTCGCGACATGGCGGGAGTTCTCGTTACCTAGTGTAGCAAACAAGTTTGAGAACCGAATTCACCGGCAAAAGACGCAATGGAGAAACCAAAGGCAACCGCAGAGGTCGCAGAAAATGCAGAGGGACACGAAGAGAAACTGCACGGCCCAGGAAAAATTCCAGAAGGCCGTGCATCGCGTTTACCCTACACCCCAAAAATGCCATCAACCTGAAAACTGTTAGTGCTGCCTGATCAAGCCTGAACAAAGCAGCTTAGTCAATTTCAAATTATTGGCAATCCTGGCAATTACTTATTGATGTCCTCTTTGGCCTCCAAACGCTTGACCAGCCCTTCGATTCCAGGCTTGATCGGGTCGGGAGCTTTGGCAACTGCCAGCTTCATCTCTTTCACAGCGTTGTCAAAGTTGCCCTGTGCGCAGGCCATGCGTGCTGCCTCGCCGTGCGAATACCACTCATCGGGATATTTCTTGATGTTGCTGCGAAACACCTCAAATGCCTGGTCCTGGTGTCCTTGGATCATCAACTGGCGGCCGTAAGTGTGCACCTGCAGTCCAGTACCGTTAGCCAGGGCTTCAATTCGCGCCGTAGTGGCCTCATCTTTTCGGCCCAGGGCATCCAGGGCCCTGGATTTGGTGATCAGGTTTTCGAATCGCTTTTCCATTTGAATGGATTGATCGGCATCTTTCAATGCTTCTTCCAGATTTGTCTTGCTATCCAGGAAGTAGTTTGCCGCTTCATCCCATGACTGCCATTCATATTGGGCGCGGCCGCGTAACTGGTTGTGCAAACTTTGTTTCACGATTTCCTTGACGTCTGCTTCCACCTTGAAGGGTACGGCCACTTTGTCCCAGCGAAGAGTCACTGTGGCAGAGTTAGGCTTGACATCATCGAAATCGTAGGTAAGGGCGTCGTGGAATTCGGTTGGCTTCGGCTTCACGGTTACGCGTAAAGCGTCTTCAGCCTTGTCATAGCTAAAACTTCCCCAGGAACTGGAGTTTTTGGAAAAGATCACCGTCCACTCTTTTTCGCCGGGAATCATGTGTAAGCCATAAGTGCCTTTCGCCAGGGGCTGGCCTTCGACCGAAACCGGATCACTGACTTCAATCGTAGTGTTCTCGTTGGCCCCGGCCCGCCAGACATCACCGTAAGGAGCGATGCCGCGTGTCCAGACGTTGCGGCCATTGACCAGAGGGCGATGGTAACGGATGGTGATATTGGTGATTCCGACGCGCTGCATCACAGCAGCACGCTGGCTGGCCCGAGGCAGATCGAGAAGCGCCGATTGCGCCTGCAAATGTGATGCGCCTGTGAACAAAGACCCGATGAACAAAGCTGCGGACAGGAAATTCCTACGCATAAGCATGTCTCCTATGTCGGTAAGGTACAGAGGTGATTGTGCCTAATGGATTGACGACACGTTTAGACGTGAGCGCGCCAGCAATGTTAGCAGAGGGGAGTTGCTAGCGTCCTCAGCTTCCATCCCAGAAAAGAATGTTTTCCAGCAACCGTGCCGGCGAAAGCAACACGCGCCACGGGATTCTCGCGCCAGCCTGCTTTCTCTTCTTTACCGGCTCGTGCGCGGGAACCACCTTGAGCGGAATGGTAAGGGAGAATTTTTGCAGCAATGGCTCGCCCTCCCGTTGCGTAACGTCACAACTGAGAAGGGCCGAGAGTTCATGCGTGCCAGGAGAAGATTCAGCCGTGGCCTTGACGCCTAGTGTAAGCACAAGGTCATGTGTAGTCCACTCAGCGCCTGAAGGGGAGCAATCGATCTTGTCGAAGTTGCGGCCCAGGAAACGCACCTGGATACCGGATTGAGGAGCGACTTCAAGACCAATTCGCCGCAGTGCGGGCTCGCCCTTAACCTCCAGCGGAAGCCGGCATCTCGTCGCCCGCAAGTGCAACTTCATCTCGAAGCTGCTGCCTACCCGGAGGGCATCATAGGAGGTCCATATCTTTTTGACTTTCAATTTGGGATTTGCCGAACCGGTGAATCGAAACAGCGGTGCCACAGCCATGACAACACCTCGTTTTTCAAGAGCTTATGTTTACAGACCCTATTCATGTCTGATTTGTTCCACAAGCGGCAAAGTGCGCCATAAGCACCTTGCCCTAAGATGTCGTCGGTCCGCCGCCCGTACGAGTCCTTCATACTCCCAATCCAATGTACGTTTGCCACCCTCATTTGTTGCATTAATTTTTATGAAAAAGGGAGAAGAACCGCAATGCACCGCAGATTAACTGAAGATCAACTTCTGCTAACCTGGCTATTCATTTTGGTTCTTGACCTTTTCGATTGGGGAATGGCCTTTCTCGATTCAAAAACCTGGTTGCCAAAACGCTCACAGATTCCCATAGCAGTTGCTACTGAATTTTGTATTAATGAGGAAGGTTTTAATTCAACGGACAAACATGTACTTTTTAAAGCGATTTCTGCACTTCGCCAGGGCTTTCAACAGCTCTTCCTCTCCTTTCGCGCGAAGTATTTAATTTCGCATGCATTCATGGCGAGTGGGTTTTGATCTGCGTTGCATCAGTGCATAACTTGTCCTGAGGTGTAGACCGAAGGATCAGCGGTAAAAACATTTTGGTTGTGGTTCCGCTTCGCTGTGAAAGGTGGGTTGTCAGTTTCTGCTATGCTCCGTTTATGAAACAACAAAACGATGCCTGGGGCTCAGCGTTGATGGCAGCGTATCGAGGCATCGGCAACACTTTTGAAATCGTCGAACGAGACGACCGTCTCATCACCGCATCAATCTTGTCACCCCGCTATTTTTATGACTACCCGAAATGGACCAAACGCGAGCAAAAAGCGATGCGTCTGGTCAAAGGGCGTGTCCTGGACATCGGCTGCGGCGCCGGGCGCCATGGACTTTATCTACAAAAGAAAGGCTTTGACGTAACTGGAATCGACAACTCCTCACAAGTGCTCGAAGTATGCAAGCTTCGTGGCTATCGAAAAACCAAATTGATGTCGATCACCGAAATTCACAAATTCAAAGCAGGATCATTCGATACGGTGATCATGCTGGGGAACAATTTTGGGCTGTTCGGAGGGTTCAATCGTGCGCGGCGTTTACTAAAAACGATGCATCGAATCACCTCAGCCGAGGGGCAGATCATTGCTGAAGCTGCCAACCCCTATAGCACAACCAAGTTCTCGCATCGGGACTATCATCGTGTCAATCGAACAAAGGGACGCATGGCTGGGCAGCTACGGCTGCGAATAAGGCATGAAAAGATCGTTGGCCCTTGGTTTGACTATCTTTTTGTATCGCAGGCGGAAATGAAAACAATCCTCATAGGAACCGACTGGCACGTCAAACAATTTTACGCGGACCAGGGTCCCTCATATATGGTGCTCATTGCGAAACAGAAATGATCCCGCGCTATTAGTGTGCAAACCGCGAGCGCTCCTGTTCTACCGCGTAGCGGACGATCTGTTTATCGCGCTCGTCCCACTCCTGAGCGTGGCGTCTGGCGATCGAACTGAAATGGACCGCTTCCGTTTTGCTGTCTTTTTCAGAGACGCCAAAATCGGCATAAGATTGCGCATTTGCCGTTCCCAGCATCGGATATTCATGATGATGCAGGTCGGCAATTGTTTCCTTATCCAGCAAAGTGGCGGTCAGCTGGCCGTCATTGTTCAAGACGAACTGCGCGACAAATGCATCCAGCTCCCGAACAGTCACGACCTCGCTTACGGCGAGCGGCTCCACGTTTTTCCGGGCATGGCCTTCGTTGAGGGCACTAGCCACAACGCAATTGCCGTCCCGTAAGCGCAAAATATAAATGGGCATTCGGATATCCTCTTCGGGCCCCGCGGTACCGCCCCTTCATTGATTCTACAGGCTGCGGATCATCCGCCCCTGACTGCGGCTGCAATTATTCTGCATTACCTACCATGGAACCAGACGGGGCTGGTTTAGCTCTTCTCGTCAGTTTTTCTAAGGTATTTCGGTTGTGATACACTGTAAGTGCCTTTAGATCCCCGGTTGCAGGGTTTCTTCTGATCGAGATCTGGTCTAGGATTCCCGCCTTTTTGTTAGCACCTCCGATTGTTCTACGGCGAAAATTGAAAACTATCGGCATGAGATCACTCTGCCCGGACGCTTGCATAGCGTCCTGCCAGCACCCGCCGCCGAGCAAGGAAAAACAAACTCATTGTCTACATTCACTGAACTCCCAATATCTCCCTATCTACAAGACCGCCTGCGAGCGGCCGCATTCGTAACTCCCACTGAGGTCCAGGCCGCAGCCATTCCTCATGCCGTGGTGGGCAGAGACGTCATCGCAACGGCCCAGACCGGCACCGGCAAAACCCTGGCTTTTCTTGTTCCAATCATGGACAAATTGCTTCAGCAACAGCAACCTCGATTGGGTGCGCTTGTGTTGGTTCCCACACGTGAACTGGCGCTGCAAATCGGCAAGCAATACGAGCAGTTGCGCGGCAAGAAACTCCCGCCTGCGGCGCTTCTGATTGGCGGCGCTGCAGAAGGTTCCCAGTTGAAGGCAGTTCGTGCCGGGGCCAGGCTGATCATCGCCACTCCTGGCAGGTTTGAGGACTTGCTGGATAGAGAATTGATTGCCGTCGATGGTGTGAAGACGCTGGTTCTGGACGAAGTGGATCGAATGCTGGATATGGGATTCATCCCAGCCATCCGCAGAATCGTCGGCCAACTGACTCGTTCGCGTCAGACCCTGTGCTTCTCTGCAACTCTTGAAACGTCCGTAGCGCACCTGATCCACGACTATGTACGTGAACCGATCCGGCTTTCGTTTGGCTCAACCATAAAAGCATCGGAATCGGTGAATTTGACCGCATATGAAGTCCACACGGACCAGAAGCTCGCGCTCTTGAAGCGTCTGCTGCACGATGAAAGCGGCCGCACACTGGTTTTTGTTCGGACGAAGCGCGCGACGGACCGCCTGGCTGACAAGCTCAAGCGGCATGGAATGAATGTTGGCGTGCTGCACGGTGGGCGGACACAGTCGCAGCGCAACAGTGCCTTGGCCGCATTTCAGCACGGAAAGTCGCGCATACTCGTTGCAACGGATGTGGCTTCGCGAGGTATTCACGTGGACGATATTGCCCAGGTGATCAATTACGATCTACCGGCAATCCCGGAGGATTTCATTCACCGCGTTGGACGCACGGGAAGAGCCGGAGCCAAAGGCTCTGCTGCAACGTTCTTTTCCGGAATCGAGCGCTCGGATCTGGCCCGCCTGGAACGCACTCTGCAACTGAGAATGCCACGGGGCAGCGTCGATACAAATCTTGATCGCGAAGAACGGACCAAACCCGTGGACGTCTCCTCCATGGTGCTGGCGCCTGCCAGACCCGGCTCGCGGATGATGTGCTTACCCGGAGAAGTTCTTCAGAGATATAGCGGATAACCCGCTCTCGATTTCAGGCTGGGATAGAGTAAAAGACCTGTTCCAGCCAGATGTCACTTCTTCGAGATCGCATGGCGAACCGTCATTAGTCATTAGCAAATTGCCGGCACATGGGGCAATATTCTTATAGAATAACAATATGTCTATCCAAAATGACCAAAAGGTGGAATTGCTGGGTAAAACCGCCGATTTCTATCGCCGCTCTATCGCCAATTATCCGCAATTCGCCAAAACAGAACGAAAGCCAAGGACCAAGAAACAGTTGGAGTTGAGGCTCCAAACAATTCTTCAGGAAATCGAATCCTTAAAACCAAAATCCGTTGTGTAGTCTGATCTTCCCCTCGTCGTCTGACAGGGAACAGGCAGAATTTCGTAGTAATGGATTGCTTTTCGAATTGGCCGCAGCCGAATCGATGCGTCTGCACGCGGTTCAAAGTTCAAGAGTGTCACCACGACAAATACGCCCCCCGCAGTCGGCTGGCAACCGGAACCCGTCTAAATTGCTCCGATAACATGAGAGGCACGCATTGGCGATCGACAAAAAACACGAGCGCGCTAAAGAGTCGTTGGATTCTGAAACCGGGGACCAGGAATACACGATGACGCGCGAGACAGGCGCTCTTGCCAGCGAAGAGTCCGTGTTTGATGAAGACCTTGATGAACTTGCTCTGACGGCAGGACATGAAGGCATCGACCTCCAGGAAGGAGTGCTGCCCTCGCAACGTTTGCGAAAGAAATCAGAATTTGAGGATGAGGAAGAACTGGACTTCAATCTTGCTCCGGAGGTGCTGGACAAGACCAGCGATCCCGTCCGCCTTTACCTTCGTGAAATGGGCACCGTTCCACTTCTTACCCGCCAGGGAGAGATCGAGATTGCCAAACGTTTCGAACGCGGACACCTGCGGGTCCTCAAGGCCATCTCGCGCTCTCCGATTGTGATTCAAGAAATACTGGCCATCGCTGCTGAAATAGAGAAGGGCCGCCTCTCCGTCAGAGACTTCATCATCTTTGACGAAGAAGAGCTGACGGACGAGATCGTTGCGGCGCGTACCCAGGCTATTGTTCTCCAAATCACCGAGTTGGCGCGCCACTACCAAAAGGCGCAAGCCCTGCAAGAAAAACTTGCCAGTATCGATCCGCGGAAAAACCCAAAGCCACACTGTCGTCATCGCTGGAAGATCGGCCGGCAAAAAGTTGAGGTCTCGCGCATCATTTGCGCCTTGAAATTTACTCCTCTGCAACGCAAGCACCTGATCGCAAAAGTCATAACAACCTCAGGCGCCATGCGGTCGCTGGACCGGCAATCCCATCATTTTGAGAAAAAGATTGACGGCGCCCGCGGTGAGGAGCAACGCGCCGAGTATAGACGGCAGCAGCGCATTTGCCGGGAAGACTTGAAGAATCTCGAACGGGAAGCCGGCGTCACCTTTAAAGAGCTGAGCCGTACGCATCGGGAGATTATTCAGGGCAATGTGGATGCTGAGTATGCTAAACGAGAATTGGTCGAAGCGAATCTGCGCCTGGTGGTTTCCATCAGCAAAAAGTATACCAATCGCGGCATGCAATTCCTGGATCTGATCCAGGAAGGTAACATAGGCCTGATGAAGGCCGTAGACAAATTCGAATATCGCCGTGGTTATAAATTCTCAACCTATGCGACCTGGTGGATCCGCCAGGCGGTTACTAGGGCCATTTCCGACCAGGCACGCACGATTCGTGTCCCGGTGCACATGATCGAGATTATCAACAAGCTGCTCCGGGCATCGCGTCAGCTCGTACAGGATCTCGGTCGTGAGCCTACCTCCGAAGAACTTGCGCACTGCCTGGATATCCCAGCGGTAAAAGTTCGTAAGGCGTTGAAGATCGCGCAACAACCGATCTCGCTCGAAACTCCTGTAGGGCAGGAAGAAGATTCACGCCTGGGCGATTTCCTTCAGGATACGGCCGGAGTGTCACCCGCAGCAGCCGTGATCAGCGTTGATTTGAAGAGGCAGACGGCCCACGTTCTTCGCACTCTCACTCCCCGGGAAGAACGCATTATCAAAATGAGGTTTGGGCTTGAAGACGGTTCTGAACATACTCTGGAAGAGGTAGGACAAAGCTTCCAAGTCACGCGCGAGCGCATTCGCCAGATTGAGGCCAAAGCTTTGCGCAAACTGCGTCACCCATCCCGCGCTCGCAGGCTCAAGGCATTTACGACTGACGAGGATCGTTGAGAATAGACCGGACGGCTGCGAAGAAACTTACGAACCAAATCCCAGAAACATTGCCGACGGCGTGGTTGGAGGCAAGCAGCAGCTCAACCAGTACGGCGCGGCTGCGCTCCACCTGTGGCCTGTTGCCTATGGCCGGTGCACGGATGGACATAGGGATGCTTCGGCCACAGAACGGCCTCAGCATGACAGGAGCGGTCTGGGATTCTTACCCTGAATAGAGAAACGCACGAATCGATTGCTCTATCATGAAGTGGAAATGCTCGACTTGCGGCCGTACCAAAGCGAAGCTTTGCAAAGGGTTTACCAGGCATATAAAGACGGTAAGCGCCGCGTGATTGTGTCTTTGCCGACCGGCACTGGCAAAACGGTTGTGTTTGCCCATTTCCCTCGTTTCTTCAAAATGAAAAAGCGCCTGCTCGTGCTTGCCCACCGTGAGGAGTTGCTGTTGCAGGCACAAGAAAAGTTTCTTCAGATCGACCCCGAGGTGAAGGTGGGTATCGAGCAATCCGTTTCACGGGCGCCCACTGATGCCAAAGTCGTAATAGCTTCGGTCCCAACTCTTGGCCGGGCCGGAGGATCGAGGCTGCGCCAGCTCAGCCCGGAAGAATTTTTTCTCATCGTGGTCGATGAGGCACACCATGCCGTGGCCCCAACCTATCTCCGCATCTTTGAGCACTTCGGCTTGCTCGATCGCAACACCTCCCGCTACCTGGTGGGCTTCACAGCCACGCCTCGCCGTGGAGACAAGCAAGGGCTTGGCGCAGTCTTCCAGGAGGTATGCTACGCGCGCGATCTTCGCGAGATGGTCGCTGAGCGATACCTATGTCCAATCACCGGCTGGAGAATCTACAGCGACACATCGCTCGACGACGTCAAGATTCGTCATGGCGATTTCGTGGAAAGCCAACTGGCTGAAGCAGTAAATACGATCGACCGAAACAACCTGCTCGTTTCCGCTTACCGGAAGCACGCAGCAGGCCGCCGCGCAATCATATTCTGCGTTAACGTTGCTCATGCCATGCATGTGTGCCAGGCATTCCAATCCGCCGGTATTCGAAGCTCCGCGGTTTGGGGAGACATGCCGCGCGAGGAACGCCGATTGCAGCTTGCGCAGTTCTCCAGCGGCGATATCGACGTAATTACCAACTGCAATGTCTTGACGGAAGGTTTCGATGAGCCGCGGGTCGATGCCGTCGTTATGGCCCGCCCAACACGGTCAAAGCTTCTCTATGCGCAGATGGTCGGACGCGGGACCCGCCGCCATCCCGATAAGAAAGACCTCAACGTCATCGATATCGCGGACAACTCGAAGGCCCATCATCTGCCCGGATTGAACGACCTGTTCAATCTTCCATCGGGGATGAACCTTCAGGGAACCGACGCATTGAAGACCGAACGGGCTGTCGAGGAGCTTACGAATCGCTTTCCATGGGTCGATATAGAGCGCATCCATACGCCCACGGATGTGAAGTTTGCCGCCGAACGAATTGATTTCTGGAACTTCGACCCGCCTGCCGAACTAGCCGACTTCACGCCCCACATGTGGCACACCATTCCCGGCGGCTACCGATTACTCTTGAAAGATGGTGAAACGCTCCTGGTTGAATCGAACCTGCTCGACACATGGAACGTACACATCAAGTCTCCCAAGAATGGGGCAACGCTCCTTAAGCGTGTTGCCAACCTGGAATCAGCCATTGCTTTTGCGGACAGTTTTTTAAGTTCTGAGCGGCCCGATTCAGAACGCCTGGCCGCCCGTAACGCACGCTGGCGTGATGAAGATCCTACTGATAAGCAAATTGAAATCCTAAAGCGCAACAGAATCAACGTGCCGCCCGAGTTGACCCGGGGCCAAGCTTCGCAAATGATCGCTTATATCCTGGGCAGCCCTTTAGCTTCTAACCATTAGCTTCTGGCTGCTCATTCCTGGCTTCTAGCTTCTAGCCGAAAATCTGGATGTTGAAATTGGTGTTTTCCGACCTCGCCTTGGCAAATGGGTCGCTTCCGCTCTAAGTCAATTCCGATCTCTAGAATTTGTCCAGAAACTGGACAAATGTTGGTTTAATGTTGGTTTAAAGTTACGAAAGGGGGTGGGGGGGCTTCGGCGTTAAACATAATTGGCGTGATCGGACAAAGATCCCCCAAGAAAAAGGAATTAACCATTTTGTAAAAGTTTTGGGATAGAGCTACGCCATCCTAAGAAATGCCACGATAGTTATCGTCCTCGCGGATGACGGCGATTTGTTGAACTGATCCTTCGCTTCGCTCAGGATTTCGCCTGCGGGCTCCCGCTCCGCTCACGCCCGCAAAACGGCTCAAGTTACCATCCTCGCGGATGACGGCGATTTGTTAAAGTGATCCTTCCCCGTTCGCCTCGCGCCCTTCAGTTCGTCCGTTGGCGGACTCATCTCAAGTGTGACAAGACGCCGCGAGAACGGCTCAAGTTAGCGTCCCGCTAATAAAAAAACCTGCCAAGAGCGAATAGTATACGAAGATTTATGGTTTGTCAAATCGATTCTGGGACAATTGCTGGAACACAATTGCTGGAACCTAAACCTTGACAACTTGACAACCGTTTCAATGGCGGCGTCAGGTGTGCGACATAGAAGCAATTGTTCCAGCAAGATTTTGGTCCAGTGTAAACTCTGGACATGTTGAGACTAGATGTAGGCCGCGACACTGGCTGGAAAAATGCCTTGCTGGAGTGCGCTCAACCTCCCATTTCTCGCTGGCTACAAGCGTCGGCTCTGGTACTCGTTGCGATTGCCGTTATAGCCCAAGATCAAAAACCTCAAACAACTTCCACTTATACAACGCCGCTGGCCACGGGCGTCCGCCTCGATCCTGAAGGCCAGTTTATCGACTTGGGCAGCATGCCTCTGGGCATGGCGCTTGCTCCCGGACAAAAGCAGATGGTTGTTGTCCTCGGCGGATGGCGTGAGCAGGGAGTTCAGGTTATCGATCTCAACTCCAGAAAGGTGACGCAGACCCTAACGCAGGAAGCGGCGTTTTATGGGGCAGCCTTCCCCGCAGATGGCAACAAGCTCTACGTCTCGGGCGGCAATGAAGACGCCATCTACGTTTACTCGTGGCACAACGGCAGCGCGGCCCTCGAAAAGAAGATTGTGTTGGGAGAGAAAAAAGCCGACAAGACTGGTTCCCGGTATCCGGCGGGGCTGGCGGCATCACGGCGCGGTAATCTTCTCTACGTTGCCGAGAACGTGGGCGATACACTTGCGGTTGTCGATCCGTCCTCTTCCAAGGTGGTGCAACGATTCCCGACCGATCACTATCCCTACGCAGTGGAAGCGAGCACGGATGGCCGCGTGTATGTTTCTGCCTGGGGAGGCGAGACTGTTTCCATCTTTCGGGTTCTCGCGGATGGAACTCTCGCTACCAGCGGCCGGCTGCGCGTGGGCCTTCGTCCTTCGGCTCTGGCCTCGAACGCCGATGGATCGCGGCTTTATGTCGCGCTGGCGGGATCCGATCAGATTGCCGTGGTAGACACGCGCGCCCGGAGAGTCTTGAGATATCTTCACGACCAGGCTCCAGGCGCTCCACTGCAGGGAAGCACACCCAATGCGCTCAGCCTTTCGGCGGATGGATCAAAACTCTACGTGGCTGAAGCCGACAATAATGCCATTGCAATATTCGACGTTGCATCTTCGCGGCTGATTGGCCGGGTTCCTACCGATTGGTACCCTACGGGAGTTGGTGAAGTAGACGGCCAGCTTGCAGTCATCAGCGGCAAGGGACATGGCAGCCACGCGAACCCCGATGGACCGACTCCGGGCGAGGGGATCAAGAGACCGCTGGGCTACGCTCTCGGCCAGCTCAACGGAACTTTGCGGCTCTCTTCCGCAAAACTTACAGCAGCCAGGCTGACGCAATACTCACGCCGCGTGGCCGAAGCGAATGGTTGGGGCCAACATCTTCCCGAGCGAAAATATCCTCCATTCAAGCATGTCGTCTACATCATCAAAGAGAACCGGACCTACGATCAGGTGTTTGGCGATCTGAAGGAAGGCGATGGCGACCCGAACCTGGTTTTCTTCGGAAGGGAAGTGTCGCCTAATCACCATGCTCTGGCCCTGCGCTTCGGACTCTTCGACCGTTTCTTTACCAACGCAGAAGTAAGTTCTCAAGGGCACATCTGGTCAACCGCCGCGTGCGTGACCGACTACGGCGAGAAGATGGTGGTTTCAGGTTATTCGGACCGTCGCGCCAATATCGACGGAGAAGAGGTGGATGAACCGATTGGCGGATTTCTTTGGAATCTGGCGGCGAAGAAAGGAATCTGGTTTCGCGACTATGGAGAGATGGTGAATGGACCCGAAGGTTGGCCGGTCACGCAACGCGACCTTCGCGCCGACGTAAGCCCGATTTATCCCGAATTCAATTTGAAGATCCCCGATCAAAAGCGTGCTGACGCGTGGATCGAGGAGCTGAATGAGTTTGTACGCAAAGGAGAGATGCCGGCGCTCGAAGTGCTCCATTTGCCCAGCGACCACACGGCTGGAGGCCGCGCTGGATATCCGACCCCACGCGCGTATATGGCTGACAACGATTTAGCGTTAGGCAGGATTGTCGAGGCCCTCTCGCAGACTCCATTTTGGCGCGACGCAGTGATTTTTGTCCTGGAAGACGATTCACAAGCCGGGCCAGATCACGTGGACTCGCATCGCTCCCCGTTTCTGGCGATCTCCGCATACAGCCGCGCGGGAACGAACCATCGCTTTGCCAACACGACCGACGTGGTTGCGGCCATTGAAGACATTCTGGGTCTGGACCGTTTATCGAAGTTCGACTATTTCAGCCGTTCGCTGTCCGAGTTGTTTTCAGACAAACCAGACCTGTCGCCTTACCGGGCGATTACGCCTCAGGCTGATATGAAAGAGCTGAATCCCGCTCAGGGTGCAGCAGCGCAGATGTCGGAGAAGCTCGACTTGAGGGCCGCCGATCGAAGCGACGATGAGCTGTTTAACCAGATTCTTTGGTTGATGATAAAACCTGATCGGCCTGTCCCTGCGGTTGTTAATAAGGCTCCGATCCATGCGTTGTGGGCGGGACAGTGAATGAACACTACCTTAATCTGTAGAAGCTTGACAGTTCAATGCCCTTTAGTGGTGGCTCTGACTTGGTCGACCCAATTCGGCACAACTGAATCTAAACATCGTGCTTCACTTTCTCCCGATATTTATTTAGAAGTTCTTGATCCGCCAATTGTCCGTATTTGGATATGATCGGTTCCAGAATTTCCGGAACTTCCGCGGCGCACCAAATCTGACCGTTTTCGCAGGCGGCATTCAGTATGCGGTTCATATCTTTGCTTGAAAAGGGCGACCATCTCCAGAGATCTCTTGCGTTTTGCTCAGCGGATCTAAAGGATCCTGATCTCTCGAATCGCTCAAAAACTTTGTTCCTAATTGTGCGATCGAGTCTGGTAATATCATGCCCCAGTTGTTCACTTTTCATTCGTAAGGCCAAAAGCAGTTTTTCGTATCCTTCTGAATTACTTATACTAACCGCTTGCCACTTATTAAGACGAGATGGGATCACGCAGTCCTCAAGAAGAACAGGAATGATAAAGATGGTTCTCTCTGGTTTTTCTTCAGCAATATCTAATGCCTGCGCTATTTCCTTCTGCACGTAGCCGCTTTTTTGGGTGGAATGCTTCGAAAGGCACACTAGAACTACGTCGCTCTTGCGTACTGCGGTTCGAATTGCTTGATCCCACTCTTGTCCCGGGATCAAATCTTCGGTATCAAGCCATGGTTCAAGTCCGTCAAACCGAAGTTTTCTATAAAGCTCGCGAACGCGCACTTTATCTTCGGATGCATGACAGAGAAATATCTGAAGGCTATAGTCCATTCGTTCAATCATTTCTTCTAAAGCGTTTGGATCAAACAAAATCTGCTGGCCACGAGAATTCTTCCGCCCGGGTACGCCGCTGCCAAATTCAAAATGAATGCCCCATAATTCAGCCATACGTACTACTACGCTTAAGCTGGGCATAACTGAGCCGCTAAGCAGCCTGTGTAAGTGTTCCCGAGGGATGCCTAATTGCCGACATGCTTCGACTTTACTGAGGTTTCTGTTTTTGATCGCGGCTTTAAGCTTAGAGGATATTTCGCTTTTCAGCTCGCCTTCGATGTCCATTGTTCAAATCTCTCAACGGTTTACCTACGAACTTACACGCACTTCCCGAAACCCTGCTCAGTTGTCGTCTACTCAGCTCTTGATATTTCCATATTAGGTTCGCGGTGCAGTGTCGTCAACTGAGCGCACGGGAACCAACGGCTTCGGAGTGGACTACTGAAACACAAGTACTCCCACAGAAGCAATGACGATCTGTTCAATCAAATTCTTTGGCTCATGATGAAAGCTGATAGGCCTGCGTCTGCGGTTGTTAATAAGGCCCCGATCCATGCGCTGTGGGCGGGACTGTGAAGCCATTGCCATAATTGCCAAAATTTGCAAAAGCACCTACCCTTTGAGTCATTCTCATGTCAGCTTAAGAAAACGTATCCCATAATAAAGTCCCAAATCGGGATATAATGCACATCCCACAGGAGAGTGATATGAAACCATTGCTGTTATTGCTCCTCACTCTGATTCTTGCATCCGCCGCTTTTGCACAAGTGACTCCGCTACAAAACGTGCCGATCCAGCATGTGATCGTCGTGGTGCAGGAAAACCGGACAATTGACAATCTCTTCGCGAATGATCCGAATCTCTCAGGCGTTCACTTCGCGCCCACAGGCAAATGCGGTACCCAAACGATCACCCTGACGCCGTATCAGCTTGATGCCTGTTTCGATGCCTCCCATGCACACACCGCCTGGGTGACCTCGTACGACAGCGGAAACATGGACGGATTTTGCCAGATCCCGTCGGGCATTAGCCATTGCACGGCGCAGCAACAGGTTGGAATTCCAACCTGTGTAGTAAATGGCGCGACGGTTAAATGTCCGCAATATACAACCGTCAACGCTTCCCAGATTGATCAATATTTCCAAATAGCGAAAAACGGCGGCTTTGCGAACTACATGTTCCAGACGAACCAGGGCCCGAGCTTTCCGGCACACCAGTTCCTGTTCACCGGCACTTCGGCGCCCATCGCTCCCACCATGCCGTTCTATCGCTTCTTTGCAGCAGAAAATGCGACGTTTCCGATGGGAGATACCGATCACCATAATGGTTGTCTCGCCGATGTGGGCACGTTTGTGAAGGAAGTCGACCCGACCACTGGCGCTGAATCCAAGGGTTTCACCCCTACCTATGTTGATCCAGCAGATCAGACTGCCGGATACCCTTGCTATAACCACAATACGATGGTCGATGTACTCAATCGTGCGGCGACGCCTATCACATGGAAGTACTATACGACCGGCACGAATCTGCCAAACGATGGCTCGCTGTGGAACGCGCCCAACGCCATCTTCTCTCTTTGTGTACCGAGCGGCAGCACGACCACCGGCTCCAGCACCTGTACAGGCTCCGTGTACAACAGCAACGTTGTTAACAATCTACAACTGTTCACTGACCTCGGTGCCAATCCCAGCTCTCCGCAATGCACCTTACCGCAGGTGAGTTGGGTGATTCCCAGCGGCGCATGGTCCGATCATCCTGGAACCGTAGGCAGCGATGGAGGACCCTCCTGGGTGGCTGCCATCGTCAATGCTGTGGGCGGATTCAACAACGACGGGACACCGCTTTCCGCACAGTGCGGCTACTTTGGAAATACTGTCATTCTCACGACGTGGGACGATTGGGGCGGCTACTACGATGACGTGAATCCTATTGCCATGAGTTCTGGTAATGGAGGTAGCCTAGGCTATCCTGGCACGAGCAATGGTACGTTTTACGTTTATGGATTCCGCGTGCCACTGCTGGTCACCTCGACATTTGCCAAACCGAACTATGTCTCGGGCGGCGGAGTGTTCCCACCAGTCTGCCCCAACAAATACTGTCATGATTTCGGCAGTATCCTTAATTTCATTGAGTTTGCTTTCGGTTCGGGAGGCAACTCCCTAGGCGAAATCTGCTTAGGTTGTGGCGGCGGCTGGCATTACGACGACTTCTTCGCTCAGGATCAGGGGACCGCCGGGTTCTCGCTGCATGACTTTTTCGATTTCCAGAAAAGGAATCCGTTCGTACAGGTCACAGGAGCAAAGTACCCGACGAGTTGTTTCCTATCTCAAGCTGCGGCCGAGGGATGCTTCACAACGTTCCCGACCGATCCCACCGACTCGGACTAGCCTGGGCGCAAAACCATAAGCTCAACCAATCGGCCACATGGGGTGGCCGATTTGTTCGCGAAAAATCTCAGTAGCCAAGCAGCTTCTTCAGCAGTTTTCGGCTGCGGGCCTTCATTGCCGGGGTGCCGCTTCGAGCGGCTTGCTGCAGGAGTTCTCTAACTTCCATGCGAATGGCCGGATCGGTGTGCGCCAGATCCGCCAGGCCTTGAAGGGCCAGGGTTTTTACGATTGAGCGGCGGTCTTGAAGATAACTCATCAGCAAAGACATTACGAGCTGCCGTTCCTTGATACTTAAGAGAAACCGAGGAGCTATTACGGAGAGGTGCCAGCGCACATCTGCCTGTTCCGTCTCCGCCATCAGACCCAGCAACTCTTTTTTGTGCGGGACGAGAAGCTCCGGAAGTTGTCGGGTGATCTTTTCAGCGGCATCGGCGGCCCGCATTCGCACCAGCGGATCATCGTGCCACAAACCCGAAATCAGCGTGGGAAAGAGCCGTGGATTCTCCAGCACCCTGGCTGCGACCTCGTTGGAACGTCCGATGGAGCGCCGGTCGCCTCCCTGAAGAAGCGAAAGGATGCTGGATTTTGGCATATTGCGAATGATACAACTGCTGTCTAGTTACACTACGGCAATGAACACACTTCCCGCGTCCGGGCAATCTCAATCTCGATCGCGGTCCAGGCTTGGCTGCCTGACGCAGATCATCCTTGTTTTTGTGGTGGCTGGTGCCGTCATGCTGGCCTTTTTCGCCGTGGCTGCGCCGTGGGCGTTCTACATGGGTGGGCGATTCCATCTTGTTCCAGTGTGGCAGGGATGGGGACGTCTGCATTCGAACAGTGCCGGGGGCGATTATGCCCTCTATGTCTCATTGTGGCCCGATCACGGCCGCTTCCGCCAGCTCGTTTACGTGACAGGAACGGCCGTTGTGTGTACTCCCCGCGGAGAAAGGTTCGTGCTGACGCTTGGCGGGAGTTTTGACAAGCCGGCGGAGCACGACCTGAATGGCAAGAAGGCCGGCCTCTATATGTTCAACCGAAACTTCAAACGTCGCTATGCCGGTGGGAGCGGGAGGCCCCAACTTGAGCTGCGCGGCCACTGGAGCAATCCTGACCTTGTGGGGGACGATGATGGATCGATTGCGCGCAATTTCGGTCCCGACGCCAGGCTCTACGCCGATGGCAAATCACGTCCCTACATGGGCGAGGTCTCGTCGGTGACGCTACATGAGGGAGGTAAGAGCGAGTTTGAGGCCGCGTGTCGTGCGGTCCAGAGCCATTGACCTTCCTGAAATCAACGTGGGAAAGAACCGTGGATTCTCCAGTACCCTGGCTGCGACCTCATCGGAGCGTCCGATGGAGCGGCCGGTCGCCTCCCCTTAGAAGAGAAAGGATGCTGGATTTTGGCCTACTGCGAGTGATACAACTGCTCTCTAGATACACGACAGCGATGAGCACCCTTCCTATTTCCAGGCAATCTCAATTGCGGTCCAAGCTTGGCTGCCTGACGCTGATCACTCTCGTGTTGATTCTGATTGGGGCTGTGATGGTGGCTGTTAACGTCGTGATCGCGCCGTGGGCGTTCTACATGGGCGGGCACCGCCACCTGCTTCCGCGATGGCAGGGTTGGGGACGTCTGCACTCGAACAGTGCCGGTGGAGACTACGCAATTTATGTCTCATTATGGCCTGAGTACAAATGGCCTGAGTACAACATTTCTCGTCGGCTCCCGCATGTGGAAGGTGCAGCCTGGGTGTGCACTCCTCGGGGAGCGACGTTCGAGCTAACCATTGGCGGCGATTTTGAGAGGCCGCTGGGGAACGATCTGAACGGCAGAAGCGCCAGTTTCTACGTGAACCGCACCTTCAGACGCCGTTACGCAAACCCGAAGCCGGATCTCTATTTGCGTGGCCAGTGGAATAATCCTGATCTGGTGTTGGACGATCACGGCTCGATCGCACGTAGCTTCGATCACGACGCCAGGCTCTACCCCACCGCACGTTGGGACATAGGCGAGGTCTCGCCAGTGACATTGCACGAGGGCAGCAGGAGTGAGTTTGATGCGGCATGCCGTGCGGTCCACAGCCGTTGACTTCGTTTTTGAGATGTTCGGTGGTCCAGAAAGAGTGCTCTCCAAAGATGAGCTGCAACAGAATTTTCAGCGGGTGATCGTTGCCAATGCTGAACTTGATTCAGGCTATGGCATTGGTTTTGAAGTCCATCGCGTTGGCGCCCATGTGTTCCTGGGCCATGCAGGCGGTGTCTATGGATATTCCGCCTACGCCTATTTTGAACCGGCCGCCCAGGTTGGCATCGTCATCCTGCACAATGGAATGGATGTCAAAACGCTCTTCAATCTCCGCGACATGTTTTTTCATTGGTCTGAAGTGAAGGATTAATCTTGTTTCTCGTCTTTATCGTCGTGTTTATCGTCGTGAAGTTCGGATTCGAGGGCCTTGAAGAATCGGCCGGCGAGCAGATTGGCGGTGGCCTGGATCATCCGCTGGCCTACGCTGGCGATCATGCCGCCGATATTTACCTCGCCTGAGTATTGAATCGCGGTGGAACCATCCTCTTCCGCGAGGTTGAGAGTTCCTGAGCCTTTAACGAATCCGGGCTGGCCCTTGCCTTCGACTACCAGCGTAAAATGCTCGGGTGCAACGATGTCTTTTAAGGTAATGTTTGCGGCAAAGATACCTTTAACCGGCCCTATTCCAGCCGAGAGCGTGGCCTTGTATTGATTGTCGCCGGTCTTTTCCATTTCCTGACATCCGGGAATGCATTTCTGCAAGACCGCAGGATTGGTCAGCGCTTGGAAGACGCGGTCGCGAGGAGCGGAGACTTTGTGGGAACCGGATAATTTCATTGAATAATTGGGTAATCTGGTAATTGGGTAATTGAAATGCTGGGGATCATGGCAAATTACCCAATTACCAATTTTCCCAATTACCCAATTTTCTAGCTCACTTCGTTCTCGAAACTGCCATCTCCAGCGCCCGGCGTGTGTAGACCTCGGCCAGGTGCTTGCGGTATTCGGCTGAGGCAAATAGGTCGCTGTTGACTTCGATTTTACCGGTTGCGTGGCTGGCGGCTGCGCTCAGGCTCTTGGTATCGAGGTTTGATCCTTTGAGCGCGTCTTCAACGGCTTTTGCCCGGTAAGGTGTCGGCGAGACGCCGGTGATGCCGACTCCGGCGGACTGGCATTTTCCTGAACCGTCGCGGCTGAGACTCACAGCTACTCCTACTACGGCAAAGCCGGAGGCTGGATGACGGAATTTCAGATATGCCTGTCCTGGTCCCTTGGGTGTGGCGAAAGCAATCTCGCGGACGATTTCTGACGGCTGCAACGCGGTCTTGAACATTTCCTCGAAGAACTGATCTGCCTTGATGGAGCGTTGGCCTTTTCCGCCAGCCACAATGATTTCGGCATCAAGAGCGAGGATTGCTGCCGGCCAGTCGGCGGCGGGATCGGCGTGGGCGATGCTGCCTCCGATGGTGCCGCGATTGCGCACCTGAACGTCGCCAAGGTGGCTGGCAGTTTCCCTCAATAAAGGACAAACACGGCGGAGCAGCTCCGATGATTCGATCTGGAAATGCGTGGTCATGGCGCCAATGCGGATTTGGCCTTTATCTTCACGGATGTAATTTAAGTCTTTGATACGGGAAATATCGATCAAGACCTTGGGCTGCATGAGCCGCAGCTTCATGGCAGGGAGCAGGCTGTGGCCGCCAGCCAGAAGTTTGGCGTCGTCTTTATGCTTGGCCAGCAGGGTAACGGCTTCGTCGATGCTTTTGGCAGATATGTAGTCAAACTGTGCAGGAATCATGATCTCCTCCGTTTATGCAGCCCCGGCTTTTTTCTGGTTGATGATCCGCCAGATGTGTTCAGGTTTGATTGGCATGTCGATATGGCGCACGCCATAGGGCGCGAGCGCGTCAACAATGGCGGCAACGATGGCCGGAGTCGCGCCGATGGTACCGGCTTCTCCAACGCCTTTTACCCCCATGGGATTCACATTCGTAGGGGTTTCGGTGCGATCGAGTTCGAGCCAAGGGACCATCGAGGCCTTGGGCAGCGCGTAATCCATAAAGGTACCGCTGACAAGCTGTCCTTGTTCGTCATAGACAACTTCTTCATAGAGCGCCTGGCCAAGGGATTGCACGATGCCTCCTTGAACCTGGCCATCGACGAGCATGGGGTTGATGACATTGCCGCAATCATCTACGGCTACATAACGCTTGAAATGGATTTCGCCGGTTTCGCGATCCAGTTCAACCACGGCGATGTGTGTTCCGAAGGGGAAGGTGAAATTCTTCGGCTCGAAGAAGTGGATCGCAGCCAGCCCTGGCTCCATATCGGGAGGGATGTTCTTGGCCACGTAAGCGGTCAGGGCGACTTCCTGAATAGTGACCTGCTTGCCATCCTTTCCAGAGCAGGAGAATTTGCCGTCTTTGAAGCTAACCTTCTGCGCATCGCACTCCAGCAGGTGGGCAGCAATCTTGTTGGCTTTTTCCTTCACTTTTTGAAGCGCGAGATAAACCGCCGAACCTCCAACGGCCAGACCACGGCTGCCGAAGGTGCCAATGCCGTATTGAACAATGGCAGTGTCGCCGTGGATGACGGCGACGTCGTTTACGTCGACGCCCAATTCGTCTGCTGCGATCTGCGCGAATGACGTTTCCTCGCCCTGGCCGTGCGGGGAGCATCCGGTCAGAATCGTCACTTTTCCGGTTGGCTCCACGCGAACCGTGGCGCTCTCCCATCCGCCTGCAGGGGTAGCCGCGGAGGGACCAATGGCGCAGATTTCTACATAAGTAGACACGCCTACACCCATCAGGCGGCCTTCTTTGCGAGCCTGCTTCTGTTCTTCGCGTAGCTTGGAATAGCTGGCCATGTCGAGGGCTTTCTTCAGAGCGCCTTCGTAGTTGCCGCTATCGTAGAAGAGGCCGGTTGCAGTCTTGAAAGGGAATTCACTGGGGGCAGGGAAGTTCTTGCGCCGGAGCTCAACTACATCCATGCCCAGGTCGGCGGCCACCAGATCCATGGCGCGCTCGATCACGAAGGTAGCCTCCGGGCGTCCTGCGCCACGGTAGGCATCCGTGGACATTTTGTTGGTGAAGACTCCGGTCACATTAATCTGGATCGCAGGAATCTTGTAGCACCCGGAAAGCATGAGGCCGGTGAGAGTGGGAATTGCCGGCGTAAGCAGTTGGTGATACGCACCCATATCGGCAAAGACGTTGTAACGGAAGCCGGTAATGGTTCCATCTTTCTTGAAGCCGATTTCGATGTAGCCGGTCTGGCCGCGTCCGTGGATCGTAGCCTGGATATTTTCGCGGCGGCCTTCAATCCATTTAATCGGTTTCCCGGTTTGCATGGCGATCCAGCCAAGCAGAGCTTCCTCGGCATAGACATTCAGCTTAGAGCCAAAGCCGCCTCCAACTTCGGGCGCAATCAGGCGCAGCTTGTTTTCCGGTATGCCCAGCATCAGGGCAACCTGGGTGCGCGCCAAATGGGGAATCTGGGTGGATGTCCAGAGCGTGAGTTCCTGTTCGCCGGGATAGTAGCGGGCCAGCACGCCACGGCCTTCCATGGCTATCGGGGCCAGACGCCGATGCAGTATACGCTGCTTGATAACTTTGTCTGCCGACTTCAGGGCAGCCTCAATATCACCTTCGCCGGCAGTGAGCTTGTAAGAGATGTTCGTGCCGAATTGCTCGTGAATCACCGGCCCGCCTTGGGCAGCTTTTTCTTCGTCCAGGGCGACTGGCAATTCTTCATAGTCCACCTGGATCAAGTCCGCGGCGTCCTTCGCCGCATACTTGTCGTGGGCGACCACGACAGCGATGGGGTGTCCGACAAAATAGACTTTGCTGGTGGCGAGCACACGGTGATCCGGCACTTTCAGATCGGGCAGAGCTGCGGCACAAGGCACAGGGCCGATCTTCTGCGAGACATCTTTGCCGGTGTAGACGGCGACCACGCCGGGGGCCTTGGATGCTGCGCTTACGTCCACGCTTTTGATTCGCGCATGAGCATAGATGGAGCGCACGAAGACTGCATGCAATGTATCAGGGAGTCTGATGTCATCTACATAGTGCGCGAGACCCTTGATCAGCCGAGGGTCTTCCGTGCGCTTGAGTCTTTGACCAACAAGTTTTTCCGCCATAGAGCCTCCGGGGGATTACGCGGGAACAGCCGTTTTGGATTTCATTTTCCTGGCGGCGCATTGAACCGCCTGGACAATGTGTTGATAGCCGGTGCAGCGGCAGAGGTTCCCCTCGAGGCCGTGCCGGATTTCTTCTTCGGTAGGATCGGGATTTCTTTCGAGAAGCTGGGCCGCGGCCACGATCATGCCGGGCGTACAGTAACCGCATTGCAGTCCGTGATGCTCCCAGAAACCTTGCTGCACCGGATGGAGTTTGCCGTCGGCAGTAAAGCCTTCAATGGTGGTCACCTTGGAGCCATCGGCCTGGACCGCCAGCAGCGTGCACGATTTTACCGCCTGGCCATCGACCAGCACAGTGCAAGCTCCGCACAGAGAGGTTTCACAGCCGATGTGCGTCCCGGTCAGGTTCAGCGCATCTCGTAAGTAATGGACCAGCAACATGCGGGGTTCGACTTCGCTTTGATGGGAAACGCCGTTGACACTGACATGAATGGTTTTTTTCATTTGAACACCCCTCAATTGCGATTTGAAATCTCAAATTTGTAATTTCAAATTTATTTGTCTTCAGCAGCTTGGGATTTGGAACAGCAGGTAGTCAAATTGATAATTTCTACAAACAGGGATTGTACCGCTTTTCTGGAAAGTGTGTTTTGGGAGGGCAGCACGCAGCCGTCAGCGCTCAGCATTCAGCCCGCTCGGCTTCTTGGGCTGAAGACAGACAGCTTCGTGGGCATGGTTGCAGTTTTCCCGCCCTGCGAAGATCTTGGCTCCGTTGGTGGGGCAGACTTACTTGGATGTCTGCCAGTGTTCGCTGGCGTTCTCAGGGCTTGCCGATGACCCGCGCAAAAACTTCGCGGTCAACATTTCCTCCAGAGATGACCACGCCCACTCGTTTTCCGCGCCAGGCTTCACGGTCTTTCAGCAGTGCGGCGAGGGCGGCAGCGCCGGCGCCTTCGGCGACGTTGTGGGTATCGCTGAATATGGTTCGCATGGCGTCCTCGACTTGTTCATCGGTCACTTGATCGACCCGCTCCAGTTCGTGGCGTAAGATCTCCAGGCTGGCATCGTGGGCGCGGGATATGGCAACGCCGTCGGCAATGCGGGTCGCTGCCTTTTGCTCGACAACCCGCCCGGCGGCAAATGAAAGCGCATAAGTTGGAGCACTGGCTGAGACTACTCCGATGATCCTGGTTTCCAACCCCAATGCATTTCGGACTGATGCGATGCCCACCGCGCCTGAACCCCAGCCAATGGGCACGAACACTGCATCGAGCACAGGCGTTCCATGAAAAAACTCCAAAGCGTAAGTTGCCACGCCAGGTATCAGCAGTGAATCGAATGACGACATGCGAAACAGCCCACGTTGCCGAGCCAGGTCATCGGCATAATGGTCAGCCGCGTGGAAGTCATCGCCATGCTCCACAATATCGGCACCCAGAGCACGCATGGCTGCATTTTTCTCCCGGCTATTGCCATGCGGTACTACCACGACGGCACGCAGGCCAAAATGTCCGGCGGCGAAAGCTTGCGACTGTCCGTGGTTGCCACGGGTTGCCGAGATCACGCCGGCTGCCTCAGGGTGCATCCGGCGTAGCCAATCCATATATACGATTCCACCACGTACCTTGAAAGCGCCGACCGGAGTGTGATTCTCATGCTTCACCCAAACCTCACATCCAACGCGCTGATTGAGCAGCGGCCATGAATATTGCGGAGTGGGTGGCATGAACCGATGTACGAGGCTGGCAGCAGATTCAACTTCAGAGAGGCTGGGAAGAGTTGGAACTATGGTGGTGGCCATAGAGATGAGATTAACAGGAGCAAGAGCAGGTCGCATTTTTCTTGTACGATGGGGGGACCCTTCGAGGTGTCTATGAATAAGAAGCAACTAAAGGAGCGTGCTGCTCAATATGCCGATCAGATCGAGGCGGAGATGCGCCAGATCGGCATGTGGCAAGCTGAACCTCTTCGGCCTGAACAACTCGATTTCAAAGAAGCATTCGCCATGGATACCATGACCTTCGCCCAGTGGCTGCAGTTCATATTTCTCAATCGTGTTCGTGAGGCAATTGCTTCCGGCGAATTTCCTTCAGGCAGCAGCGTCGGCGCTCAAGCCGTTCGCGAATTCGACGGTCAACATGAAGCCGATCCATTGATCACATTGCTTTCGGAATTCGATGCGCTGTTTGATTAGTGCTACTCCCCCCACTTCCACCCCGCATATCGACTTCGCAATTCAGCCTTGAGCAGTTTCCCTGTCGACGTATGCGGTAACTCGTCTACAAAAACGATGTCATCGGGCAATTGCCATTTGGCAAACTTGGTGTTAAGAAACGAGCGAAGGTCTTTGGCGGTTGTTTGAGAGCCGTTTTTGAGCGCTACCACTGCCAGCGGTCTTTCTTGCCACTTGGGATGCGAGATGCCGACGACTCCGGCTTCGCGAACTGCAGGATGGCTCATCAGCATATTCTCCAGATCAACTGAGCTGATCCATTCACCGCCGGACTTAATCATGTCTTTGCTACGGTCGACGATCTTGATATTGCCGTCGGCAATCATTGTGGCGACATCGCCGGTTCGAAACCAGCCATCAGAGGTCCAGCGATCTTTGGTTTCGGGTGCTTTGTAATATTCTCGTGCTACCCACGGACCACGCACTTCAAGCTCGCCCATCGTTTGTCCATCGTGAGGAGCTTCTCCGTTGGGAGTCATTACGCGCAACTCGACGAAAGGCAAGGGCCAACCAGCGCGGGAGCGGAGCGCATATTGCTCGTCTGTGCCGTTCAGCTTGGACGCCGGTACGGGAGCCATAGTACAGCTCGGCGAAGTCTCGGTCATGCCCCATGCCTGCAAAATGTGCAAGCCGTGAGGATCAAGAGCGCGGATCAGCGATTCGGGCGGGGCTGTTCCTCCGCACAGAATTCTTACCGAATGAGGAAGCTTCCAGCGTCCTTTGTGTTTTTCCAACTCCGAGAGTACTGACATCCAAATGGTCGGAACGCCGCAAGTGATGGTCACCTGCTCTTGTTCGATCAGGTTCAACAAGCTTTCGGAGTCAAGATATTGTCCGGGGAAGACCATCTTGGCTCCGACCATGGCTGCGGTGTAAGGCAATCCCCAGCCATTTACGTGGAACATGGATGACACAACCATCAATGAATCATGGCGGGAGAGGGCGGTAGTGTCCGCCATGGTTTCGGCGAAGCTGTGCAAAATCATGGAACGGTGCGAATACAGCACTCCCTTAGGATTGCCGGTGGTGCCGGAGGTAAAGCACATGGAAGCGCCATCCTGCTCGCTCAACTCCGGATATTGAAAATCTCCAGTGGCTTGGGACAGCCATTGCTCATAATCCTCAAAATCGGCAGAGGCCGTATTCGGACATTTTCCGGCGACGAAGATGCGCTCAAAATGAGTTTGCTGCCGGAATTTTTCGAAGGTAGGCAACAATACCTCATCAACGATAAGGAAACGGTCTTGGGCGTGGTTGGCAATGTAGGCGATTTCGTTGGGATGCAGCCGCAGATTGAGCGTATGGAGCACGCCTCCTGCCACGGGGACACCAAAGAAAATCTCGGCGTGGGTGGAATGGTTCCACATCAACGTTGCCACGCGGTCCCCGCGTTTGAGTCCGGCGCGCGTCAGGCATTCTGCGAGTTTCCTGGCGCGATAGTAAAGATCGGCATAGGTGTAGCGATGGATGGAACGATCAGGACGGCGTGAAATTAATTCCACATTGCTGAAATTTTTTCCTGCCCGCTCCAGGACTGAAACCAGGGTCAGCGGGAAATCCATCATCGTATGCATGGGATGCTCCGAGGTGGAATTTTATACCGGGATGCGAGATTTCAAAACCTGTAACAGGCTAATACTTATTCATAGGTCTCAATACTCTTTCTCGCATGAAGAGATTTCTGCAACCTTCAGAAAATCAGCCGAGGGCGGCTGCGCTCCACGCTTGTTTTTAAGTGGAATATTTTTTAAATGCCATTCATTGCAATCTCGCCGTAGAAGAAAATATTTTGACATTAAATTAATACATCTTTACTGATTTTGAGTGCTTGATTTTTGATGGAGCAGAGACTCTGTACGAATCTGCATAACTGTAAAAAACTAATCCTACGATTTTCGAGATAAAAATCAGCGAATCTCAGCTACGTGAACCTGCAAGTGCTTTTCCCTCAACACAGGTAAATCAGGAGGCAAGGTGGAACTTCGGTTGCTCGCAATCTGATTGTTGTTCCGCTTGAACTTAGTTGCTTCTCCCAAAAACATTCCTTAAATCCATAACTGCACAGAAAGGTCTAGGAGGTAAGAGTTGATGCTTAATTCCCCCGCACTACGTCTGAGGTCGCTGTTTGGTGCTGTTGTGCTGCTTTTTTCGAGCATGGCGTTTGCGCAGCACTACACTACAACCAATTTAGTTTCCAACATACCTGGCCGAGCGGCTGTAACTGATCCCAACCTGCAAAATGCCTGGGGATTGGTGGCTGGTCCGGGAACACCCTGGTGGATTTCCAACAATGCCGGTGGCACATCCACGTTGTACAACGGAGCGGGAGCGATCGTTCCCTTGGTCGTGACCATTCCCAACGCTCCGAGTCAACCTGCTCCCGGATCGCCGACGGGCGTAATGTTCAACGGCAGCGCCACGGATTTCCTCCTGGCTCCGGGCAAGCGCGCTATCTTCATGTGGGTAACCGAAGATGGTACGGTCCAAGGATGGAACCCTGGCGTTCAACCGACCACGGCGGTGATCAAGGTCGATTACTCCCAAGTGCCTGACGCGAAGAATGGAGCCGTTTATAAAGGCGCGACCATTGCTGAGATCGACGGCAAGAGGTTCATCTTAGCTGCCAACTTCCGCAGCGGACGTGTTGATGTGTTTGACACCAACTTCAATCAAGTACGCTTGGACGATGATGCTTTCGACGATGACCGGGTCCGCGAAGGTTTCGCTCCCTTCAACGTACAGGCCATCGGCCCCAACATCTACGTGACTTACGCCAAGCAAGACGCAGCCCGGCACGACCCGGTAGGCGGTGCAGGCTTCGGCTTTGTTGATGTCTTCACTACCCATGGCCGGCTCATCCAGAGGTTGCAGCATGGAGCATGGCTCAATGCTCCATGGGGAGTGGTGCTGACTCCAGGAAACTTCGGAGAGTTCAGCCATACCATCCTGGTCGGACAGTTCCGAGGCGGCACGATCGCTGCCTACAACCCGGTAACCGGTCGCTTCCTCGGTAATGTTTTGAATCCCGATGGTACGACTTTCACCAGCAGCGGATTGTGGGCATTGCAGTTTGGAGCCGGAAACGCGAACTCCGGTCCTGCCACTACGCTGTTCTTCACGGCTGGCCCCGATGGTGAAGTGAACGGATTATTCGGCACGCTCACGCCAGTTGCCGCTGAACTGGGTGAAGCTGACGAACTGTAGCTGACCCAAGAAGTCAGAAGAAAGAAGTCAGAAGACAGGAGTCAGAAGACAGAAGACAGAATATTAATGCGGCAGGGATGGTCCTGCCGCTTTTTCTTTGGACCATCATGCGCCGTTGGTGACTTTCGTTTTTGCTGGCGAGATATTTTGGAAATTCTGACTTCTGGCTCCTGACTTCTTATTTAGAGCTATTCAATATGAACTTCATCCAAGTAAAACTCAAAAGAGCCGGGCGCAGGTCCGGCTGCGAAGATTAGAGCGCTTATGCTATGGCCGTCAGCGCCTTCGAAAGATGAAATGGGGAAGGTGAATTGCTTCCATTCTGACCCAGCGCTGAATGTCTGGATAAGCGGAATCGGTCCACTTTTTTTGGTAAAGAGCATGATGCGATAAGTTTTGCCATCACCCTTGACCCAGAAGCTGATGTTTTTCTTGCTGGAGAGGTCCACCGCGTCCATGATCCGCCTCCCCGGCGAGAACATTGCTCCCGACCACGCAATTTGGAAGCTGGGAGCCACTTCGCCAGTCACATGTAGCGCACCCTTGCTGTTGTTTGCTCCACCTGGAACTGCTTCAATTTTGGCGGTCGATTTGCCGCCCATAATTTGATCAGTGGAGATCAGCCATTCGCCATATTTGGCTTTGGCGGTCAGGTCGTCAAAGTCGCTTACGACGCCGGATTCGGAACCCTCAGGTGGCCCGCTGGCCTCTTGCTGGATCTTCTTTACTTCAGCTAGATATGCATCCCGGTCGAAGCGGATGCCGGCTTTCCACACCCCAACGACATTTCTCGTGACGGTAATGTCAGCGCCCGGATCGCCCTTCACCAAGAGCAGATCCGCCCGTTTCCCTGGAGCAATCTCACCTCGGTCATTCAACCGGAAGGACTTGGCAGGATTAGCCGTGGCTGCTTCCAGAGCTTCGGTGGGGCTGAGCCCGGCTTGAACCAGTAGCGTCAATTCGCCGTGCATGCTGGCTCCATGCTCCGTGCCGGGATTGGGAGCATCTGTCCCTGCAAGGATGGGTACATGGGCCTGGTGAAGCTGATGGATGGCTTCGGTTGCTCCGGTACAGGAGAGGTGCGTTCGTGAAGGAAAGACAGCCTTCAGGTTTTCCAGATCACTGGAGGGAAGTCCAGAAGAGATGCGGGGATCGTTGACCAACTCGTCCTTTTTGATTCCGCAGATGCTGTTCAGGACCGAGAGTGTTGGGACCACAAAAACGTGATGCGCGGCAGCAAGCTTTCCAAGATCGGGGTCAGAATGCTCGCCGACAAAGAGGTGAGCCAGCCCGTCGGCTCCGGCATTGATGACATCTTGTGCCTGCTGCAATGAACCGATATGTACAACGGCCAACTTGCCGCGCTGGTGCGCTGCGGCGATCACGGCTGCCAGAGTCTTCTTGTCGAGGGTGGGAATCGGCTTGGAGACTCCATACTCCAAGCCATCGTCGTAGATGATTTTGATGTAGTCGGAACCTTCGGCGATACGCGCGTCTACAAAGGCCTGTGCCTGATCCGGGCTGGAGATGGTTGGGATATTAATGCCGTATTCGGTGCCATGGCCTCCGGGAGCGGTGACCAGAATACCGGCAGTCCGAAGATCGGCTTCATCTGTGAGCTTGCCTGCTGCCTGGTCCTCCTCAATCGACTTACTGTTTTGAACACTGCTAAACATATCCAATTCGGTGGTCACGCCGAACGCCAGGGCTTGGGTCAGATGCGCTGATCCGAACACATGCACGTGACTGTCAATCAGGCCGGGCAGCAGTGTTAGGCCATCCCCTGCTATGACCTCAGCGCCCGCAGGTTTTTTGACCAAGCTGCCTACCAATTGGATTTTTCCGGACTGGACCAGGACGTTCATGGGACCGGCGAATCGATGTCCATCAAATATCTTCACGTGCTCAAAAAAAACTGGTTTTGCTGAAGGTTGGCTGAAACTTGAAGAAACGAGAATAACAAAGAAGAAAATACAGGCTTTAATGCGCATGGAATATCCTACTAACCCGCAACCGAAAGTCGCAATTGCGAATGCTGTCCGCCTATACGCGGAGAAGATGAATTGAGATTCAGTTTCGCAAAACTGGGAGAGCGAGGCAACAAAAGAGGGTGCGGGTTTTGCCGAACCCACACCCTTTCAAAGGCCAGCTATGCTCGCGTCGGTTGCATGTCCCGCTAAATTCCGGGATTGCTGGCTAAAAACATGGGAGCATTATGAATAAGTCCCGCGTTGCCATAAGTCATATGAGGACAGACAAAAAAGCCTAAGAGACAAATCCCGGAAGATGTCACACGTCCTGTTTTTAATAAAGAGTGACTTCAAGGCTAAAAAATATAGGGAAAGAAAGATATTTTTACATCAAAGTTGCTTAAAAATGGGAGTGGATTTGGGACTAACGGCGTGAGTAAGGCTCTTGCTGGAGGGTTTGTGGCTTGGACGCGCTCAATTTGGATGGGCTCAATAACGCGCCTCTCGCTCTTCTAGCACAATTCGGGCTGTATCTAGCTCGACAGAAACCGGCTTGCGCTGATGTAGACACTTCTGCAATTCAGCCAGTGTCGGACGCTCTGCGATTTCTTTGATCTCTGTTAACAGATAATCTGACAGAGACACGCTGGCCCTGGCGGCACGAGCTTTGAGCCTGCGATGCAATGCATCGGGTACATTGCGAATTTGAATTATCTTTGACATGCCCAACGTACCTTCACGCCTTATCAAATGCTAACATGCTAGTCGGTCTGAATTTAGAGCGTTTTTAGAGTTGGTGTGAACTTAGCGTCTTTTGTGGACGATGTGGACGGTCTACAGTAATCCTAAAAATGCTTTAGGGGTAATCTTTCCTATGGCTCATCAATCACACGAATCCGTGCATCACCGTATCTGCCCCTTTTGCGAGGCGTGTTGTGGCCTGGAGTTGACGCTCGATGAGGGGCAAGTCACGCGAATCAAGGGCCATGATGCCGATGTATTCAGTCAAGGCTACATCTGCCCCAAAGGCGTGGCGCTGAAGGACCTTCACAACGACCCGGATCGTCTGCGTGCGCCGCTGGTCAAACGCAGAGGCCAATTTGTGGAAGTGAGCTGGGACGAGGCGTTTGCCGAGATCGAACGCAAGTTGCTTCCGATCATGGATCGATATGGAAGGAATTCGTTAGCGGTCGTATTGGGTAACCCTATCGTCCACAAGACAGGCCTGTTCCTCTATCTGCCCAGGCTCATTCGGACGCTGGCCAACAACAATCTGTACGGCGCAGCAACCCTGGATCAGATGCCCAAGCAGCTCTCTTCGGGATTGATGTTCGGTGATTGGCTCTCGATTCCCGTGCCGGATATCGAAAGAACTGACTTGCTGTTGATTCTCGGCGCCAACCCCATGGTATCCAATGGAAGCCTGTGGACGGTGCCCAATTTCCGCGATAAGGCCAAGGCTCTGCGTGCTCGAGGCGGAAAGCTCATCGTGGTCGATCCCAGACGCACAGAAACTGCTAAACATGCCGATCAGCATATCTTTATTTATCCCGGCGCCGATGTGTTCCTGCTGCTGGGGATGATCCATACGCTTTTCGAAGAGAAGCTGGTTCGCGTGGGACGGCTGGCCCCCTATCTCTCCGGTATCGAGGCAGTTGCAGCAGCGTTGGCCAGCTTCGCGCCCGAGAAGGTGGCGGCGCGTTGTGGAATCTCCGCCGGAACCATTCGCGAACTGACGCGGGCCGTGGCGATGGCTGAAAAGGCAGCCGTGTATGGCCGCATCGGAACGTGTACGCAGGAATACGGTACTTTATCCAGTTGGTTAATTGATGTTGTCAATATTCTGACGGGCCATCTGGACGAGCCGGGCGGCGCAATGTTCCCCAAAGCCGCTGCATTCCAAAGCAACACTCGCGGAAAAGCCGGAACAGGAAAGGGAATTGTTACGGGACGGCGCAAAAGCCGTGTTTCCGGCGCGCCCGAGGTGTTCGGCGAATTCCCAATCAGTTGCCTGGCTGAGGAAATCGAAACCCCTGGACAAGGGCAGGTCAAAACTTTGATCGCTTTGGCCAGCAATCTGGTGCTCTCTTCGCCCAACGGTCCACGAGTGGCTGCCGCCCTGGATCAGCTTGAATTCATGGTGTGCGTTGACATTTACCTCAACGAAACAACACGCCACGCTCATGTCATCCTTCCGGGGCTGTCTTCGCTGGAAGAGATGCATTACGATGTCGCTTTTTCACAGTTTGCGTACCACAATCATGTCCGCTATAGCCGCCCCGTTCTTACGCCGCCCGAAGGACAGCCCGCGGAGTGGGAGATCCTGTTGCATCTGATCGCGATTGTGCAAGGCAAGCGCAGTCAGGCAGACGTGCGTCAACTGGATGACGAGCTTCTGCTTGAGGATGTGCGCCGTATCTCTCCAGCCCATGCCGATGACATTATTAAGGCTCTCTCCCGCCGCCAGGGGCCGGAACGCCTTTTGGATTTGGGGCTCCGCACCGGTCCATACGGCGACCAATTTGGATTGAAACCCGAAGGGCTTAACCTGGAGAAGGTTATGGCTGCAGAGGATGGCATCGATCTTGGACCTTTGAGTCCACGCATACCAGAGATTCTGAAGACGCCATCGGGGAAGATCGAGCTTGCGCCGGCACAGTTGCTCGAGGACCTGCAACGTGCCTCTGCCAGCTTGGCCCGACCGGTACCGGAGTTGGTGGTCATCGGGAGACGCCAACTGCACTCCAACAATAGCTGGATGCACAATCTTCCTGTCCTGGCGAAAGGAGCTAACCGCTGTACCGCCTTAGTCAGCCCAACCGATGCCGAGCGGCTGGGATTACGCCACGGCGGACAAGCTCGTATCGCCCACAATGGCCAGTCCGTGGAACTGCAAGTTGAGGTTACCGACGAAATGATGCCAGGAGTGGTCAGCTTGCCGCATGGCTGGGGACATGATCTGCCTGGTGCGCGCCTGAGTGTGGCGGCGGCTCGGCCGGGAGCAAATCTCAATGCGTTGATGGACGAAAACCTGCGTGATCCGCTTTCAGGAAATTCCGTGCTGAACGGCGTTCCGGTTCAGATGTCGCCGGTAGCGTAGACATCCATGCCTGATTCTTCTCCTTCCGACATCTGCTTCATGCGAGCAGTTGATATCTTGGATTTGATCCTGAAGAAAAAGCTCTCTGCGCGCGAGATTATGCAGGCTTGCCTGGATCAAATCCATCGCATGAATCCAAAGGTCAACGCGATCATTACGTTGGTTCCCGAGGATCAGTTGATGGCGCAGGCTGCCGCAGCCGATGAAGCCCTGGCAAAAGGGAAGTGGCTTGGCCCGCTTCATGGGCTGCCCATTGCTGTCAAAGATTTGCACGAAACCAACGGCCTGCGCACCACTTTTGGCTCTCCTCTATATCGAGACCACGTTCCGGACTTTGATTGCCGCGTGGTTCAACGCGAGAGAGAAGCGGGAGCCATCATTGTTGGCAAGACCAATGTTCCCGAATTTGGTCTTGGTTCACAAACTTTTAATCGAGTGTTTGGTCCCACGCGCAATCCCTACGACCTGACCAAGACTTGTGGCGGAAGTACCGGAGGAGGCGCGGTCGCTCTCGCCTGTGGAATGGTTCCTCTTGCCGATGGCAGCGATATGGGTGGGTCGCTTCGCAATCCACCAAACTTTTGCAACGTTGTCGGTATCCGACCGTCACCAGGACGGGTTCCGAATATTCCGACGCAGCTAGGCTGGTTCACGCTGCCGGTTCCAGGACCTGTTGCTCGAAACGTTACTGACTGCGCCTATTTTCTGAGCGTACTTGCAGCGTTTGATCCCGAGTCGCCGATTTCCATCGATCAGCGGGGT
Organism: Candidatus Angelobacter sp.; assembly: GCA_035939495.1. GTDB lineage: Bacteria > Acidobacteriota > Terriglobia > Terriglobales > Acidobacteriaceae > Angelobacter. Next base: position 53,773 of record DASZFU010000139.1, on the reverse strand, counting down.
ACACAGTTCGCGCAACCACTCGGCAACCGCGATTTCAGAGGCGTGCGAGTGGCTATGTTCAAGGATCTGGGTCTGCCATGGGAACCCGAGGTCAAACGTGCTGTTCAGGCACAGAGAAAGGTTTTTGAAACGCTAGGATGCCTCGTTGAAGACGCAGAACCGGATTTAAGAGATGCCGATGAATGTTTTCTGGCATGGCGGCATTGGGCCACAGAACTTAGGTTTGGCGATACTCTGTCCAGGCATGGCGATCAGTTGAACGAGTACATTCACTGGCATGTGGAGGAAGGACGCAAGCTTAGCGGCCCCTACCTTGCCCGAGTCGAAGCCAGACGCACAGCTTTGTACGAGCGTTTGAGTAAGTTCATGGGGCAGTATGAATTTTTTATTTTGCCGGTGAGCCAGGTATTGCCGTTCGATGTGAAGGTGAAGTTTCCCACAGAGATTGCCGGAACAAAAATGGAGAACTACATTTCCTGGATGAAGTCCTGTTATTACATTTCGGTAACAGGGAACCCTGCAATCTCCGTTCCTTGTGCATTTTCCGAGGGCGGGCTTCCGATTGGGCTGCAGATCGTTGGACGCCATCATGATGATTGGGGTGTGTTGCAATTGGCTTACGCCTTTGAGCAGGGTACCAGTGTGGGTAAGAGGCGTCCGGAAGTTGTGTAGTTTGATTTGGTTCCGCGGGGAACGCTTTGATGAATCTGCTTCGGATGGGATTCTCATTTTCCGGCCATCATGCATCCGCTCACAAGGGGCGCATTTTCCCTCGCATCAGAACCCAATAGACGACAAAAGCGACCACGAACCCCACAAACCACGAATAATCGTATAAGACTCGAACCGAAGGAATCACCAATCCCATCAAGGCCACGGCTGAGCCGATGCAGAGTGCTGCTATGGCGCGAAGGTTAAAACCTCCTGAATATTCATATTGGCCATTGAGTAAATAAAGGTCATTCAGCACCAATCGCTTTCGGCGAATCACGAAATAGTCACAGATCATGATTCCTGCAACTGGACCTAATATCGCGGCGTATCCACCCAGCCATCCGAAGATGAATGTGCGGTGATTGGCCAACAGCTTCCAGGGCATCATGGCCATGCCGACAAAGCAAGTGATTATGCCGCCGAGCTTGAATGAAATCTTGCGCGGCCAGAGGTTAGAGAAATCATTGGCCGGTGAAACCACGTTGGCTCCGATATTCACGTTCAGGGTTGCCAGCAGAATTGCCACCAGTGAGATGATCACTGCTACCGGTGAATGAAAGCGGCTGAGCAACTGGATTGGATCGGAAATCGCTGTACCGTAGATGACCACAGTCGCCGAAGTAACAGCTACTCCGATGAAAGCATAAAGCGTCATGGTGAGTGGCAGGGCAATTGCTTGTCCGACGGCCTGTCCGCGCGTGTCTTTGGCAAATCGAGTGAAATCAGGAATGTTCAGTGAGACCGTCGACCAGAATCCCACGGCTCCATTCAGTGCAGGAACAAGGAATTTCAAGAAGTCGCCCGTAGTGGCGTACTGCGAAGGCGCCGAAAGCATGGGACCGAAGCCCCCGGCTTTGATGTAAGCCCAGCCCAGCAACAGCAAGCCAACTCCGAGCAGAATAGGCGCGCTGATCCCCTGAAGAAAGCGGATGTATTCAATACCCTTCAGTATCACCAGCACATTGATGGCCCAGAAGACCATAAAGCAGATTGCCGTGCCATAAGGGTTAGCGCGCCAGGCTGGCCAAATGGTGCCGAGCAGGGTGTTGATGGCTTCTCCGCCAATCCAGCTCTGAATTCCAAACCAACCACAAGCCACCAAAGCGCGCAGCACCGCAGCAATATTTGCGCCCAGAACCCCAAATGAGGCCCTCGCCAAAACCGGAAAAGGGATACCGTAGCGCGCGCCTGGGTGGGAATTGAGCAGCATGGGAGCCAGCACGATCGTGTTCCCCAGGAAGATGGTTATCACGGCCTGCTTCCAATTCATCCCGCCCTGGACCAGATTGGCCGCCAATATGTAGGTAAGGATGTTTACGGACATCGAGACCCATAGGGCCGCATAATTGTAGGTGGTCCACGAGCGCCGCTCCGTGCTTACCGGAGCGAGATCGTGGTTATACAGCGGGCTGGACTGGATGTTCTGGTCTTGGTGGAGTGAAGGATGAGATGACATGGGAAGCTCCTAGCTACTGGCTACTAGCTAAAAACTGCTTGCCGCCTTCTGGCCTGCCTGGGCCACCAACGGCCTGTAGCTGTCTGGCCGCCGGTCACGGAAGAACTGCCAGACGTTGCGAACCTCGGCGATCATGGCGAGGTCAAGATCGGCGACCAGGACTTCGTCTTTGTCGCGACTTGCTTGCGCGATGATTTTGCCTCGTGGGTTGCAGAAGTAGCTCTTGCCATAGAATTCGCCAATATTCCACGGAGCTTCTGTGCCTACGCGATTCAATGCGCCCACAAAATAACCATTGGCAACAGCGTGAGAGGGCTGCTCCAACTCCCATAGATACTCTGAAAGTCCCGCGACTGTGGCTGAAGGGTTGAAAACGATCTCGGCTCCATTCAAACCCAAGATACGCGCGCCTTCGGGAAAGTGCCGGTCGTAACAAATGTAAACGCCAATGCGAGCATATTGGGTCGCGAAAGTGAGATAACCAGTGTCTCCAGGCGTGAAGTAAAACTTCTCCCAAAAACCAGGGGCCACTTGAGGAATATGGTGCTTCCGATACTTGCCCAGGTACTTTCCGTCCGCATCGATGACCGCGGCAGTGTTGTAATAAAGACCAGTCATCTCCTTTTCGTAGATGGGAACCACGATCACCATTCGATGTTTGGCAGCTACTTTTTGCATCAACTTGATCGTGGGTCCATCGGGAACTGCTTCAGTGAGCTCATACCAGCGCGGGCTCTGCTCCGCGCAGAAATAAGGACCATAGAAAATTTCCTGAAGGCAGAGTATCTGGACTTTCTTTTTGGCAGCCTGATCAATCAACTTCAGATGCTTGTCGATCATGGCTTTTTTTATCTTTTCTAACGAGTGTTCCGGGCCAAGGACGTTGGTGGCCTGGATCAATCCAGCTCGGACAATTCGCGACATCTGCACCTCGCAGGGAAAACTTGGTCACTATACCTTACGGCGGTGCTCACCGCAAAACAAACCCTAAACCACCACGGCAGGTACGGAGATTTGAAATCATGCTTTCTTTCGCAATTCCAGATTGACTTAAAATCCCCATTTCCTCTCTGCGGTCTCTGCGTACTCTGCGGTTGACTTTGGTTTTGATTTTCTCCACGTCTCCGTGTCTCCAAGATGGGTTTTGATTTTCGCGCTCGCGCGGTGTAATGTTGGGTTCGATTCAGTGATCAATGTCCGTCAAAATTCGTTTTACCTGGCTTTGGTAATTGCCTTTGTCGCGACCGGAGCCATTATTTTGCCGTTGACGTTTTCGCCTGCTCCGTTCGTATTAGGTGGAGTTGTGGTTCTTGGTCTTGCATTCTGGCAATGGGAGCCGCTTCTTTATCTTGCAGTATTCTTGCTGCCATTTGCTCCGATCGTTCACACCGATTTTCCAATTCATGACCTTGTTGCATTGCTGCGAATCCTGATATTTGCGGGCGTCTTCCTGAGAAAGCTGCTCGATCGTGGTAGGTTGAGCAAGTGGTTGTGGGGCAGTACCGTGGACAAACTAGCAGTGCTTTATCTGACGATTGCAACTGCATCCGTCCTGATCAACCCCGATGCGGGATCGGGGATAAGGGCGCTGTTCAGGCTGGTTTCTTATCTCTCGCTCTACTACACGGCAACTGCGTGGATACGGTCGCGCTCCCAGCTACGTAATCTGATCAAGGTTTTGTTTATTTCCACGTTGCTGATTTGCAGTCTGGGGTTCTATCAATTCATCGCCAATGGGTACGGACCATGGTTCTATTGGCTCTATCACGGACAGGAAGAATACATTGAGCCATTCGCCGGCAGGATCACATCGGTCTTTCTGCATGTCAATCCATTCGCTGCCTTTCTGAATCTTGTGATTCCTTTAGCGCTGGCTATGCGAGCTAAATCGCTGGATCGCATCATCGCACGTTTGGGGAATATTTGTTTTTTTGTGGCGATGGTAGCTCTTTTCCTTACTCAGAGCCGGGGAGCGTTGCTGGCCTTCGCGGTGATGTTGATCCTTGCCTTTCGTTATCTCATTAAAGGTGGAGGCGCTCGCAAAAGGATCATCGTGCAAGTTGTGGCTGCAATCACCATAGCAGTCGTCGCGTACCAAGTCCGAGACCGATTCATCGAGCAACAAACTCCCGAGAGTGCCACAACTGGAGCACAAACGGCACTCGATCGCTTTACCGAACTCGACGAAGCTACGCTTACGCGTTTAGTTATTTATGGAAGAGCTTGGGATTTCTTTGTTTCTTCCCCGGTGATTGGGGTCGGGTATGGAAATTTCCCGCGTCTATTTGCGCCTTCGATCGAAGGTGGTCCCGACAGTGCGTGGGATACGCATAATCTCTATCTCAAATTGCTTTCAGAGACCGGCCTTTTAGGCACTCTCTGTTACCTAGCATTGGTCGTTGTAGTGTGGAGGTCGGCGAGCAAAGGATTGGCAAGAGCGCCTGTGCCAATGGAGAGTATCGTGTCCTTCGCAATTCTGGGTGCTACGGCAACCATGCTTACGCATGGGTTGGTGGATGTTATGCTCGACGTGCCACAGTTCTCGGGGCTTTTGTGGCTGCTGTTTGCGGCATTGCCTCTCGCTCGAACTTCTCAGGAAAACGAAGCTCAATGACCTCGCTACGCGAGCTGCAGAGAAATTGGGAGAGTCTCGCACAAGCGGATCCCCTTTGGTCGATCTGCACGGACCCCGAAAAACGCAATCAACGATGGGATGCGACGGAGTTCTTTGCAACCGGTAGACGAGAGATCGAATTAATCATGGAGTATCTGCGAAAGCTTGAAATTCGCCTGGATCACTCTGCTCCCGCCCTCGATTTCGGTTGTGGGGTGGGACGCCTGACTCGCGCTTTGACCGATGATTTCCCCGAGTGCTGGGGTGTCGACATCTCTCCCACAATGATCCGCCTGGCGGAAGGATTTCATACGGACAAAGGAAAGTGCCGCTTTGTTCTTAATGCTACGGCTGATCTACCTATGTTCCGTGATGGTTTTTTTGGGTTTATCTATAGCAGCATCGTCTTCCAGCACATCGGGAGGAAATATGTGAAAAATTATCTGCTGGAATTGGTCAGAGTCCTTAAGCCGGGAGGGGTATTTGTCTTTCAGATTGTCGATCACTTCCGGGCGAGCTCTTTGGAAAAATTCAGAAATAAGTTGGGACTACGCCGAAGAATGTCGCGGTTGCTCAAGAAAAATCAAGATACATTTCGAATGGAGATGCACTGCATTGCAGAAAGACACGTCCGCAGCATGCTGAATGGTGTCAAGGTGCGCATCGCCGACGTTCAACGAACCAATTCGGCGGAGCCGGGTTTCAATGGCAATCTCCAATATCTTGACCACGATCCTGAGCTTGGCTACATCAGCAAGCAATACTGTCTGGTTAAGCTGTCAAATGTGGCTACAAAGCACGACGAATCCGCATCGGCGTGAATCCGTGATAACTGTTTAACAATATGCGTGTTGGCTTTGATGCCCGATGGTACAACGATTCCGGAGTCGGTACATATGTATCGGAACTGCTTAAGGCCATGGCGAGCATTCATGAAGACCTCGAATTGGTTGTTTATGAAGATCCTGAAAACCAAGTTCCGGGACTGACCGAACTTCCGGTGCAGCGGGTCGCGCTTCGCTCAGCGAAGTACTCGCTGTCTGAGCAATTTGAGTTAGCACGCCGGCAAAGACAGGACAAGCTGGACCTCTTTCACAGCCCGTTTTATGTTGTTCCCTTGGCAATTAGGTGTCCCGTGGTGGTCACGTTACATGATCTGATTCCATTTCTCTTTAGCATCGATCCATGGCCAAAACGGTTTCTGGTGAAGATGGGCTACCGGTTGGCGAGCCGAAACGCGTCCCACATCATTACAGTTTCCCGGCACACGGCAAATGATGTTGCAAAGGTTTTGAAAGTGCCACGAGAGAAGATCGCGGTTGTTCACAACGCCGCCTCTTCGGAGTTTCACGACCGGCGTACCGATGCCGAGCTCATGGAACTGCAAGATACGTTTAGGATCCGGCCTCCCTATGTGGTAGCAGCCAGCGCCTGGAACTGGCGGACAAAGAACCTTGGCGCCGCATTGGATGCATTGAGTCTGGCTCAACAGCGGTCGGGAAGGGAATTTCAGACTGTCGTTTATGGACCGCCGCAAGGGTTTCAGTCGCTGGGAGGCAAAGGCAAGTACAACCATCTGGATCTGCTGACAACCGGACATGTTAAGGCTCATGAGTTAGGCATGATTTTCCGTCATGCACAGTTCTTCATCATGCCTGCGCTCTATGAAGGATTCGGGCTTCCGGTTTTGGAAGCCATGGCGTGTGGCTGCGCAGTTATAACTTCGAATGGTGGTTCGCTGGCAGAAGTCGCCGGTGCAGGCGCGCAGGTCTTCGATCCTCTCGACTCCAACAGCATGGCTGAAGCAGCGATCGAACTCTTGTGTAATCCTGAGGTATTAGAGAAGTGGCAGCAACTTGCGTTGCAGCGTTCCACAGATTTTTCTTGGACTCGAGCCGCACAAGAGACTATATCGATATATCATCGTGTAAACACGCAGAACATCGTGAGGAAGTAATCAAAGCAACTGGAGTTAGATTTGGCTGCTTCAACTGTTCAGCGGTTCCAGAATGACGTTCTAAAAAACTCGCCGATCAGCAGGTTCGGTCGAATCGCCAAGCGGACATTAGATCTGATTGGCGCAATCACTCTTCTGTTGGTGTTATCGCCACTCATCGCCGCAGTTGCCCTGCTGATCAAATTGGAAGATGGTGGGCCCGTGATTTATCGCCGGCGCGTCCTTGGACCGAAGGGCGAGTTCGAGGCTTTCAAGCTGCGCAGCATGTGCGTCCATGCCGACAAGATTTTGGAGCAAGACCTGGCGCTGCTCAAGGAGTTCGAAATCAGCTTCAAGCTTAAGAACGATCCTCGTGTAACGCGCACCGGGGCATGGATCAGAAAGCTGAGTATCGACGAACTGCCCCAGCTCTTTAATGTGCTTCGCGGTGAGATGAGCCTGGTGGGACCACGGATGATCGTCCCGCCGGAATTGGATAAATATGGTGATGCAGGTTGGATCTTCAGCACCATGAAGCCTGGTTTGACCGGACAGTGGCAGATCAGTGGACGACAGGAAGTCTCATACCAGGAGCGGGTGCAGATGGACCTGCATTACGTTAAGAACTGGTCATTGTGGATGGATATCAGGATCTTGATCAAAACTCCCATGCGGGTTTTACGTGGAGCAGGTGCATATTAATGGCAAATGTATTGGTAACGGGTGGAGCAGGGTATGTTGGATCGGTGTGTTGCGCAGAGCTTTTGCGTCGAGGGCACGCGGTCACAATCGTAGATGATCTTTCTACAGGTTTCAGAACAGCAGTGCCCAAAGGCGCAGCTTTTTTCGAAATGAATGCCGGCAATCGAGCGGGCATGGAATCATTGGTCAGGAACATCAGGTTTGATGTGGTCTTCCACTTTGCTGCAAAGGCGAAGATTCCGGAATCGGTTGCCGATCCTGGCTTGTTTTTTCAGGAAAATGTTTCGGCTGGAATTACCATGCTCGAAGTCTTGCGGAGTGCCGGCTTAAAGAATTTTGTTTTTTCCTCTTCTGCTGCCGTCTATGGCACCCCGGAAAGAGTTCCAATCGCCGAGGACGATCCCCAAAAACCTGTAAACGCCTATGGTGAGACCAAGCTGATCTTTGAACAGATCTTGCGATGGTACGCTGAGGCTTACGGGTGGAGTGTGATTGCTTTTCGCTACTTCAACGCAGCCGGCGCGACGGCCGAATTGGGCGAGAGGCACGATCCTGAGACTCATGTCATTCCTCTCTTACTTCAAGCGGCTGCGGGAGAGAGGGAATCCTTCAGCATCCATGGCGACGACTACGACACACCCGACGGCACTTGCCTCCGCGATTATGTTCATGTGCTGGACATTGCGTCCGCGCACATTGCAGCCTTGCAAAGGATGAATCAGCCGGGCATGAGGGCTTACAACATCGGGTTAGGGCACAGCTATTCCGTTCGGCAAGTATGCAATGCCGTCGAGAAAGTTGTAGGTCAACGTCTACCAATCCGCGTAGCGGGACGCAGACCCGGCGATCCCGCAATCTTGTGCGCCAGCCCTGAACGTGTGATTCGAGAGATGGGTTGGAGCCCGAAGCATTCATCGCTGGAAGAGATCATCGCATCCGCCTGGAGGTGGAAGCGCAACCAGTGCGCCAACCATGCTTCCGCGTGCATGTCCTAATCGATGCTGATCGTCCGAAGCCCGGTGCGAATCAGCTTTGGCGGTGGCGGCACCGATCTGCCTGCCTACTTTGAAAACTTTGGTGGCGCGGTATTGAGTGCAACCATCAATAAGTATTTCTATACCATCGTAAGCCAGCGCGCGGACCGGCATGTGCAGATCATCTCGTCCGATTTGCGGACCTGTGAAAGCTGGGAAAACATCAGAGACATCAACGCCAAAGGACACGCTCTGGAGATTCCTTTAGCGGTACTCAAAGAACTTGGCCGTGAAGTTGCGGCCGATATCTTTCTGGCTTCAGAGATTCCTCCGGGTACAGGTCTGGGTTCATCCGCGTGTGTGTGCGTGAGCGTCTTGCACGCCATGGCTACCTATCTTGAGATTCCACTCACCCGAAACGAACTGGCCGAGAAAGCGTTTTCCATCGCCCGTCACATACTGGAGAAGCCAGTAGGAAAGCAGGACGAATATGCGTCGGCTTTCGGTGGGCTAAATTTTATGCGCTTCGCTCCCAATGGCAGCACCGAAGTTGAACCACTCAATCTTGCGCCGAACATCATGGCTGCGTTGCAAGCCAGGTTGATGCTCTTTTTCATTGGCGGTACTCGCAACTCATGGTCAATTTTGCAGGAACAACAAGAGGCCACGAGGAGCGGCGAACGCGTAGCCCTGGAATCATTGCACCGGATTCGCGAACTGGCGAATCAAATGCGCGAGATCTTGATCACGGGAAACCTGTACAAGTTCGGCTTACTGCTGCATGAAGGCTGGGAAAACAAGAAAAGAATTTCCTCGATGATTTCGAACCCGGCGATTGACCGCATGTACGGCCTGGCCCGCGCGAATGGAGCTACAGGCGGCAAGATAACCGGGGCTGGTGGCGGCGGTTTCATGCTCTTGTATTGTGATGAAGAGAAACAACCGGCCGTGAGAAATGCCTTTCTTGAGCAGGGAATCAAGGAAATGAGATTTGCTTTCGATTTTAGTGGTTCTCGAGTCCTGGTGAATGAGTTGTTTGCTGATAGTGATCACGTCGAAGATGAATCTGCCTCCACATCGTTGAGCAAGCGGCGTTAACCCAACTCACGGACAAATTGCTCAACGGCAGGAAAGTTCTTAGCTGCTTGAAGAACCACCGCCGCGAGCTTTCGTGGAACATATGCCATTTGAGTATTTTAAAGTTCTACTTTAGGTTTCTCAAACATGATAAATGGGCGCGTAAGAAGGTCAGAAACAGTGTTCTCTCTGGGAGATAAGGAGACAGAGACTGGTCCTACAGAAATTGGTATATCAAGCAAGATCGTTTCGTGTCATTGAGTTTCAACCGTCATCCAAATTAGATTGAGACATTGAGACAAAGCCCATATCTATTGACGAAAACACGTTATCCAAGAGACGGGGTCGTGCCATCGGGTGATCACTTCGGTTCAAGCTCGTGATCGGAAAACCGAGGTCCTCCGGTCCTCCCGGCGAATTGGGCGTTGTACAGCATAGAATTCCCCGAAAAAGGTGGTTCAAGGGTGGTTAAAAGGTACCATGGGGGGGTGTCTGGATCGGGCGATCGGAAATCGTCAACGGGCTGATCCTTCTGAGACACAGAGAAGCCTCGCAAAGTAATATCATGGTCGCAGTTTTTTGTTTGGATTTTGGATAGAGCTACGCCAACCTGAAGAAAAAGAGCCACGGAAGTTAAAGTCCCCGCGAATGACTCGGATTGTATGGACCCTTCGCAGGCTCAGGGTTTCGCCTCGCGGCTCAGACGCCGCGAGAACGGCTCAAGTTAAAGTCCCCGCGAATGACTATGCGTCTTGTAGATCCTTCGATCCTTCGCTGCGCTCAGGATTTCGCCTCGCGGCTCAGACGCCGCGAAAACGGCTCAAGTTAAAGTCCCCGCGAATGACTCGGATTGTATGGACCCTTCGCAGGCTCAGGGTTTCGCCTCGCGGCTCAGACGCCGCGAAAACGGCTCAAGTTTAGGTCCCCGCGAATGACCCGGCTTGTATGTGCTAACAGAGCGAATGATATACGAATATTGAACGCCTGTCAAATTGACAATACTTTACCTTGGTACTCTCCTGTGCAATCGCCGATTGCGAGTTGCTCCATTAGAATAGATGCCAATGTGTTTACGGGCCATGGGTGATTCATGCCGCAACTGACACGGTTGCTCAGGTACATCCGTCCATATTGGTTGCAGTTCATTCTTTCTGTCATTCTTATGGCGGTAGTTGGACTGCTCGATGCCTTCCGCGTTCTGTTGATTGGCCCAATCTTCGATCAGGTATTGAATCCTGGCGCTCCTCCGCAAAATATCACCCTGTTTCAGCGATTTCCTGGATTTCAACATGCTGTTTATCTTCAGCAGTTTATGCCAAATTATTGGCATAACCCTTTAAGCGTGGTGGCGGCGGCCCTTGTGGGCGCAACCATCATCAAAGGCCTGTGCGATTATGTGGGAACTTACCTGGTTAGTTATGCCGGATATGGACTGGTAACCGACCTGCGAAACGACTTATATCAAAGAATACTCAAGCGCTCCGCCAGCTTTTTCGCCCATTATTCAACCGGAAAACTGGTCTCCACGGTCATCAGCGATGTTGAAAAGATCCAGAATGCACTCTCCACCGTATTGTCGGAATTTCTGCAGCAGTTCTTTACTCTGATCTTCACGGCCCTGGTGGTCGTCGCCCTGGGCGGTAAGCTTGCCTGGGTGCTCTTGATCTTCATACCCTTTGTTGTTTTTTCCGCGGGGAGGATTGGGCTGCGGGTACGCCACACCACCCGCAAAGGCCAAGATAAACTTTCTGACATACAAAACATTCTGCACGAGACCGTTACCGGTAACCGCATCGTAAAAGCTTTCAGCATGGAAACATGGGAGAGCCAACGTTTTTTCGGCGCAGCCAGGAAGCTCTTCAAAGCCAATCTGCGATCGGTGCGGGCTTGGGCTCTCAGCTCTCCGCTCATGGATGTTATCGGGGCGGCTGCCATCGCCGTCCTTCTCTGGTTGGGACGCAATCAGATCAAGACGCACTACTTCACAACGGGAGTCTTTTTTGGTTTTATCGTTGCGGTTTTCAAGCTTTACGATCCGGTCCGCAAGTTTGCGCTGTTCAACAACAGCTTCCAGCAGGTGCTAGGCGCGTCCTCCGAGGTATTCCGGTTCATGGATGAAGAGGATGAGATCGAGGAGAAGCCCGCTGCTTCTGTTCTGCCTTCTTTCCGCCAAACCGTAGGTTTCGAGAATGTCAGGTTTTCTTATGCCGAGCTGAATGGCAGTACTCCATCGGCGGTATTGCGCGGGGTGAGCCTCGAAGTACACAAGGGAGAAGTGGTGGCCATTGTAGGATCGAGTGGCGCCGGGAAGAGCACCTTGGTCCAGTTGATCCCGCGTTTCTTTGATGTCACTGCGGGAGCCATCAAGATCGATGGTCATGATATTCGCGATGTCACGCTGGCATCGCTGCGGGCGCAGATCGGCATCGTCACCCAGGAGACGATCCTCTTTAACGATACGGTCCGCAACAATATTGCTTACGGCCAGCCCGATATCCGCCAGGAAGCGGTCGTCCAAGCTGCCCGCGCGGCGTTGGCGCATGACTTTATCGAGAGAATGCCGGAGGGCTACAACACCGTCATCGGCGAAAAAGGCATTCGGCTTTCGGGCGGGGAACGCCAGCGCATTGCTATCGCCCGCGCCCTGCTCAAAGATGCTCCGATCCTGATCCTCGATGAGGCCACATCCGCGCTGGACGCCGAATCTGAGGCACTCGTGCAATCTGCCTTGCAAAATCTCATGCACGGCAGAACGGTATTCGTGATTGCTCACCGGCTCACCAGCATTCGACATGTTGACCGCATTGTGGTTCTCGAAAACGGCTGGATCAGCGATTCCGGCACCCATAACGACCTGTTGACCCGCTTGGGAACCTACCGCAAACTATATGAATTGCAGTTTATGGATTTAGAGCCGAAAATAGGTGAACACACGGCTGAGGTGGCCACCGGCGAACCTTAGCTGGAACGGCAGTAGCAGTCAAATCTCTCCCCCGCGTAAAGGTTCAAGAAACATTATGGCCATCCGCTCCATGACCGGATACGCGCAGGTCAAATCCCAGGTTGAAGATGGGACCCTGTTCACCCTCTCCCTGAAGTCTGTCAATCACCGGTTCCTCGATCCACAACTCCGAATACCCTCCGAGTTGGACGGCCTGGAAATCAAAATCCGGCGTATTTTGAAAGAGCGCCTGGGACGGGGCCACGTTGACGTAACCCTGAATGTGGAGCGTCGGACTGGAGAGGGTTTTGTTCTCAACCGTGAACTGGTTGCCGGCTATGTATCGGCGTTCCGAAAGGCGGCCCGCGAGTTTGACGCCCCGGGCGAGCCCGATCTTAATGTCATTTTGCGAATTCCTGGCGCTCTGGGCACAGGAGATGCGCTGGACGGCAATTTTGAAGCAGTGGTTTTGGCGGCATTGGAGCAGGCTATTGGAAAACTCAACGCCATGCGCGAAGAGGAAGGCCGGGGCATCGATGCCGAGCTTCGCCGCCGCATGCGGACACTGGAACAAGTCACAAATGAAGTCGAACAGTTCCGGGGAGCGGTGAGCCGCGCGTACATGGAAAAAGTTCGGGTACGGATGCAAGAGCTGGCTGTGAACGTGGAACAAGACCGAATCGTGCAGGAGGCTGCTCTGTTAGCGGAACGCAGCGATATCCAGGAGGAGATCGTAAGGCTGCAAACTCATATAAAGCACTTTGTAGGACTATTGGATGAAGGCGGTGAAGTGGGCAAAAAGCTGGACTTTCTGTTACAGGAATTAAACCGCGAGGCCAACACCGTGCTTTCCAAGACGTCCGGGATTGCCGGCGAAGCATTGCGCATCACGGAACTTGGGCTACAGATGAAATCCGACATTGAAAAATGCAGGGAGCAGGTGCAGAACATCGAATGAGCGGGATCCTCTATATTATTTCTGCTCCATCCGGCTCGGGGAAGTCCACGTTGGTCAACGAGATGCGAAAGTTCGTGCGCAACCTGGAATTCTCCATCTCGTATACAACGCGTTCGCCGCGCGGCAGCGAGCAGAATGGCCGCGAATACTATTTCATCACCAATCAGGAGTTCGAGGAGATGCTGGCCCGCAGTGAATTCCTGGAGCACGCCAAGGTATTTGACAACTACTATGGGACAGCGAAGTCCGTGCTGCAGGAGGCATGGAAGCGTGGCAATGATGTTTTGCTCGATATCGATGTTCAAGGTGAGCGCCAGGTAAAGGAGAAAATGCCGGAGGCAGTCAGTATCTTTGTCCTGCCGCCCAGCCGTGTGGAGTTGGAGTCGCGCCTGCGCAAGCGCAGTCTAAGTGAAAATGTACGCTCGGAGGAAACGATTCGCCAGCGGCTGGATCGGGCCAGAAAAGAGATCGAGAACTATCCAAATTACGACTATATTTTAGTGAATGACCGCCTGGAGCAATCGGTCGATGAGCTACAGGCTATCGTCTTGAGTGAACGCCATAAGCGTTCTGGAAAGCCCCTTTCCGCCGAAGATAGACGGTATCTGGAGACGGCGAAGAAGTGCTTGAAATCCAACATGGAAGACAAAATCAAGGGTATCCTGACTACCTTCTGCGACGTTTCTTCTTCCACCGCAAAATAAATACCGAGGCCGACAACTGAGGAAGTTGATGGAAGGATTCTCACCCCCAGATTTTTTCAACTTCTTTATTCCACAGAAGATAACCTATAAATCCAAGCAAATAATGGACTTTGCGTATTTTCCATCCTGTCTATCTAGTTCCGTTTTGTCCAGCCAATAGAACAGATTTCCGCGTTTTATGGACAGGAAGTCCCCCTTGAGCAAAATTTTGGGAATGCCTGTCATTTTGGTGTAACGGCCACGCCCGTCTTGTCACTATTCATATAGGAAGGGTGGACTGGGTTCATCTTAGAGTAATTTTCTTAGTAACGATTCTCCTCGGTCGAGCACTAACCAGTAGAGCCAATCTCGTCACAGACTAAAGGAAGGTGCGATTCTGATGAAATCAATCGTCACGCTGATCGTATTTTTTGTGTTCGCTGGACTTCCGCTCTGCTCAGGCGCCAGGCCCAACAGCGGTCCGAGCCCAGCAATGGGGCGGTTGAGGATATGGGCGCCTGCCGGTGTAGTGGGAGATAACTATTGGATTTATGTGAACGGGCATCACGCGAGCGCGCCGCCACACAGTAACTCAGGACCATTTGGTTCTATCCATGCGACCCCGATCCAGACTACAGATGGATGGCATATCTGGAAAGAACATGGGCCGGTATTAAAGATGACCGACTACGGGTGGGACCGCGACTACAGTCCCTACGACCTAGACCCACAGGCGCGGGATGCGTTGCATCTCTTCCAAGCCGTCGAACTTCCACTACCCTCGGGCAAGTACGTGATTGACATCGCGATTCTCTTGCCGGCACTGCCCTATCGAAGCTCCTTTCCCTTCGTTGTTGACGACGGATGGCAGAAAGAAGTTGGGGAAGGCAAGACCACGGAGCTCTACTTGACAATCCCGCACGCTTGGGAGAGCCATGTGCCTCCCACAGTTTTCCTATCGCCCTGCCGTGGGAACCACCCGGATCCTGATGAACTAAAACGTAAGCTCAGCGCGTACATGAACGATTCCACGGTGACAGCGTTACGTGGGGCAGACGCATCTTTCTTGTCGCGGGGCAAAGGCGTTGTGGTGCTCGATCTGCCTCCGGAACAGGGCGGTTCGCGCGAGTTCGACGGCAAGCAAATCAAATATATTGCCGATGCGGTCGCAAACCGCGCCAACCTTCCCCGGCAGAGTGACATTGAAGACTGTCAGCGCAGCTTTCCCCAATTTGCCGATTACTATGCCGAATACGGAAAGACGATCCGCTTTATCGCGGACGACATTGAGTCCTTCCGCAAGTTGGCGGCGAGGCTGGACCAGGGCCAATGAGCATTCAGCTGATGGAGGCGTGTTGTGGAAGTTTTTCTCTCGAATTCCAGATTCTGCCGTGAACGATCGTTGTTGGGCCTGGGCCTGTGGCTGCTTTTTCCGGCTCTTTTTCCATCGCTTCCGGCGTCCGCGCAGGAGACCTGCAGTGCGCGCTGCCCTGATGGCTCCATGAGTGAGATCTACAGGTGTAACTCGAATTACACGCCGCGGTGTTTGCAGCGCCGCGCGAATCCCCCGTCGGGAATCGACCGGCGACAGCAAGAGGAAGAAGAGCGCAAACGCAAGGCCAATGAGGCCGACCAAAAGGGCATCGAAGCAGCAAGCCAGGGCAACTGGAGAGATGCGGCCAATCACTTTTTGCAGGCGCTGGAGTTTGCTCCAGGAAGTCCTTTAATCCGCGCACACCTCGAGCGGGCGAACCAGGCACTGGCGGATGAGCGCGCCGATGCCGAGGCTGCAGCAGAGGCTCGCCTGCTGCGCCAGAGAATTGAGGACGCGGTCATGGCGGCGAACATCAAGGCCATGCGGGAAAAAATGGAAGTGCAAGCAGCGGTGCAGCGAGTGACCGCGATGCGGGATGCGGTGGCAGGGTCCTCGTTGCGCTGGGCAGGAGCAGAAACCTGGAAACGTGGAGAGAAGGATGTAATTGAACGTCTGGTGAATGGCTTTCCCGATGAGGCAGTGTATGATACCGGAAATCTGCCGGTGGGACGAGCGCTGAAGCGGTGGATCCATGCCCATGTTGAATTCGAGCGCGTATCGCTTGCCGGTGGATCGGTGCTGGGTGTTGTTCCCGGCCGTGTGAAGGTCCCCGACGTTTTCTTCAGTCTTCGCGCCGATGACCAGAACGCGGCGCAAAGCAATGTGCTGCTCTTTGAATTAGGCAAAGTACTCTGGTGGCAGATCAACGGTGACGACGCCCATGTCGCGCAGACACAGACCGCGGGAGATTTCCAGAAGCTCGTGGACCAACACTCCGCCGCAATGGACGCAATGAACCTGGCGGGCCGCAATCTGGAGAGGTTAGGCGACTACGGAGGAGACATGCAGTCGCGATTTGCCTACGCCGTTCGAGTTGGCGTCCTCAATCTCGGTCCACCCAATGGAGCATCGGCGAAGGCAGCCGCTGATTGGGGGAAAGCGTGCAAGGCGATGCAAAAATACCTCCTCAGCATCCCGGCGCTCCGGCCATGAACTAGCCCTCATCCTGTACAGACGGAACCAATCCGCCAAGAAAGGCCTTCGCTTGTTGCCGTCCAGTTCAAATAGGAACAGTGCTCGGTGTTTGTGATAGACAAGATGAACTAATGTCTGTTTCTCTTTAGAATTGCCAAGATTTTAACCTTGCCGCATTGCCCGGGATGAGATCGCCGCAGGCAAGATTCGGTTCATCGTAAGCGATAAGGCTAAGCACGATGCGGTTCCGCCAGAGCAAGATTAGAGGACTTCTTCAAATTGGCGACACTTGCAGTACTGGCTGGATGCGACCAGAAAGAACATCATGGCGTAGGAATTCTTCACTTCGCGCCCTGCCACTACGATAATGACGCATTTTCGCGGCGCTCCGTTCAGAATGACAAGGAGCAATGTGTGTGGAATCCCAAAACGAGTTTCGCCGACTTGGGTTTCAGCCAGCGAGCGGATTACAATCTTCCTATGAAGATCGCTCTCGGTGTCTCCGGTGGCATCGCCGCTTACAAGGCGGCGGAACTCGTGCGTCTCCTGCAAGACCGGGGTGTGCGGGTTCAAGTGGTCATGACTCGTGCCGCCCAGGAGTTTGTGCGTCCACTCACGTTTGCCGCGCTCAGCGGTGAAAAAGTCATTACCGATCTTTTCTGCGCGGGCGCTCAGGAACCCAACATCGATTCTGCCGTAGAGCACATTGCCGTTGCCCAGTCGATTGACGCCCTGGTTGTAGCCCCCGCCACCGCCGACACAATCGCGAAATTCGCCCACGGTTTGGCCGATGATTTTCTTTCAACGTTGTTTCTGGCGTCGACCGCCCCGGTCGTGATCGCTCCGGCGATGAATGTGAACATGTGGGACAATGCCGCCACCCAGGAAAATATCCGAGTCCTGAAGTCGCGGGGAATCCGCGTGGTCGAGCCAGATAGCGGCTATCTGGCTTGTGGCATGGTGGGCGCCGGACGGCTGGCAGCCAATGAAACCATTGTTCATGCGGTGATGGAAATCTTGGGAGCAGCACAGGATTTGGTCGGCGAAACCGTATTGATCACGGCAGGCCCGACCCGAGAGCCAATCGACCCAGTGCGCTTTTTGGGAAACCGGTCCAGCGGGAAAATGGGTTATGCGGTAGCCGAGGCGGCGCTCCGTCGCGGGGCCAAGGTCATCTTGATTACTGGGCCGGTTGCGCTCAAGCCGCCAGCTTCTGCCGATGTTGTGCAAGTCCAGACGGCCGCCGAGATGCGCGACGCGGTTGTGGCGCACTTGGAGCAATCCACCGTAGTCATAAAGGCGGCTGCCGTGGCAGACTTCAAGGTGCGCACCGCATCCGGCCAGAAGATCAAACGCACCGGCGCCGTGACGCTGGAACTGGAACCTACGGCGGATATTCTCAAGGAAATCGCTCCACGCAAAGGTTTACGAATCATCATCGGATTTGCGGCCGAGACCGAAAACGGACTGGACAATGCCCGCAAGAAACTTGTCACAAAATCTCTGGATGCCATTGTGCTCAATGATGTTTCTCAGCCCGATATTGGTTTTGACTCGGAGCGGAACGCAGTAACCATCCTGACGCATGACGATGCGATGCATGTCCCAGAAACCACGAAGTGGGAGGTCGCACATCGAGTGCTTGATACTGTGGTAAAACTTAAGACCGCGTCAAAAGCGGATTTCACCGCGGAAACGCGCAGTCGCTGAGAAGATCTGCGGCAAATCATGAGCAAGCTTGATCCAGAAAAAATGCAGCAACTGGCAGCCCACGTGAACTACTACCGTGAAATGGGCATCTACGACTTTTATCGCCAGCCTGTTCCTGAAGGCGCTCAGAATCAGGTAATGGAAAGTCTTGCTCCAGATCCGCCAATGATCACATCCATGCCAAAAGAGAAATTGCCAACCCGCCCTGCCGAATCAAGCGACAAGATTGCCGCTCTGCGAGTCATCCGCGAAGACATTGGAGACTGCAGGCGCTGCCGCTTGCACGAACGACGGACCAATATTGTCTTTGGCGTTGGCAACGTCAATCCCGACATCATGTTCGTAGGCGAAGGTCCGGGGGCGGATGAGGACGCGCAAGGCGAACCTTTTGTCGGCCGAGCGGGCCAACTGCTCAATAACATGATCGCCGCTATGGGCATCAAGCGTGAAGAGGTATACATTGCCAACGTGGTCAAATGCCGTCCGCCGGGCAACCGCACTCCCGAGAACGATGAATGCGGCACCTGCTCTCCCTTCCTGCTCCGCCAAATTGAGGTGATCAAGCCCAAGGTCATCGTGGCGCTAGGGGCAACCGCAGCTAAGACATTGCTGGCGGTCAATGACAGTATGGGCAACCTTCGTGGCCGATGGTACGACTTCAGAGGCTCGCGACTGGCTGTTACCTATCATCCTTCTTATTTGCTCCGCGACCCCCGGCAGAAGAAAGAAGCATGGAAAGATTTGCAGATGGTGATGAAGTACTTGGGGCTAACACCTTCTGCTAAGGCCGACTAATCATAGAGGCTTCGAAAATCTATTTGTATCCTTCTTATAGGCAGAGCTTTATTTGTTTTATCGTTTGAGCGATCTCTTTTGGCCTTTTCCCCGCTCACGCCTCCCAAG
Source organism: Candidatus Angelobacter sp. (assembly GCA_035939495.1). Taxonomy (GTDB): domain Bacteria; phylum Acidobacteriota; class Terriglobia; order Terriglobales; family Acidobacteriaceae; genus Angelobacter. The sequence continues at coordinate 34,596 of DASZFU010000139.1, read as the reverse complement.
TTCGAATCCCGCCTTCCCCCCGCTAGAAGATTTGGACTTCAAATTCAACAGGTTACCAACAAACCCCCTGTTCGCCGCTTTCTTGGAAATCAGAGCGTAAGTTCCTTGCTTCCTGAGTTTTAGGAGCAGTTCGAAACTAAGACATGCCCCAAGAAATTAAATTACAGGGGTCAGAATTGCGGCGGTGTGCGCGGTGCATTCCTTTTGACAAGCCCAAAGAGATGTTTGTAAACTCTCAACCCTGTGCACGAAAGGAGAGATGAAGAAAGCATGAGTACAGAGTATCAGCTTGTGGTGTACCCGGATACAACGGACTTAAAACCGGACGCAGTAAAGGACCTAGACGAAAATGCGACAGAGTTCTCGAATAAAGTCCGGTCGCTGATGTCAAATAATCCACCTGGTGGCGGCAGCGCTTGGCAACCCCTAGGCGGCGTCAGTGCCGTGGAAGTCAGTGTTCCGATAACCAATACGGATTCGTCTTTTGAAGTAGTAGTTTGGGCTCAAGCTATGGTTAGATAGGCCAAAGGATCGGTCCCCCGCGTTCTCCGAAGCCGATGGTTTCTTCGGCAATCCTTTGTTCCTGTGAGTATGTCAAACCTGATCATTTGTCGGCACCTGGCGGTTTGCGTCAAAATGAAGCTTTTTTGATGCTGCGATAAAGTGCTTACCGTGCGGGCTTCGTCAGCAGCAAGCTGCAGCGATTTAGAGCGGCATGCCTCCTGTGTTAAGAAGTGTAAAAGTTCGAAAGTCGTTCGCGACTCCCCGCCGAAAGTTCGTCCTTTTGATTCATTGAGTTGTCGCGGTACCCGTTCTATCGTTTTGATTGCGATTTCACAGCCTAAGCCGATTGTTTTCTAACGTTTAGGTTATAGTTCGAAAATTGAGTCTGGCGGTAGTTTCTGGGTACCGACAAACCAATCTATAGCCTCCCAGCCTGGCCATTCTGGGAGACAAAATGAAGGAATAGGGCTCAGGGGGCCAGCTACGCCGCTCCATTTTTTGAGATTATCCTTGTAACGGTTTACCCACTCTGAGCACTATTTGATTGGGAGGCTGCTCGTTTTCTTCCAGTTGCAGCTGATGGTACCCAAGGAGGACAAACCGAAATGCGTCTCCTATGTACACGCATTCGGAAGAAGATCATTACGCTAATCGAAGTGTGAGTCGTCAACAGCCCCCGGAATACCGCTCAAGGTTAAGATAAAACTACGGTGACCGCCGCTGATTCGCTCGGCCTCCTGCTGAGTCAACTCACGAGCGCCTCTTCGATTGAGCACCCGTTGGTTATTGCGGTCGTTCATAACTCCCTCCGTTGATGCCCGATAATTAGATACCAAAATGAGGACTCGGTCAACAGTCCAGGGCAATCGCAGGCAATCGCATAAAAAACGGAACGGTAAAAACGCCACAGAAAAGATATGCGCCTGGGTTTACCGCCTTCTTCGTCCCAGTGAGATTGGCCCTTCGTCCTCTTCTTCTTCTCTCCAGCGCCTGCTGATAGCGGTGGACTCTACTGGTTACATCTTCCAACGGAATATCCTTGATAGCTTCCTGCTCGCTCTTCGGCTGTCTGGCAGGTGGGCTCGGGGTGACTCATGAGGATGTACTTGAGAGCGAGAGGAGGGGTGGAAGAGTGCCGGGGTGCGGGGAGGCGAGCTCCGAGAAAATTTTTTGCTTAGAGTAATCAGTAAAAAAGCAAGCATATGCGTCTAAGCCAAATAAAGGCCGAAAGCGAGCCTGTCGATTGGAAGCTAAGAGTTTCCTTACAGTGTGGCGGCGGTCATCTCTAGGGACAGGATTCCCGGACCGAAAGCCGAAAAAGTATCGAGTGGCAGGACAGGATTGCCCCTGTCCCGCCCTCTAAGAACTGTGCGTGAGAGTTTCCAACTCACGCAGCTCAAGCCTTTCGAACGCCTCGCGCGAGACGCAGTGACGATTCACGCCATGTCCTATTATTTTCCTGCATTTAGCAGGCGACCAAGACCAGATGGCCGCACAATGCGGAAAAACTTATCCATAATTCTTCCTGAATAGAGGTTCCGAAATGATTTTTCCCGAGGATTGAAGAATCGTTTTATACACGGCAAATTACCATTACACCGGTGATGAGCGTGTGACAATTGAGGATGACTGGATACGTAAGTGTATTGGCCATGCCGGCGGTCGGGACCGAACCGACGATCTTCCCCGGCACGCCGGGACGCGCTCAACCTCGCAGTTGATGAAATTTACTTTTCTGGCCAGCTCTGGCCAACAAAATTTTTGTTAATATCCTTGGTTTGAAGATGGTGGTCTTGGAAGGACTTGTTTTCGTCCTTTTGAGGAGTATCTCTAATGGAGCCAATGTGAAGTGGAATTTTGCTATTGCGGGCTGCTGTCTTCTTCTTCTCGTCGCGAATATTGCTCTCATTCGTCAGAACAGGGAATTAAAGGCGCGGCTGGCGCTGCCGCCGCCGCAATTGGAGGCAACTCACGGCGCGCAGATGCCGGATTTGCGGGGATTTGACCCGACAGGCAAGCCGGTGGAGGTGCTTTACGGAAAAGACCCGCGCAAAGTGTTGGTGCTGGTGTATTCCCCCACCTGCGCCTTCTGTGACCAGAACTGGTCCAAGTGGCAGGCGATGATTACATCCCTAGACCCTTCGGCTGTCCGCACGGTAGCTGTGGATGTGACCTCCAACTCCAGCGAGCTCTTTATTCAACAGCACCAGCTTGTCGGGCTTCCTGTGTTCCAGAAGGTGGATCCGCAGGCGACGGTGAACTACCGGTTTCAGCTCACGCCGCAGACCATCCTGGTGGACTCCACGGGCAAAGTCGAGAAGGTCTGGACTGGGGTACTGAATGATTCCGCCCTGGCTGAAATCAAACAACTTTCGGACGCAACCAAGACCGCTCTTGGCGCTCGCGAAAATCATGCAAGTTTTTAATCCAAAAAGGGGTACAAACCTATGTTCAGAAAGATTGGCAAGAACACGCTGTTCGCAACCATCGTTGCCGCCGTCCTGTGCGCGGGAACCGTTTCCGCACGCCAGTTGCGGAGCGAAGCAAATGGAGTTACCTGTGGCGGCAGATGCAGCGCCACCGCGGATTGTGCTAGCGGCTGCGTCTGCTCCTTTACCACGCCTTTCACTCCCGGATTCTGTACGAAACGCCTTGCTGGAGTTGTGCCTTCGGGGAAATAATAACAAGGTGAAGGCTGGCAAGCGTTTGTCATCGAAAAGGAGAGCCAATCATGAGGAAGAGCATCAAAAAACTTTCATTTGCGATCTTTGCCGTGGCCGTTCTCTGCGCGGGAATGGTCTCTGCCCGGCAGTTGTCCTTGACTGTTCAGGGCACTACCTGCCGTGGCTTCTGCAGCAAGAAAGTACCTTGCCCCAACGTTCTGGGCTGTGCCTGCGTCTTTAATTCCGCATTGGCAGGCACGTGCCAATTGATTGCAGACAAGCCAGCACAATAGCCGGGCCGTATCCACGAGGAGGGATCACTGCCCGATTGGCGCTCAGTCTGGCTCCAAATGCTTTTAGATACTTCATCCCCGTATCAACCATGACAGAGACGACCACGGCGCCTGATCCCAATTGTTCAGCCAGGCGCAAAGCGGCGATGACATTAGCCGAGTCTCGTCGGTTAGCGCTCTCGTCGGTTAGCGCAACGGTCAGCCCGTTCAAGAGCTTAGCAAGCTGCAGGCCCTTTATCTTGCCTCGAAGTCTCCGGGTTCGTAAACCCACGCTGTCTGAAGCTTAGCTCCTTCAGCAAAACGGGTGTCAACATATTCGCTAAATTCAATGGAGTGGTCCAAAACATGGGTCTCAATCATTAAGTCTCTTATTAGGTCAAAATCGGGCTTGAATGGAGATAGAGGCGTGTACCGTACTCTGTCGAGAGGATTGGTGAGAGCCCACCTCAGTAATTTTGGATCCTGGTGGTAGTAGAACCGGCCCACAAAGTCCGCAGCATGTTCACGATACGGGCGGCCTTTGTCCAACCAGAGCCCTGATCGAGCAATACCGTCCACTAAAACCTGGACAGCATCAGGCCGACTGTCGATCACATCCTGCCGCACAACCAGCACGCAGGACATATAGTCAGGCCAGTACTCCCGCGCGTGAAAGAGTACTCTTCCGTAGCCTCCAATTTCTGCTTGCGACGGATACGGTTCTCCCATCGAGAAAGCATCGATGGCCCGAGCGGCCAGAGCGGCGGCCACATCAGGAGGCGCCATCTCCACCATCTTTACCTCGTTTGGCCTTATGCCAAACTTTTTCAACACCCGGAATACGATCAGCCGTTCGTCAGAAAAACGACTAGGGACGGCAATGGTGCGTCCACGCAAATCAGCAGGACTCTTAATGGGGCCATCCTTCCGTACCACGACAGCGCTACCATATCGATGACCCAGGTAAACGACTTTGACAGGCACGCCCTGAGAACGGAGTGCAATCGCCATGGGAGCCACCATGAATCCGGCTTGCACCTTATTAGCGATCAGTGCTTCCTTGATCTCCGGGAATCCCTGGAACATCCTGGGGATAAAGAGATTACCCGACTTTGAGCGCATGGAGATATAGTCAGTCACCGGGCAGGTCAGATGGCAGGTAACAGGAATATAGGCCACGTACAATTTGCGTTGGGCTGCAGGCAAGCGGTCATTTATAAGAATCGACCAATTCACGTTCATGCCAAAATGCAATGCCGACACTACGCCTATCCACAGCACAATGATCCCGATGAGAATGCGAGTTGTCTTGTTCATAGCGACTTTCCCCTGCGAATGAAGTTCAATCGATCAAGCCTCGCAATTGCTGTATCCAGACCTAGCCCAATTACACCGATCAGTAACATCCCGGCGACGACAAGGTCGTACCTCTTTCCCGCATTGCGTGAATCGATGATGAGATAGCCGAGACCTGAATCCACCGCGATCATCTCTGCCGCAACCACAACAAGCCAGGCGACACCCAAGGAAATCCGCAAGCCAATCAGTATTTGGGGAAGCGCCGCCGGAAACATCACCCGGCTCAGCACCGCTGCAGGAGACAGTCCAAAATTGTGCCCGGCTCGAAGGTATATTTCGGGAATGTTTCTGACACCGTTGATGGTCGCCATTACGAGTGGGAAGAAAGCGGCGAGAAAAATGAGAAACACAGCAGCAAGGTTGCCCACGCCGAACCAAACGATCGACAAAGGAATCCAGGCCAAAGGGCTGATAGGGCGCATGATCTGAATCACCGGATTGATGGTCTTGAAGGCGACGGGGTAATAACCGAGCACGATACCCAACGGAACCCCCGTGACCAGCGCCAGACCGAAGCCTGAGCCTACTCGAAACAACGAGTCGGCGATATAGCGCCAGAGCAATCCTTTACTCACCAACTCTACCAATCCTCGGTAAACGCTCACCGGAGATGGAAAGATGCTTGTGTGAGTTAACCGCACTCCGAGCGCCCATACCGTCAGCCCGGTAGCAGCTACCAGGGCGGGCCAGAAAAGTGATTCCCAGCGTTTCATGGATGCGCCTAAACCTGATGAGCGAGCCCAATCTCGTCAAAAATGCTGTCTCTCAGTTTCAGATAACGAGGTGAGCTTATGTCGCGAGGATGAGGAATTTCAACTTCCACGATGCGCCGGATTTGAGCCGGCCTAACCGACATCACCACCACTCGGTCAGCGAGCTGAACCGCTTCTTCAATATCATGGGTCACGAAGAGAATCGTTTTTCGCTCTGCCTCCCAAATGCGCAGCAATTCGCCACGCATCACGAGCCTGGTAATGGAGTCCAGCGCTCCAAATGGTTCATCCAGGAAGAGCATGTCAGGATTCACTGCCAGCGCTCGAGCAACTTCAAGCCGCTGCTTCATTCCGCCAGAGAGTTCTTGCGGGTATGAATGCTCGAACCCCTGGAGGCCAACGAGCTTGACATAGTGCGCGATACGCTCTTGCTTTTCTTTCTTCGGCAGATTAAACAACCCAAAACCGACATTGCCCTCGACCGTAAGCCAAGGAAACACACCTCGCTCCTGAAACACAAAGATGCGTCGTGGATCCGGACCATCAACTTGCTCGCCGTCAATGTACACGGCACCGCTGGTCGGCTTCAGAAACCCGCCCACAATATTCAGCAACGTTGACTTGCCGCATCCCGAAGGGCCCAAAATGCAGACAAACTCCCCCTCACTGACTTCCAAGCGCAGGGAATCGAGCACATCAACACTTTTGCCATGTTCGGAGAACCTCATGCCTACGCCTTCTATGGTAAGTTTTGTTTTTGCTTTCCTGTTGGCGGCTTCGTCCAATGCCAATGCCGATTTCAGCATTTAGTTTCTCCCGTAACCCCAACGAACAGACGGCAATTTTTCCAGTCTTCTCATTGCGGTATCAAAAAACAAGCCAATTAGTCCAATCATGAGCATGGCTCCGACGATCAGATCATAGCGATTACCAGCGTTCCGAGCGTCAATGATCAGGAACCCAAGCCCCGAATTTACCGCGATCATCTCCGCAGCAACCACAACCAACCATGAGATCCCCAGCGTGATTCGCAGGCTGACAATCAATTGCGGCATCACAGCCGGGTACAAAACTCGATATACGAGTTGGATCTTAGAAAGACCGAAGTTACGCCCTGCATTGAGGTGCACCATATCGATACGGCTCACTGCACTCATCGCACCCAGAGTAAGCGGCAGGAACGACGCCACGAAAATCAAAAAAAACGCCGCCAAATCTCCAACACCAAACCACAGGATGGAAATCGGAATCCAAGCCAGCGGTGAAATAGGGCGAAAAATCTGGATCAACGGACCAAATGCAGCTCCTGCTCTACGGTTCCAGCCAAGAAACAGGCCAAACGGAATCGCCAGGATCGCCGCTCCCAGAAAACCCCAGGTAACCCGGAATAGCGAAGCAACCATGTATTTCAGCAGCAAACCATTGAGCGCCAGCTCTGTAATACCCTTTGCTACAGCCCACGGGCCAGGCAAAATGGCAACTGCCTGATGATCGGCGGCCACCTGCCAGATCATAATTAGCAACGCAATAAAAGCAATGGGTGCTATCGCATACTTTGCTGCATTCATCCTCAGCCGGATTGCGGACGCCGAAGCTTCTGTCCGTTGGCTGCCGAGTACGTGTTTACCTTCCACTCGTACAACCGATGCATCCTTATTTTCCATCTGCAGCTTGCCCTCTACCCAGTCTGACTCCAAATGTTTTCAGATATTTCATCCCCGTATCAACCATGACAGTGACAACTGTGGCGCCTGATCCCAATTGTTCGGCCAAGCGCAGAGCGGCAATGACATTGGCGCCCGTTGAGGTCCCCGCAAAAATACCTTCTTCGCGGGCAAGCCGCATGGCCATTGACATAGCCTCTTCCGTGGAAACCAGTTCAATCTGATCAACTGCGTCAGGTTTCCAAAGGGGTACCACAAAACCCGCTCCGGCTCCGTCAATTTTATGACCGCCGGTCTTGCCCCCTGAAAGAACCGGAGATTCTGAGGGTTCCACGGCAACAACCCGGATTTGTGGATTGCGGCGGCGAAGGCCTTCAGAGATACCTCGGAGCGAAGCGGACGTCCCTACAATCTGGACAAAGCCATCAATCTTTCCATCGGTCTGAGTCCAGATTTCCTCGGCCATTTTGTGGTATGCCGAAAGCTGATCTTGGTTGTTCAACTGATCAGTCCAGAAGGCCCCGGTTCTCGTGGCGATCACGCGGGCGGCTTCGATCATGTCGCGGGTCAATTTCTCAGTCATACGTCCGCTGTCGCTGGGAACAATTTGAAGCTGGGCTCCAAGAATCTCCATGTGATCGAGTTTTTCCTTAGCGAAAGCATCGGAGCTAACGATGTAGAGAGGATATCCTTTCACGGCGCATATCAGGGATAGGGATACGCCGGTGCTGCCGCCCGTATATTCCACGACACAGCCATCCGGGTTGAGACGTCCATCGGCCTCGGCTGCTTCGATCATGGCAAGCGCCATGCGATCCTTCATGTTACCGGTCGGGTTCTCGCTTTCCAGTTTCAGCAGGATGCCGGCACTATTCTTGGGCACGATGTCTCGCAAAGCCAGCAAGGAGGTATTGCCGATGCATTGCAGGATGTCTTGAGACAATTTCTTCATGTGGAGTTTTTTCCGTTTCCCGGTAATCGTAGATTATCCAGGGCGTGTGCCTTTTTGTCTAAGATCGGGTGCGGGCCGGCCGCATTCTTTTTGCAATGGGTGGCGGGAAATAATAGCCTCAGATGAAAACTATCGGTGCGATAGGTTTCGATCTGAGGCGAAGTTACATCAACAATCCGCAAGGAATCTCAATGCGCTACAAAAGACGACTTGCAGCAGCGATATATCCTTATAGTTTCCGTTTCCGCTTACAAAGGTCTAGTAATCCGGTTATGGCCATAGGTATCTTTGCCGGAAACCAGCACGGCATTGTATTTGTCCAGCGGGAAGATCTCGCCAAAGTGAGTGAACTTGCCCTCCGGATGGTTCGAGTAAACCTTCACATCTGTGGGAACATAGCGGATGGCCAACCCCATACGCGTCTTGTCCTTGGTCGTGTTAGGGTTGGACCCATGCAGCAAGCGGGAGGTGAACATGATGACCTGACCGGCCTGCATGGGGAAATGGAGCGCTTGCTCCTCATCCGGCTTCCAATTGGGATCAATTTTCAGTTTTTCGAAGTCATAGCCATAGAATCCCGAGGTTTGAGAGGGATCAAATTCGATATTTCTCTTTTCATCAAAATACCAGGTGCGATGGGTCTTAGGCATGACTTTCAAACAGGCTGTCTCGCGGGTTGCCTCAGTAAAGGCGAACCACACGGTCACTTCCCATGAACCTTCATGGTGCGCCGTTGGCACAAGCTTTGAGTCTCCCTCAAAGGCCACAAAGCTCTCTGCCTGATGCCATGCAGTGGCTTCACTGCCGGGATACTTCGGGAACCACTCTGTCCGCCAGCAAAGGATATTCTCGCTGCGCAGAACGTTTTGCACCCTTCTGACGATGGCGGGATGGCTGACGATATCGCTCAGGCCCTTGACATCCAGATGGCGGTCATAGTTCATCTTGTTGTTGCCGTAAATGGCGTTCTTTTTATCCAGGAGCTGGACCCTCACATCCTTCCACATCGAGTCCACTTCCGAGGTTTCAAGTATTGTGAGCGGTCCAATGTAGCCGTTATCATCAAAAAGCTTCTGATCTTGTTCGGCTGTGGTCAAACTGTCTTGCGCTAAAGCTTGCTCGGATATCGACACTTTTACACCCTCCATTCGTGTTTCTTGCTTAATGACCTAGACGCGAAGAGTCCTTTTGGAACCCAACACAAATTCCGAATTCAACAACCAACGATCTCGCAAACCAGGAATCGTGCCCTGGCTCGTGGAATCAATGTGACGCTTCCTGAAGGAGCCCATCGAGTCTCTTCGACAGCTCGAACAGCGAAGACTTTTGATCATCGAAAAACAACTGAGGTTCGATGGTAACGTCTTTTTCTGCCTTGATTCTGGTCAAAATAATGTTCAGAGTGAGGGAGTTGCCTCCCACATCCAGGAATTTGTCAGAAAGCTTCACTTGATCCAAGCCGATCAGCTCAGACCAAAGTGAAGCCATATATTTCTCACTGGCCGAAAGCGGTTCTTGACCAGCAAGCTGCTCTGCGGGCGGGGCTTCTACTTGTGCGTTTTTTACCATGACATGACTCCAATTCTTAGAAACTGACAATGCGACATATTATCGGCTGTGAAAACTCAGCTTCGCACCAGCACGTAGTCCTCGGCGAGCAGCGGAGTAACGATCTCCGATAGCTTGTTCTTTCCTTGGTCGGGAGGCAATCCGGTTTCCGATGAGTACCTGCTGACGATGGAAGACCAAACAGTCTCGCCGTCCATGAATCTCAGCACATTGCAGGCGCTATCAGACAGAGGCGCCAAATTCCGCCCTAACAACCAGGAACTTGTCGATGAGAAAACCGGCCTATCGCGATCGAAGGTAACGCCGCAAATCGGCTCCAGGACGTGGCCTTCTCTGTTAATGCGCCAGGTAGACTCCAGTTTTCCATTAACAACGGGTATATCCTCATCCTTCAACTGGGTAACTCTTTTGAATCCTTCATTGGCGAGTCTCTGCACCTCGTTGACCGAGTGATCCAGGTTCTTCATGAACTGATGGAACAGCGGAATCTGCTTCTGCAGCGCCGGATGCGGATTGCCGGGAATCGTATTGACGAAAAACGAGAATGCCTGCTTGGCGCCGATGTTTTCATCGAATTTAAGCATTCGCCGAGCCTCCCAGAACAGCTCGTTAGGATGAGCATTGGCATTGCCGGCGTAGAAGTAATGCAAGAAGTCGCGGGTCACTTCGTACATCTGGCGGTAATTGTTGGAGTAGAACTGGGCCGCAGGCATTTCCATCTTCGGATCACCCAAGGCGGAGTGAATGCAAACGGATGCGGAGTATCCGGCGAGCATGGCCAGAGATACGCCGGTTGAAAGCAGCGGATCGAGAAAAGCTGCGGCGTCTCCACACAGATAATATCCAGGCCCTGCCGTTTCATCACAACTGTAGGCCCAATCACGAACAACTTGCATACTCTCAAGGCGCACGGCGTCAGGACCGATTAGCTCACGGACATACTCAGATTCGGCAAGCGCCTCGTTGTAGAAGGTTTCGATACCTTTCGCTTGAACTTCATCCTGAAATTCGCGTCCTGTAACCAATCCGAGGCTAACCTCGCCCAGGCGTTCACTGTTCATGGGGATGAACCAGAACCATCCCTTAGGACAACTTTCAATAATGATCTGCTGGCGGCGCCAGTCTTGCACACCGCGAATGTTTTTGAAGTAGCTGTAGAGGGCAATCTGACGCATTTGATCGTCATAACGCCGCTCGGTCGTCCGCCGGCCAATGACGGATGCAGACCCACTGGCGTCGACGACGAACTTTGCATAGACAGATTTGGGTTCGCCTGCCTCGCTGTCGCGATAGGTCACACCGACGATCCTATCGCCGTCTTTTATGGGATTGAGGACGGTAACGTTCATGCGCACCTCAACTCCAACACGCTTAGCATGATCAAGGAGAATCTGATCAAAAACGGACCGCTCGACGTGGAAAGCAAAGCTGGAAGGCAAGAATGGCGTATCGACAAAACGAATATCCCACGGCTCTCTGGTTTTTCCCCAGATAAACGTAGCGCCGGTCTTTTCGACAAAGCCAGCAGCCCGGCAAGCTTCGACTACACCAAAATCCTCCAGAATCGGCATCAGACTGGGAAGCAGCGACTCGCCAACCCGATGTCGTGGAAAGGCGCTCCGCTCGAGCAGCAATGCGCGATGCCCATTTCGCGCCAGATATGCCGCCGCCGTGGTTCCTGCGGGGCCTCCTCCTACAACGATAACATCAAATTCAGCAGCCATAATGAATCCTTACCACCATGAAGATTATTTTGTTTCAGCAGATTAGAAATACAAAATTGGAATCGTATTACCCGTATGCAGCGGCAAATGAACCTACAACTTTTATCACAAACTAATATCTTCGTCAACGAATTGCAATGCGGCAGCAGGGTGTTTGGGTTTTCCACATCGTGTCCATGTCACCTACAAATCTACATCGATTTTCCCACTAAGCACACCCCCACATCAGGATAGCTATACCTGTTACATTCTTCACCAACAATGTTCCACCCGGTTAAAGAGCCAGATATTCATCAATTACCTTAAGCGTAGCCGAACCGGCGCGGCAAAACTCATAATGATCCCCTCTTTCCTCTACGAACTTCTTCGATTTAGGAATACAGTCGCCAATGGCCTCTGAGTTTTCCATGTTGGCATGCTGGTCTAGCTGGCCCGATATAACAAAAGTATTCTGTTGGATATCTGCGGCGATCTCCATGGCATCGAATTCACGATAGGCCACGTAATTCTTTGCATATCTGAATAGATATTCTTCCTGACTAAAAGCAAGATTGAATTGATTGTCCAATTCCGATGGCGAATCTTCCTTGCCTGCCTTGCTCGCCTTCCATATATCTCCCATTTTTGAGAATATGAATCCGGCTTTCTGGCGGCTGGCGGCTACCACGGGAAGAAAACTATCGATACTGCGCTGATACGCGGTGGAGACATGGCCTCTTCTGAACAGCTGATATTCGCCGTTGACGAGGATAAGATCGGTAAAAATTTCAGGATGCTTGCTTGCCGCCACCAGAGAGATTCCCGCACCCGAACAATAACCAATCAAGCGGCACCGGTCGATCTCCAAAGCCTTCAATATGCAGATCATGTCTCCCGCATGTTCGGCCGGAGCCATCTTTTCACTCCCGGAAAATCCCTGATCCAAATTCAAGATATAACGAGTCTCCCAGGTCACGACATTAAACCTGGGCTCAAACTTATCGAATGCAGCGCGCGCAACATTTGAAGGGACGCCAAATGGAAGAGCAATCAACAGAGTCTGCTTATCTTTGTCCAGAGCCGTATGAATGCAATTCAGCATCGAACCGCCGCTGCCAGGGACAGAGCGCTTCAGAAGCTTTGCGTCGCATGCCGCTGCGTGGCTGGCTGTAACCATCATATCTAAAATGCTCCGGGCACCCGTTCTAACATTGCTACCTAAAATCCGACCAAGGGTATCGACCTGCAAAACAACAGCAGTTGCTCGATTTCATAAGCGTCGTGATCAGTAAACCATCCATGCGCGATTGCTTCTTCGAAAGCATCCTTTATAACCGGACCGAGATCCTTGACATCGCCTTCTTCGATGAGTGAAAGCGCATATCGCAATCGATAGACGCATTGTGGAGCATATTTACCGGCCAAGGCCCTTTGGAGGCTGTGAATATATTGAGGAAGAAGCAGCATGTATGCGCCTACTGTTTTCACCTGGCCAGCAACGTGCAGCTCTTCTTCTCCCAAGTGGATAAACCTGGACCAACCATCCAGGTTATGGCTGGATATAACGCGCGAGATCCTATCATTCACCGAACCTATATGAATTGCTTTCAATTCATCCCCAAACCGCTCCTTACAATAATCGAGACGATAGCTCAGAATATAGCGGTAGAAACCGTAGCTGCGAAACTGGGGCATAATGTAGCACCGCCCAAGCACGCAAAAGCCGGGATAGGGGAAGTCCCGGGTGAGTTTTTCCGCAACAGCGCTGGCCCCAATCATGATCAGCTCGCCTTGGTGTTGAATATAAAAAAAGAAAAGCTTGGTTGGGCGCAGTCTGTTTTCCCATTCCAGCAAGGCATCCAAAGTTCCATCGGAGCCGAAGTTTCTCCAGCTATGAACGCAATCTTCATTGACCAAACAGCCCAATAAGCGTTTTAGGTTGCCAGGATCAACGGTCTCGCTCACCATGATCTCTTCCAAGCCGGCGATATCCGTCTTGTAAGACCTGATATCCGGTCTACCGAGTTCGGTACCATTCGTTGCCAGAGGCGTACTCTCCAGAGCAAGTTTTGCAAAGTTGCTTGACATTGGACATCCCCCGAACGTCGTACAGACTGTTAAGCTTACCTAGTTGAACTGGAACAAAAATGCCCTATATCCCAGATAGTTGCATGCTCGGTCCGTGACGTTCCGGCAGCCTGCCTGATATCCCAAATCAATCCAGGCATCTCTGCTTAGAATTTTTCCGTTCCCGATCAAATGATGAATAAGAATGTTGGATTGCGAATAGAGCCACAGTGTTTCTGTAATGCTGGCCTTCTCCCCGTGAGGTAATCTTGGCTGCTCAAATGCTACGAGCCGCCAATTCGGAAGCGCATTTTTCAGGGCGCGCAGGACTTTTACGAACTTAGCTTCGCCTTGCGCCATCAGTTCATGGAAGTGCAATGAAAAAATCAAACCCTGGCCGCCGGCATCGACATCTTTGCACCAGCTCTCGGGATCGAAATAATCACCATGGAGCCAGCGGATGTTTTTGATTGCTTTCGCTGAGGCGCTGGCTGCGTTGCTCTCGATCGCCTCTTTGTTTCTGTCGAGGCCGTAGAGCACGTGCTGGGGATACTTTTCTCCCAGCTTTTCCACCAAACCGGTGGTCAGGCCGACTTCGACGGCCCGATCGGTCCCCAATTCCTCGACGTGCTCCGCCAGGCTGTTCCAAAATTTCATGGCCAGCTTGAAAACGCCATTTTCTGCATAACGGCCTTCACGATGAAAATCGCGGCCATAGCGGCCATTTCCACTCAGCATTTTCGTAAGGTTTTGCCAAACCGGACCATAGGCGCCAACCCGGACATCAAACATATTGATAGATTGCTCGCCGCCATCTGCCTTCATGTCGGAAAAGCGCCCAACGACCCTCTTTCCGAATTCCGATAAAGAATATCTACCTTCCTGATCGCGATCCAAGAGGTCATCTACTTCAAAGATATAGTCGAGTAAAGCATCCGTTGGGCCAGATTCCAGGCGCAGAGTGTCAGCAACCTGCTGGGCTGTATGAGCGCCTCCTTGATTCAACAGTTTCAGTACGCCAACCTGATTTAAATGAAACAGAATCTGGCTCTCAACATAAAAAGTTGCTCTACGATGAAACCAGCTTTCGGGCGATTCCATTCAATCTCCTTTAGATCACAACTCAACAGCATCATTCACAACCGCTTCTTCATAACAGATAAATCGCGTCATTCCTTTATTAGCACTATTGCCCATATAGTAGTTAACGCGGTTCAGTATTTCTTTTTTGTCTGTTTTGCCAGATGGAAGTTTTGGGAACTGATCAAAGAGAAAATACAACGAAGGGACCATGTAGTAAGGCAATTCGCGCTTGAATACGCCTTGCAGATAGCCGGAGAAGTCTTCATCAGCTATATCGCCCTCCGCTCGTGTAAAACAGCCAGCGATTACTTTTCCGAGCGTTGGATGGATGGCAACGAGAGCATGGCCTTCTCTCACGTTTTCTGCTGCATCCATCACGCGCTTGATCTCGCTGAGGTTGATCCGGAACCCTGAAATCTTTACTTCCTCATCGGTCCTGCCGATAAAGTCCAGGTTTCCATCGGGCAGCCACTGGCAGACATCCCCGGACCTGTAATACCGCTTGCCGGCAATGTTGACGATCCTGTTCGCGGTCTGCTGCTCGTCGTTCCAATATCCCTTCATCACCTGCGGGCCGCCGATCAGTAATTCCCCTTTTACGCCAGGCCCGGAAATGATGCGATTGCCATCGTGCAGCAGGACCTCTGTACCTCGCATGGGTTGGCCGATCGGATAGAACTGTTTTCGATTCGGCTCAATTTCCTGAATGAGATAGTAAGTACAAATGACGGTTGCTTCGGTTGGCCCGTAGCCATTGACGATTGTCAATCCGGGGACCTTCTGCATCCACTTCTGCATAGTAGCGACGTTGATGATCTCGGCTCCGGTCATGATGCGGACCACGGAAGAGACATCACACTTATCGAACCGATCTCCTTCTGTCATCAGGGTCATTACCGGCCCGACCGCCGTAAAATGAGTAATCCGGTTCTCTTCTATCGTCTGCAACAGCTTATTGGCGATCATGGGACCGCAGTAGAGATGAACCGTTGCTCCGCGATGCAATGGGAAAAATAAATCCATCACGTGAACGTCGAAGTAGAGTTCGGATGTATTCATACATCTCGAATCAGGACCTATCGTCATGACCTCGGCGAAGGCCCGGAAGAAGACATCGACACTACTATGCTGGATTTGCACGCCCTTGGGCCGGCCTGTAGAACCCGACGTATAAATGCAATAAGCAACGTCCTCTTTAGCAATAGAAGGCAATGAAACGCCTTCTGACCCGAATTGGAAATGCTCCAATAGACAGTCTTCGTTGATCAGGTTAGGGGGTATGCTAAGTTCCGGCGTGATTGCTTCAAAGCGCTGCAGGGTAGAGAGGATAAATCGAGGAGAAACATCATTGAGGATAAAGAGGAGGCGATCCTTTGGCAGTCTACAGTCCACAGGTACGTAGATTGCACCAGCCTTCCAACATCCGATGATTGCCACAATCAAAGGAGCGCTCTTAGGCGAGTAGAATACAATACGGTCGCCTTTTTGCACTCCGCTAGAAAGCAAGAATGCGGCAAAGTTCGTACTTAGAATCTCTAGTTCACGGAATGTATAGCAACATCTTCCGTCAAGAAGAGCATTCTTGCGGGGATACAACCTCGCAGCCTCACGGACCAAGTTCGCCATATTCATATCAAGCCCACACTAATGCTGCGCTATATTGCTCACTCAAATAAGAAAAATAACGCCACTAAGTACGTGGCTAACAACCTGAGGACGCAGACGATCCGAAGTGGAAGTGAGAGGACTTCCCAAATCCGGATACTCCGCAGGTCTTTGTGCTACGATGAGGCACCCATCATACGGGCAAGAATTCTCAAAAGTCAATCGGTTTAGATCAAAATTCTTTAAAAAAGATGTCAAAATATTGTCAACAGATGCTGCTTACAACCGCCACATTTGAAAAACAATGTTCTTGAGCATGTGGCCTAGAGAGGCGAGTGCGTGAAGCTGATTACCCATATTGGAATTCTATTGGTGCAGAAAGAATGGAGTAGGCAACGGAATTTTCACGGGTTATTGTCAGCCAGAATGCCCGGTCTCATGTTATTATTCCTTTCTCTGGGGGAACAACGTTCGGTGAGACCTTATAAGAAAGCTTTCGCGTTAAAGCCAAATTATGCGGGAGGTTTCGCTGGTTATAGCAGTCGAAAGATAGACTTAGTGATATGTGAGATATGCGGCAAGTGCTTCTAGGACAATAGCTTTGCCTCGGGGAAGGATCGGGATTCCATCCCACAATTCCGGCGTCCTTCTCTATGGATCGCTTGGACCAACCGCAAGGATGTCTTCTATCAAGATTCTTTGAGTTTAAACATTACCGGAACTGCCGCTGACAATGCCCCGTAAATTTCCCAATTTGAGCGAGTTGCTTCTCTGGCGCGCAGAACACAATTCTGGCCAAACGGCATTGACGTTTTTGGAGGACGGCGAGCATGTCGAAGCCAATTGGACCTATGAGGAATTGGCCCATCGTGCTTGTTCCATTGCGGCGTTTCTGCAGCAATCAAGATCTACGGACCGGCCTGTGCTGCTGCTGTTTCCTCCGGGGCTTGATTTCATTGCTGCCTTCTGGGGGTGCGTGGCGGCGGGCGCGATTGCGGTACCGGTTTATCCACCTCGATCCAACCGCAACTTGGTGCGCCTGAAAGCCATTATTCAGGACTCGCAAGCTCTTACAGTTTTCACCACAAAACGTACGCTTCTCAAAATAAAGCCTTTTACGACGAACGATCCTCAGCTTGCCGCCCTTCAATACGTGGCGACCGATGATCTGGCCCCAGATCTTTTCCGTGATTGGAAGCAGCAGGCGATAAACGGCGAATCTATTGCTTTCCTGCAATACACTTCCGGCTCAACCGGGACGCCCAAAGGAGTTGCTGTAAGCCACTCGAACCTGCTGGAAAATGAGGCGCTGATTCAGGAGACATTTCGCCAGAATGAAAGGTCGGTTATCGTCGGCTGGCTCCCCCTGTATCACGACATGGGCCTGATCGGGAACATGCTGCAGCCCATTTTTGTGGGTGGCCGCTGCATTCTGATGCCGCCAATGGCGTTTTTGCAGCAACCTTTTCGGTGGCTGAACGCCATAACCCGTTACCGGGCAACTACGAGCGGCGGTCCCAATTTTGCGTACGACCTGTGTGTCAGCAAAATTACGGACGAGGAAGAGGCGCAGCTCGATTTGAGCAGTTGGCAAGTCGCGTTCAACGGCGCCGAGCCTGTGCGATCGGCCACTCTGAAACGCTTTGCGGCAAGATTCAGCAGGGTAGGCTTCAATCCAAGGGCCTTTACGCCCTGTTATGGTTTGGCGGAAGCGACGCTGCTGGTTTCAGGCCGTGCCACCGATGGCGCCTTGCGAACTCTTGAACTGGATGCGTCGGCGCTTGCACGTAATCGAGTTCGACATGCTTTGCCGGAAGATGCTACTAGCATTTCGGCTGTGAGTTGTGGCGCTCCTGCCCACAGCAACGCGGTGCTGATCGTTGATCCGGAATCACTCCTCCCTAGGCCCGTTGATCACATAGGCGAAATCTGGGTCTCCGGACCGAGTGTCGCGCAAGGATATTGGAATCTGCCTACAGAAACCGAGCAGGCGTTCCGCGCTCGCATACCCGCCAGCAGTGACGGCCCATTCCTGAGAACCGGCGATCTCGGTTTCCTGCACGATGGAGAGTTGTTTGTTACCGGGCGACTGAAAGACCTGATCATTATCCGGGGACGCAATTACTATCCGCAGGATATTGAAGAGACGATGGGAGCCGCACATCCGGCTTTGCGCGCCGGAGCGGGAGCGGCATTTGCAATTGAGCAAGATGGAGAAGAGCAATTAGTGGTGGTTCAAGAGGCTGGCACGCGTTCAGAGGACGAGTTGGCCAAGGCTATCCAGCTCATTGCCCGGAACGTTGCTGAGGTCCATGAATTGACCGCTCATGCGATTGTTCTGGTCAGAGCAGGCACGATCCCCAAGACCTCCAGCGGCAAACTGCAACGACATGCCTGCAAAACAGACTTCCTGAATCAGAATCTTTACGTCTTGAAGGAGTGGCGCGACGCGGCTCGAAACCGGCAGGGCACCCAAACAATACTCTCTTCAGATCCTTACCAGCCCAGCGCTGTCGAGACGTGGGTGATCGCAGAAGTAGCCCGCAGAACAAACGTTGCTCCAGGCGAGGTTGATGTTCATCAGCCGCTCATAGGATACGGCTTGAATTCATTGACCGCCGTCGAACTTTGCCACGAAGTTCAGAACCATTTTAGCATCGAGATTGCGGTTTCTGATCTATTCGACGGCCTGACTGTTGCCGATATCGGGAAGATTGTCTCCTCGGCGAAGCCACTCTTAACCAGAAGCCGGGCAGCGCACCACTCAACATCCCCGCTCTCCCATGGACAGCGAGCTCTCTGGTTCATACATCAGGCGGCGCCTGAGAGCGCCGCGTACAACATCTCGCGGGCAATACGGATCACATCGCCTCTGGATGTGGAGGCGCTCCGGGGTGCATTCCAGGCGCTCGTTGATCGCCATCCAGTCTTGCGCACCAGCTTTATGGAGTTGGCAGGGGAACCGGTGCAAGTTGCCGGCCATGCTCAAGTTTGCTTTGAGTATTTCGATGCTCGTAACTGGAGTACGGCAGAACTCGAAAAAGCATGGATTGAGCAAAGCTACCGGCCTTTTTCGCTGACGCACGGTTCGTTATTACGTACCAATCTCTATGCCTTGCCGACAGGTGATCACCTGCTGCACGTAGCGGTGCATCACATCGTCGCGGACTACTGGTCTCTCATACTGTTACTGGAGGAACTCGGCAAGCTTTATGAGGGCCTTCACAACAAGACGGAAGCGGAACTTGCTCCCTTAAAGTGGAGTTATTCAGACTTTGTGGAATGGCAGCGGGAGAAGCTTTCCGGTCCTGAAGGAGAGCGGCTCTCTGCCTATTGGAAACAAGCGCTTTCAGGGGAATTGGCGCCGCTCAGTCTGCCTGCAGATCACGCCCGCCCGCCGGTGGAGACTTTTCGTGGTTCATCGATCCCATTTACCTTGGATGCGAAGCTCGCTGAAAAGCTGAAGCAGTTGGCCTCCGATCAGCAAACGACTTTGTTTGCAACCTTGCTTGCGGCATTTCAGGTTTTTCTGCATCGGCTCACCTCGCAAAAGGAGATTGTGATTGGATGTCCGGCGGCCGGACGGTCAAGAGCAGAGTTTGCAGACACGATTGGCTATTTTGTTAATCCCCTTCCTTTGCGGGCAGACTTTCAGGAAAACCGCACTTTCATCGAGTTCCTTTCGCAGATTCGCAATCGGATCTCAAAGGCGTTTGCGCATGATTCTTATCCGTTCTCATTGATGGTTGAGCAACTCGGCATTGCCCGCGATCCGTCTGTGCCTCCGATCTTTCAAAGCATGTTCGTCTTTCAACAAACCTATGGAAATCGCTCGGGTGATTTCGTGCGTTTCGCATTGGGGCAACCTCAGGCGCAGATTGTATTGGGTGGTTTGCAATTGGAGTCTGTTGCAATAGAACAGCGAACAGTACAGTTTGACCTGACACTCATGGTTGGCGAAAGTCCCGAAGGGCTGGTTGGCTCCTGGGAATACAGCAGCGACCTGTTTGATAAGGTCACAATCGCGCGCTGGGCTGACATCTTCCCGGTTCTACTAGAGGGAATCGTCGCGACCCCTGAGATTGCGGTAAGCCAGTTGCCAATTCTCTCGCGCCGCGAGCGCGAGAAACTGATTGAGGAGTTGAACCGGACGGAGCTTGAATATGACAGCCATCATCTCCTTGATGAGTTAATTGAGAAGCAAGCCGGAATCAAGCCACTTGATGTGGCAATCGTTTGCGGCGAAGCAGAACTGAATTATGGAGAATTGAATCGCCGGGCTGATCAGGTGGCCCGGTATCTTGAACGCCTGGGAGTACGCGAAGAAGACCTAGTAGCGATCTGCATGAATCGTTCACCGGAAATGGTGATCGCAATGCTCGGTGTTTGGAAAGCCAGGGCTGCTTATGTGCCCCTCGATCCTCAATACCCTCAGGAGCGATTGCGGTTCATGCTCGAGGATGCCGGGGCAAAGGTCGTTATTACAGAAGAGGATCTAAGGGAAAAGGTTGAAACGGCAACCGTCAAGGTTCTGTGCCTGGATAAGGAAAAGGAAAACGTCGAAAAAGAGAGCACAGAAAGAAGCAGCCGGCGTTGTGATAGCCGGCAGGTTGCCTACCTGATATATACGTCGGGATCTTCGGGAGTACCCAAAGGAGTAATGCTCTCGCACAGGAACGCCATGTCATTTGTGGCATGGGCGAAGCGCGCCTTCACACAAGAGGAATTGAGCGGCGTATTGGCATCAACTTCGGTTTGTTTTGACCTTTCCATCTTTGAATTGTGGGCAACGCTCGGTTGTGGCGGAACTGTTGTGCTCGCCAACGACGTGCTCGCCTGGAGGGAAGGACTCAAGGAAGGAAAAAATACCAACCGTGTGCGCCTAGTGAACACGGTGCCTTCCGCCATCTCTAAGGTGATCGAGCAGGGACCGTTGCCCGAAGGAGTGCTGACAGTAAATCTTGCCGGTGAAGCTCTTAAAGATGAGCTGGTAGCGGAGTTGTGGCGGGCGGGAAACCTCAAGCGCATCAACAACCTTTATGGACCTACAGAAACAACAACCTATTCAACCTTGGCCAGGGTAGAACCGCAAAACAAAGTGACGATTGGGCAGGGTGTAGGCAACACGCAGCTTTACGTGTTGGACAAGGAGCTCGAATTGGCGCCTCTTGGAGCCATCGGCGAGCTTTATATCGCGGGCACAGGTGTAGGTCATGGTTATTGGAAACGAGCCACTCTAACCGCCGAACGTTTTCTTCCCGATCCTTACGGTAAGACTGCCGGCAAGCGCATGTACCGCACTGGAGATCTGGTGCGGTGGAACAATGCCGGGCAAATGGAATATCTGGGCCGCGCCGATCAGCAGGTGAAAGTGCGCGGTTATCGCATCGAGTTGGGCGAGATTGAAGCTTCTCTGAGCGGGCATCCGGCGGTACGGGAAAACGCAGTGGTGGTGAAGGAAAACGGATCCGACCGGCAAGTGGTCGCTTACGCTGCGCCAAGACCGGGAACAGAAATCAAAGAGGAGCACCTGCGGGAGTACTTACAGGAGCGCCTGCCGCGATACATGGTTCCCACCCAGTTCGTGTTGTTGGAGCGCCTGCCAAAGACGCCCAACGGCAAAATCGACCGCAAGGCGTTGCCTGATCCGACGCGGAGTGCGATCAAAGGAAGAGCGCCGCAGACGGAGTTGGAAGAGGTGGTGGCCGCAATTTGGGCCCAGGTGATCCGCCTCGATCGGGTGGGAGCAGAAGAAAACTTTTTCGATCTGGGCGGGCATTCATTGCTGGCGGTCCAAGTGATGTCGCGCATCCGGCAGGTGCTGGGCGTAGAGCTGCCGCTTCGATGTCTTTTGGAGAACCCGACTGTTGCCGGTGTAGCCCTTCAGATTGAAAGGACGGCGCGAACCGATGCTCCACCTTTGCGGCTTGTGCCACGAGATCAGCGCTTGCGATTGTCGTATGCTCAAGAGCGTTTGTGGTTTCTCTCGCGCTACGAGAAAGAAGCAAGCCTTTACAACGTCCCAGTTGTCTTGCGCGTGAAGGGACCACTGAATAAAGAAGCTTTACGGGCCAGTTTGCAGGAGATCGTTAACCGCCATGAAGCGCTGCGAACGAGCTTCCCGCAGATAGACGGTGAAGCGATTCAGGCGATCGCTCCGGTGTCGGATTTGGCCCTGCCCACGCAGGAGATCGCCGAGAGCGAATTGGAAGAATTTCTCCGGCAGCAGGCGCGACTTCCGTTTGATCTTGCCACTGGACCTGTCATTCGCGGTTCCTTGGTCCAGGCCGGGAGCCAGGATCATGTTCTGGTAGTTGTCCTTCACCACATCGTGTGCGATGGCTGGTCCTTGGGGATCATGCTGCAAGAGTTGAATGAATGTTACCTGGCATTCAGCCAGGGCGCGGCTTCTCCACTGGCGCCTTTACCGGTTCAGTATGCGGACTTCGCAGAATGGCAGCGGGAGTGGCTGCAAGGCGAGCGAGTGGAAAAACAGACGGCGTATTGGAAGGCACAGTTGGCAGGAGTTGAACCGCTTAATCTTCCCACGGACCGTCCTTATGCTGCTAACCCCGTATTGTCGGGAGCTTTGCAAGTTTCGCTCTTGCCCCAGGTATTGACCGGGGAATTGAGGTCCTTTAGCCGCCAACAAGGTGTCACGCTGTTCATGACACTGTTGACAGCCTTCAAAATCCTGGTGCGCCGCTACAGTGGCCAGACAGATGTCTCCATAGGCACACCAGTCGCCAACCGGGTTGTGCGCGAGGTTGAGCCGCTGATCGGATTCTTCGTGAATACTCTGGCGCTGCGCACGGCTTCCGCAGAAGATAGTTCAGTCGCTGAGCTTTTGTCGCGGGTGCGCGAAGTTTCTCTGCAAGCCTATGCTCACCAGGACGTTCCCTTCGAGCGGCTGGTCGAAATCCTCGATCCAACCCGGAACCTGAGCCGCACACCCCTGTTTCAGACAATGTTTGTGCTTCAGAACACTCCTTTACCCCAGCTTGCATGGGACGGACTGGAGACCTCCCTATCGGTGCTTCACACCGGCACGTCGAAGTTTGATCTTACGTTGGCCGCCCGTGAGATAGAGGGGCAGTTGGAGCTTTCTCTGGAGTACAGCACCGAGTTGTTTGACAAGGCCCGCATGGAGCGACTGCTACAGCACTACCGGTCTCTCCTGGAAGGGGTCGTAGTTTCCGTGCAGAAGCCGGCCAACGAGATCGAGATTCTGAGTTCTGCTGAAAAAACTCAACTGTTAATGACGTGGAACCAGACTGCGCCCGAGTATGAGCGCGAGAAATGCCTGCCGGAGTTGTTGGAAGAGCAGGCGAGGAAAACGCCGGAAGCAGTAGCGCTGGTCAGCGCGGAGCGCGAGCTAACGTATTCGGAGCTGAATCGCCACGCCAACCAGATCGCTCATTATCTTCGCAAGCTCGGTGTAGGACCAGAAGTGCGGGTAGGCATCTGCATGGAGCGCGGATGGGAGATGGTAGCCGGAATGATTGGCGTCCTGAAGGCCGGAGGCGCGTACGTGCCTTTGGATGGAAGTTATCCGGAAGAACGGCTGGGATACATGGTGGAAGATTCCGAAGCGGCAGTCGTGTTGTCGCATGAACCGCTTCTGGAAAAGTTGAGTGGTTATGGTGGACGAGTCGTATTGTTGGATCGAGAGCGGGAAAAGATTGGCCAAGAAAGCGACAAAGATTTAGAAAGGCAGACCACGCCGGAGAATCTGGCGTATCTGATCTATACCTCGGGGTCGACCGGCAAACCGAAGGGCGTGGCCATTGCGCACCGAAGCGCAGTCATCCTCATGCACTGGGCCCGAGAGTCGTTTGCTGCGGAAGACTTGAGCGCCGTGCTGGCGTCAACTTCAGTTTGTTTTGATCTCTCAATCTTTGAAATCTTCGTACCACTCGCTTGCGGCGGAACGGTGTTTGTGGTCAAGGATGCTCTGGGACTTGCAAATATGTCCGGAGCAAACAGAGTAAAGCTGGTTAACACTGTACCTTCAGCGATGCGGGAATTGTTGCGGATTCAGGCGGTGCCGGAGTCAGTTCGAACTATCAATCTTGCCGGCGAAGCTCTAACTTGGGGACTGGTGCAAGATATCTACAACCTCAAGACGGTGCAGCGCGTATGCAATCTCTATGGGCCGTCTGAGGATACAACCTATTCAACCTATGCGTGGCTTGCAAGGAATCCAGGCAGTTCTCCGGTGCCCATTGGCAGGCCAATCGCTAATACCCAAGCGTATGTGCTGGATCGCGGAATGCGGCCCTTGCCGGTGGGAGTTGTAGGAGAGCTTTATCTTGGGGGCGCTGGCCTGGCGCGCGGATATCTGAACCGGCCGAATTTGACTGCCGAAAGATTTGTTCCGAATCCATTCAGCACCAATGGCGAACGTTTGTATCGAACCGGAGATTTAGTTTCCTATCGCGCCGATGGGAACCTGGATTTCCTGGGACGAATCGACCATCAAGTCAAGATTCGTGGCTACCGGATCGAATTGACCGAGATCGAGGCAGCTTTAGAGGCGACCGAGGGAGTGAAACATGCAGTAGTAATGGCGCCCGAGCGCTCCGGAGAGAAGCGTCTCGCCGCCTATGTGGCTGTAGAGGCAGGCAGCACGGTAGCCGGTCTGCAAGCGAGTTTGAAGAAACGGCTTCCGGTCTTCATGGTGCCCTCTGACTTTGTCTTACTAGATCAATTGCCGCTTACTCCTAACGGGAAGGTTGACCGCCGGGCGTTGGCTTCACTCACCACGCAACGCGACGACGTGGCAGGCCATGTCGAATTGCGCACGCAAACCGAAGAACTGGTCGCGCAAATATGGACTGAATTGCTGGGCGTTCAGCGAATCAGCGCGCTGGATCATTTCTTTGCGCTGGGCGGACACTCCTTGATGGCAACGCGGATGCTTTCCCGCCTTAGGCAGGTTTTTGGCCACGATATCGAGTTGCGCACGGTCTTCGAGTTTCCAGTTCTCAGGGACTTGTCGGCATTTATCGATAGCTTTGCCAGCCAGGTCAAGACGGATTCACTTCCACCCATTGTCCCCGTCGACCGATCGGAGGCCTTGCCGCTCTCTTCGCAGCAAGAAAGCCTTTGGTTCCTTGATCGGTATAGCTCCAGTGGGGCGGCGTACAATCTGCCGGCCGCGGTTCGATTGAAGGGCGACTTGGATATAGAAGCCTTGCGGCTCGGCTTTCAGGAGATTGTGCGAAGGCATGAGATATTGCGCGCCAAATTCGTGCAAGTAGGGCCGAAGCCTCAACTTCAAATCTGCGAAGACCAGAGCTTTGAGCTGCCTGAACTCGATCTTCGGGATGCGTCTACCGGTGTGGCGGCGGAAGAAGACGTGACTCGTGAGCGCGCGGACGAGGCGGCTTGTCCGTTTTTGTTAAGTGAAGGGGGATTGTTCCGGGCCCGGCTGCTGCGGGTTGCAGAACAGGAATACATACTACTGGTCACGATTCACCACATCGTCTTCGATGGATGGTCGGTTGGGGTGCTGGTCAACGAATTGTCAGCGTTGTACGAGGCATACAGCCATGGCAAACCATCGCCACTCACTGATCTGGAAATTCAATACGCCGATTATTCCGCCTGGCAGCGGAAGATGCTGGAGGGCGGGGGGCTGAAAGAAGGGCTGGAATACTGGAAGAAACAGTTAAGAGGCACTTCGGTGTTGGATTTGCCCGTGGATTATGCCCGGCCTGCCGTGCAGAGTTTTCGCGGAACGACCGAGGAATGGAGACTTCCCGCCGAGTTGAACACAGGACTTAAGTCGCTGGGTCATGAGCATGGGGTAACGCTCTTCATGACACTGCTGGCTGGATTCCAGATTCTTTTGGCACGCTACAGCAGACAAGAGGACATCGCTGTAGGTTCACCGATTGCGAATCGGGTCCATCCGCAACTCGCGGCTCTGATCGGGTTTTTCATGAACACGATCGTGCTGCGGGCCAATATGGGAGGCCGTCCGCAAGTTGGAGAGGTATTAGGTCGAACGCGGGAGACCTGTCTGGCCGCGTACGCTCATCAGGCCGTCCCATTGGAAAAGCTGGTCGATGAGTTAGAGCCTCATCGAGATCCCAGCCAAAACCCGCTCTTTCAGGTAGGAATGGTTTTACAGAATGCCGGCAGCGGAACGATGAATCTGCCGGGCTTCGAGATGGCGATATTGCCCCCGGCCGCCAGCGGAGCGAAGTTCGACTTGAGCCTCATCATGGAAGAAAGCCCCGAGGGTCTGCATGGGTTTGCCGAATACAGCACCGATCTGTTCGAGCGAGAGACCATCCGGCAGATGCTGCGGCATTTCAACCAAGTCTTGCATGAGATGGTGCGCGATCCCAAGCTGAGCATAGCGGCATTGCCGTTGCTGCTGGAAAGCGAGCGCCGTCAGATTCTGTATGACTGGAACCGCACCACGGCTGACATATCGTTGCGCTGCATCCATGAGCTTTTTGAGGAGCAGGCGGAGCGGACTCCACAAATGGAGGCTGTACGGCACGACGGACACTCGCTGAGCTACGAGGAATTGAACTGCCGAGCTAACCAGTTAGCAAGTTATGTGAGGAGCCTGGGTGTCGGCCCCGAAATGAGAGTGGCGGTCTGCATGGGGCGCCGACCGGAAGTGATCGTAGCAATCCTGGGTGTGCTGAAAGCCGGAGGAGCCTATGTGCCACTGGATCCAAAGGCAAGCCCAGATCAGTTGGGCGCGCTGCTGGAAGCCGCGCAGCCGATAGTACTGCTGACACAGAAGACACTGGCCTCGAGTTTTCTACACTACACTGGCATAACAGTCCTGCTGGACGAGCAATGGCCCCAAATAAGCGAGCAGAGTGCCCGGAATTCAGGTCGAAGTGTTCCAGAGAATCTGGCTTGTGTGTTCTATCGTTTGGACCTGGTTAGAGATCCCATTGGCGTGGGCATTCAACATAGCAATGCAGTTGCGATGCTGCAGTGGGCCCGGACAGCTTTTGCGGCCGACGATCTGTCACAAGTTCTGGCATCTACGTCAGTCGACTTAAGTGAATCCCTCTTCGAAATGTTTACTCCGCTGTGTAACGGTGGAACCCTCTTTTTGACCGATGACGCATTTGATCCGGCAAAGATCGCTGAATACAGCCAGACCAAGCTGATCCAAATGCCTCCTTCAGCGGTGCGGGAACTGGTTCGCATTAAAGGAACAGCGAAAGGCGCGCAAACAATTATTCTCACCCGGGAAGCCGCCTCGCCGGCCACGGCACAGAAAATTTACGAAAGAAATGGAATCGAGCGGCTCTTCAACCACTATGCCCAACCGGAGCATACCGGCTATGCCACCCAGGCACTGCTGCCGCGACGGCGGCCACGGCGGCGGGAGAATGGAGGGTTCCCGATCGGCAAACCGGTGATGAACATCCAGGCCTATGTGCTCGACCAGCTAATGGAGCCTGTCCCGATCGGCGTGACCGGAGAACTTTGTCTGGCAGGAGCGACAGTAGCGCGGGGATACTTGAATCATCCCGATGTGACCGCCAGCCGGTTCGTGCCCCATCCTTTTAGCGGCAAAGAAGGCGAACGTCTGTATCGCACCGGCGATATGGTGCGTTACCGCCCTGACGGCATGCTGGAGTTGATGGATAGCCAAGGCCGTCAGATAAAACTCCGCGGGCGGCGGATTGAACTCAACCAGATCGAGGGCGTGATTCAGCAGCAACCGGGCGTGGAGGATACGGTGGTGGCGCTTCAGGCGACCGACAACCGGCTGGTTGCATACATCGTTCCGTCAGCCACTGCCGACCGTAGCGTAGAACAGAAATGGCGTGAGAACCTGCGCGCTCAATTGAAGCGAATATTGCCGGAATACATGGTGCCCTCGGAGTTGGTGCTGCTCGAAAGAATGCCGCTTCGTTCCGATGGCCGGCTGGACCGAATGGCATTGCCAGTGGTTGAATTCGCATTCAAATTCGCTGCTCAAGGGCAACGGCCGCTGGATGAAACCGAAGCGATTATCGCAGACATCTGGAAACAGGTGCTGCACCTGGATGAAGTTGACGTCGAGAGCAGCTTCTTTGAGATCGGCGGCAATTCGCTCATGGTTCCCGCTGTTCATACCGCGCTGGAAAGTGCTTTCGGTGTGAACTTGCAGATCGTCGAGTTGCTCCAGTATCGAACCATTCGATCATTGGCGGAACGCTTAAAGACGGAACAAATTACCTCGGTAAAGGTTGAATCCGCTTCCTTGCAGCAAATCGTCGAGACTGGACGGCAGAGGCCCGCTACACGAGAGCTGGCGATTGTGGGGATGGTTTGCAGGTTACCCGGCTGCAACAACGCCGAAGAATATTGGAATAACCTGGCGGGGGGAGTTGAATCGATCATCGACCTCACCGATGACGAGTTGCGGGCTGCCGGCGTCAGCGAAGAAGAGCTGGCGTCTCCACTTTACATTAAGCGTGCCGCGATCGTAGACAACCCCGATTTCTTCGACGCCAGATTCTTCGATATCAGCGCGCGCGAGGCGGAACTGATCGATCCCCAGCAACGGATTTTCCTGGAATGCTCCTGGGAGGCCCTTGAGAATGCCGGATACACACCCAAAAATTTTCCAGGTAAGATCGGCGTTTATGCCGGCAGCGGCCCACAAACTTATCTCTTAAATCTCGTCAACGATGCCAACTCATTGTACACCAAGGACGCCGGTCCTGTCTTGTTTGCCAACGGCGCAGATTTCATTGCGACACGAGCGTCGTACAAGCTTGATTTAACCGGCCCCAGCCTCACTGTGCAGACCGCCTGTTCGACTTCACTGACAGCAGTCCACATGGCATGCCAGGCACTCCTCAACCACGAATGCGATATGGCGATGGCTGGTGGGATCACGGTCCGCACTCCGCAGAGGATTGGCGAAGTTTATCAGGAAGGCGGCATTCTCTCTCCCGACGGTCATTGCCGGGCGTTTGATGCGCGCGCCCGAGGCACGGTGAGAGGCAATGGGATTGGAATCGTTGTCCTTAAAAGATTGCAAGACGCGATCCGCGATGGGGATAACATACGCGCCGTAATCAAAGGCTCGGCCATCAACAATGACGGCGCGAACAAAGTCAGCTATACCGCTCCTAGTATCGTCGGTCAGCGTGAAGTGATTCAGAAGGCCCTGCTTGAGGCAGGCGTCAACCCGGAAACAGTCACCTATGTTGAAGCGCACGGCACATCAACAGAGCTGGGCGATCCCATCGAGGTGACTGCCCTCACTCAGGCATTTCGCGGATTTACCGGCAAGAGCGGCTATTGTGTACTTGGTTCGGTGAAGTCCAATATTGGCCACTCCGATGCGGCCGCCGGAGTTGCCGGTTTGATTAAGACTGCTCTCGCTCTTGAGCATCGATTGATTCCCCCGACGCTCCATTTCGAACAGCCCAATCCCAAGATTGATTTCGCGCATAGCCCGTTTTACGTAAATGCGAAGCCTCTGAAGTGGACGACCGAAAACGGGCCACGGCGGGCAGGAGTGAGTTCGCTGGGCATCGGCGGCACCAACTGTCATGTCATCGTGGAGGAAGCTCCCGCAGATGATTCCATCTCCTCGTGTCGTCCATGGCAGTTGGTGTTGCTCTCCACAAAAACAGCTACTGCCTTGGAAGCGGCAACCGCGAACCTGGAAGCTTATTTAAGGAAAAACGATTCGGTCAGCCTGGCGAATATTGCGCATACTCTGCAAATAGGACGCGCCACGTTTAACCATCGCTGCTTCGCTGTGGCTGAGGGTGTGACCGATGCAGTCGAAATACTCAAAGGACGGGAAGCAAAGTCCTTGCCGGGTTCGGTCGTCTCCCGCGAGAGTTGCAGGGTGGCGTTCCTGTTTCCAGGACAAGGATCGCAGTACGTGAACATGGGCAAACATCTCTATGCCCATGAGCCCCTGTTCCGTGAGTTGGTGGATCAATGCTCGGAACTGCTTCAGCCCAGCTTACAGTTCGACATGCGCAGCGTGCTCTATCCGAATCCCGAGAACTATGAATGGGCGGAAGCGGAATTGCGGGAGACACGAACCACTCAACCTGCGCTCTTCGTTATTGAATATGCGTTGGGCAGGTTGTGGATGTCGTGGGGCATTCAGCCAGACGCCATGCTCGGGCATAGCATTGGCGAGTATGTGGCTGCATGCCTTGCGGGCGTATTTTCGCTCGAGGATGCACTGAAGCTGGTGGCCGTTCGGGGCCGTCTGATGCATAGTTGTCCTCGCGGAGGAATGCTCGCTGCGGCAGCTTCGGAAGAGGAACTCCAGAAGTTTCTGGGAATGGGACTGGAACTGGCCGCAATCAATGGCTCCCGCTCTTGCGTATTGACTGGTCCCCTTGACATCGTCGACGTGGTTGAAAAAGAGATGGCCCAACAGCAGGTCGTCCATCGCCGGCTGCAATCTTCTCACGCCTTTCATTCGGCGATGATGGAGCCGATTATTGGGCAATTCACTGCTGAAGTCCAAAAGGTTCGGTTGAACGCTCCACGGATTAAATATCTCTCGAACCTTACAGGCAATTGGATCACTGCGGAACAGGCTACCGATTCTGCATATTGGGGCAAGCAACTGCGTGGAACCGTCCAGTTCGCCAAGGGAATTCAGAATGTTTGCGATGGACCTGAAAGGGTAACTCTGGAAGTCGGGCCTGGTCATACCAACATGACTGCGGTCCGCCAGACCATAGCGAAATCAGATCTACCTGTAATGTTGACCTCGTTGCCAGACTCTCATCCTGGCGAATCGGATGTTAAGCACATCCTCGCCACCTTGGGCCATCTCTGGCTTAATAGCGCAAAGGTCGATTGGAATGCATTTGCAGCGGGCGAAAAACGCAAAAGAATTCCATTACCGACTTATCCATTCGAGCGCCGGCGTTACTGGGTTGAGCCATCCCATTCACGCACTTCCCGTCCCGACGTTTCTCGAAAGAAGCTCGATCAGTGGTTGTACCTGCCTTCCTGGAAGGAAACAGCACGCATCTACCCGGCGACGGAAGCTGTGACCGCAGACAATGCAACGGTATTGATGTTCGCCGGCAACTCGGGTATGGCAGCGAAGCTTGCCCTCAGACTTACACAAAAACAGTACAACATTGTGACGGTAGTTGCCGGCCGGGAATTCGCCAGAATTGATAATAGGACGTATGCCATCCATCCAGCCTCCCGAGATGATTACGATGCACTCTTTTCCGTATTGAGGGAGCAAGGACAACTTCCCAGGAAGGTTCTTCACCTCTGGAATGTTGGCTCGAACGAATCGATTGAGCAAGATCTGGATTTAGCTTTTTATAGTCCATTGCACCTGATTCAAGCTGCGACGGCAGACTCAGGCATTGGACCGCTTCAATGCACGATCGTTTCCAGCGGTTTGCACGAGATCACCGGAAACGAAAGCCTCTCCCCAGCCAAATCGACATTGCTGGGGTTATGCCGGACAACTCCTCGAGAACTGCCGGAAGTAGTTTGCAAAAGCGTTGATATCGACGTGCCGGCCGAGGGATCGTGGATCGAGCAATCTTTGCTCGATCAACTGGTTGCCGAGTTGGAAACAAAAGCACAGCAATCCACGATCAGCTACCGCCGCGGACAACGTTGGATCCATACCTTTGAGCCCGCGCATTTTTCCGCAAGCGGCCCGGACCCGGTTCGTGAACGAGGCGTGTATCTGATCACAGGCGGACTGACGGGCATCGGTTTTCATTTTGCCGAATGGCTGGCCACAGAAGCCCAGGCGGCTCTCGTTTTGGTCGACACTTCGCCCTTTCCACCGCGCGAACAGTGGAACAACTGGGCCGAAACTCACGTTGACGATCCCACGGTTAAACAGATCAATCGCATTCGCGCCTGGGAAGAGAAAGGCGCCAAGGTCCTGATCTTTGAGGCGAATATCGCTGATCGCGGGCAGATGCGGAAATTACACCAACGTGTCCGGGAAGCCTGGGGCAAGATTGATGGTGTGATTCACGCGGCCGCGGTATCTAAGAAAGCGCCCATTGCATCGAAAACCCGCAACGATATAGCTGCTGTGCTTGCCCCAAAAATCGATGGTGCGCTCGTACTCTGCGAACTACTCGCTGAAGATGATCTGGACTTTATGGTTTTCTGCTCTTCGCTGGTCGCGGTTGTCGGCGAAGCGGAGCAAGCAGACTACGCGGCGGCCAATGCTTTTCTCGACTCACTCGCGCGCCGGGAGTTCTTCCGCAGTCGCTGTTTCACGCTGTCAATCAACTGGGATGCATGGAACGATCCAGACCAACCCGCGTTGTCGTCTGCCAATGGTATCAAGCCGGAAGAAGCGGTTGCGGTGCTTCGGCGGCTCTTGCGCTCCAGACCTGGTCCGCAGGCAATCATTTCCACCCGGGATTTGGAGTTGGTGGCGCGACTCAATAAGACCGACGCAGTCGAAGAGGAAGCGCCGGCTGAACGCCTGTATGAACGCCCCAATCTTGACCGTCCAATGGCACCTCCCTCCAACGCAACGGAAATTTTGTTGGTGCGAATCTGGACCGAGGTGCTGGGAGTGTCCCCCATTGGAATCGATGATGATTTCTTTGAGTTGGGCGGCGACTCGCTGATAGGTCTCAAGGTGACCGCTCGCACACGAGATTTGGGTATTCCTGTCTCGATTGAGCAGCTATTCAAGCTTCGCACGGTTCGCGAACTGGCCTTGGCCATTGAAGAGGCGAAGCTGTCCGGAGGTTCGGCAACTACCTCCCAATCTTTGGAGGCTTCCGGAGTACAGACGCCCCCGATCCGCCGCGTAGCTCGTACGCAAAAACTGGCTCTTTCTTATGGACAAGAGCGTCTGTGGTTCATCAGCCAGCTTGAACCCGATAACGTTGCGTACAACATGCCTGACGCCATTCGGGTTAAAGGTCCGCTGGATGTCAACTCCCTGGAAAGAACCCTGCAGGAAGTAGTCCGCCGGCACGAATCGCTTCGTACCCGCTTCGTTAGCGCAGAAGGGGAAGCGCTACAGGTCATCGATGAAAACGTCGTGGTTGAGATTCCGGTGACGGAGCTTGGGCATCTCCCTGAATCCGAGCGTGAAGCGGAAGCGCTAAGGATGGCGCTTTACGAAGCTCGCCAACCTTTTGACTTGGCAAATGGACCGGTGTTTCGCGTGAAGTTGCTGCGGCTTGCCGGCGAGGACCATGTTCTGGTTTTCAACATGCATCACATCGTAAGTGATCAGTGGTCAATGGCTGTTCTGGTGCGTGAAGTGTCAGTAATTTACAACAGTTTTGCCGCCGGGAAACCTTCTCCCTTGCCCGAGATGGACATTCAGTATGCAGACTTCAGCGCCTGGCAGCGTGAGCTATTGAGTGGTCCGCTGTTGGAAAAGCAGCTTTCATATTGGAAACAAAAACTGGGAGGAATCGAGCCTCTGGCTCTGCCTACGGATAGGCCACGTCCGCCCATCCAAGGCCATGACGGAGCGATCATCGATGTCGCCCTTCCTCGTGAACTTTCAGAAGCGCTTAAGCTTTTGAGCCGCAAGCAAGGTGCGACCGTCTACATGATTTTGCTTGGAGCCTTCCAGGCACTGCTTAGCCGTTACACCGGCCAATTCGATATAGCGGTGGGATCGCCAATCGCCGGGCGTTCAAAGACCGAGGCTGAGGGATTGATTGGCTTCTTTGTTAATACACTGGTCATGCGAGCGGATCTTTCCAACCAGCCTGATTCCATTACGTTGTTGCGGCAAGTCATGGAAACAACCCTGGAGGCATACGCCAACCAGGACATGCCCTTTGAAAAGCTGGTCGAAGTTCTTTTGCCCCAGCGGGATCTCAGCCGATCGCCTCTGTTTCAGGTAATGTTTGTTCTGCAGAACGTTCCCTGGACGGAACTGCAATGGGGAACGGCAAAGATACTTCCTTTTGAGATAACTGCTGGCTCGGCTCAATTCGAGATATCCCTGGTGCTGGGAGAAACCGATTCCGGCTTGGAAGGCTTCGTTGAGTACAGTACAGACCTGTTTGAAGCGGCGTCCATCGAGCGGATGATTGGGCATTACCGGATGCTGCTGAGCGGTATCGTGGCCAATCCTGCTCAGTCGATTGTCGAGTTGCCGCTGTTGGGAACTGAAGAGCGCCAACAGATTCTGGAGGCATGGAACCGCACCACCGTTGCTTATCCCCAAGGCAAGTTCGTCCCCGATCTCATCGAAGAGCAAGCCCACCGGACCCCGCAAGCCATCGCTGTCGACTATGAAGGCCAGGCGCTCAACTATCAGGAGTTGAATGCCCGCGCCAACCAACTGGCGCGGCATCTGCAGCAGTTGGGAGTGGGTTGGGAGTCGCGCGTGGGAGTAATGATGGAGCGCAGCCTGGAGATGGTGGTGAGCTTGGTGGCGGTGCTCAAGGCGGGAGCAGCTTATGTGCCTCTGGATCCGGACTATCCCGCCGAACGGCTGGGGTACATG